>NZ_KB898999.1:0-31946 GCF_000377965.1 Streptomyces sp. CNB091
CTTGATCTTTAACCTGTGCGGCGTGGACGTGGGTCCGTTGACTTCTTCGTTCGTCGTTTCGCGGAGCCTGGTTTGCCGACCGTGTGCACGTCGTGGCGTGGGGTGGGCCGGGTGTTCTTGCTTCCGGGGGGCCGGCCAGGTCCGGGGCGGGAGGCTTTCGGTGCTCCGGCTGGGCAGTGGGCCTTCGGGCGGAGGTGCCGAAAGTCGCGGCGGACGCGGGCAGGGGTGAGCCTGTCGGGCGGGGCCGGTTTTTCCCACGGACGCCGGAGGTCGGCTGCCAGCGGACGGGCGAGACGTAGCTGGGTGAAGACCGCGAGGATCAGCCAGGTCCAGCGGTCGGCTGCTTCGGGGGTGCGGATCTTCGGGCAGGTCCAGCCGAGTGTTTGCTTGAACAGGCGGAAAGTGTGCTCGATGTCGAAGCGTCGCAGGAATGTCTGCCAGAGCATGTCGACGTCGGACTCACAGGCGTCGGTGCCCGACCACCACAGCCAGACGGGCTTCGGTGTGGCGCCGCTGGGAAGGTGCTCGACGTGCAGGCGGATCACGGTGCCCTCGATGACCGGCAGTGCACCGAGCTGGGAAGTCCAGGCCGAACGGTGGGTCAGTCGAGGATGGAGTCGGTCCCAGGCCCTGGCGGTGGCCGTTCCGTAGAGGCGGGTTGTGGTCATCGTCTGCGCGTCGGGTGTGCCCCAGGTGGCCGGGTCGCCGAAGACGAATTCGCCGCCATGACGAGGAGGGCGGCCGCGGGTGCCGGGCTCGCGGGGTGGGACCGCGCGTCGCAGGACGCGGTCCGAGCGCATGCGTCCCAGTACCTGCACCGGGAGATCTTTCAGGAGGAAGGCCAGGCGGGGAACGTCGTAGCCGGCATCCACCACGACCAGGATCTCCGGATCGCCGTCCGTCCACTGCCCGGCCGCGACCAGTCGCTCGACGAGCTCGCGCATCTGCCGGGCCGTGACAGTGGCAGCGTCGTCACCCGGCGCCAGACGTAGTGCGTCCAGCGGTGCGGTCCAGGAACTGCGGCCCGTCTCAAGTGCGCAGATCACCGAGTAGGGCCAGCCGGGAACGGGAATGTGCTGGTCTTTTCCTCGTCCGTAGGTGTGGCACAGGATCCGCTGTGGCGAGGTGTGCGCGCTGGGTCGCAGCCAGCAGGTGAGGTCGGCGGCCAGGACCAGCCGGCCGTCCGCCGCCCGCGGCAGAGGCACCGCGGCCAGGGCCCTTCGCAGCCGGGCCACATCGACCCGGCCCGCAGACAGGGCATCGTAGAGCCCGCCGTGCCCGCGACGGTGTTCACCGACAAGGGACAGCTCTACCAGCGACCGGACCGGACCGTCCGCGCACAACACCGCGTCCGCGAGTTCGAACAGTGCGTCCGCACGCTTGGTCAGACAGGAGTAGAACTCACCCCGGAAGCGTGACAGTCCCGCAAACGGATCCTGCCGGACAGCGTGATGCGACAGACTCATCCTCACGGCCTTCGTGCTGAGCTTGTGTGTTCCTTGGTCGGATCACATGCTCAGCCGAAGGCCGCCTGCACGCCCGGCAGTTACCGATCCGAGTGATCAAGTACGACGAACCGTTCGGATCTCTAGGTTAAAGATCAAGCTACCCGTACCTTCATCAGCTCCAGGCGCTGGAGCGGCTCGGGCTGGGGGATGAGTGGTTGCGGGCGGTCTGTCATGGGAACGCCGCCGCGTTGTTCCCCGCTCAGGGAGCCTAGAACCCGCGCCGCGCGCCGCTTTCTCAGGGAATTCACAGGAACGGGTCAGGTTTCTCTCACGGGTGGCTCACAGAGTGGTCCCCATGACGACGACGACCTCGCCCCAGGGGCGTACCGAACTGCTCAGGCCGGACCGTACCCCCGTGCGGGTCCTGGTCGTGGACGACGAGGCTCCGCTCGCCGAGCTGCTCTCGATGGCCCTGCGGTACGAGGGGTGGGAGGTGCGCAGCGCCGGGGACGGGGCCGGGGCCGTCCGGGCCGCGCGGGACTTCCGCCCGGACGCCGTGGTCCTGGACGTGATGCTCCCGGACATGGACGGGCTGTCCGTGCTGGGCCGGCTGCGGCGCGAGTACGACGACGTGCCGGTCCTCTTCCTGACCGCCCGGGACGCCGTGGAGGACCGGATCGCCGGGCTCACCGCGGGCGGCGACGACTACGTGACCAAGCCGTTCAGCCTGGAGGAGGTCGTGGCCCGGCTGCGCGGGCTCATCCGCCGCTCGGGCTCGGCCGTCGCCGCCGGCCGCACCGAGTCCACGCTCGTCGTCGGGGACCTGGTGCTCGACGAGGACAGCCACGAGGTGAGCCGGGGCGGGGACGCGATCCACGTGACGGCCACCGAGTTCGAGCTGCTGCGCTTCCTGATGCGCAATCCGCGCCGGGTGCTCAGCAAGGCGCAGATTCTCGACCGGGTCTGGAACTACGACTTCGGCGGCCAGGCCAACGTCGTGGAGCTCTACATCTCCTACCTCCGCAAGAAGATCGACGCCGGGCGCACGCCGATGATCCACACCCGGCGCGGTGCGGGCTATCTGATCAAGCCCGGTGAGTAGGTGAGTAGGTGAGTAGGTGAGTGGGGCCCGGGGCGGTGTGGGGGTGTTGCGGCGGCCGTGGACGCTGCGGACGCGGCTCGTCGTGTCCGCCGTCTCGCTGATCGCCGTCAGCCGGTGCGGCTGTTCGGGCTGAACGACTACACCTGGGTCACGGCCGCCGTCGACGGGCAGAACGCGGCCGGCTACCAACTCGCCCCCGGCGAGCGGGCGATGGCGATCTGAGGACCGGGCGTACGCGGCCGGGCTCAGAACCCGGCCGCGTACGTCCAGAAGTCCCGCATCACCTGCGGAGCGGCGGGCCCGGCCATCTCCAGCTGGGTGAGCAGGACGGCGACGGTGCCCGTGGACGGGATGACGTGGGCCGTGGTGCCGGTGCCGCCGATCCAGCCATAGCGGCCGAGGACGTTCCAGGGGGCCGCGATCTCGATGTCCACCGCACCGCCGAACCCCCAGCCCTGCCCCTCCGTGAACAGCCCGCTCTCGGCGCGCTGGTCCGGGGTGAGGTGGTCGGTGATCATCTGGCGGACCGACTCGGCGGCCAGCACCCGGTGGCCGCCGTCGTTCAGCCCCCCGGCGAGCAGCATCCGGCCGAACGCGGCCCAGTCGTCGACGGTCGAGACCAGGCCGCCCGCGCCGGACGGGAAGGCGGGCGGGCTGCTCCACTGCCCGTCCGGGGCGTCGACCAGCACCGGATCGCTTCCGCTGTCCGCCCCGGCCCGGTAGTAGCCGGTGAACCGGTCCAGCGCGGCGGGCTCCACGGCGAACCCGGTGTCCGTCATGCCGAGGGGCTCGAACAGCCGCTCCGCCAGATACACGGGCAGCGGGCGGTCGGCGACCCGGGCGATGAGGACGCCGAGGATGTCGGAGCACGTGTTGTAGAGCCAGCCGTCGCCCGGCTGGTGCAGCAAGGGGATGCGGGACAGAGCGGCCATCCAGGCGTCCGGCGCGAGGACGGTCTGCGGCTGCGGCGGGCCCTGTCTCAGCTCGGCGAACAGCGGGGCGACGGCCGGGAGCGAGAAGTCGGAGGGGAAGCCGTAGCCGGCCCGGAAGGTCAGCAGGTCCAGCAGGGTGATCGGGCGGACCGCCGACACCACGTCGTCGACCGGGCTCTGCGGCGTCCGTACGACCAGGGGCGCGGCCAGCTCGGGCAGCCACGCCGCGACCGGGTCGGCGGGGGCGATCAGGCCGTCTTCGACGAGCGTCATGGCGGCCGCTGCCACGATCGGCTTGGTGATCGAGGCGAGACGGAAGACCGAGTCCCGCCGCATCGGCGTGGACCCGGCGAGGCCGGACGTACCGGCCGCGGCCACCTCGGTCCTTCCGTCCCGGGCGACCAGGGCCACCGCGCCCGGCATCGACCCCTCGGCGATGTGGGCGTCCAGCAGTTCGAGCAGGGTCGTGGTGGTGGTCATGGGTCGTCCTTCGTCCGGTACCGCGTGTGCTGTCGGAGGCCTGCCCTCCGGGGGGCGCCCCGCGGCGCGCGACCGCGGGTGGTGGACCGGGCGCGGCCCTCGGACAGGAGGACGCGCGCCGGCCGTAAAAGGAGGCATGCGGGCCGAAAATGATGACTCCCGGCCCGCCCGGGACTCATCGGCCCGGTTCCGGGTGGTGTGGGCCGAGGTCGTGGGGCATCGGCTCGGTTCCGGGGCTCATCGGCCCGGCTCTCCGGGTCTTGCCGGGCCCGGCGCCCCTTCGTCTCCGGGCGACGGCGACCGAGCCCGTGGGCATCGGCCCCATTCCGGCCCCGTTCCGGCCCCGTTCCGGCCCGTGGGCCCCGTCGTCCGGGCTCGTCCGGCCGGGCTCGACCGCCCGACCCCCGTCGGTGGGCTCGTCCGTCCGACCCCCGTCGTCCGGGCTCGTCCGTCCGACCCCCGTCGGTGGGCTCACCGGCCCCTTCCTTCCCGTACCAGCAGGTCCGCCACCACCGGCCGATGGTCGGAGGCGATGCTCTCCGGCACCCAGGCCCTCCGCACCGCGATCCCGGCTCCCGGCCCGCCCTTCGACACCGCCACGAAGTCGATCCGCTTGACCGGGTTCCCCGCCGGGAAGGTCGGCGCGCCGGGGTCGGCGTCCGTCAGTTCCCGCCAGAGCGGGGCCAGTTCGGGGGCGGCCGGCTCCGCGTTGAAGTCGCCGAGCAGGATCCGCGGGCCGCGGTCCTCGGCCATGATCCGCCGGGTGTCGGCGACCTGGGCGACGCGGACGGCAGGATCCGGGCGGTAGTCGAGATGGGTCACGTACACGTGCACGGGCAGCCCTCGCACCCGTACGACGACCTCGCCGAACCCCGGGGCGGGAGCGGGGGCCGGGTTCGGGTCCTGGGTGGAGAGTCGGGTGATCTCGTGGTTCTCGGCGCTCACGATCCGGTGCCGCGACAGCACGGCCACCCCGTACTCCGCCCGGGGGCCGCCCGGTCGGGCCGGGTCCAGGCTGTAGATCGGGGCGAAGGAGACGTGCATGCGCAGTCGCCGCGCCAGCTCTCCCGCGAGATCCCGCCACTCGCTGCGGGCGCCCCAGTGCCGGTCGACCTCCTGAAGGCCGATCACATCCGCGTGGAGCGAACGGAGTTCGGCTGTCAGGCGCTCCAGGTCGAAGGCCCCGTCCACGCCCGTCCCGGCGTGGATGTTGTACGTGGCGACCCGCAGCCGCACGTCCCCGCGGGAAGGGGGGTGGGTCGTGGTGACGGCGGCGGCGGGCGGCGCGACGAGCGCACCCAAGAGGGATGCGGCGAACAGAAGTTGAGGGATACGAGAGGTACGGCGACGCAGCGACATGGCTCTCCAACCGGCCGAAAATCGCGCACTTTGTCAGGTCAGCGTCGAGAACCGTACCGTCCGGCCGCCGCGCGGGCCCCACCGGCGCGGCCGGTCCGTTGGCGCGGAATTGACTTGTACGTTGTACAGGACGCGCCATACGCTGTATATCAACGGTCGACGACCTGTCGTACGCCGCCGCACAGCGCCGAGCTTCGCGTGCCGTATGTCCACTCCGGAGCGGGCTGTCACCGCACCGGACCCCCGGAGCCCAAGGAGTCCGCATGACGGCACCCGCCGCACCACGACCAGACCTCGCCCGTCAGGGGCATCCGCAGCGCTGGCTGATCCTCGGCGTCATCTGCCTGGCCCAGCTCACGGTGCTGCTCGACAACACCGTCCTCAACGTCGCGATCCCCTCCCTCACCTCGGAGCTGGACGCCTCCACCGCCGACGTGCAGTGGATGATCAACGCCTACTCACTCGTCCAGGCAGGGCTGCTGCTCACCGCGGGCAGCTCCGCCGACCGCTACGGGCGCAAGAAGATGCTGATCGTGGGCCTCGCCCTGTTCGGCGTCGGCTCGCTCGCGGCCGGGCTCTCCCAGTCCTCGGGCCAGCTCATCGCGGCCCGCGCCGGGATGGGGGTCGGCGGCGCTCTGCTGCTCACCACGACGCTCGCCGTCGTGGTCCAGATCTTCGACGACGCCGAGCGGGTCAAGGCGATCGGGATCTGGTCCACGGTCTCCTCCCTCGGCTTCGCGGCGGGTCCGCTGTTCGGCGGGTTCGTCCTCGACCACTTCTGGTGGGGCGCGATCTTCCTCATCAACATCCCGGTCGCCCTGATCGCCCTGGCCGCCGTCGCCCGGCTCGTACCGGAGTCGAAGAGCGGCCAGGGAGAGCGGCCTGACCTGCTGGGCGCGCTGCTCTCCACGATCGGCATGACCGCCGTCGTCTTCGCGATCATCTCCGGGCCCGAGCACGGCTGGGCGTCCGGCCAGGTGCTGCTGACGGCGTCTATCGGAGTCGCGGTGCTGGCCGGATTCGTGCTGTGGGAGCTGCGCGTTCCCCACCCGATGCTCGACATGCACTTCTTCCGGAACCAGAAGTTCGTCGGCGCGGTGGCGGGGGCCCTCCTGGTCGCCTTCGGGATGACCGGATCGCTCTTCCTGCTCACCCAGCATCTTCAGTTCGTCCTCGGTTACGGGCCGTTGGAGGCGGGCCTGCGGACGGCTCCGATGGCGCTCACCGTGGTCGTCCTCAACCTCATGGGCCTCGGCGCGCGCATGGTCCAGAAGCTCGGCACGCCCGCCGTCATCGCGGCGGGGATGAGCTGCCTGGCGGCCGGTCTCGCCGCGATCGCGGTGCTCGGTGGGGGCGACGGCGGGTACGGCGGCATGCTGTTCGGCCTGGTCGTGATGGGTGCGGGCGTCGCCCTGGCGATGCCCGCGATGGCCAACGCCATCATGAGCGCGATCCCGCCGGAGAAGGCCGGGGTGGGCGCGGGGGTCAACGGCATGCTCGCGGAGTTCGGCAACGGGCTGGGGGTCGCGGTGCTCGGCGCGGTGCTGAACGCGCGCTTCGCCGCTCTCGTGCCGGCCGCCGTCGGCGCCGCCTCGCTGCCCGCGGCCCTGGCCGCCGCCGACGGCCCCGCCGCCCGGGAGCAGATCAAGGACGCCTTCGCCTCGGGCCTGGAGGTCAGCCAACTGGTCGGCGCGGTCGCGGTGCTGGCGGGCGGGCTGCTCGCCGCGCTGCTGCTGCGCCGGGCCGAGCGGGCGGAGACGACGCCGGCCGGGGCTGCGAAGGCGCCGCGGGACGACGCTGCGGAGACGCCGGTGGCCGACGCGACGAAGGCCGCAGTCGGGACGGCCGGGGCTGCGAAGGCCGATGCTGGGAAGGGAGAGGCCGGGACGGCGGTGAACAGGGCAGACTCGTCGGGACCGGCGGCATAGCATCGGACCGGACGGACGTACCGGACCGTCAGCATCCGGTACGCCGTCCTTCCGGTAGGACGGCTCGGTCCCGCCCTTCCGGCAGGACCACTCGGAAGAGTGTCCGCGCAAGACGAGGAGAGTGCGCCATGGTGTCCGAGTCCGACCGCGCGTCCGACCGCGATCCCGACCGCGATCCCGACCGAAATGCCGTGCCCGAGCCTGGGCCGGGGTCCGGTGCCGGGGGCGGACCCGGGACGGGGGCCGAGACCGACCCGGCGAACAACGCCGCGCGGACCAGCGTATGGCTGGACCGCCGGGCCCCCTCGCGCTCGCGCAGGACCGAGTCCCCGGTGGGCCTGGACCGCAACCGGATCACCGAGGCGTCGGTGCGGCTGCTGGACGCCGACGGACTGGCCAAGTTCTCGATGCGCCGGCTCGCCGCCGAGCTGGACGTCACCGCGATGTCCCTCTACTGGTACGTCGACACCAAGGACGACCTGCTGGAACTGGCGCTCGACTCGGTCTACGCCGAGATCGCCCCGCCCCGCGAGGACGCCGACTGGCCGGACCGGCTGCGGGAGTTGGCCCGCAGCTACCGCGAGCTCCTCGTCCGCCACATCTGGATCTCCCCGCTGGCCGGGACGTTCCTCAACATCGGCCCGAACTCCATGCTGTTCTCGTACGCCGTCCAGGACATCGTCCGGGCCACCGGGCTGCCCCTGGAACGGCAGACGGGCGCCCTCTCGGCGGTCTTCCAGTTCGTGTACGGATTCGGCACCGTCGAGGGCCACTTCAAGGCGCGGTGCGACGCGACCGGACTGACCCAGGACGAGTACCACCAGCAGGCGATGAGCACGATCAGGGCGCAGCCGCACATGCGGCAGATCACCGAGGCGTCGGACGAACTGATGGCGGCCCGGGGCGGGAAAACGGTCGAGGAGATGCGCGAGCGGGACTTCGTCTTCGCGCTGGACCTCCTGATCGCGGGCATCGAGGCGGTGCGCGACCGTACGGGCTCGCCCGCCCCGTAACCGCTTCTCCGAGGAGCGCTCAGTAACGCGTAACGCGTAACGCGTAACGCGTGCCCCGTGTGCCACGTTACTGAGCGTTCGCCGGCCGTTCGCCGGCTTCAGTACCCGCGCCCCGCGTCCACCGTCAGCTCGGGCCTGCGGCCCGCGGTCACGGCCTCCCAGCAGGCGGTGAAGTCGACGGAGACGTCCTCGTCGGTGGTGATCCCCGAGGAGTGCGCGGTGATGACCGTACGGGGCAGCTTCCACACCGGGTCGCTGCGCCCGGCCGGTTCCTCCGGCAGCACGTCCAGCACCGCCCGCCGTACCCGGCCGTCGCGCAGCGCGGTCTCCAGCGCCCCCATGTCGACGGTCGCGCCCCGCCCCACGTTGACGAACGTCGCCCCGCGCACCGCCGCGAACCGGGCGGCGCCGAAGAAGCCCTCCGTGGCCCCGGTCAACGGCAGTGTGGAGATCACCCAACGGGCCTCGCCCAGCACCTCGTCGTCCTCGGCGGCCCCGATCACGCGGTCGAAGCCGGGCACCACCCGGGCGGTGCCGGGCGCGGGCCCGGACCGCGTCGTGCGGGCGACGCCCACGGTGCGTACCCCGCAGGCGCCCAGCAGCCGCGCGACGGCCGCGCCGATGCGGCCGGTCCCGTAGATCAGGGCGGTCTGCCCGGCGACGAGCTCCGAGGGGAGGCGCTCCCAGTGCGCGCGGGCGTGCAGGGCGGTGAACTCCGGTACGGACTGGCACTCCGCGAGCATCCAGGCCAGGACGTACTGGGCGATCCGCTCGCCCATCCGGCCCACGGTCCGGGTCAGGAGCGCCGAGCCGGGCCAGGGACCCGCGGCGAACAGCGGGTCCGTCCCCGCGTTGACGCTGTGGAACCAGAGCAGCCGGCTCGTCCGCAGCGCGTGGGGCAGTGTCTCGCCCACACACAGCAGGGGCGCGTCGGACGGCGGCGGGACGTCCTCCAGCGGCTGCGCGTCCCGCCCGGTGAGCCGCTCCAGTTCCCGTACGAGTCCGCCGCCGAGCGAGGATGCGACCAGCAGCCGGGCCTTCGCGAGGGCGTCGGGCGAGGGCAGCGGGGTCGGCACGGGTATCCCGCACGCGAGGAGCGAGTGGGGCTGCCCCGGAACGGGCGCCGGCGGGACGGGCGCCGGCGGGACGGGCGCCGGCGGAACGGGCGCGGACGGGACCGGCCCGGCGTTCCCGTTCTCCGTGCCCTCCATGCCCTCTGTGCCCTCCGTGCCCTCTGTGGCTTCTCCGGTCATCGCGCGGTCAGCTCCCCGGGGCCAGGTGGGCCGGGAAGCCGCCGGTGGCGACGGGGCCCCAGCGCTCCGGGGTGACCCGGATGATCGATTTGCCCTGCTTCACCATCGCCGCCCGGTACTCGTCCCAGTCCGGGTGCTCACCCGAGATGTTCCGGAAGTACGCGACGAGCGGCTCGACCGAGTCCGGGGCGTCGATGACCTCCGCCGAACCGTCGACCTGCACCCACGGCCCGTCCCACTCGTCCGACAGCACGATCACGCTGACCCGTTCGTCGCGCCGCGCGTTGCGGGTCTTGGCGCGCTCGGGGTACGTCGACATGACGATCCGCCCCGCGTCGTCCACGGCGCAGGTCAGCGGGGAGCCCTGGGGGCGGCCGTCGGCCCGGGTGGTGAGCAGGACCGCCCGGTGCCGGGGGCGTACGAACGCCAGCAACTCGTCGAGCTCCACGGCGGTGTTGGTCGCGATGTTCGGTGCCATGCCCACCACCCTACGACCGGGCCGGGCCAGGGCCGGGGCAGCCTCGTCGAGCGCTAACCGGGCAGCGCCTCGCCCTGGACCGCCTGGATGTCCAGTTCCACGCGCAGGGTCGTTCCGATCGCGGAGATGCCCGCCTGGACGACCTGGTTGTAGTTCATCGCGAAGTCGGCGCGGCGCAGTTCGGCGGTGGCGTGGAAGGCCGCGCGCACCCCGCCCCACGGGTCGGGCCCGGTGCCGAGGTAGCTGAGGTTCAGGTCGACGGGGCGCGAGACGCCGTGCATGGTCAGTTCGCCGTGCACGGTCCAGCGGTCGGGTCCCGTCGGGTCCAGCGCGGTGGAGCGGTAGGCGATCTCCGGGTACCGGTCCACGTCCAGGAAGTCGGGCGAGCGCAGGTGCTTGTCCCGCATCTCGTTGCCGGTGTCGATGCCGGCCGCCCTGATCACCGCCTCGACCCGGGAGCGGGAGACGTCCTCGGCGATCTCGATCCGGCCGCCGAAGTCGGTGAAGCGGCCGTGCACGCTGGAGATCCCCAGGTGCTGGGCGACCGCGCCGACCGAGGAGTGCGCGGGGTCCAGCGACCAGACGCCCGGCGGTGGCAGCTCCACCCCGCCCTGGCGGGCCAGCACGATCTGGCCGCCCTCGATCCGGCCGCTCGCGGTGACGAGGGCGGTGGAGGCGGCGGGCGCGTACCCGACCGCCGTGACGATCACCGTGTACGCGCCGGCCGCCAGGGAACCGTCCGTCCGGACGGCCCCGTCCTCGTCGGCCGCGGCGCGCAGCACCTGGGCGCCGGTCATGTCGGTGACGGTGACGACGGCGTGCTGGACCGCCCAGCCGTCCCGTGTCCGTACCTGTGCGCGAAGTCCCATCCCGTATCTCTCTCCTAGCTCGATGACCCGCGGCCGGCCCGAAGGGACCCGGGGCCACATGGGTCGGGCCCCGGGGCGGTCACGGCAGGCCGTCCCCTGCTCGCCGTACCCGCCACCGGGGCCCGTTTCCACCCGGTCGTGACAGCCTCTCCGCTGGAAGTGCCGTCCGACCAGGGGTCTTCGCGATCCCTTCACGTGCTCGCGCGCATCGCTATAGGTGCACGCGCGACAGGCGCGGGCGCGCCCGTGTCGTGGGGATCGATCACTCGCCCGGGTGGGCGAGCTCGATGTCGTGCCCGTCGACTCCCGGGCCGCTCACGGTCAGCGATCCGGCCACCGGCGGGTAACCGGTCGCGATGACCGCGTACTCGCCCGCGTCCAGGTCGGTGAAGGCGTACGCCCCGTCCTCGCCGGTCGTCGCGGTGGCGACCACGTTGCCCGCCGCGTCGATCAGCGTGACCCGTGCGTCGGTCAGCGGGCTCCGGGCGGACCCGGCCCGCACGACGCCCCGGACCAGCGCACCGGTCCGCAGCGCGGCCTCGACGCGGGTGACGCCCTGGCCGCCGATCTCCACGGGCAGCGCCAGCGGACGGAAGCCGGCGGCGTTGACCGCGACGGTCACGGAGCCCGGGATCAGCTCGCCGAAGGCGAACTCCCCGGACGGGCCGGACGCGCCGGTGGCCAGTACGTCGCCCCGGACGTCGGTCACGACGACCATCGCGCCGTCGACGGGTGCGCCGGACTCCACGGCCTTGACGTTTCCGGCCAGTCCGCTCGTACCGGAGAGCAGGATGTCGAAGGCCAGCGGCTCCTCGCCGACGACCACCGTGGACGCCTGCGGCTGGAAGCCGTCGGCGGAGGCGATCAGCACGTAGCTGCCGGAACCGGGGGCGTCCAGGGTGTAGCCGCCGTCGGGCCGGGCCACGGAGCGGCCGAGCTGCCGGCCGCCCAGCGAGATCAGGGTGACGGCGGCGCGGGCGACCGGAGCGCCCTCCGCGCCACGCACCACACCGTGGACCGGGGTGCCGCCCTGTACGCCGCCGCTGTCGACGGTGTCGTACGAGGTCGAGATCGAGGTCGAGGCGGGGGCGGGGGCGGAGGCGAGGGCGGGGTCGGAGGCAGAGACGTAGGAGGTGTCCACCGAGGTGACCCCGGCCGCGCCCTCGGAGACCGGACCGGTGGCCGCGCCGACGGCGGCGGGTACGGGGGATACGGGGGCCTCGGCTGTCTCGACGGCGGCGGAGGCGTTGGCCGGGGCACCGGCGGAGGCATCGGCGGAGGCGTCGTTCGCCACGCTGCTCTTCAACGCGACCTCCTTGATGAAGAGCGTCACGACGAAGGCGACGAGCGCGGCCGGGGCGGCGTACAGGAAGACGTCGCCGACGCCGTGCCCGTACGCGGCCTCCATGACCAGGCGCAGGGGCTCGGGCAGCTTGTCCAGGTCGGGGATGCCCCCGCCGCCGGTACCGCCGTGGCCGAACGCCGCACCCTCCGGGCCGAGGTCGGCGATGCCGTCCTGGACGTAGTGGGTGACCCGGTTGCCCAGGACCGCGCCGAGCGCGGAGACGCCGATCGCTCCGCCGAGGGAGCGGAAGAACGTGACGACGGAGCTCGCGGAACCGAGGTCCTCGGGGGCGACCTGGTTCTGGGTGGCGAGGACCAGGTTCTGCATCATCATGCCGATGCCGAGGCCCATGACGAACATGTAGACCGCGACGTGCCAGTACGCGGTGTCGTACCGGATCGTGCCGAGCATCCCGAGCCCGGCCGTGACCAGGAAACCACCGGTGACCAGCCACGCCTTCCAGCGCCCGGTCTTGGTGATGACCTGGCCGGAGATGGTCGAGGAGAGGAAGAGACCCGTGATCATCGGGATGGTCATCACACCGGACATCGTCGGCGACTTGCCGCGCGCCAGCTGGAAGTACTGGCTGAAGAAGACGGTGCCCGCGAACATCGCGATGCCGACGAACAGCGAGGCGATCGAGGCGAGGGTGATGGTGCGGTTGCGGAAGAGGCGCAGCGGGATGATCGGCTCGGCGGCCCGCGACTCGGCGAGGACGAAGAGCAGGCCGAGCAGGACGGAGCCCGCGACCATCACGCCGCTCTGCCACGACAGCCAGTCGTACTTGTCGCCCGCGAAGGTCACCCAGACCAGCAGCAGGGAGACGGCGGCGCTGATGAAGAACGCGCCGGTCCAGTCGACCTTGACGCCCTCGCGCTTGACGACCGGGAGCTTCAGGGTCTTCTGGAGCACGATCAGCGCGATGATCGCGAACGGCACGCCCACGTAGAAGCACCAGCGCCAGCCCATCCAGCTGGTGTCGGTGATGACGCCGCCGAGCAGCGGGCCGCCGACGGTGGCGACGGCGAAGACCGCGCCCAGGTAACCGCTGTAACGGCCGCGCTCGCGCGGGGCGATCATCGCGGCCATGACGATCTGCGCGAGGGCGGAGAGACCGCCGACGCCGATGCCCTGGACGACCCGGCAGGCGATGAGCATGCCGCTGCTGGTCGACAGACCGGCGACGACCGAGCCCAGGACGTAGATGATCAGGGCTATCTGGACCAGCAGCTTCTTGCTGAAGAGGTCCGAGAGCTTGCCCCAGAGCGGGGTGGTGGCGGTCATGGCCAGCAGCGAGGCCGTCACGACCCAGGTGTAGGCGCTCTGGCCGCCGCCGAGGTCGGAGATGATCTCGGGCAGGGCGTTGGAGACGACCGTCGACGACAGGATCGCGACGAACATGCCGAGCAGCAGCCCGGCCAGCGCTTCCATGATCTGCCGGTGTGTCATCGGCGTGCCGTCGGGGGCGCCGGAGGCGGAGGCGCCACCGTGCCCTCCGTGCTTGGCGTGGCCGCCCCGCACACCGGTGGGTGTGGTCGTAGCCATTGAGTTCCTTATCCGTGCGAATTTGCTTCTGTTACACAGGTGTACGGGTGTGAGCCTCGTCGCCGAGACCGGTCCTGCACTCGCCGGTGTGACGTCCGGGGGCGCAGCCGCCGGATCCGCGACAGGCGAAACTGTCGCGCAGCCGGGACAGCAGCGCGATGAGCCGGCCGACGTCGTCGTCGGACCAGTCCTGGAGGTTGTGGGCGAACACCTCGGTGGTCCGCCGGGTCAGTTCGTCGAGCTGCTCGTGCCCGCCGGGGGTCAGCCGCAGGATGCGGGACCGCTTGTCCGCCGGGTCCGGAGACCGTTCGATCCAGCCGCGATCGGCCACATGGGCCACGTGGCGGCTGGTCACCGACATGTCCACGGACAGCAGCTCGGCAAGCCGGCTGATCCGCATCTCGCCGTGCCGGTCCAGGAGGGTCAGTACGGCGGCGGATCCCGCGGGGCATTCGTGGGGCAGTGCGCGGGCGAGCCCCCTTTTGACGGCCCCGACGGCGCTGAGCTGCCGGGCCAGTTCCTCGTAACTATTCCGTGCGGCCACAGGAACCCCCAGCACACTCACGACCATGTTGTTGCTTAGGGCAACGATAGAAGCCGTTGGTTGCTACAGGCAAACGAAAACGGCCTTGCAGAAGTAAAGGAACGCAAAAGCCTCCGTAGGGTCCGGGTCAAGCCCGTCCCCCGGCTGCGGCGACGCAGGTCGGAGGGGGGCGCGGGGTGGCTGCCGGGTGGCCCGGGGGTTGGGCGGTGGGCCCGAGTTCGCTAGGGTCCTGCCCCATGGCACACAACCCCCACGCCCCTCAGCCGGGCCCCGAGGGCACCCCTGACCCGGCGGGCAGCACGCAGATGTTCCGCGCCTTCGTCGACGAGGGCGAGCCGCAGCGCCGGCAGCAGCCCGCGGCGACCTCTTCCGGGCCGAAGGCCGGGGTGATCGCGGCGGTGATCGCGGTCGTTGTCGTCCTCGGCGCGGTGGCCTGGCTCGCCCTGGGCTGACCCGCGCTCGCACGGGGCCGCCCCGGAACGGTGCGGGGCAGGCCCACGGCAACACGAGCGGGCAGGCCCGCAGCAGCACGACACGACGGCGCGACACGTACGAGAGCGCGACGCGTACGACCGTACGATCTGGCCGCACGGGGGACGGGAAGCGGAGCCGCACACTGCCGGCCGCCGCTCCACCTCCGGGCGGCCTTCGTGCGTACCCGGACGGCTTTCGTGCGTACCTGGACGGCTCTCGTGCGTACCCGGACGGCTCTCGTGCGTAGCGGGCTCTATCCCCGCCCCGTCCGGTCAGGTCACTTCCACACGGCAGACACGTCCTGTGTCTCGACGCGCATTCCCAGCGGGACCCGCCAGGACTCCACGCAGACGGTGTACGTCTTCGAGCGTGCCGAGCCCGCGCCGATCGGGGCGGGCAGGGGCTGCGACGAGGTGATGGTCGCCCAGTCGACGCCGAGGGCGCCGATGATGTGGGTGGCGAAGGTGACGGTCCCCGAGCGCGCCGGGGAGCCGCCGGTGTTGCGGAACTTCACGGTCACCTTCTCGCACCACCGTTGGTCCGCCGCCTCGCGCTGCGGTGCGCTCAACGTCAGCGCGGCCGGGGTCGCGGGCGGAGCGGGAGGTTCCGGGGCACCGGGGGTGCCAGGGGCGCTGGGGGTGCCGGTGCCGGGTTCGCCGTCGCCAGGAGGCGAAGGGGTGCCGGGCCCGCTGCCCGGCTTCGAGGGGTTCGCGGGTTTTGAGGGGCCCGAGGGCTTCGCGCCAGGCCCGCCGGGCGAACCGCCCCCCTGACCGCCCTGCGTCTCCGTACGCGCCCCGCCGGGACCGCCCTGGGCGCGCCCGGGCCCACTCGCGCCCGGGGAGGAGGGCGCGGACGAGGGACTGCCGTCCCCGCGACCGCCGGGCCCGCGCTCCCCGCTGCCGCTCTGGCTGCCGTTGTGGCTGCCGCCGTCCCCGTCCAGCGGGACCAGCGTCACCTTGCCCGAGGGCTTCCCGTCGCCGCCCGCGGGCCCGTCACCGCCCTCGGCGGCGGCGCCCACGGCCACGTACCCGTCGTCGCCCGGTCCGCTCCCGCAGGCGGCCAGGAGGCCGCCGCCCAGACACAGAGCGGCCGCCGAGGCGACGATGACGGTGCCTCGGCGGCGGGTGGTGCCGCATGTCTGACGTCGCATCGCGTCAGTGTGGCTGACGCCCCGTCAAATCTGAACCCCGGTGCAGGGGCCGGCGGAGTCCGGTCGAACTCCGCCGACCGGCGTCAGTCCGCGATGAGCCCTTCCCTGAGCTGCGCGAGCGTGCGGGTCAGCAGCCGGGAGACGTGCATCTGGGAGATGCCGACCTCCTCGCCGATCTGCGACTGCGTCATGTTCGCGAAGAACCGCAGCATGATGATCTGGCGTTCGCGCGGGGCGAGCTTGGCCAGCAGCGGCTTGAGCGACTCGCGGTACTCCACGCCCTCCAGCGCCGAGTCCTCGTACCCGAGGCGGTCGGCGAGGGAGCCCTCGCCGCCGTCGTCCTCGGGGGAGGGGGAGTCCAGGGAGGAGGCGGTGTAGGCGTTGCCGACGGCGAGGCCGTCGACCACGTCCTCCTCGGAGACCCCGAGCGCGCGGGCCAGCTCCGGCACGGTCGGCGACCGGTCGAGCTTCTGCGCGAGCTCGTCGCTGGTCTTGGTCAGGGCGAGCCGCAGCTCCTGGAGGCGACGGGGGACCCGCACGGACCAGGAGGTGTCGCGGAAGAAGCGCTTGATCTCGCCGACGACGGTGGGCATCGCGAACGTGGGGAACTCGACGCCCCGTTCGCAGTCGAACCGGTCGATCGCCTTGATCAGGCCGATCGTACCGACTTGGACGATGTCCTCCATCGGTTCGTTGCGGCTGCGGAACCGCGCCGCGGCGTACCGCACCAACGGGAGGTTCAGTTCGATCAGTGTGTCCCGTACGTAGGTCCGCTCCGGACTGTCCGTTCCCTCGGGGCCCGAGGCGGGGCCGAGCGCGGCGAGCCGCAGGAACAGGGAGCGGGACAGCGTGCGGGTGTCGATGGCTTCCGGCGAGCTGGTGAGCACGGCGGGTGCCGGCACGCTCTTCGTGAGCGTGAGCACCTTCGAGCTGCCCTGTTCTTCGGACATGCCACCCCCTTGAGGTCGCGGACGGTCGCGGTGACCGCGACCATCGGAGGAACGCAGCCTCCACCTGAATACCGGAGGCGGGGCTGCGGCAAACGCGCTTCGAGCAGAATGTCACATGTCGGCAACGCGCTGTAGTGACATGTCGACAAGTCAGCGCCAAATCCGCCCTGGAAACAGGGGGTGTAGCCCTTTTATGCCGTCAGAACTGCTCTCTGGACGGTCTACCCGTTCCGGTTACGCCTCGATCCTGTTTGCGGATCTCAGTCGGGCGAAACTTCTGGCGAGAAGCCTTGACACATGCATCTGGGAGACGCCCAGTTCCGCGCTGATCTGAGACTGGGTCAAGTTGCTGTAGTAGCGCAGGAGGAGGATGCGCTGCTCGCGCTCGGGGAGCTGGACGAGGAGGTGCCGGACGAGATCGCGGTGCTCGACACCCGCGAGCGCGGGGTCCTCGTAGCCGAGACGGTCGAGGAGCCCGGGCAGACCGTCACCCTCCTGGGCGGCCTCCAGGGAGGTGGCGTGGTACGAACGCCCCGCCTCGATGCAGGCGAGCACCTCATCCTCGGAGATCTTCAGCCGCTCGGCGATCTCGGCGGTGGTCGGGGACCGGCCGTGGGCGGTCGTCAGGTCCTCGGTGGCGCCGGTGACCTGGACCCACAGCTCGTGCAGCCGGCGGGGGACGTGGACGGTGCGCACGTTGTCGCGGAAGTACCGCTTGATCTCGCCGACGACGGTGGGCATCGCGAACGTGGGGAACTGGACCCCGCGGTCCGGGTCGAACCGGTCGATGGCGTTGATCAGGCCGATGGTGCCGACCTGGACGACGTCCTCCATCGGTTCGTTGCGGCTGCGGAACCGCGCCGCGGCGTACCGCACGAGGGGGAGGTTCGCCTCGATGAGGGCGGCCCGGACCCGCCCGTGCTCCGGAGTGCCCGGCTCCAGGTTCTTGAGCTGGCCGAAGAGGACCTGGGTGAGCGCCCTGGTGTCGGCGCCGCGGGTCCTGGCGGGCGTGACGGAAGGGTCCGGGGTCTCGGTCTGGATGTCCTCGGCCCGGGCGGTTGGGCCGGGCTGGACGTTCTGGACGGTCTGGGTCGTCTGGACCGTCTGGGGAGGCACTTGAGGCGCTGTACTGGCCGGCACGGTGACGCCACCCCTTCGCGGTCAACTACGGTCAACTCATCCGTCAAAAGCGGTCATAGCATCACAAGACATGTCCACTGTGTGCAAGCACCTCATAGTGCCGTGTTGAGGTCATAAGGGTTTAAACCGAACAGAGAAACCCCTCGCCCAAGGGGCGAGGGGTTGCGGGAACCGGACCGAATCGGTGCCGGGGAAGGATCAGAAGGGGTAGTCGGCGATCACCCAAGTGGCGAATTCCCGCCACTGTCCGGCGGCGGCCTGGTGGGCCGGGTGCTCGATGTACCGCTTGAGCGCGTCCTCGTCGGCGACGGCGGAGTTGATGGCGTAGTCGTAGGCGATGGGCCGGTCGGTGATGTTCCAGGCGCACTCCCAGAACTCCAGCTCCGGAACCTGTCCCTCCAGCTCCCGGAAGGCCCGGTCCCCGGCGACCACCCGCGGGTCGTCCCGCTCGACGCCCTCGTTCAGCTTGAAAAGGACCAGGTGGCGGATCATCGCGCTACTCCTACTTCACCAGCTCTGACATGAAGTCACCGACGCTCTGCGCGGCGGTGGAAATGCCTTCGAACCCTACCTGGACCAGCTCGGCGGCCCGCTGCGGAGAATGGATGATCGTGTACAGCACGAAGACCACCACTATGAAGATGATGATCGTCTTTGCCTTGGCCACAATCCTGCCTCCCCGTCGACCCCATGTGCGATCGGGCGATTGTATCCGCACGGATGGCCGTATCCGGTGGCCGTTTTCGATCACTGATGCGCCTTTTAAGGACCTACGTCCCCACCATCGAGGCCTTTCGCCCGACCGCGCGGCTCCTGCCGCCCGGCAGGATGGATACCGAGCCCAACGGGACCAGGCAGGACCCGGAGGGCCGGAACAGGGCCTCTCTGTGGGGTCACCGCCGCGCGATCCCCCCTGACCGCGGCGGAGGACCAGCAGGCCCTGTTCTCACCGGGGGAAGCGGCTTGTCCCCCCGATGCAGCTTCCCCCGACCTGACTTTCTCGACGCGTTCACGCCGCCGATCAGACGAGCCCGCTCGTGTCGATGTCGAGGTCAAACGGCGAGGGAAGCCGCACGACGGCCCCAAATGGGTAGGGGCCCTCCACGTGGGTGTATCCCAGCTTCTGCGGCTCCGAGAAGAGCGTGATGCTGCGATCGACGCGGTCGACGAGCAGGTACAAGGGCGCCCCGTACTCGGCGTACCTACGTCGCTTGACGACCCGGTCCGTCTCCGCGTTCGACTCGGATGTCACTTCTACGATCAGCAACGTCTGGTCGGGAACGAGGGCGCTGCCGCCTTTGGCGAGATCCTCCGGCACAACCGCGATGTCCGGGACGTACCAGTTCGAGGACCCGGGCAGGTCCAGATTCCCGGACCCTTCCACGCACCCGAGCTCGTCAACCCGCCTCTCGATCTGGCGGCGTACGAGCTTGGCAGCGCGCTCGTGGTCCCACGTCGGTGACACCGGTTCGATGATCCCCTCAATGATCTGGACACGGTCCCCGCGAATGCGCTGCACGGCGAACTTAAGGGCGCGCTCGGCGTCGATGCCTTGGCTGTAGTCCGGAGCACTGGTCATTACATCCTGCTTCCGTCAAGGTCCAAGACAGGGTTGTCACGCACCCCGCCGAGGTGGCGTGCAACCAGCGGGTTTGCAGGAATCACGCCTGTCACCCGTTCGAGGGCTCTGCGAGCTGACGATCACCCCCTCACGCGCGGGGAGGACCCCACCATCGGGACCGGTGGTCTGTGTCGCCGGGAACAACCCCGCACGCGCGGGGACCACTGAAAGGGCACCACAGGCACGATCCCCAGCGGGGGAACAATCCCGCACGCGCGAGGACGACATAATGCATCCTTCGAGAATGCATTTCTAGCAGGGAACAACCCCGCGCGCGCGGGGACGACACCCTGGACTACGACACCGCCTACGCCCTCGTGGGACCAACCCCGCACGCGCGGGGACGACCGACCCGGCCTGGAGGCGCATCATGTAGGACCGGGACCAACCCCGCACGCGCGGGGACGACATCAACCGCATGCTGGTCATCGCCAACAGCCCGGGACCAACCCTGCACGCGCGGGGACGACGAGGTCATCGAGCGCACCTGGGGCCGCGCCCCGGGACCAACCCCGCACGCGCGGGGACGACTCGGGCGCGGGGTACTTGCTGGGGGTCGGACGGGGACCAACCCCGCACGCGCGGGGACGACTGCGGAGCTTCTCGGCCTCCTCGGCAGCAAGGGGGACCAACCCCGCACGCGCGGGGACGACCAGTGGACCGAGCCCGGCAAGGGACCGGGCCGGGGACCAACCCCGCACGCGCGGGGACGACCAGCAGACCGTCGGCGCCCTGCATCACGGCGACGGGACCAACCCCGCACGCGCGGGGACGACCCGGCCCTGGACCTGGGCGTGATCGACGAGGCGGGACCAACCCCGCACGCGCGGGGACGACCTCATCCTCTCGTCCCTGCTCTCGTACCCGGGGGGACCAACCCCGCACGCGCGGGGACGACCGGCGACGACCGGGGCGACGAACGAGACGAACGGGACCAACCCCCGCACGCGCGGGGACGACTGCTGGGCGGGCCCGCTGTGTGTGGTCGGTCAGGGACCAACCCTGCACGCGCGGGGACGACGGGTCATGCGTGCTCCAGATGAGGGTGGTTGAGGGACCAACCCCGCACGCGCGGGGACGACAGGATCCGCACGTTCTCCGTGAACGCGATCAGGGGACCAACCCCGCACGCGCGGGGACGACGTCCCGCAACGCCTTGTCGATGACGAGTTGCTGGGACCAACCCCGCACGCGCGGGGACGACTGATCGATTCCCGTGTTCCGGCGGGCCCGGGGGGGACCAACCCCGCACGCGCGGGGACGACCGCCGCGCCGGCAACGACGGCACGGAAGCCGAGGGACCAACCCCGCATGCGCGGGGACGACCCGGACGCCGACGACCGCCCCATGGAGGGCGGGGGACCAACCCCGCACGCGCGGGGACGACCGCCGCGCCGGCAACGACGGCACGGAAGCCGAGGGACCAACCCCGCATGCGCGGGGACGACCCGTCGACGGTGCCGCCGATGAAGATCAGCAGGGGACCAACCCCGCACGCGCGGGGACGACGGCCTGGCGTTCTTCGCCGCCTCGGTCGGCCTGGGACCAACCCCGCACGCGCGGGGACGACCCGGACGCCGACGACCGCCCCATGGAGGGCGGGGGACCAACCCCGCACGCGCGGGGACGACGGGCGGGTACAGCAGCCAGGCCCTTCCGGGCGGGGACCAACCCCGCACGCGCGGGGACGACACCGCCTTCACGCGCTTGCGCAGCGAGTCCGTGGGACCAACCCCGCACGCGCGGGGACGACCAGGAAACCGTGCGGGGCGAGGACCGGGACGCGGACCAACCCCGCACGCGCGGGGACGACAGTCACTGACCTGGCGTTTTATACGGGCAGGAGCCTGTTTTTACCCACTTCTTTTGATTCGGGCATAAGGAATCTTTCTGGCCTGCGGTGTACGCCGACCTGACCCTGCCCCTGCCCTCCACGCCGCACCTACCTCCCGCCCCCGAACCGCCGTCGCTTCGACGCCTTGCTCCAGCCCTGGCGGGGAACATCGGCCGCCGCGCTCCCCGCCCGCGGGGCATGGGTGCTCGGGCGGTGGATCAGGGTGAGGCCCTCGTGGTCGGTCGGGTGCCAGGTGTGGTCGTGGGTCTCGAAGGCGTAGCCCTGCTCGTTGTCCGTCTGGTAGGCGAGCAGGGCGCGGCCCTGGCCGGCGTACTCGCGGACTTCGGCCCACAGGAGGTCGCGGATGCGGGTGGACGGAGCGCCGAGGAAGACGCCCGGGGAGATCTCCAGCAGCCAGCGGGTGAGGAAGCCCCTGAGGCCGACCGGGCAGTTGGTGAGGACGATGACGGTCACCAGATGAACTCGTCTCCGTGGTTGCGCCCGCCCTCGACCATGACGTCTCCGTCGGACTGGAGCGTCACCCGGTCCGATGACGTGCTGAGCGCCTCGGCCGTGTCGCGGGTGCCGTCGTAGCCGAGCAGGTCCTTGATGTCCCGGACACAGCGGTCGAGCAGGCCCATGCGGTTGATGCGGTCCCGGAGCATGCGGCGGGTCCGGGCCGCGATGTCGTCCACCCCCTCGACTGCCGCGTCGAAGGCAGCGGGAATGGCGATGTCCGTCTTGTAGAAGTCCGCGACGTCCATGACGAACGAGCGTTCGTGGCCGGAGTGGACGAACCCCAGCCCCGGCGAGCAGCCCAGGGCCGCGACGACGGAGTGGGATACGCCGTACATGCACTGCGCGGCGGCCGTTACGGCCTGGTTGGGGGCATCCCCCGCAGAGAAGTCGTCACGGTGGTACTCACGCTTGCGCCAGGGGACGCCCGTACGTTGGGACTCCCGTCTGTAGCACTCCCGCAGCCGCGTGCCCTCCTTGCCGAGGAGTTCCTTACGGGTGAGGCCTGTGGTGTCCTCGCCCGGAAACCGCAGCCGGTACATGGCGCGTGCCACGTCCAGTCGGGTGCGCCGGTTCGCCCAGGCCGTGGCCTGTGCCTCGATCAACCCCGAGGAACGGGTGAGCGCTCGGCCCCCCGCGTAGTACCGGACTCCGTGCTCGCCGACCCACGCCACGCCGGCACCGCTGTCGCCGAGGAGCGCCATCGCCTGGTGGGTGACGCGGGTGCCCGGACCGAGCAGGAGCGTGCCGATGGTGGCGGACGGGATGTGCGTGACGCCGTCCGCGTCTTCGGCGGTGATCGCGTTGGAGTCCCGGTGCACCGTGCACCGTTCCAGGTAGACGAACGAGAGCCGGTCACCGACCCGGGTGAGCTCGCGAGGCGTGGAGGCCCTCCTACGGCCGACCGTGCTCACCCTTCTCCCCTCCCCAGTACCGGGGCCAGTGTCATCAAGCCGCAGCCGTACGCCTTGGCCTTGCCCAGGCCGTGGGTGAGCGTGCGGCGGAGAAGGTCCGGATCCGTGACGCGCAGACGCCCGTCGAAGGTGACCTTGGTGATCTGTACGTCGCTGTTCCCGCGCGTCGGCTCCGCCGTGCGTCGGAATTGAAGCGGAATCCGGTCGCGGACGATCAGTTCGTACTCGTCGCCCTCGGGCAGCAGACGTTGTTCCGCCGGCTTGCGAACGACCTCGAAGCCGGCCTTCTCCTGCCGCTGCAGCAGCCATTCCATCTGGTGCCGCGGGGTCTGGTGCGCGGCCCGCTTCGTCCGCTCCCCCTCCTTCACGTACGCGTGGCGCACGTTGTGCACGGGGTTCGCGGTGAGCCTGAAGCCCCAGGTGTCGTTCGGGTGGAGCGCGGTGAGGAAGTCGGCGTACGCGAACGTCGTCCATCCGGGTTCGTCCGAGGCGGGCCAGCCCGCCTGCTCGACCAGGTGGGTCAGGTCGGGGCGGCTGGGGCTGACGATGTAGAGCAGTGTCTCGGAGGTTCCGTTGCGGTCCACCCGCCACAGCACCCGGGGCCCTGATCCGTCGCGGGAGGGCGGAGTGGGAAAGGAGGCGTTCACCGCGCCGTGCACGCGGTGCGGTGAGCCGAGCAGGCGGCGGCCCTCTGACCGGCCGGTGTTCACACGGAATCGGGTGAGGTACATCAGTCGGTCCTCGTTGCGGCGGGCGTGACGGGCGTGACAGGCGTGACAGGCGTGAGTAGAGCTGTGGGTTCATGTGGTGGCCGTGCCGACCGGGCCCCGGAGGCCGTGGGCACGCTGGTCTCGGTCGTCCGCACGCCCCGCAGCCCGTACCGGCGGTGGCGCGGGTCAAAGCTCACCGGGAGATCCCGCAGGGTGATGTCCGGCAACCGGCCGGGGGCGGGCGGGCTGTCCAGCAGGAGGTCCAGGCGCACCTCGGCGGGCGGTGACTGGCCTCGGCGACGGAACGAGGTGAGACGGTGGTTCCGGTACCAGCCGGAAGCCTCCCACGGCGCTTCCCTGAGGGTCTGCTCCAGCTCTCCGTCCAGCGGCTCCGCGATTGTCACCGGCTGCGATGGCGGGCAGGAACGACGGCCCAGGTAGGGCAGGAACACCGGCTCCAGCAGCGCCTCGTACAGCCGCTGTACGAGCCCGGCCTCACCGCTCACCCCGGCCACGAACACCGCGTCAGCGAGGTAGAAGCGCTCCGACAGCGGCATCGCCTTGAGCGTGTCGCTGTGGTGCGCCGTCTGGAAGTCGCGCAGCCGGGTGCCCGGTTGGTCGATGCGGACACCGAACTCCAGCGCCGCGAGGTCGGTGAGATCGGCGTCCCGTCTGCGGCCCTGGGCTGCGGCGAGAAGGCCGATGACGCCGCTCTTGGTCGGCGCGTTCTCCGTGGTGCGGCGGGTGAAGCGGGCCGCCGATCCCCAGGACTGGAGGGGGCCCGCGAGCCGCAACAGCAGCACGGTCATGCCCCGGGCTCCGGCACGAGGCCCGAGGCGCCCCTCGCGCCGGGGACGCCGGTGGCATGCCCCGTGCCCTCCGGCGCTACCCGGGCGACGACGGCGTCTCCCACAGCGGCCAGCAGCTCGGGCAGGCTCACGGACTGGCCCAGCGCCTCCAGAGCCTTCGTCTCCTTGCCCACCCGGACGACCCAGCCCTCCGGGCCGTCGGAGAGGCCGAAGCTCGTCTCCAGGTCCGGCACGAACGCGGCCAGCTTCTTGCAGCTCCCCGTGAGGAAGCCGCCTTCGCTGCCCATGGCCACCGGCTCCTCGAACGCGGCCACGTAACTGACCGGCCGCCGGGAGCGGAGCTTCACGATCACCGCGGCGGGCAGGGTCTGGTTGCCGAAGGAGTTGATCTTTCCGGTGGGGAGGGACGTGATGAAACCTTCGAGGAACGCCGTGACAGCCCGCCGCGTCGGCTCCACAGGCCGGGCATCGTCGTGCCCGGCGCCCAGATTCTCCTGGAGGCGGTTCACGTCCAGTGCGGCATAGCGGTAGAGGGTGGCGGAGTTGAAGTCGACGGTGCCGATCATTCCGGCGCCGGTTTCAGCGTTCGTGTTCTTGTCGTCGACCGCTGTGTAGTAGTCCGATTCCACCTCCACCGCATGCACGCTCAGCGCATGGGCGACCTGGGCCGCCGCGTCCACATTCAGATCGGTCGAGTCCGCGACCATGCGTCCGAACAGGGCGATGTCCACGGAGTGTTCGGTGAGAACGAGCTGCTTGACCCGCGACTTGTTCTCCTTGTCCTTGAAGAAGTCCTTGAGCGCCTTGACGTCGCCGCCCTTCCCGCCCTCGATCGTCATCGCGGCCAGGGCGTCGTACTGCCGGCCGCTCAGGAACATCAGGTAGGCGGATTCCGCGGCGGGATCCTCCATGTCCTGCTTGCCCTTGCGGGCGGGGACGACTTTCGAGCCGGTCGCCGTGGTGATGGTCTCCGCCGCCAGGCTCTGAGCGGCGGCACGCGACAGCGACGGGTCCAGATCCAGGATCCGGTCGGCGAGGACCTCCACGACCTTCTTGGTGCGAATGCCGAGTTCGGATGGGTCGAGCAGCTCCGCGAACGCCGTACGGGTCGCCCGCTTCCATGCCTGGCTGGACACGCGGGAGCGCCGCACGCCCCCGTACGTCGCCGATTTCGGCGTCCCTGTGTCGTCGCGATTCAGGTTGCTCGGCGGAACGGTCTGGAGAATATGAATGTCGAGAATCGTCCGGTTCAGGGCCACGCGTGCTCAATTCCTTTGATCGTCGTCGTGCGCGAGAGATGTTCTACGAGGGCGGACAGACCGAGGGCCATGGGCTGAGCGCGGAGCTCTACTCCCCTGCCGCATAGCCGCCGTATTCCTCATCCGGGCTCAATGCCCGGTCGACCGCGTCGCCCGCATTGCCGGTGTCGCCGGTGTCGCCGGTGTCGCCGGTATTGCCGGTGCCGCTGGTGTTCCCGTCCGAGGCCGACTTGCCTTTCCTCACGGCCGAGGCTGCGGCGAGATGGAACTCGCGGCCCCATTCCCGCTGCACCCCGGCCCGGTCGGGGCGGTGCTGCCAGCGGTAGAGCTGCCCGGCCAGGCGCGCGTAGTCGAGGGGCTCCCGCGCGCCGCGCAGGAGCAGCACGAGCTCTCTGAGCCGTACGGCGACCGAGTCGAGGGATTCGGCCGTTCCGACACGCACCAGGCGCTTGCGCAGCGGGGAGTCCTCCTCGTCCTCGCCCGAGGCGCCCTTCAGCCGGATCAGCGTGCGGACGCCCCCGCCCAGGTTCTGCCTCCGGTCGTGCATGCCGGTGTCGCGGGCCGACTGCTGGTGCAGGGCCCACAGGGTGGAGGCGAGGAAGACGGCCTCCTCGGCGAATGCAGGGCGGATGAAGTCCTTCCGGCCATCGAGCAGCCGAGCCAGCTCTTCCGTCCCCCCGATGCCCCACAGGTCCTGGACCTGGTGAACCCGCTTTCCCGCGCCGCGCCGCAGCCGGGCGAGCTCCGCCACGGCGGACGAGGTGTTGGACAGATACTGAGGCTGGATCCGTGCGATGTATTTCCCCGTCGCCTGGGCGACCAGCCGATGGTCGGGCAGCCGTTCGGCGGCCGGTGCGCTCTCCCGGGGTGGCGGCGAGGCGTCCGCGCCGGTCGTCGTAGGGGCGATGGTCATGCGGTTTCCTCCGAAGAAGCTTCGTCGGCGCGGTCGGCGCGGTCGGCGCGCTCGGCGTGGTCGAGGCGGCTGGCGCGGTCGGCGTAGCCGGCGCAGTCGGGGTGGTTGGAGGTGGTCGGAACAGGCGCTTCCGACAGCGGCTTGGGCAGCACCTTGTTGATCCGGGTCCGGAACCACAGGTCCGCCCGAGAACTGTCGATCCAGCGCTTGCCCACGCCCGGCAGCTCGATCACCCGCCCCTCGGCCGCCCCCCGGCCCGCCGAGTCGAGAAGCTCACGGCCGAGGCCGAGCACGATGAGCCGTACGGTGGCCCGCCATGCGGCACGAGCCCGCTCCAGATCCGTGTCCTCCGCGAGATCCACCAGCCAGCGCCGGTACGGCCCGTCCAACGCCCCGAAGCCCTGGTCCCGGGCGGTGGACGTGGCCGGCCCGGCATCCGAACCGGACGCACGCGCCAGATTCCCTGCCAGGTGCCCCAGAGCGGACACGGCCCGCTCGGCTTCGGCGACCGCGTCGACCGCGACCGCCCCGTGCAGGCGGCGGTCCTGGTGGAGCAGAACGACCGGCAGGGCGATGGAGTCGTCCACCACTTCGTCCACCACGGACTGCTGCGTTCCGTAGACCGCGCCGACCAGCCGCGTACGGATCAACGACCCTTTCGGCAGCACGCCCTCGGTACTGAGCAGGGCCAGCCATCTCACGATCCCGGGCGGCCGGCTCCGGTCCGTGCCCCGCCCGGTCGTGTCCCCGTCCTCCCGCTGGGCGTACAGCAGGCTCGCCAGGCCACGCCACGCCGCCCGGTCGGGGTCGTGCTGACGCGGCAGGTAGATCAGCGGACGCCCGAGCTTCTTCTCCTGTGCGGGGCTGCGGCGCCAACCCGTCATCGGTTCCGCCTTCTGCCGGTTGGCCGGGGCGAGCGGGTCACCGTAACCGAGGACGACCCCGATGACGTCGGAGCCCTCCGTGTGGAGGAGAAGCCGCCGGGACTGCCAGGTGTAGAGATCGCGGGGGCCCGCCGGGCGAGGCACGGAAGGGTCGCCTTCCACCACGCCCGGCCCGGGGGGCGTCTCGCGGCGCCATACGGGGAGATCGGCCTTCGGCTCCGACGCCAGGATGTCCTCACCCGTCGGAATCAGATTCAGCAGGAGGGTCTCGCGCAGCGATGCGCCCTCCGCGAAGACACCACCGAGGCCGCCTACCCAGCCGACGCCCTGCGGGTAGACCTTTCCACCCTTGACCCGCGCGTCGCCCTCCATACCGGACTTGATCCCGGACGAGTCGTACGCATGGGTGTGGACGAGCCAGCGGGCAGCCTCGGCGAGACCGAGCCGATCGACACCGGGCCGGCGCATGGAGAAGAACGCTTCACCGTTGGGCACGTCGGCCACGATCCGGTTCAGCGAGGCGACTTCGTGCTTCTGCGTATGCAACCCGGCCACCTGGAAGAACGGGCGTTCCGGGTGGAGAAGGTCGAAGCGGTGCCGGTGCCGGTCGAGATAGCCGGTGACGATCTCGAAGGAGTCCGGCGCGTGCCACAGCGCTTCCCAGTCCTCCAGTTGCGCCGGTGCGCCGCCCGACCGGCCTTCGGCCTCGTCGAACGCGTCGTACAGAATCGCCAGCAGCAGCCGCAGCAGGGCCAGCTCCTGCGTCGGGAGATCGCCCACCAGCCGACGCACCTCGCCCGCCCGCGCGAAGACGTCCCTCAGCGAGAGCTCGCCGGTGGAGCCGTCCTCGTACTGGACGGGCAGCCACGGCCGGGAGACCAGGTCGAAAGAAGGCACTGAGGTCGCCACTGCTTCGAGCCCCTTTGCTCTGCTTGCGCTGCGCGCGCCGACAGGACCCACCCGGAGTCCGTCGTCTGCGCTGTAGTGGACCTCCAACCCTGACAGGTGGGTCTGACAGTCCTCGTCCAGAACGAGCAGCAACTCCCCCGCCAACCAGGGGCACTCCTTCACCTGCCAGGCCGGTACGACGAAGCGCTCCAGCTCCGCGATGGTCCGATCGATCACACCCGGATGAGTGAGCGCCCGGGGCAGCGTCAACGCGCACGCGGCGACGATCTCGGCGGCCCGGTACGGCGGAGGCGCGTGCTCCGGCAGATCCAGCCCGCCGCGACCGCCGTCGAGCCAGCCCACGGTGGTCAGCCGTCCGTCCGCGCGGCGCTGGACGACCAGGACCTCAAGGCTCTCCTCGCTGTCCCGCACCTGGGCGCGCCCGTCGCGACTGTCGTCCGCGTCACCGGCGTTGCCGTCGAGCCAGCCGAACACGGGTCGGCCCGCTCGCCGTACCGGCCCCAGCCGGAACACGTCGGCCCGCTCCCGCTTCTCGGCCATACGGGTCAGGTACTGTCGCCGGGCTTCGGCCAGCGCGGGGCCCCAGTGCGCGGGCCCGACCGGCCGTTCGTCGTAAGCGGCCTGCACCAACGGACTGATGTGGTCCGGCAGCACCAGCGGTACGCCGTCGAGATGCGGGCCCAGCACGGCGAGCGCCCGCAGCAAGGTGTGCGGCCCCTGGTACACGGCGAGGGAACCGCGTACGGGCACGGGCTGGTCGGCGTTCCAGTCCTCCACCCCGGTGATCAGGCAGCGGGCCCGCGCTAGGCGGGGCGGCCGGGTCCGCGGATGACGGTGCAGCCGCCCCATGCGCTGGAGCACCAGGTCGACGGGGGCGAGGTCGGTGACCAGCAGGTCGAAGTCGATGTCCAGCGACTGTTCGACGACCTGGCTGGCCACCACGATGTGCGGCCCGGCGGGACGGTCGCCACCGGGCCCGAACCGTTCACGCAGCTCGGTGTCCTTGCGTGCCCGGTCGGCTGCGATGAACCGGGAATGCGCCACGGTGACGGCCTCCGCCCCGAAGTGGGCGCGGAGGTGCTCGGCGGCTTCGAGGACCCGGTCGACGGTGTTGCGTACGACGAGGGCGCAGCCACCGTCGCGCAGTTCCTCACCCAGCCGCCGCACCAGCAAAGGCAGTTCGTCGTCCAACCGCTCCAGGACCACCGCGGTGCGCCGCCCGGAGGCGGGCTCGGGCCGGGCCGTCAGGGCGGCGTCTCCGGGGGCGACGGCGGTGATCAACGGATAGGCGTCGTCGGGCAGATCGAGGGCTTCGGCGAGTTCGGGAGTTTCCTCCCCGGCGTACGCGGCGGCCAGCTCGCGCCGGCGCCGGGCGGGCAGGGTGGCGGAGAGCATCACGACGGGCACCCGGTAGGCGGCCAGCCACTCCAGTACGCGGTCGAGGTAGGCGTTCATGTACGCGTCGTACGCGTGCACTTCGTCGATGATGACGACCTTGCCCGCGACGGCGAGGTGCCGCAGCGCCAGGTGCCGGCTCTTGAGCCCGGCGAAAAGTACCTGGTCTATGGTGCCGACGGCGAAGGAGGAGAGCAGCGCCTTCTTGCGGCCGCGGAGCCACTGGTGGGCGTGGAGGGAGGCGGGATCGACGCGGCTCGCGGCCCCGGCGGGGGAGACGTCCTCGACCGGACTGTCCAGGTCGACGGCCGCGATCGTCCGCCGGTCGGCCTTCGTCATCCCGGCCCAGACCTCGTTGAGGGCGGCCTTGGCGTGGGCGAGGACCACGGAGCGGGGCCCGTCCGAGGGCAGCCGCTCCAGCCAGCGCAGCAGGCGGGGGAACATGGCGTCCCCGGTGGCGCGGGTCGGCAGCGCCACGAGGCACCCACCGGCACCCGACCGGGCGGCCAGGATCTCCGCCGCAGCGAAGGCGGCCTCGGTCTTGCCCTCGCCCATGGGCGCTTCGATGATCAGGAGGCCGGGTCCCGGCAGCTCCCGGGCCACGCGCACCGCCTCGTCCTGTACGGGCCTGATCTCGGCGCCCTGCGGAAGATCGAACCGGGCTCGGAACAACTCGGCTGCGGTGCCGCTTGGTTGGTCGGCTCGCCAGGGGCCGGGCAGGTCCAGCCCGGCCCAGGCGGCCGCGAGTCGACGGCCTTCCCCTTCCGGTCCCACGGGGGACCAGGAGGCGGGATCGTACGGGAACAGCTCGGAGGAGCTGGCGATCCAGTCGGAGACGATGACGATCGCGGTGAGTACGACCTGAACGGGCTGCGGCAACCGAACGGACCGCCAATCGTCGAACCGCCCCTGCACGCCCGCTCGCACGGCGCAGGCATCCATCAGCTCGAACTGGACACCCCGCCAGACGACCTCGCTCTCGCCTTCCGCCCCTCCCGCCCCTCCCGTACGCAACAGGTGGGGGCGAAGCCCGAGGTCATGGATCTGCTGGTGGTCCGGGGGTGTGCCGTGATGCCCGCCCGCGATCACGGCGAACTGCCCGGAGACCCGCTCACTCCACCCGAACCGCTCCGCCAGCCACTCCTGGATGAGCAACTGCCCGGCCAGTCCGTGCGGAGCCATCCTGCGGTCCATCCCGAACTGCTTCTGATAGGGCATGGCGAGCCCGGCCGCCCGCATCCGGTCGGACAGCCCTTCCACCTGGCAGGCGAAGGCGGGGGTGGCCTTGCCGATGTCGTGGACGCAGGCGAGGTAGACGGCCACTTGCCGGGCGTCCCGCGCACCTTGGGGGAACGCGTCAGCGATGAGCGCCTTGACGTTGTCGGGCACCCACTCGTCCCAGAGCCGGCCTGCCACGGCGGCGCTGTCCGCCATGTGCCGCCAGAGGGGGAGCCACTGCTCGGTCTGCCGGTCGTGCTTGCCCCAGGCGGTGCGAGAAGCGGGGGACAGGCGGGCGAAAGCCGAGAGGCTTTCCGGATGATCGCGGCTCATGGGCGTATTGGACATCGTCGAAGTCGCCGGCGGTTGCGATGTCCGAGAATGAACGCAAGTGCACTTATCTGATCGAGTGCGGTGGTGGGGAAGTGATCTGCTGATGCCGGCCGCGCTTGGTGCTGGCTGTGGCTATGGCTGGAGGTGGCGGTGAGTATGGTCGCCGGGCTCCGTTGGTCGACTCGCGGAGTGTGGGTCGTGCCGGGAGCCGTGGGGGAACGGGTCCGATTGCGCACCCCCGCGTGCGCGGGGAGCACGCCTTGTACAGCGGCGCGTACCGGGTGCCGATGGGACCACCCCCGCGCGCGGGGACCACAGCACCCGCGCCGAGATCGAGACGCCCGCCAGGGACCACCCCCGCGTGCGCGGGGACCACGTACCGGGTCGAAACGGAGGTGGCCCTGTAACGGGACCACCCACGCGTGCGCGGGGACCACACCTTCTCGGCCAGGTCGTACTCGTGGGGCCGGGGACCACCCCCGCGTGCGCGGGGACCACGATCATTTGTCTTCACGATTGACCGTGAAACGGGGACCACCCCCGCGTGCGCGGGGACCACTCGGTGCGCTGCGCCACCAGGGCCAGCGACCCGGGACCACCCCCGCGTGCGCGGGGACCACC
>NZ_KB898999.1:33213-324592 GCF_000377965.1 Streptomyces sp. CNB091
CCCAGGGACCACCCCCGCGTGCGCGGGGACCACAGTTCGTGACCTGCGGGTTTATGTGCCCGAGGGGCTGTTTTTACCCACTTCTTGAGAAACGGACATATCTCCTCGGGGTGGCAAACCGTGCTGGCTTGGAGTTGGGCAGGTGCAGGGGTGATTCTGCCCTTTGCCGGTCGTGTGCGGTATCTCGTCTCTGCAAGAGGAGGGGCGTTCGTCGTCGTGTTCGGGACCTCGGAGACGCGTGGCTGCCATGCGGGAGGTTCGGTGATCTGTCGTGCGCTGTGCCCGTGGCTTGTGTCGGTCGGGGGTGCGAGTTGATTGTGGCGCTCGTGTTCAGACGGGTTTGAGCAGGTCGCGGAGGTTGGCCATGTGGGCCTTGACGTCAGCGATCTCGGCAGGGTGGGGCGGGGTCCCGTCTGCCGGGGAGTGGGCGGTGCGGCAGGGACGGCAGAGGCCGTCGGGGAGGGCTTCTGGCTGTCCGGGGCGTCCGCAGCCGGTGCATTCCATGAGGATGCGGCGCGTTGGTGCGGGAGTGCTGGGCGAGGCGTTCTCGTGGGGGAGCCGGGGTGGGATCTTGTCGGTGAGGCGGCGGCGGACGAAGCCGAGGGGGCTGTCGACGTGGGCGGGGAGCCCTGCGGTCAGGGCGCTGGTCAGGTAGTCGACGCTCACGCCTCGGGCGAGCCACTCCGCCGCCTGTGCTTCCAGGGCGGCGCAGTCGTCGGCGGAGAGGGCCAGGCGGTGATCGTCGCGGCCGAGGCGTGCCAGGGCGAGGTAGGCGGGAGACCGGCCAACTTCGGGGGCTCCGTGGGGCGTCGCGGGCACCGCGCCCGGGGCGGTCGCATGGGGCGGCGCGGCCTCGGCGTCCGGGGCCTGGTCGGGGGTGCGCTGGGGCGGTACGGCGCTGGGTTCGGGAGCCTGATCGGTACCGGAGCACTCCGGAGCGGGCGGAGGCGGCGGTTCCTCGGCCGGGACCCAAGGCGGCGGCGGTGCCATGTCGGAGGCGGAGGTTTCCGGTGCGGGGGCTGCGGCCAGGGCGGCCTTCTCGGTAACGAGGTACGCGTTCCACCACTCGTTGTCCCGAGCTGTGCGCGACCAGAACGTGCGGAAGACCCAGCGGGTCTCGTCGCCCGCACCTACGGCCGCGCACCGTACGCGCCGCAGATGCCCGGCGACGGACAAGGCGGTCAGGGAGGTGGAGATGGCCTGTTGGCCGTAGAGCGGGAGCTGCCTGGCGAGCTGCTTCACGCTCATCGCGGCACCCTCGGGGAGGTGGTCGACGAACCCGGCGACGTATCGCTCGCGGGTCGGCAGAAGTGCGAAGTCATGGGGCGCGCGGTCCTGTTGGTCCGGCGCTGAGCGTTTGCCGTAGCCGGGCTTGGCCATCGGGTACGCGGCGGAGCGTGCAGGAGCGGGCAGGGCGGAGCTAGGGTGCTGAGTAGCCAAGGGATCGGCTTTCTGGGTATCGATCTTGCGGTGAGACCCCGGCCTGGTGCTACAACACCAGTCGGGGTCGTTTGGTTCTCGCACCGTAAGCAGTCGTGACGCTGCGCCGCAAGCCGTCACGATTAGTCATACTTGCTGACCGTTGCGGGGTAGGGGAGGTAGGGGAGGTTTTGCCCAACCCTCTTCTTCTCCTACCGGTTAAAGAAGGCGCTCGAAGCTCGGGTCCCGCATCCCGAAGCCCGAGTCCCGGCACCCGAGCTTCGGGCCGAAGCCCCACTCACGTACCCCCGGAAGAGTGACCCGGCCCGTCCCGAGGCCCGAAGCTCAGTGCTCGGGACACGAGCTCCGGGGGAGGACTACTTCTTGCCCTCCCCCAGGGCTGCGCGCAGCCAATCAAGGCTCCCCTGCGCCAGCAGTTCGTCGGCCAGGCGGTTGGCGGTCCCGGTGACGAGTCGGCTGCGGCTGTTGTCGATCCAGCGCTGGGCGTTCTCGTAACCCTGGGCCTTGTACTCGATGCCCTGGAGCATGCACTCCAGCTTGTCCGCGTCCCGGGCGCAGACCGCCTCCGGTGACTCCTTCGCCTCGTACTCCGCGACCAGTTCACGGACCGCCGAGGCGAGCACGTCGGGCATGCCGGCCGTCTGGTCGGCAGTGACTTCCTGCGGGTCGCCGGCGGGCGCGTACCTCTTCCCGAGGTGGTTCACGTCCCCGGTCCGGGTCTCCTGCGTGTCGTGCCACACGGCGAGATAGGCGGCGCGCGCGGGGTCCGCGCCCTCCAGCTTCGCGATGATCGTGGCGATCAACGCCGTACGCCACGAGTGCTCTGCAACGCTCTCCGGATCACGGACCCCGGCCATCCACCACCCGCTGCGCCGCGTCTGCTTGAGCGAGCCCGCCTCGTACAGGAAGCGGCCCACCGCGGACAGGTCGTCAGCCACGACCCTCTCCTCTCACGCCTCGGCGAGGCGGATTGCATACCGGATGCCCTCCAGCTCCCGGCGCGTCCGTGCCGACAGCTCTCGACTATCCAACATCACAGGGAGGGATGCGCGTAGTTCGTTCCTGATCGCGGTTTCGGGTCGCAGAAGGTTGGGACGTGCGGCGAGCAGGGCCCACAGGGTGTGAACGTTCAAGTCGAAGAAGCCATGGTCCGGGGTTAGGCCACGAACCAGGTGGCGCATGAGTTTGTCGCCGGGCCACGGGCCTGGGTTCGTGGTGGCGATGAAGTCGTCGGAGAGTTGGATGTGCGGTGTCTCACCGATCCAGTAAGCCCAGTAATTGAGGTTTGCTGCCTCGCCTGCGTCGTTTTCGGCGAGTGTCACGCTGATGAAGTGCCTCATGCGGTCCCGGTCGCCCTGTCTGGCGGCGACGGCTGCGACCGAACGGGCATTGAGCCAGGCTGTCAGCCACCCGCCCGGGCGTTCGGTCCGTTGCTGCTGGGCCAGCCAGTCGGAGGTGTCGGAGGCGTCGTCATACCCGGCCAGGTAGAGGGCTTGACGGCGCAATAGAAAGCGGTCCTTGCCTCGCGCCTGCTCGGCGGCTTGACGCATGCGGGAGAAGAAGCGCCTGCGTTCGGCAGCGGACAGCTCGGGACCTCGCGGCGCGGGCCCCCTGCGCGGTCGCGGAGAGGCGGGTAAGGATCGCAACGGCGTTGGAGCCACGCCGTTGAGTGGCCAGGAAAGCAACTCGACCAGCTCACGCTGCATAACCCACGCGCCGATCGGGCTGTCCTCGGTGGGTACGTCCTCGTTGAGAGTGGCCGATAGAAGTACGTCGGCCTCCGTGGCCCGTTCCAGAGCGAGGAGCAGGACGGGCGCGCTGCCCAGGCGTAAGAGTTGATGGCGGTGTACGAGTATCTGCCCGACCGGGACAGCGGTCAAAGGCCGACGCCCCGATTCCCAGCCCGCGACGGTGTCGGGCGAGACCCGCAACTGCTCCGCGAGGGCCTCCTGTGTGTGGTCCAGCTGTTCGCGAATCCGGCGGAATACGTACCCGGACACTGTGCCGCCGCGGCTTCTTTGCGGCATTCCCCGACCGCTGGTCAGGGTGGTGCGTGATCCGCTGTCCATGGCGCCCCCTTTGCCCGTCGGGCACCCGTACCCGCAGTCAGTTCAAGCGGCGGCCCTTGCTCTCTACCGTCGTAGTCACAGTGACAGCCCTGCGACAGAGGGTAGTGGAAGGCGTTTGTCGTGACGATGACGATCAAGGTGTACGAGGTGGATCGCGAGGGTCGTGCCCGGGTGCTCCGGCCGGAGGTCGAGGTGATTCCGCTCGAAGAGCCGGAGTTTTCAAACGAGTTTGCCGCCTGCGAGTGCCGCCTCTGCGCTGGGGGCGATTCGTGAAGTCGGTGCCAGCACTGGAAGAAGACGCATACAGGGCCTGGCTCGGACACACTCAGCACTGCCCGACCTGCCGCACCGGCATCACCTGTCCTACGGCTGCCAAGCTCGGCTGTGCCTGGCGGGAGGCGCGCGGATGAGGTGCTACGCAGAGGGGGGCGCGCACGAGTTGCCGGTCGAGGGCGATACCGGTGCCTACTGTCCGGAGCATGAGGTGACGCTGTTGTGGCGTGGTGACCCGATTACGTCCGCTGATGTGACCGAGGGCGCGGCGGCCGACCTGGGTGGGTTGTCGGCGGGGGCGGACGGTCCGTACGGCATTGCTTGCCGCAGCGCCTTGGTGTCCGGACTGGCCGATGTGCACGCCCTCTGCCTGCGTCCGGACTGTGTCTGCCCGTGCCATGCGATGGCCACCGCTCTCCGGGAAGCGGTATGAGCATCAACTTCTCGGCAACGGATGTGCGTACCTGTGAGGCGTGTTGGCGTTCCTCGGTGACCGGCGCCCGGCGCACCGCTCGCGGCCGGGATCTGCTGTGCCGGGCGTGTGCCGAGAGCGGTCGTCCGCGTCGCGTCGATGTCTTTCCGCCGTACGGGATCTATGGGGTTTACGACCCTGCCAAACGAACTGTTGCACCGATCAGAGGAGATGGACGATGACCACCAACCCCGTACGGGCCGATGCCGGTAAGCATGGTGGGCCGCCGTCGGACAAGCCGTGGACGCCGCCCTCGGAGCCGAAGCCGACTCCGGACGGCAGTCGCCCTCAGTGCTTCCCGCAGCCGTGAGCGCCGCAACCCAGGCGCCCACCTATCCGGCGCTGGTGCAGGAGTTGGCCGATCGTGGGTTGCTCACCGGCGGATGGCGGCGGGTGTTTGAGGCTGTTCCGCGCAGTCGGTTCGTTCCGGAGTTGGTGTGGCGGCAGTCGCCCGACCGGTGTGAGGCGGTGGTGGGGGCGGATGCGTGGCTGGCGTTGGTGAACTCGGACGAGCCGGTCGTCACTCAGCTCGACGACGGGGTCGAGGGCGGTCCCGGTGTCGCGACGTCGTCGAACTCGATGCCCTCGATGGTCGCCCGGATGCTCGGGCTGCTTGATATCCAGGACGGTCAGCGTGTGCTGGAGATCGGGACCGGCACCGGGTACGTTTCCGCGCTGCTCTGCGAACGGCTCGGCGACGCTCTGGTCCACAGTGTGGAGCTCGACCCGGTCGTGGCCCGACAGGCGGCCGACGCCCTCGCGCAGGCCGGCTACCGGCCACACCTTCGCGTCGGCGACGGCGAACAGCCCTGGCCCGGTCTAGGACTCGTCGACCGGCTGGTCTCCACCTGCGCCCTGCGGTACGTCCCGTACGCCCTGCTCCGGCAGGTCCGCCCCGGCGGGGTCGTCGTGGCCCCGCTCGCCCGGGAGTTCTGGACCGGTGCGCTGGTCCAGCTTCGCGTTCAGGGCGACGGCACCGCGACGGGCCCGTTCTGCGGCGGGGCCACGTACATGCCGATGCGAGCCCATCGCGTGCCCGATCTTCACGAGGTGCGGGGCAAGGGGCGGGCCCGGGCGGCGGGCCTGGATCCCGCCCGGCTCCTCAATCTCGGGTTCGCCCTGTACGCGGGGGCCCGGCTGCCCGGCGTACGGCTCATCCACCAGAACACCGCCAAGGGTGTTCAGGTGTGGGTGACCCGGGAGGACGGAGGTGCTGCCACGACCGCCACCGGTGAGGAGGTGTGGCAGTACGGGCCCGGGTTCCTGTGGGAGGAGATCGAGCAGGCCTGGTGGGAGTACGAAGCGGTGGGGCGACCCGACGCCGAGGAATTCGGGCTGACCGTGACCGACCGGGGCCAGCAGGTGTGGTTACGCGAACCCGCCGACGTCGTCCGGCCCAGCAGGACGTAAGGACGTAACCCGCGTTAGGGCCTGCTCCGATTCGGGCCGTGCCATCACGACGGGCCGAATCGGAGTCGGCCCTAACGGGCCCCAGGCAAAGGCGGGTTGCCCGCCCATCGCCGTTCGCCGTCCTCCCACTCCCCGGTCGGCCGGAGGCCCGCCGCCGTGGCCACCGCCTCGGACGCGGCGTGGTCGGGGTGGACGTGGGCGACGAGCTCCCGGACGCCCCCGGCCGCGACCAGGTGCGCAGCCAGGCCCTTCGCGGCCTCGCTCGCGTAGCCCCGGCCCTGCCACGGCGTCCCGACGACCCAGGCGATCTCCGCGCGAGGTCCCCGTACGGTCGCCTGCACGTATCCGGCGAGGCTTCCGTCCGCACGGATCCGGAGCACCCAGTTCCACCACAGCTCCCCCGGGTCCGGCGAACCGGCGCTCTGCCGCTCGTAGCGGGACCGCAGCGCGGCCGGGTCCGGCGGGCCGCCGCCGGTGAACACGTACAGTGCCGGGTCCGCGAGGACGGTCGCCATCTCGTCGGCGTACGCCGGTTCGAGGGGGAGCGCGTCGAGGCGGGCGGTGGAGAAGGGCGGGGGCGTGATGGTCGTCGGCACGTTGGCCGACCCTACGCCGACCACCGGCCCCCGGCACCTGCGTTTCCGCAGCTCACGGCCAGCACGTCCGGCCCCCCACCGGCTCAGCCCCCCACCGGCTCAGGCCCACACCGGCTCACCCCCCAGCGGCTCAGGCCCCCCCCCACCGGCTCAGGCCCCCACCGGCTCAGGCCCCCCACCGGCTCAGGCCCCCACCGGCTCAACCCCTCACCGGCTCAGTCGCTGGAAGCGGCGCACCGCCAGCGGCAGGAACACCAGCGTGATCACGAGCGGCCACACCACAGCCATCAGCAGGGCGTGCTCCTCGACCCAGGTGCCGCCGCCCGCCACGGGGTTGCCGAACAGTTCGCGGGTGGCCGTCGCCGTCGAGGAGATCGGGTTCCAGGCGGCGATCGTGCCCAGCCAGTCCGGCATCAGGGACGGGGCCACGAAGGTGCTGGAGATCATCGTGACGGGGAAGGCCACCGCGTACAGCCCGCCCGCCGCCTCCGGGGTGGGCACCAGCATGCCGAGCCAGACGCCCACCCAGATCAGGCTGAACCGCAGGAGCAGGAGCAGCCCGAACGCCCCGAGGCCGGCCATCACCCCGCCGTCCGCACGCCAGCCGATCAGCAGCGCGGTGACGGCCAGGATGGTCAGTTCGGCGGCGGCCACCACCAGGTCGGCCGTCCCGCGTCCGGAGGCGAAGGCGGAGGGAGCCATCGGCATGGACCGGAAGCGGTCGACGACCCCCTTGGAGGCGTCGGTGACGACGGCCACGGCGGTGTTCATGAAGCCCATGGCCATGGTCATGGCGAACATGCCGGGCATCAGGAACTCCCGGTAGTCCCCGCCCCCGGGCACCTTCATCGCGCTGCCGAAGACGTATCCGTACAGCAGGACGGAGAGGATCGGGAAGCCGAGCTGCCAGACGACGGCGGAGGGATGCCGCTGGTAGTGGGTGAGGGTGCGGCGGGTGATGTTCCAGCAGTCGGAGACCGCCCAGAAGACGGAGGCTCGGTCGCGGACCGGGCCCGTCGCCTCAGCGGGGTTCCTTTCGCGTGTGGTCATGCCGCCGCCACCTCTCGTGCGTCGCGGTTTCCGGTGGTGTCGCGGTTCCCGTTGGCGTCGTGGTTCGCGGCGTCGCCTGCCGCACCGTGGCCCGTCAGGCGCAGGAACACGTCGTCCAGGCTCGGCCGGCGGAGCCCGATGTCCTCCACCGCGATCCCTGCGTCCTGGAGGCTCCGGGCCACCTCGGTGAGTGCGGCCACCCGGTCGGCGACCTGGGCGTGCACCCGGCGGGCGGTGGCGTCGGTGACGACGAGCCCGCCCCCGGCCACCCGGTCGACGGTCCTCGCCACCGCGTCGAGGTCTCCCGCGTCGGCGGCCACCACCTCGATCCGGTCGCCGCCGATCCGGTTCTTCAGCGCGTCCGGGGTGTCGTCGGCGATGGCCCGTCCCCGGTCGATGACGGTGATGTGCGAGGCGAGCCGGTCCGCCTCGTCCAGGTACTGCGTGGTCAGCAGCACGGTCGTACCGCCCGCCACCAGCGCCCGCACCGCGTCCCAGACCTCGCCCCGGCCGCGCGGGTCGAGCCCGGTCGTCGGCTCGTCCAGGAAGAGCACGTCGGGCTGGAGGATCATCGAGGAGGCCAGGTCGAGCCGTCGCCGCATGCCGCCGCTGTACTCCTTGGCGCCCTTGTCGGCGGCCTCGGTCAGGTCGAACCGGTCCAGCAGTTCCCCGGCGCGCTGCCGGGCCCGGCGGTTGCCGAGGTGGAAGAGCCGCCCGAACATCTCCAGGTTCTGCCGCCCGGTGAGGCCTTCGTCGACGGCCGCGTACTGGCCGGTGAGCCCGATCCGGCTCCGTACGCGGCGGGGTTCGCGCGCCACGTCGAGCCCGGCGACCTCCGCCCGGCCCGCGTCGTACCGCAGGAGCGTGGCGAGGATCCGCACGGCGGTGGTCTTGCCCGCCCCGTTCGGGCCGAGCAGGCCGTGGACGGTGCCGGGGCGCACGGCGAGGTCGAACCCGTCGAGCGCCCGCTTCTCCGTCCCGCCCTTGCCCCGCCCCCGGTACCGCTTCACGACGCCTTCGGCGAGCACCGCGTACCCGGACGCGGGCCCCGACCCGGTTTTTGGCATGAGCATGCCGCAACCTCCCTGTTCTCGACCGACTGGAAGCTAACTGAGTACACCGTACCCCTAAATTGGGTACGGCGTACTCCGATACGGGTACGGCGTACCCAACTCCGTTCCGGAGCACTACGCTGGCCCCATGGCGAAAGACGGATCGACAGCGGCGACGGACGACACGGCCACCGGGAGCGGCGACCTCGCGCGCAGCCTGGAACTCCTGTGGGGCACCGGGGACCGCCCCAGCCGCGGGCCCAAACCGGGGCTCTCGCTGGACCGGATCGTCACCGCCGCCATCGCCGTCGCGGACGCGGAAGGGCTGGCAGCCGTCTCCATGCGCCGGCTCTCCACCGAGCTCGGCACGGGCACCATGTCGCTCTACCGGTACGTCCCCGGCAAGGCGGAACTGCTGGACCTGATGCTCGACCGGGTGCTGGGTGAGCCCCTGCCCGCCGACACGGAGCTTCCTGTCGAAGCGCCCCCCGCCGACTGGCGGGCGTCCATCGACGCCATGGCCCGTACCTACCTGGACAACCTGCGCGCCCACCCCTGGCTGCTGAAGATCAACCAGGCGCGTACGGTGCTCGGCCCCAGCGCCCTGCGCGGCCTGGAACTCTCCCTCACCGCGCTGAGGTCCATGGGCCTGCGCGACCCCGAGCTGATCGGCGTGATCATCACGGTCAACAGCTTCGTGGAGGGTCTCGCCCGCACCCAGGCCGACGCGGCGGAGGCGCTGCGGCAGACGAGGCTGAGCGACCAGGAGTTCTGGGACCACCAGCGCCCCTACCTGGAGCGGGCCATGCTCAGCGGCGCTTACCCGATGATGGCGGGTCTGTCGGAGGACGCCTTCAGCTCCGAGTTCGACCACTTCGAGTTCGGGCTGCGACGGCTGATCGCCGGCTTCGAGGCTTTGGTCGCGGAGCGGACCGTGGCGGGGACGGCGGAGGGGACGGCGGAGCAGACGGCGGAGCGGACAGTGAGGGAGACGGCGGACGGGGCGGCGGACCGGACCACGGGCCAGGCCACGGAGCGGACGGCGGCCCGGAAATGACAGCGCCCCCGGCCCGTGCCCCAATGGATATATGGACGCCAGCCGGGAGCTCGCTCCTTTCGTCAAGCAGTACGCCGTCCTGCTGAGCACCCACCGGCAGGACGGGACCCCCGTCGGCACACCGGTCAACATCGCCGTCGAGGGCGATCACGCGTTCATCCGCACGTTCTCCTCCGCCTGGAAGGTGGAGCGGATGCGCAACCACCCGCAGGTGGAGATCGCCCCCTGCACGGTCCGGGGCAGCCCCACCGGACCGCAGATCAGGGCGCACGCACGGCTGCTGCGGCCGGGCACGAAGGAGAACACGCACGCGGCGCGGATGCTGTCGCGCAAGTACCCGGTCGTGCAGGGCGTGCTCGTCCCGCTCGCGCACCGGCTGAAGCGGGACCGGACCCTGCACTATGAGGTGTGGCCGGTGACGGACGACGACACCTGAGCCGCGCCTGAGCCCGAGCGAGCCGCGAACGCCCCGGCCGCCGCAAGCTCCGCCTACTTACGCCGCCGCTTCAACGCGAACCAGACGGCCACGGCCCCGACGAGGACGGCTGCCCCGAGGGTCGCGTTGCCGCTGCCGCCCTCATCCGCGTCGCCGGCGCTCCCCGGGTCGCCGCCCTTCGAGGGGGACCCGGAACCCTCGCCGGACCCGGAGCCGGACCCGGATCCCGGACCGCTGTCCGGCCCGCCCTCCGTCTCCACACGGACGACCTCGCCGCCGGCCCCCTCCGAGCCGAACATCAGGGCCGAGCCGTCCGCCGTGTACGTCACCGACTCGGCCTGCCGCTGGAACGGGGCGGCGACCGACCGGTCCTCACCCAGGCGGCCCTTCTCGAAGGCGTACGCGCGGGCGCTGAAGTACGAGCGCAGCACCAGCCGGGTCCCGTCCGGCGAGAAGGCCCCGTCCGTGACCCACGGCACCTCGCCGACCCGCCGGAACACGTTCGGGGAGTCGGCGGTGAGCTTCGCGGGGCCTTCGTAAAGGCCGCCGCCGTCCTCGTTCTTGGAGGCGATGTAGACGCGGCCGGTCTTCGGGTGGACCATCAGCGCCTCGGCGTTGCGGGCCCCGTCGGCGTACGTCACGTCGTACTGCACGGCCGTGACCGTGGCGTCGCGCAGGGTCTTCGGCTCGGGGAAGCGGTAGATCCAGACGTGGTCCCAGGTGCCGTCGAGGTTGTCGCCGATGTCACCGACGTAGAGGTCTCCGTCCGGCCCGATCGAGATGCCCTCGACGTCCCTCGGCTCCCCCACGCCCCGCATCGTGATGGTCGCCAGGGTCTTCCCGGTGCGGGAGTCGACGGCGTAGACGTAGGGGCCGTCGTCGCTGTCGTTGTGCGTCCAGTAGACGCCGGGGTGCGCACGGCTGGCGGCGAGGCCGCTGGACTCGGTGATACGGGGGTCCTCGATCGTGAAGTCACGGTCGGGCCGTCCGTCGTCGGCCACGGCCGGACCGGCCCCGGCGAACAGCGGAAGGGCGACGGCGAGAGCGGCGGCGAGGGTGGCGGCGGCGCGGCCCGCCGGGCCGGTCGGATACGAGCGCATGGCCCAAGTGTCCATCGTCACGTCGCAGGCCGGAGCCGTGATCGGCCATGATGACGCCATGCGTTTTCTCCCGGTCGGCGATTCCATGACCATCGGCGCCACCGGCGACTTCACCTGGCGCTACCGCCTGTGGCAGCACTTCGAGGAGATCCCCGGCCTCCGGTACGAGATCGTCGGCCCGCGCACGACGCTGTACGACATCGAGGCGGACGCCCCGGTCTCCCACGCGTACGCCGACCCGTCCTTCCCGCCCGCCGCCCGCCGGCACTTGGCCGGCTGGGGCGAGGGCTGGCTGCACATGGCCCCGGTGATCGCGGACGCGGTGCGGGAGGCGGAGGCGGACGTCCTGCTGGTATCGCTCGGCCTGATAGACCTCGGGTTCTACACGGACGCCGAGCAGACGGCGGCCAACGCCCGCGCGTTCATCACGGCGGCCCGCACGGCCAACCCGCGCCTGCGCATGGTGCTGCTCCCGGTGATACCGAACATCCGGGCCGTGACGGACGCCCCCTTCGCCGCCTCCTGCGCCCGCTTCAACGACCTCCTCGCCAAGGCCGTGGCCGACCTCGACGAACCGTCCTCACCGCTCCTGCTGGCCTCACACCCCACGGCGTACGACATCCGCACGGACACCTACGACGGCACCCACCCCGGCCCGACGGGCGAGCACAGACTCGCCGCCGCCTTCGCCGACGCGATGCACCAGGCGTGGGAGCTGGGCGGACCGTACGCGGGCCGGCCGGTTCCGGCGCTGCCCTTGCCGGCCTGACCAGCGCCCCGGCCTGACCAGCGCCCGCCCGACGCGCCGCTGACGTTCCCGCCGGCCAAGAGGGCCTCGGCCCCCCGGGCTCGCTCGCCTCGCTGCGTACCACCGGGGTCCCCGAGCCCCGACCACCCCGGCGCACCACCCCGACTCACCCCGTCGGCTCACCCACCGACCGCGATCCCAGCATCGACAGCGCCAGCTGGGTCAGCTCCCCCGAGACCTCCCCGGGGCGGGCCCGGCGGCTGCGGCGGGTGTGGTGGGCCATCAGCTCGTGGACCGTGCCGACCATCACCATCACGTCGACCCGGTGGTCCCGGTCCTCCGCCTCGCCGCGCTCCACCGCCCGTTCGGCCTCCCCGGTCAGGAACTCCGTCCACAGGGCCCGCCAGAGCTTGCAGTGCTCGTCCACCACGGCGCTCACACCCAGCACCTCGACGAACGTCACCCGGGCCTCGCGCGGGTCTCTGGTGACGGCCTCCACGTACGCGTCGAAGAGCAGTTGGACCCGCTCCACGATCGAGTGGTTCTCGATGCCATCGGCCTGGAGTGCGTTCTCCGCCGCCCGCAGCCCGGTCGTCGTGACCCGGTTGTGGAGGGCGATGAGCAGTCCCTCCCGGGAGCCGTACTCCTGACGCAGCACCTCGACCGGCACACCGGCCGCCGCGCACACATCGTGCTCGGCGGTGGCCCGGTATCCGTTGATGCCGTACAACTCCCTGGCTGCTTCCAGAAGTTGTTCGCGCGCCTGTGTGCGCGCGGCATCCCCGGGCCCGGTCCGTTGAACCGTCCAGCTCTCCGCCACCGGTCCTCCTTGAGCGCAAGGTGCGGGAGAGGGGCCTGCGCGCCTCTGCACGAACCGCCGCCCCATTGTGCTCGCCCCACCGCCGTCCGGACGGCCACGCCACACCCATATGGGGGAATACCCACACGCGGAAACGCTTCTTCTTTACGCGCCCCGGGTGCGCCCCGGCTGCGCCCCGAACTCACCCCGCACCCACCCCGCATCCACCTCGCACTCGTCCGGCACTCACCCCGCGAGAGCCCTACGAGAGCCCCGGCAGAGCCCCGGCAGGGCGCGGCCAGAGCACCGCCAGAGCACCGAGACCCCCGCCTTGAACGCGTTCAAACAGCTCTGCCACCATGGTCGTAGCTGCCGCCCCGATGGGGGCGTGCCGCGTGCGTCACTGTGCGCAAGGGGGAGTGAAACGGTGGAGAAGAAGCGTCCGTACGGGCTGTCGCTGCTGCTCTCGACGGTGATCCTGCTGCTGGAGGCGGTGCTCGCGCTCGTCGTGTCCGTCCTCCACGGGCTGACGCGGCAGTCGTGGGCCATGACCCCGACCGGCGGCTCGCCGCTGTCCGTGGTGCTGCTGCCCTTCCTCGCGCTGTTCGCGGCCACGGCCGCCGCCGCGCTGTCGATGGCCTTCGTCCTCCCCACCGCATCGCTGAGCGACGCGCTGGGACGCCGGTTCGGCGGGCGGGGGGCCTGGTGGTGGGTTCCGGCGGTGGCGGCCGTCGTCTCCCTCCTCCTCGTGGGCGCGACCACCGTCGTGACCGGCTCCATGGAGCCCGCCGGCGTCGCCCGGGGGTGGCTGCTGACCACGGTCGCGCTCACCGTTCCGGCGCTGGTCTGCCGCTCGCGCCGGAAGCGGGTCTTCGGCCCGGTGTTCCTGTGGGGTCTGACGACCGTGGTCCTCACCGGTGTGCTCGGCGGCGTCGCGTTCGGTACGGGCGTCCTGACGATGTATCGCCCGCCGTCCGTCGCCCGCGCCGAACTGGTGGGGACCTGGTCCGACGGAAGGGGCGGGCTGCTGACCCTCACGGCCGACGGCCGGGCCACGGTCTCCGGCCTCGACGGCACCTCCGGTGAACGCGGCGAGGCCTGTGCGGGGGGCGGCACCTGGGGATACGGCACGGGAACGAGCCGTCACGCCCGGGGAGTCGGCGTGGACGTGCCCACGTGCGGCCCGACGCTCTGGGACGTCGGCGGCACCGAGGACCGGCCCACCCTCCACCGGACCGTCGTGCGATCCGTCGAGCCGGATCGCGTGGACCGGTACGAGCTGACGAGGACGTCCGACGGCTCCTGACCGGACGCGCCCCCTGCCACCGGTGCCGTGCGCCCCGGCCACCACCGGCACCGTGCGCCCGGCCCCCCGACCCCCGGCCCCCCGGCCCCCCGGCTCAGTCCTTGACCGTGAACTCCCCCCGCAGCAGCGCCTCGTCCCGGGACGACGGGCCCACCAGCAGCTCGAAGCGGCCCGGCTCCACGACGCGCCGGCCCTCCGCGTCCACGAGAGTGCAGTCGGCCGCCGGGAGTTCGAAAAGGATCTCCTGCGACTCCCCGGGGGCCAGCGCCACCTGCCGGTAGGCCTTCAGCTCCTTCTCCGCCCAGGTCACCGACGTCACCGTGTCGCTCACGTACACCTGCACCGTCTCCAGCGCGGGCCGCGCCCCCGTGTTCGTCACCGTGACCCGGGCCCGTACGGTCTCCGACACGTCGACCACCGACGTCAGCACCTCCAGGTCCGCGTAGTCGACCGTCGTGTAGCTCAGCCCCTCGCCGAACGCGAACGCCGGGCGCTGGGTGAGGTCCGCGTAGCGCGAGCCGTGCTGGCCGCGCACCTGGTTGTAGTACGTCGGCTGCTGGCCCGCGTGCCGGGCGAAGGACAGCGGCAGCCGGCCGGTCGGCTCGATCAGGCCGAGCAGCAGCTCCGCGACCGCCCGGCCGCCGAGCATCCCCGGGTTGGCCGCGTACACGATCGCCGCCGCGCCGAGCGCGGAGGGCGGCAGCACCAGGGGCTTCGAGCTGATCACCACGACCACCAGCGGCTTGCCCGTCGCCGCCAGGGCGTCGAGCAACGCCACCTGGTCGCCGACGAGTTCGAGCGTGGCCGTGGACTTGCCCTCGCCGATCAGCTCGATCCGGTCGCCCACGACGGCCACCACATGGTCGGCGGCCTCGGCGGCGGCGACCGCCTCCGCGATCAGCCGAGCGTCGGGGGCCGCCGGGACGACCACCTCCGGGCGGGGCTGGCCGTCCGGGAAGAACGCGCCCTCCGGGTCCGGTCCCACGTCGAGGATCCGGGCCCCGGGCGCGTACGCGACGGTCCAGTCGGCGGGCACGTGGCCGCGGAAGCCGTCGAGGACGGTACGGATCATGGCGCGCGGCTGGCCGTCCGGCAGCCAGTCGGCCTGGCCCGACGAGCCCGCCCAGTCGCCCAACTGGGTCTGCGCGTCATCAGCGTTGGGGCCGATGACCGCCACCGTACGGGGACGGGGACGGGGGCTGGAGCTGTCGGCGGCGAGGGGCCTGCCCCGGCCCGACTCGTCCGCCGTCAGGCCGCCCGCGAACGGCAGCGTGCCGTCATTGGTCAGCAGCACCAGCGAGCGGCGGGCCGCCTCCAGGTTCAGCACGGCGTGCGCCCCGCTGCCGATGACCTCCGCCTGCCGGGTCGCGTCGGGGTGGCGCGGGTCCTCGAAGAGGCCCAGCTCGAACTTGAGCGTCAGGATCCGGCGTACGGCGGCATCGATCTCGGCCTCCGTCAACGCACCCTGCGCCACGGCCTCCTGGGCTCCCGCGAAGAAGTCGGACGTGGTCATCACCATGTCATTGCCCGCGCGGACCGCCGCCGCAGACGCCTGCGCGTAGTCGGCGTAGACCTTCTGCTCCCACACCATGCGGCCGACGTTGTCCCAGTCGGTGACCAGGGTCCCGGTGTAGCCCCACTCACCGCGCAGCACCTCGTTGAGCAGCCAGTTGTTCACGGTGATCGGCACGCCGTCCATCGACTGGTAGCCGAGCATGAACGTACGGCAGCCCTCCTTGGCGACCCGCTCGAACGGCGGCAGGAACCAGGAGCGCAGCTTGCGCCGCGAGATGTCGGCCTCGCTGGCGTCCCGGCCGCCCTGGGTCTCCGAGTACCCGGCGAAGTGCTTGGCGCAGGCCAGGATCGCGGTCGGGTCGCCGAGGCCGTCGCCCTGGTAGCCGCGCACCATCGCGGAGGCCAGCTCGCCGATGAGGAACGGGTCCTCGCCGAACGTCTCGCTCACCCGGCCCCACCGCAGGTCCCGGGTGATGCAGAGCACCGGCGAGAACGTCCAGTGCACCCCGGTCGCCGCGACCTCGACCGCCGTGGCCCGGGCGATCCGCTCCACCAGCTCCGGGTCCCAGGTGGCGGCCATCCCGAGCTGCGTCGGGTAGATCGTGGCCCCCTCCCAGAAGGAGTGCCCGTGGATGCAGTCCTCGGCGACGAGCAGCGGGATGCGCAGCCGGGTCCTCCCGGTGAGCACGGCGGCCTCGCTCACCCGCTCCGGCGAGGCGTGCAGGATCGAGCCCGCGTGCAGGTCCTCGACGAGGTGCCGCACCCCCTCCTTGGCGTTGAGCTGGAGCATCTGGCCGACCTTCTCGGGCAGCGTCATGCGCCCCAGGAGGTCGGCGACCCGCTCCGCGACGGGCAGCGCGGGGTCGAGGTACGGCGGCTTGAGGCCCACAGGAGTTCCTTTCACGAAAGCACTCCGCCGTACCGTACGCTCAATCCCGACCGCTTGGTAAGTATTGGGGGAACCGGGATTCGCTCCTGTGAGAATCTGGGCCGGAGCGGAGGGAGCGGCGGTGCGAGAGAGGTGTCCGATTCCGATGACGACGGCGAGTACGGGTTCAGCGGGTTCCATAGGTTCAGCGGGTTCCCCGGGGCCGGCCGGCCTGGCGGGTTCGGCGAGCTCCATAGGTTCGGCGGGTTCGGCGGGTTCGGCGTGTTCCACGGGTTCGGCGGGTTCGGGCGGTACGGCGGGCCTGGCGGGTTCGGCGGGTTCCCCAGGGCCGGCCGGCCTGGCGGGTTCGGCGGGTGATCGCGCGTGACCTCCGGGACTCCGCGCGGCTACGCCAAGGGCCGGGCCAAGCGGACCGAGATCCTCGACCAGGCGATGGCCCTGTTCGGCGAGGCCGGCTACCGGGGCGCGTCGCTCCGGGTGATCGCCACCCGCTGCGGCATATCCCACCCGGGCCTCCTCCACCACTTCCCGACGAAGGAGGCCCTGCTCCTCGCCGTGCTCCAGCACCGCGACGACGTGGACGACGCGTGGCTGGCCCTGGGCGTGACCCGGGGCGTCGACCATCTGCGGCGGCTGACCGACCTCGCGGAGCTGAACGCGAAGCGGCGCGGGATCGTCGAGCTGTTCTCGGTGGTCGCGGCGGAGGCCACCTCCCCCGACCACCCGGCGCACGCGTACTTCGAGGCCCGCTACCGCACCTCGCTCGCCAACACCGAGCTGGCCTACCGCCAGGCCCGGGAGGCGGGCGAACTCCGGGAGGACGTCGACCCGTCGGCCGCCGCGCAGCAGCTCATCGCGCTGATGGACGGCCTCCAGATCCAGTGGCTGATCAGCGACTGCGCGACGGACATGGCGGGCGTGCTGCGGGCCCACGTCCAGACGCAGGTGACCGTACGGTTCTGACGGACCTGCCGCTCCTCCCGGCCGGCCAGCGGGCCCCGCACACACAGCCTGGCACTCCGCCCGCTGCCCGCCCATGGCCGGGCAGCGGGCCCCACTCCCACGGCCGGGCAGCAGGCACAGACCCCACGGCCTGGCACCCCGCCGCGCCCCGCCCCACGGCCTGGCAGCGGGCCCAGCCCTCACGGCGGGGCACCCCGCCCCGCCCTCACTGCCCGGCACCCCGACCCGCCCTCACGGCCGGGCCCGCCCGCCGCGCCCCTCAGCCGCCCAGATACCCCGCGCACCGCAGCGGCCCCAGCACCGGCCCCTCGCCCGGGCGGATCGTCACCTCCACGTCGTTCGCCCGGACCCCGGCCTCGCGCACGGACTGGAAGCTGGCGATCGTGCAGACCAGCTGCCCCGTCACCTGTTCCCGCGCTTCCGCCCAGTACGAGCCCTCCAGATCCACGGTGACGCGGGGCCCGTCCCCGGTCACGCTGTAGCCGCTGGGGGCGTGGAGCAGGGTGGTCAGCCCCTCGCGCCGCTCGGCGGCCGTCGGCCCCTGGGCGAGCAGCTTCATCACCGCGTCGAGGCTGCTGATGTCCCGGTCCAGCACGGGCACGGCCCGCAGCCCGGTGTCGGAGGCGTAGTACAGCCGCATCCCGCGCGTCAGCCCGGTCGCGGGCTCGCCCGCCTCTATCACCCCGGTCGGCTGGACCCCGCACCCGACGAGTACGGCCCCCAGCACGGTGAGGACGACCCCCCGCGCCGAGGGCACGGCTCCCCGCAAGCGCCTCACTCGTCCTCCTCCTCGCGCCGCAAGGGCAGCCGCAGCGTGAACACCGCGCCGCCCTCCGGCCCTTGGCCGACCTCGATGGTCCCGCCGTGCAGCCGCGCGTTCTCCAGCGCGATGGCCATGCCGAGGCCGCTGCCCTGCCCGAAGAGTTCGCCCTGCCCGATGACTTCGCCCTGCCCGATGACTTCGCCCTGCCCGATGGCTTCGCCTTCTCCGAGGGATTCGGGCTGCCCGGGGCCGCCACCCCGGCCGCCGTCATCGATCGTGCGGCGCGTGCGCGCCGCGTCCGCCTTGTAGAACCGGTCGAAGACCCGCTCCCGGGCCTCCGGCGGCAGCCCCGGGCCGTGGTCGGCGACCTCCAGCGTCACCCGGTCGCCGCCGGGAGCGGCCAGGGTGACCGTGACCGGCGGCGCCCCGTGCCGCAGCGCGTTGCCCACCAGGTTCGCCACGATCACGTCGATCCGCCGCCGGTCGACCACGGCCCTTACGTCCTCGCGGAGTTCGACGGCCACCCGGTCCGTCCACCCGCGCAGCGCCAGCGACGCCCGTACGGTGTCGGCGAGGTCCGTCGGGGCCGCGTTGAGGCGGGCCGCCCCGGCGTCGAAGCGGGAGATCTCCATCAGGTCCTCGACGAGCCGGGACAGCCGGGCGGTCTCCGCGCCGACGGTACGGGCGGCGTGGGCGGCGTCCGGCGGCAGCTGGTCGGCGTCCTCCTCCAGGACCGTCGCCACCATCGTCATCGCCGCCAGGGGCGTGCGCAGTTCGTGCGACACGTCCGCCACGAACCGCCGCGCCTTCGCCTCCTGCACCCGCAACTCCGCGTCGGACGCCTGGAGAGCGTCGGCGGTCTCGTTGAACGTCCGCGCCAGGCCGGCCAGTTCGTCGTGGCCACGGACCGCGACCCGGCTGCCGAGGTCCCCGGCGGCGAGTTCGCGGGTGGCCCGTCCCAGCTTCCGTACCGGCCGCAGGACCGTCCCGGCGGCCAGCAGTGCCAGCAGCGCGGCCAGCACCACCACGGGCACGGTCCCCGTCCGTACGGAGTCCAGCAGGGCGGCGGTGTCGTCGCGCTCGGCCCGCAGGTCGGTGATCACGAAGACCTCCAGGCCCGACGTGCGCCGGTCCCCGTCGGCGTACGTCACGGGCGTGCCGACGACCAGATAGGGATCGCCCCGCCACTGGACCCGCTGGAACCGGGCCCCGTCCCCCGAGCGGACGGCGGCCCGCAGCTCGGTGGTGATCCGGCCCTCCGTGTCGGCGGACGCGTCGGAGACGGCGGACAGGTCCTGGTGGCGGGCGACCACGATGCGCGCGCCCAGGCCCTCGGAGACCTCCGCCGCGAACCGGGCCAACGCCCTCTGGTCGGGCGGCAGGTCGAAGCCCGCGGCGACGGAGGCGACCCGCTCCCGGACGTCGTTCACGGCGGTGTTCTGGGTGCGCTGGAGGACGGCGGTGCGGGCGTCCCGGTAGGCGAGGGCGGTCGCGGTCACCGCGCTGACGAGGGCGACGAGGACGAAGGTGACGACGAGCCTGACCCGCAGCCCGCCGACGAACCGCCGCGAGCCGTGCCCGACGGCGCGCCGGTACGAGCGCCGGGCCTCCGGGGGTCCTCCCGCCTGGGGCCCCGGATGGGAGGACCCCCGTGGGCCCGGGTGGGAGGACCCCCGGAGGCCCGGGTGGGAGGGCGTCGGGGGGACGGGCCGGGCGCAGCCCGGGGGGTCGGGCCGGACGGAGCCCCTGCCGACGGGCCGTCTCACAGCGGCCCGAAGCGGTAGCCGAAGCCCCGCACGGTCTGTACGTACCGGGGTCTGGCCGGCACGTCCTCGATCTTGGCCCGCAGCCGGCCCACCGCCGCGTCCACCAGCCGGGAGTCGCCCAGGAAGGTGTGGTCCCACACCGAGGCGAGGAGCTGCTCCCGGGTGAGGACCCGGCCGGGCGAGGCCGACAGCTCCAGCAGGACCCGCAGCTCGGTGGGCGGGAGGGGAACGGCCGCCCCGTGCTTGGTGACGGTCAGCCCGGCCCGGTCGATCACCAGACCGGCGTGATCGGTGCGGTCGGCTTCGGGGGCCCGCCCGGCGGGCCCCTGCCGGGGGTACGGTTCCGCGCGGCGCAGGGCGGCCCGGATGCGGGCCTCCAGGACGGGCGCGGTGACCGGCTTGACCACGTAGTCGTCGGCCCCCGCCTCCAGCCCGGTCACGATGTCCCGGTCGTCGCCGCGCGCGGTCAGCATGATGACGGGCAGCGTCGCCGTACGGGCCCGGATGCGGCGGCACACCTCGAAGCCGTCCATGCCGGGCAGCATCAGGTCCAGCACGGCCAGTTCGACCCGCGCGCCCCGCTCCCCCGCCAGCAGCGCGAGGGCCTGTTCGCCGGTGGCGGCGGTCTCCACGCCGTACCCGTGCCGGCGCAGCACGAGCTCCATCCCGTCCCGTACGGACGCGTCGTCCTCGATGAGCAGCACATGCGGCATGGGGCCGATTATGCGCACGCCCCGGCCGCCTCCGCCTCCTCCCCCCGAGGACGGATGAGCAGGTCGGAGGCATTGTTACGTTTCCATCATCTGGCCATGGACGGGCCGTCATCCTCGGCGGCCAGCGTGAGGCCCATGAGCTTCCCCACCTCCACCGCCGGGCTCCGCCTGGCCGCCTTCGTGGCCCTGCCCGTCCTCGCCCTCACGGTCGCCTGCGGCGACGACGGGACCTCCGGGACCCGGAGCCACGACGCCGTCGCCGACGTACCGTCCCCGAAGAGCGAGCCGTCCAAGGCCGCGAGCAGCCCGGGCACTCCGAGCACTCCGGGCACTCCGGGCACTCCGGGCGCGAAGCAGGCCGGCAAGAGCGCGTACTACGACGCCCAGGTCGCGTTCGTCCAGTGCATGCGCGCCAAGGGCGGCTACAAGGACTTCCCCGACCCCAAGCTCAGCGGCTACCTGGACTGGGAGAAGATCAACGAGATCGGCTCCCAGCCCGGCCGCAACGAGGGCATCAAGGCCGGGAAGAACCACGTCTGCCTGGACGAGCTCCAGGCGTCCATGGCGGTCGAGCCCAAGCGCGACCAGCAGAAGTCCTACGAGTCGATGCTCGCGCACGCCCAGTGCATGCGGGACAACGGCATCAGCCGGTTCACCAACCCGGTGATGTCCGGCGGCAACACGGTGCCCGGCGGCGACCCGAACCCGGCCTCCCCGGTCTACGACCCCGAGTCGCCCGCGTACAAGGAGGCCCGGGCGGCGTGCGAGTCGAAGCTGCTCGACGGTCTGGACGGCATGCAGTGAAGCGTTCCACCACCGCTCTCCTCGCGCTGGGCGCGGTGACCGCCGCCGTCGCCGGGGGCGTCCTGTTCCTCGGTTCCGGCGACGGGGCGGGCACCCCAGGCAGGGGCGGCGACGGCCTCCCGCCCGCCACGGCCGCCGTCGTCCGCACCGACCTCGTCCTCTCCCGGACCGTCGACGGCAGGATCGACTTCGCCCAGCGCCGCGCCGTCAAGGCCGCCGTGGAGGGCACGGTCACGGTGGCGGCCGTCGAGGGGAAGACCGTGACGCGGGGGCAGGCCCTGTATGAGCTGAACGACAAACCGGTCACGCTCCTCTACGGGCCGGTCCCGGCGTTCCGCGAGATGAAGGCGGGCGACCGGGGCAGCGATGTCCTCCAACTGGAGCGAAACTTGCGGGACTTGGGCTACGGGGCCGGGCTGTACGTCGACACGGAGTACGGCGAGGACACCGAGGCCGCCGTCAAACGGTGGCAGAAGCACCTCAACCGCGAGCCCACCGGGAGGGTCGGCCCGGGCGACGTCGTCTTCCAGCCCGACCGGGTCAAGGTGGTCTCCGCCGACGCGGCCCTGGCCGACCAGGTCGCCCCGGGCGGGCCCGTCCTGACGATCGCCTCCACCGAGCCGGTCGTCCGGGCCCTCCTGGACCAGGCCGACGGCGCGCTCACCGCACGCGGTACGAAGGTGGAGGTGGCCCTGCCCAGCGGGAAGACCGTGCCCGGGAAGGTCGCCGGGACGGTGCGCCCGGAGGAGGGCGGTACGGAGGACGAGCCTCCGGAGGGCATCACCGTCGAGGTCGTCCTCGACGGTGGCCCCGGCGCGGCCGCCGGCGAGGACGCCGAGGCGGCGGCGAGCGTGACGTTCGTCAGCGAGGCCCGCGAGGGGGTCCTCGCGGTGCCGGTCGAGGCGGTGGTGGCGCTGCGCGGCGAGAACGGAGGGTACGGACTCCAGGTCGTCCGGGGCGCGACCTCGTCGATGGTCCGGGTGGAGACGGGCATGACGGCCGACGGGCAGATCGAGGTCAGCGGCGCGGAGCTGCGCGAGGGCATGAAGGTGGGGGTGGCGAAACCATGACCCAGCCGCCCTCCCGAGCCCCCGACAACCGCCCGGCCCCCTTGGGCTCCTCGGCCTCCGAGACCCGCCCGGTCCGCTTGGCCCGCCCGGCCCCCTCGGCCCCTTCGGTCCCGTCGGCCTCCGAGACCTGCCCGGCTCCCTCGGCCCCTTCGGCCCCCTTGGCCTCCGAGACCCACCCGGTCCCCCCTGCTCCTGCCGTCCCCGTCGCCCCCGAGAACCGCCCGACCTCCCCTGCCCGTCCCGCCCCCGTGGCCCCCGCCGTCCCCATCGCCCCCGGCGTCCCCGTCGTCCCCGTCGTCCCCGTCGTCGAACTCCGGAACGCCTCGAAGTCCTACCCCGGCGGCGTCCACGCCCTGCGCGCCGTGAACCTCACGGTCCACGAGGGAGAACTCCTCGCGGTGGTCGGCCCGTCCGGCTCCGGCAAGTCCACGATGCTCAACGTCATGGGCACCCTGGACCGGCCCACCTCGGGCACGGTCCGGGTCGCCGGATACGACGTGTCCGCGCTCTCCGACGCCCGCCTCTCCGCCCTGCGCGCCCGCCATATCGGCTTCGTGTTCCAGCACTTCCACCTGGCGGCCGGGCGCGACGCGGTGGACAACGTCGCCGACGGGCTGCTGTACACCGGCCTCCCCTCCCGGGAGCGGCGCGACCGGGCCCGCGAGGCGCTGGCCCGCGTACGCCTGGACCACCGGACCTCGCACACCCCGAACGAGCTGTCCGGCGGCGAGAAGCAGCGCGTGGCCATCGCCCGCGCCCTGGTGGGAGAGCCCAGGCTTCTGCTGGCGGACGAGCCCACCGGGGCCCTGGACAGCGCGTCCGGCGAGATCGTCATGGAGCTGCTGCACGAGCTGAACGCGTCCGGCACCACGGTCTGCGTGATCACCCACGATCACGGGATCGCGGCCTCGCTGCCGCGCCGGGTCCGTTTCAGGGACGGCGAGATCGTGGCGGACGAACGCTCCCCCGCACGTGGGCCGGCAGGCCACTCGACCTCACGCGGACCGGCCGACCACTCCACCCCCCGTACGCCGGGCGCACGCCCCACCGCACCCACCCCCCGTACGGAGGCCGGCGCATGACCCGTACCCATGACCTCAGGCCCGCCCGCCTCTCCCTCCGGGACGTCCTGGGCGTCGGCGCGGTCGGGCTGCGGGCGCGCCGGGCCCGGGTGGTGCTCTCGGCGCTCGGGATCGCCATCGGCATCGCGACGATGGTCGCGGTCGTCGGCCTGTCCGAGTCGAGCCGGGCGGACCTGATGTCCCGGCTCGACCGGCTCGGCACCAACCTCCTGACCGCCGAGGCGGCCGAGGATCCTCTCGGGGGCACGGTCGAACTGCCGAAGAACGCGGTGGCGATGGTCGAGCGGATCGGCCCGGTGCGACACGCCACGGCCACCGCCGAGGTCGATGCCCGCATCCGGCGGAGCGTCCTCGTGCCCGAGGAGCGCACGGCCGGGGTCACCGCCCAGGCGGCCCGGACCGACCTGCTCTCCACGCTCGGCGGCGAGGTGGCCCGGGGCACCTGGCTGACCCGGGCCGGCGAGCGCCTGCCCACCGCCGTCCTGGGCGCGGTGGCGGCGGACCGCCTCGGTGTCACCCGCCCCGGCGAGACGATCATGCTGAACGACATCCAGGTGGCCGTCGTCGGGATCCTCGAACCCGTCGAGCTGGTCCCGACCCTGGACCGGGTGGCCCTGATCGGATTCCCCGCCGCAGCACGCTACTTCGGCTTCGACGGCCACCCCACCACGATCTTCGAGCGCTCCACGGACGCCTCGGTCGAGGACGTACGGGCGGTGCTGGCCCGCACGGTCAGCCCCGGCAACGAGGCCGGTGTCCGGGTCTCGCGCCCCTCGGACGCGCTGGCCGCCCGCGCCGCCGCCGACAAGGGGCTGACGGCCCTGATGCTCGGGCTCGGCGCGGTGGCCCTCCTGGTCGGCGGGGTGGGCGTCGCCAACACGATGGTCATCTCCGTGCTGGAGCGCCGCCAGGAGATCGGCCTGCGCCGCGCACTGGGGGCGACGCGCAACGCGATCCGGCTCCAGTTCCTGACCGAGTCGCTGCTCCTGTCCTCGCTGGGCGGCGTCGCGGGCGCGTTGCTGGGCTCGGCGGCCACGTACGGGTTCGCGCGGGCGCAGGGGTGGACGGCGGTGGTCCCGCCCTGGTCTCTGGCGGGCGGCCTGGCCGCGACCCTGGTGATCGGCGTGGTCGCGGGTCTCTACCCGGCGATCCGCGCCTCGCGCCTGCACCCGACGGTGGCGCTGAACGCGACCTGAGGGGCGCGACCTGAGGAGCGCGACCTGAGGAGCGCGACCTGAGGAGGCAGGGCGCGAGAAGGACGGGTGTCAGGGGCTGACCCGCTCGATGCCACGTCGCTCGGCGATCTTCGCCACGGTCAGGCAGTACAGCGGGGCGAAGACGAGTTCGAGGACCAGGGCCTGCCAGGGGGCGTCGGCGGCGGTGCTGGTGTCGTCGAGTTCCCCGAAGCCCGCCGCCAGGCCGAAGGCCAGTACGTTGTTGGCGACGTGCAGGACGATCACCGCTTCGAGACCGCCAGTACGGATCACCAGCCAGCCCCACCACAGCGCCGAGTAGAGCAGCAGGAGGAAGCCGGAGAGTTCGCCGAACCCGTGGGCCAGGGCGAACAGGAGGGACGCCAGCACGATCGCGGGCCAGGGTGAGCGCACGACCCGGCCGATCACCTGGACCAGCCAGCCCCGGAAGACGTACTCCTCGGCGGCGGCCTGGAACGGGACGAGCGCCAGCACCACGGCCAGGCTCAGCAGAAAGTAGGGCCAGCCCGGGAAGCCCGTACCGGACTCCGTGAGCGGTTCCGCGTCCCAGGTCCAGGCGATCAGCAGCCCGATCTGGACGGCCATGAGCGGGAAGCCCACGGCGGCGCAGCGTCCGAGCCAGCCCCAGCGCAGCCGCCCGACGACGGAGGACACGGTCCCGGCGGGCCGCCGACCGAGGAGGCGGGCGACCCACAGGACGATGGGTATGCCGACCGCGATGCCGACGAGCGAGATGGCCAGTTCGGCGACCGGGTCCTCGAAGAAGACTTCGCTGTCCGCCGAGGCGGGCCCCGCGTCCAGCACGTCCGCGATGATCGCGCCGACCACACCGACCGCCACCATGCCCAGCACGACCAGAACGAGGGCGACCAGCAGTTCGCCCAGCCAGCCGAACCGTCCGCCCTGCCCGTTGCGCCCCTGCTCGTCGTAGCGGGAGCCCGAGGGCGCACGCACCGGCCCGGTCGGCGGACGGCTCCACTCCGGGGGCCGGTCCCAGCCCTGCCAGGTGGCGTCGGGCGGGCGGGGCGGTTCGGCGGAGGACGTCGGCGGTGACCAGGGAGACGGAGGAGATGGAGGAGACCAGGGAGACGAGGGAGACGAGGGAGACGGAGGAGGCGAGGGAGACGAGTTCGGAGGCTGGGGCACGTCAGCAGGCGGGTTCACACCAGCGATCTTCGGCGCGCACGGCGTACGAGGTCAACGCGGAAGCCCGCGGGGACGGACCCGCGTGCGGCCGGACGTAACCGCAGGGCGGGCGCGAGGGGCGCACCGAGACCCGAACACCCCGCCGACGCACCGGTATTGCTGTGGCACACTGCGTCGACCGATTGGTCCACACCACGTGTATCAGGAGTCCGGCATGACAGCAGCGACGCCCCACCCCCCGATCGACACCAGCAAGCCGCACTCGGCCCGGGTCTACGACGCGCTGCTCGGCGGCAAGGACAACTATCCCGTGGACCAGCAGGTGGCCGAGCTCCTGCCCGTCGAGGCGAAGGTCGGCGCCCGGCAGCAGCGCTCCTTCATGAACCGCGCGACGGCCTGGCTGGCGGGCGAGGGCGTGACGCAGTTCCTGGACATCGGGACGGGCATCCCCACCGAGCCGAACCTGCACCAGACGGCCCAGGAGATCCGCCCCTCCGCCCGGGTCGTCTACTGCGACAACGACCCCATCGTTCTGCGCCACGCGGAAGCGCTGCTGGTCAGCCGCCCGGAGGGCGTGACGGACTACGTCCACGCCGACGTCCGCGAGCCCGCGATCATCCTCGACGCGGCCCGCGAGACCCTGGACTTCGACCGCCCGATAGCCCTGTCACTCCTCGGCCTGCTCCACCTCCTCCCCGACGTCGAGGACCCGCTCGGCATCGTCCGTACGTTCACGAGCGCCCTGGCACCCGGCAGTTACGTCGTGCTGTCCCACGGCGCGTCCGACGCGAACGAGCAGCTCGGGAAGCGGAGCGAGGACGAGTACAAGAAGGGCGGCATCCAGCTGGCCCTGCGGAGCCGCGAGGAGTTCTCGCGGTTCTTCGAGGGCCTGGAGATCGTCGCCCCCGGCCTGGTGAAGGCCCCGGAGTGGTTCAACGGCACGCCCGCGCCCACCCAGGAGTTCAGCGGTATCTACGTGGCCGTGGCCCGGGTCCCGTAACCGGGAGGCCCCTCGACGCCCCCACCCGCCCGGGCCTCGGCGGCGACGAGCTCCCGCCAGGGCGGCCGCGGAGGTTCGGGGTCGGCTTCGGCACGGGCCAAAGCGTCGGCCCAGTGGGCGCGTTGCTGCTCGCGGTGACAGGGCCCGCACGTGGTGACCCATGACGCGTGCGGCCGGAACATGTGCTCCTCGCCGGGCCCGTCGCAGGCGATCAGGGGCGGTGGCGGTGGGGGCAGTGGTGACGCCGGGGGCGGGGGCTCCGCCGTCGCCTCCGGGTGCGGCGGCAGCTTCTCCACCAGCCGGTGCGCCAGGAACCCGAAGGCCGAACGCACCCCGTCCTCCGGCAGGGCGCTGCACAGCGCCAGCCGCAGGTCCCCGGCGCTGACGCCCCGCCGCAGCCACTCGGCGGCGAGCGCGCCGAGCTTGCGGGCCTCGCGCACGCCGAGCGAGAGCTCACGCGTCTGGTGCCGCAGCGAGAGCAACACGCGTTCCGCGAGGAGGACTTGAGCCGGGCCCGGGTCTTGGTCCGGGTCTTGGTCCGGGCCCTGGCCCGGGTCCTGGTCCGGGTCCTGGTCCGGGTCCTGGTCCGGGCCCTGGTCCGGGCCCTGGTCCGGGTCCTGGCCCGGGTCCTGGCCCGGGTCCTGGCCCGGGTCCTGCTCCTCGTGGCCTAGCTCCGCCGACTCGCTTTCCGCCTCCACGACCGCTTCGGTGGGTGGGTGGGAAGAGTCTTCGCCCTGTTCTTCGTCTGCGGGTAATGGACCACCGGCCGTCCGACAGGTCGGCTCACCGACCGTCGGAGAGTGCGTACTCGGAGCGGACCACACGTCCAGGTCGGGGGAAGCGCCCACGCCCCCGTACCCATCGGCGGGAACACCGGCGCGGAGACGGGCAGCCTGGTCAGCCGTCAGCGGCTCGTTGCTGAACACCTGGACGGTACGCCAGCGCCCTCCGTCGAGGCTCTCCCGCTTCTCATGCACGTACCCGTGTGTCACGAGGTCGGCCTTGGCCTTCTGATAGGCGCGACCGGTCATACGGAGAGCGCGGGCGTGCTCGCCCAGAGCCTTGTCGCGCTGCTCTTCGGGCAGCCCCTGGACGTAGAGGACCAGAACCTTGGCGTCACTGCCGAGACGCGGGTGGCGCACCAGGCAGTTGGGGGCCTTCGTATAGCCCCGAGGGGGCGGGATAACATGCGAAAGCATCGCGGGTGGACTCCTGATCCACTGGTGGTGAAGGCCCTCGGGTAAGTGCGCTAACACCCCCGGGGGCCGCCCTATGCGCTGCGCAAACCTGAGCGCACGGAGCGTGATGTCACGATCACCGTACCGCAGAAGGTGCCCCCCACGTCACGCTCCGTCTGCGGCGTGCGCCGACCGCGCAAAAACGGGCACATTGATCTCATGAACGAGCCCGTGACCGCCTGCATGGCAGAGGTACGCAAGCATCTCGCGGACGTCATCGACCGCGCCCGCTGTGACGGGACGCCCACGATCATCACCCGCCGAGGCAAGAGCGAAGCGGTCATCGTGGACGTCGACGCATACCGACGCCTGCGCGAAGCCGCCGAGCGGTACGAGGACGCATGGCTCAACCGACTCGCGGACGAGGCAGAGGCCGAGACCGAGACCGAGACCGAGGGAACCGATGGATCGGTATCCCTCGAAGAATTGGCCGCGCTCCTCCGGTCGGCCAACTGACCCAGGGGCCACGAGGCACGATGGCGTACCCGAGTAGGTGACTACCGGGCCGTGGTGATCAAATCGTTGCCGCCTCGCGCACAACCGCGCACACCCCTCCCTGGTCTCCTGGTCAGCCGCGAGGAAAACCTCGGGCAGGCGCGCCTGCGCGCGCGGCCCCGGGCGGCTGGGGAGAGGACGGGATCGACGTGAAGAGCGTGAAGAGAGCAACGCGGAGAGCGGTGGTGGCCGGTGCGGCCGCGGCCGTGTTCACCGGGGTGGCGGCGGTGCCGGCCGGGGCGGCGGAGGGCGGGGTCGCCTTCTCCCGGGTCACGGTGAACGGCGGGAAGCCGATCGTGATCGGGGTCAAGAAGGAGGTCGAGCTGTACGTGACCTTCCGGATGACGACCAAACTCAAGCACAAGTCCTACCCGACGGTGTTCCCCTACCGGGGCAAGCTCGGCTCCAGCGAGACGCTGTGGAATTCCATCCTCGTCAACGACTGCGTGGTCGTGAACAAGGCGAAAGGGATCTGCGACTTCGAGGAGTGGCTGACCATCGACCCGAGGCACTACGACTTCGGGAACGAGGACGCCGGCGCCTGGAAGACGGCCGCGCAGCTGTACCTCCCCAAGGGCGCCGAGGACATCGACGACGAGAAGCTCCCGTTGCAGGTGAAGCGGGCGACCCGTGTCACGGTCAACGCCTCGCCGGAGCCGGTCGCGAAGGGGAAGACGCTCACCGTGACCGGAAAGGTCAGCCGGGCGAACTGGGACACCCACACGTACCAGGGGTACGGGGGCCGCTCGGTGAGCCTCCAGTTCAAGGCGGCGGGCTCCTCCTCGTACAAGACGGTCAAGAAGGCGACGTCGAGCAGGACAGGAGCCCTCAAGACCACAGTGAAGGCCACCAGCGCGGGGACGTGGCGGTGGACGTACTACGGCAACACGACTGCCGGCGCGAGCTCGTCGACCGGGGACCGGGTCGCCATCCGGTAGGCGCGGTCGGCGGCAACATGGCGGACGGGCTGCTGGACGTCCGGAGTGGTCTTCACCGAAGAGTGAGGACCACCTGTCGTTCTGAGACCGGCGCCTTCAACGGCACTGGCGACAGACAGGGCCTGGCTCCGGAAGCCAATGACAACGACGTCTCGCCGCTGAACAGCGACGAGGTCAGCTCGTGGCGAACCAGGCACGGCTGCTAAACCGCTCAGAGAGCAGAAGCGCTGACGACATGGCCGGAGCACCGCTGATACAAACTCGCGACCTGTGTAAAGCCTACCGATCGGCAGTGGAAACGGTGTGGGCCGCACGGGAGGTGAACTTCGCCGCCGGCGCGGGCGAGTTCGTCTGCGTATACGGGGCGAGCGGCTCCGGGAAGTCGACCCTGCTGAACCTGCTGGCCGGCCTGGATGTCGCCGATACCGGTGACATCCAGGTCGCCGGTGTCGACGTCAGTGCGGCGGATGAGGCACAGCGCGCGCGTCTGCGGTTGGATGCCGTCGGAGTGGTCTTCCAGCACCACCAGTTGGTGGATGAGTTCACCGCCGCCGAGAACGTTGCGCTGCCGCTGGAGGCGCGCGGGGACACGTCCTCTGCTGCCCGTGCAGAGGCTGTCGCCCAATTGGCCCGCGTGGGCCTGGCCGGGCTGGAGGACCGACTTCCCGGTCAGTTGTCCGGCGGCCAGCGGCAGCGGGTGGGTATCGCCCGCGCGCTGGCCGGTGACCGCGCCGTGCTCCTGGCGGACGAGCCGACAGGAGCCTTGGATTCGGCCGCTACGAGGGAGATGTTCACACTGTTGCGGAAGTTGTGCGACGAGGGGGTGCTGGCAGTGGTCTGCTCCCATGACACCCGCTGCCGGGAGTTCGCCGACTCGGTATATGAGGTCGTCGACGGCCGCCTGGAACACCGCTGATGGCGCGGCAGCCGAAGCAGGCCGACAAGGGCAATTCGGTCCTGCCGCAGCCACGGCTCGCGGCACGGCTGGCATGGCGGCTGGGCCGGCGCCAGGGCCAATGGATCGGTGCCTCTTCAACGGTGTTCGTGGCGGGCCTGTTCACGATGGCCATGTTCATCGCGTTGTCGACGTTGTCACTCTCAGGTGCTCAGGAGGCCGATCGCGACTTGGGCCGCTTCGACGCGCTCGCCAGCGCTGAGATGACGCTTCCCCCCGGCAGTAAGACGCCGGCCCCGGCCATGGCGGGGGCCGCTCAGCAGGCCGGTGCGAACGAGTCCGCCGCCTTCCTCACCGCGCTCGACGTACAGCTCGCCGTCACTCCTGCACGGAACGTGACCCTGCTGGAGGGGCAGTGGAAGCCCAACCCGTACCCATATGTGTACGAGTTGACGGCCGGGCGCTGGCCGCAACAGCCGGGCGAGATCGTTGTAACCGACCCAGGGGACGTCAAGGCCGCGGCCGGTCAGACGCTCACCGTGCTCGGTGACGTTCGGCTGCGCGTGGTGGGCGTCGCAGACAACCACTACGCAAACACCTCGGCCCTGCTCGCCGCGCCAGGCACGTGGAGCAGTCTGGACCCGAAAATCGCTGAGGGCTACCCCTCCCTGGCCGCACAGCCGTACCTGCTGTGGACCGGAGGGCCAGAACAAGCCGTCATGGACGCGGTGACAAAGACGCTCACGTCGTACAGCGATGGCTCCAACTCACAGGAGGCCGAGGGCGGACCGGAGCTTCTGCCCGGCCCGCCGACCCTTCGGGCACAGATGGAGACCAAAGCAGCCGATTACTGGATCGAGAAGTCCCCCGCCGGATACGCCATCCCCGCCGTTCTGGTCCCCACCAGCGCCGTGCTGCTGATGTTCGGGCTCGTCGACCGACGCCTGCGGCGCACCACGGAGACCATGGTCTCCTTGGGGTTGCGACCCGCCACCACGGTAGCGGCCGTGAGCTTCGCCTGTGTGGCATGGTGCCTGGCGGCAGCTACCGCCGGTGCCGCTGCCGGAGTTGCCACCGGCTGGGCCCTACGACCTCTCCTGGCGTACCTGCAAGACCGGCCGGTGGGAGATGTCGAAGGAATCACAGACGCTGCTACGCAGCTCATCGCTCTGGTCGCGGCAACCGGAGTGCTGACCGGCGCGGGGCTGCTCCTGGCCCGCCGGACCCGCAGCGAGCAGCTTCACCCCACCACCACGTCACTGGCACACCAGCCGCGGGCGAAGAACCTCCGCAAGAAGAGTGCCGCGACGGTTGTCCGCGATGTCCGCCAGCTGGCCGCGCTGGGCGTCTGGTGCGTCTGCGTGGTCTACACGGCGACACGCCTCGACACTCCGTCCGAGGGCATGTTCCTGATCGCCTTGATCACGGCCGCGGTGGTGCTGACGTTGCCGGAGTTCTTCGGACTCGCGACCCGTCTGCTCACGGAGCGTGACGCCCGCCGCAGGCTGGCCCGCCGTCAACTGCAGGCCGACCGACGGCGGGCGCAGGCCGCCCTCGCCGTCCTTACCGTGATCATCGGCGCCAGCCTGGGCATGCTCGCCCTTCTCGACACTCTGATCCGCAGCAGCGAGAACACCGTGCAACCGGACGTCCTGCCCGGCCAGGTACTCCTGGCGCACCGGGCCAGCAGCGCCTTCGCACCACCCGAGCGGATGCTCACCGTGCTCAAGGAGAGCCAAGTTCTCGAAGGCCTTCCCCGGGTGGAACTCCACCGCCTCTCGAAGGAGTCCGTGGACGAAACCGGCCCCGTCCCCAGCACAACTCGCCAAGGCAACGACGGCGGCATCCTGGCCGTCGACTCACCCGACGACGTCCCCGTCCTGACCGGCCGCCCCCTTACCGCCGACCAGCGCGCGCTGCTCGACCGCGGCGGCCTCCTGGTCTGGGCGGACCGGGACAACGCCCCGCCCCCCGAAGGACAGCCGACCCGACTGGTGGTGGCTGAGGGCGACCGTATCCTCACCGAAACCCCTCCCCTGCCCTCCAAACCACTGGAACTCGCACGCACGGGCTGGCGCGCCGGCACGGACGGAATCCTTCTCGTCGACACCGCCCGCCGCCTTGACCTCCCCATCGCCATGCGGGGCCCGATCATGGTCGCCGACGTCGAGAACGGCCAGGACAAGCGCGTGCAACAGGTCCTCCAGGACCACGCGATCGACGCGCGCGCCGCCTACATCTATGTCGAGCCAGAACCACCGGTCCCGGATACCGCGCTCTACGTCTCCGCCGCGGCCTTGGCCCTGCTTGCACTCGCCACCGTCCTCACCGCGCTCCGCGGCCAGACCCGAGCACTCAAGACCTACATCGACAGCCTCATCGCGCTCGGCATCCCGCCATCCTGGGGCCGCCACATCATCCTCTGGCAGTACGCCGTGCTCCTGGGAACCGCCACTCTCCTCGGGCTCTTCATCGCCATCGTCCCGACCGTGGCCCTGGCCACCCAGATCCCCGACTTCCAGCTCAGCATTCCCTGGGGACAGATGAGCCTGCTCCTCGCCACTCTCGGCCTGGCCTCCGTACTCGCCGCAACCCGATCAACGCTCGCTCTACGCAGGTAAGGGCAGCGCCGTCCACCATGGATCGATCGTTCTCAGGGTGAGCGAAGCGACCACCGGCCCGGCGCGGGGGCGTGTCGGGGACGAGGCGACCGGGGAGCACCAAGCACGGGCTGTGGAAGCGTTCCTCCGGTGAACTCGCTGACCCGTGCGGGTGATTGCGGACACGCAGGCTGCGCGAAGGCGGGACGCGGCCGGTAGAACGCGCTGGTGATCAAGAACCTCGCGCGCGGTATCGGCGCGCTCACCCTCGCCCTCGCCCCTCTTCTCCCGTCTCCCGCCACTCCAGCAGCGCAGGCCGCTCCGGTGGCGGAGGTGACGACCCTGGCCGACGCCGTCGGCCTGCTCAAGGTGACCGAGGAGAACCGCTCCGGCTACACCGCTTCGTCCTTCCGGCACTGGAACGCGGGTGAGGACCCGACGGACGGGTGCGACACCCGGGCCGAGGTCCTTCTCGCCGAAGCGGTCGTCGCTCCGACCGTGGGGTCTGGTTGCAAGCTGACCGGCGGCAGGTGGACGTCCTACTTCGACGGCCAGGAGGTCACCGACGCCGGATCCCTGGACGTCACCCACCTCGTCGCGCCCGCCGAGGCCTGGGATTCCGGCGCCTCCGCCTGGACCGCGGAGCAGCGGGAGGCCTACGCGAACGACCAGGGGTCGGACGTCTCCCTGGCCGCGGTCACGTCACGCACCAACCGTCAGAAGGCGGACAAGGACCCGGCGGACTGGATGCCGCCGTCCCCGGAGGTCCAGTGCCGGTATGCGGGGGAATGGGTGGCGACCAAGCTCCGCTGGCAGCTCACGGCGGACGACCGCGAGTTGGAATCGCTGAAGGTGTACGCGGAGGGGCCCTGCGAGGACGCCATCGTCCGCTACACACCGATGGTCTGACCCACCCGCCTACGGGAACGGCTGGTCCGCCGGAACCCCCCTCTGCGGACCAGCCGCTCCCGTAGACCCGCAGTGGTCGGCCCGTCCGGGCGACGTGCGAAGGGCGTCCGGACGGGCTCCGCTCTCCGCCCGCCGGAGCGCCCGGCGACACGCCGGACATCCCGGCACTGGCCGGTCAGCGGCCCGTACGCGACGTGCCGTGTACCCCCTCCTATGCTGCCTCCATGGGTATGGACCTCACGGTGTTCATGGTGGACTGGGGTCAGTTGAGTGCCTTCCCTGTCGAGAGCCGGATCGGACGGCTTGAGGACATGGCGTGGCCGGGCGAGTTCGGCGACGTGAACGACAGCGGGCCCGAGCGCGCCCATGGCTGGCTCTGGCCTCCTGGAGGAGCACCGGCGTGGTGCGCCGTATACAGCTTCCTCACCGCCACCGGCGCCCACATGCCGCATGTCCGCGCGGGCACCGCATGGGCTGACATACGGCCGCTCGTCGGCGCGCCCGTGCGTGAGGTGATGGACAGCTTCCTCGGAGGTCTGATCTGGGACTGGGATCAGGCCAATACTCCGGCACCGGTCGGCGGAGGAGTCTTCCCGCCGGCCGCCGACCGCTGGCACCCGAATGTCCTTCTGGTCTGCCTGCCGGAGGCGGTGGCGGGCAAGGCTCGGGCCTGGGAGCGGGTGGAGCCGTGTCTGGAGAAGTTGAGCGGCCCGTTCGCGGTCGAGTGCGAGGGCTGGGCGGGCCGCCCGGACACCTTCGAGGACTTCGTTGCCCTGCTGCGTGAATGGGGCGCAGTGGTCACGGAGGCTGCTCACCGGGGATGGGGCCTGGTGGGGCTGCCCTGACTTTCAGCGCCGACGCGAGCATCAATCGTCGAGCCGAACCGTACCTGTCCCCGGGGCGTCCATGCGGGCATACCCGACGACACTGTGGAGCTGCCGAGCCATGAGTACATCCGAGCCGCCAACCTGGCCGTACTGCGCACACGGTGCCGATCCTGCTGCCGACCCCGTGGGCTGTCGCGGCATCCACGTTCCCGGGCACACCGCGTGCCTCGCTCACCTGACGGACACCGACCGTGACGCCTACCTGACGGCCCTGGCACCCGGCGACAGCATCGACCACCGGGGCACCACCTTCACCGATTCGCTCCTCCGCGCCCTTCTCAACGCCCTCCATGACCCTGCAACCGGAATAGCCCGCTTGGGCAACGCCTTCTTCAACGCGGCAATCTTCGAGGGCAACGCCGGGTTCGGGTGGGCGGCCTTCGAGGGCATGGCTGGGTTCGAGTTTGCGACGTTCGAGGGCGAGGCCGCGTTCCGGTCGGCGACGTTCGCGGGCGTGGCCTGGTTCGAGTCGGCGGCCTTCAAGGGCATGGCCGGGTTCGAGACGGCGACCTTCAAGGGCGACGCCTGGTTCGAGTCAACGACCTTCGGGGACAACGCCTGGTTCACGTCGGCGGCCTTCGAGGGCAGGGCCTGGTTCGAGTCGGCGACCTTCAAGGGCGACGTCTGGTTCGCGTCGGCGACCTTCGGGGACAACGCCTGGTTCACGTCGGCAACCTTCGAGGGCAGGGCCTGGTTCGAGTCGGCGACCTTCAAGGGCGACGTCTGGTTCGCGTCGGCGACCTTCGTGAAGGCCGACCGTTTCGGGCCGCTGGTGTGTACTGGGCGGATTGTGCTGTCCGGTGCGGCGTTTGGTGGCCCGGTGAACCTGTTGTTTGCGGCGCGCCGTCTGGAGTGTCGCCGGACTCGTTGGTCGGCCACGGCCGAGATACGTCTGCGCTACGCAACGGTCGACTTCGCCCACGCGGTGTTCGAGTACCCCCTCACGATCGCCGACGAGCCGGACCCGTTCATCCTCGCCGACGGTTCAGAACTGGCGGATACCGCTCTCGCGGGCGCGCCCGGCCCGGGCGTGAGAGTGGCGACACTGCGCGGAGTGGACGCGGCCCACCTGGTCCTGGCAGACGTCGACCTGTCGGACTGCCTGTTCACCGGCACCGTGCACCTGGACCAGCTGCGCCTGGAAGGCGCCTGCACCTTCGCCACCACCCCGCCCTCCGTGCACTGGCGGCGCTGGCCGCCCGTGCGGTTCACCGAGCGCCGCGTCCTGGCCGAGGAACACCACTGGCGCGCCAACCAACCAGGGTCAGTCCAGGGCTGGAACGTGGCGGTTCTCGGCGCCGGGCGAACAGGACCGTTGCAGCTGGCTCCGGTGTACCGGGCGCTGCGCAAGGCGTTCGAGGACGGAAAGCATGAACCGGGGGCCGCGGACTTCTACTACGGGGAAATGGAGATGCGCCGCCACGCCGACGACATCCCCCGCAGCGAACGGGGGCTGCTGACCGCGTACTGGGCACTGTCCGGCTACGGCCTGCGCGCCTCCCGGGCCCTGGCCTGGCTCGGCGCCGCCATGCTCCTCACCATCGCCCTGCTCATGGCCTTCGGCCTCGCCCAGAACACTCCGAAGCAGACCGCGACCGGCACCGTCCCGGCCGGCGGGGGCAAGGTCACCTTCGAGATCGACAAGGACGCCCCCCAGAACCCCGCCGGTGACCGCTTCACCGGCGAGCGCTTCGAAAAGGCCATGAACGTCACTCTCAACTCGGTGGTGTTCCGCTCCTCCGGCCAGGATCTGACCACCGCCGGCACCTACATCGAGATGACCTCACGCCTGACCGAACCCGTCCTGCTGGGCCTGGCCGTCCTCGCCGTCCGCAACCGCGTCAAACGCTGACGAATCCGCCCTGGCGAGCGAAGCCTTGTGAACGGTTCGGCCGAAGCGTCCCCGTGTCTTACGTGCCTGCGCTGTCGATCACGCTTCTGAGCTGCACAGGAGCCCTTGGCCCCCTAGATACCGAACGACCAGGGGCGGACGTCTCCCTGGTCGCGGTCACGTCGCGCACCAACCGCCAGAAGGCGGACAAGGACCCAGCGGACTGGATGCCGCCGTCCCCGGAGGTCCAGTGCCGGTATGCGGGGGAATGGGTGGCGACCAAGCTCCGCTGGCAGCTCACGGCGGACGACCGCGAGCTGGAAGCGCTGAAGGTGTACGCCGAGGGGCCCTGCGAGGACGCCATCGTCCGCTACGCGCCGGCGCTCTGACCCACCCGAGAACGAGAAGCCGGCCTAGCTCACTCCCTCACAGCGCACCCCGCCCGCAGCCAGGCCATCTCATGCAGCAACCCACCGTCCACGAAGGGATCCTGGGCGGTGGGCCGCGACCGCCAGTCCAGCGGCCAGGTCCCCCCGTCCAGCGCCGGAACCCCGACGAACGCGTCCCCGCGCGCGTTCCTGCTCATCGCCTCCACGCCGGGGGGCCACCGGTGCCCGGCGGCGGTGCCGGGTGCGAGCAGGAAGTACATGCCGCGCTCGCCGATGCCGGAGCGGACGATGGGCCCGGCGTGGAAGTCGGTGAACTGCATGACCTCGTACGCGATTTCCTCACCGAGCAGGCCGACGGCGCGGACGGCGTCGAAGTGGATGCCGACGTGACGGAGGGCGTGGCCTGCGGCGGGGATCCAGGAGGGCACCGGATCCGGTGAATTCTTCAGTTCCATGCGCTCAGCTTTGCGGCGAACACGTACCGTGACCAGAGTCACAGGCAAGCTGTGAACAGTGGTGTACCTACGAGGTGAGCCCGTGCACTCCAGTGATCAGCCCGAAAGCACCGCCGAGATGTTCGGCCTGCTGCTCAGGCACTTCCGCGAGCGGGCCGGGCTGTCCCAGGAGCAGTTGGGCAAGCGGATCGGCTACTCCAAGTCGCAAGTGGCGATGGTGGAACGGGGCGCGCGACCGCCGACAGGCGTCTTCGTGCAGCGGGCAGACGAGGTGCTCGGTGCACAAGGTGCACTGATCGTCGCGGCACCGAAGCCGCCGAAGAAGCGCAGCCCGCTGCCGGGCTGGTTCACGCCGTTCGCGGAAGAGGAGGAGAAGGCGTGGGCCCGGCACTCGTACGAGAACCAGGTCATGCCAGGTCTGCTCCAGACGGAGGCGTACGCGCGGGCGGTCTTCACGAGCCGGTACCCGAACTATGACGACGACGAGATCGAGGAGAAGGTCGCCGCGCGGCTCGCCCGGCAGAAGCTGCTGTCCCGCAGGCCCCTGCCCGACATCAGCTTCGTCCTGGAGATGATCGTGCTCACCAGGCCGATCGGGGGCCGCCGGGTGATGAAGGCCCAGCTCCACCACCTCGCCGAGGTGGCGCGGCTCCGGCATGTACGGATCCAGCTGATGGACCCGTACCGCGAGGACCACGCCGCGCTGGACGGCCCCTTCGTCCTGCTGGAGACCGACAAGCGGCAGCAGCTCGCCTATATCGAGGGGCAGGGCGGCAGCTTCTTCATCACCGACCATCCTCAGCTGGGCAACTTGTTCGGCAAGTATGGCGTCACACGGGCCCAGGCATACACTCCGGAGAGGACGCAGGAGACGATCGAGAAGATGGCAGAGGAACTATGAGCACTGGCCTCCACTGGTTCAAGTCCAGCTACAGCGGCAGCCAGGGCGGCGACTGCGTAGAGGTCGCGCTCACCTGGTCCAAGTCCACTCACAGCGGCAGCGAGGGCGGCGACTGCGTCGAGGTCGCCACCTGCCCCCACACCATCCACATCCGCGACTCCAAGGACCTCACCGTCCCCGCGCTCGCCGTCTCCCCCACCTCCTGGACGTCCTTCGTGGAGTTCGCCGCCTCCTGAGCAACGCCGGGGCGGCGGTCACCGGAAGCCGCTCACCAGCGCGGTGTGGCGGGCAGGACGGCGGTGCGACGCCGGCCGGGGTCACCGCACGGCACCGCCGACCGTGAAGGCGTCCAAGACGGGTACGTTGCGCGGGGTGTACTACGGCAACACACCGAGGCGTCGACTTCGTCCGGGGACAACGCCGTGGTGAAGTGATGCCCGCGGTACCTGCGGGCCGGTGGGGGCCAGGCCGACGGTAATGGCTGCGACCGTCAAGGCGTCGGGTCCACCATCTCCGTGGCGGACCCGACGCCTTGCGTCCTGGCCGACCGCGAGCGGTGACCAGTGCCGCATCAGGCACCGTTTGCCCTGTTGTGACGTGGCGTTCCGTTCGGATGCCGGCTCGGGCGGCGAGGTGTTGCAGGCAATGTGGTTGGTAGAACGGGTACGCGCCACGCGAGACCGATAACGCTGAAGCGTGACGCCTGCTGGTTCCACTACCGACGGGCGGTCTCCTGCACGCTGAGCAGCAACCCGTCCTCCATCACGGCAGTCACCACCCGCACGTCCACGACGGAGCCACCCACGATGTGGCGCTCCAAGAACCGGTACACCTCGGGGGTGATGCTAGTGACTTCCTCGACCTGGATCGACAGACCAGGCTGGCTGCCGCCCGCACCGCGCAGGGATTCTCTCAGCGTCTCAAGGTCGAGGATTGCTCCACCTGTCGTCACGAGCACGAAGGACTCGTGGTGTGCGCCCAGGAATGCGTCGAGGCCTTTGGCCTCTCCGTCCCTCAGCCACGCAGTCAGCTGGTCATGGTGTCGGGCCAAGAAGTTTCCATTCATCCCCCAACTGTGGCAGTTGCCACCTACCTACCGACCGACGGGCAGGGAGCGGTATCACACCAGGGCGAACCCTGCCTGATGCGGCACTCTAGGTGATGTCGTCCAGCTTGCGCCGTTCGCGCTTGTTGGGGTGGCGGACGACCACTCCGCCCACCCCACCGGCTCCGGTGAGCCGGATCAGCGGAGTTCCCGGTAGCCGGCCGGACGTGCTCTTGTCCGTGAGGCCGCCGAAGCCGGGGTCGATGCCACTGGTGTCCACGACCCAGCCGTCGGGAATGACGACCGTGACACCGGACGTCTCCCCGTACGCCTCCACGACGATCTCCGCGAGACGGCACTCGACCCGGGTGAAGTCGAGTTTCACACCTCCCAGACCTCCGTGAGCGATCACCTGCTCCGGCACCTCCCAGCGCCCGGGGCCTCGGGACGCACCGTGAAGGCCGCCCTTCAGCACCAGTGGCGGTCGGCTCCCCGCTGCGAAGGCCGGGGCGGTGGCCGAGGAGAAGCCTGGAGTCGGCACGTCGGCGGTGAGGGTCGCCAGATCGCCGTGCGTCTTTGCCGTCAGTGCCCGCTCCAGGCGTGAATCCAGCTCATCGAAGTCGATGCGCCCCTCGGCCGCCGCGTCACGCAGCCGCTCCACCACGGCTTCCCGGTCGTCGTGAGAGGCACGAATTCCCCCTGGAGGGACGGGGCGCGGCGAGGGCTCCGGAAACTGGGCTGTCATAGCCGCAAGGATAGGCAGTCGGTGCGGCGACTGCGCCTCGACAGCCCTCACCGCCCACACGCTCGCCCGGCGCCCGAAACGGCGCACAATCTCATGGAGTTCGCCACTTCCTGAGCAACCCTGAGGGTGGCCGACTGCCGATCCTCTGCAACCATCGAGCCGTCCGCCCACGCGCGGTCAGGACGAGGGGGCGGGGGCCGGTACCGGGGCTTCGGCAGACCAGAAGGCGGAGCGGACGTCGGGGGTAGGGATCTTGCCCTCGTACGTACGACCGTTCGCCGCCCGCTTGGGCACGGTCACCTTCGACTCGCCCACGCAGGGGCTAGTGACCTGGAAGAACGCCTGCCCCTTGTAGCCGACCTTGACTCTGATATCGAAGCCCTCCGGGGACCTGGCGTAGATCGCCGGCATAGTCTTGCTCGGATTCACTGTCTTGATCCGGTAGTCGCTCGACTTCCAGAAACGCTCGATCACGCCGAGGAAGTTACCCAGGCGCTGTTCGGAAATGACCGTCATCACAGCCCAGTAGCGCGTCACATCACAGCTGCCGACCGTCGTCGCGCGGTAGGTCCATTCGACCTCCGGCTTGATCGCCCCGACCGTCGCGTAGAACATCCTGTCGGCCTGCTCCGCAGCTCCCTGCATATCCATGTCTTCCAATGACTCTTTCCCGTTCTTACCGCTGCCCGACAACCCGCATCCGGCGAGCAGAGCTCCGGCCACAACCACCGCACAGGCCAGGCGAATGGTAGGTGTGATGCGCCTCATCGATGCTTCTCCCTCAAGATGTTCTCAGGATGTCCGCCGACGATGGTGGCGATGTTGTCCGCCGACACATCATCCAGCTCCGGATTGAAGTACTGAGAGTGAGCATCGAACGTTCCGGCCTCGACAACCATCCTGGGCCCGTCGTCGACCTCGAAACGCTGTGCTCCGAAGGCCTCACTCGCCGGGTCCTTGCCGAAGTACAGATCGTCCTCGCCGACATCGAAAAGGTCATTAGCCCTCCTGACCATCTCCGGGCCTCCCAGCGCCCAGGCGGGACCCGCGCCGAGAGCCGACTCCCCCTTCGTGGGCACGTGGGTGACCGGGTCGTTGTCGGCGGCGCCCACGAACACATGGTCCTTGCCTACGCCGAGTTCCGTCGCTTTCTGCGCGTCCACGCCGGGGCTGCCGAGCAGGATCACGTCATCGACGCCCGGAATCCCGCCTGCCTCCTTGGCGGCCGTGCCCACGGTGAGCGAGCCATAGGAATGCCCGATCGCCGTCACATGTGGGTCCTCGTTCGCGTTCGTCGCCGAAAGGCCTGCCATGAACTCGTTGTACGCTGGAGCACCCCGTTGCGCGTCGCCTTTCGTCATCACGTCCAAGTGCTGCGGAGCGTCGTAGCCGAGCCAAACGATTGAGGCAATGGACGGGTCCACCTCCTCGACGCCAAGAGCCGTGTGTTCGGCCCGCTTCATCGTGTCCGTGACGAAGTCACCGTCGAGCTTGGTGCCGAGCCCGGGAACGTACGCCGCGACGTGCCTGGACGTATCGGGGTTCCCGTACGAGACGACCGCGCGTCCGTTGCCCTCGTCCCCGATACCGAGAAGGAACATGGGCGGGCGACTCGGCTCACCGAGTTTGTCCTGAATCATGCGGAGGGCGTCGAGCTTGGTCCTGGCGTCGTCGCCGCCCCGGCTCGCCATCTCGTCGATGAGGACCGGCAGGTAGTTCCGGTTAGCCTCGTCGCGGACGACCGCCGGGATGCCGTCCAGACCGCCGATCAGGTCCGGTGCGACCTTCAAGTACTCCTGCCGCTGTTCGTCGGTCAACGCGTCCCACCACTTCTTGCGCTCCGCAGGGTCCTTGTCCTGCGGGATGCCGTCGGCGAGGTGCATGCCGGCGGTGGCGCGGACGTCGGCGGTGTCCCTGAACACGTCCTTCAGCGTGGCCGCGGTGACATCGAGTCCCTTTTCCGCCTTCAGGCCGTTGAGGGTCCTCGCGTACCGGGCGTCGATCTCCCGCGCGGACCGCACGGCTCGGGCGATGCGGTCGGCCACGTCCTGGGCCTTCTCCGCGTTCGGGTTAACCGGCCTGAAGCCCGGGTAGCCGGGATACAGCGACTGCTGCCCCGGCGAGCCGAGGCCCGGCGGGTCCAGCGGGAGGCGGGAGCTGCCCCGCGAGCTGCCTCCCGGGGCCTCCTGTTTCGCCCCGGTCAGGTCGTCGACCTTGGCGGCGGGGTAGCTGACGGAGCCGTCCTCGTGCACCGTGAAGTTCAGGGAGGCCGCGTCCTCAAGTGCCTGCTTCAGCTGGTTCTGGGGCTCGACCAGATCGCCGGCAAGCCCATTGAGCGCTGTACGGACCAGCCCACACTCGGTCGCCACGTACTGGAAGTTGCGGCTGAGCCGCCGGAGCCTGCCGAGGGCCGCCTCGGCCGAATCGCTCTCCTGGGTCTCACGGAGCTTCGCGGACATCGCGCGGTCGACCTGGGCCCGGTCGGAGGCCGAACGGCCGGATACCTCGTGCCACTTGTCGCCAGCCTGCGTGAGCTCGGAGGTCTTGAGGTCGCGCAGCAGCTGCCAGGTGAGGGATCCTCTCATCGCTTCTCATCCGCCTTGCCGGGGACCTGGACACCCGTGAAGGACGACTTGATCCCGGTCTCCGACTCGCCCATCTCCTTGGCGACCGTCAGCAGGTTTCCCTTGAGTTGCTCGCACTCGTCCCGTACTGCCTGAAGGCGTTCTTCCCAGGACGTCAGCACGCTCTTGAGAGCCGCGACGGAACTTAGCCCGGCGGCTCGCGCCTCGACGCCCTCATGGCCGCGCCCGAGAACCGACCGGCTCGTCCCCGCCCTGGTCCGTAAGTCGCCGGCGGTGCCGGAAGCACTGGTCCAAGGGCCCTTGGTGTACTTGAGTTTCCCTGTCCCGCCCGGGCCGGCCCCGGCGTCGCTGGACGCCGAGGCGAGCCTCATCGCGGGCCCATCGTCGGTCGGTCCGAACAGCTCCTGCCAGCGCTCCGCATCAAACACGACACTCCCCCGTCTCTGCCTGCGTTCCATTTCTGCGCCCGGAGAGGCTAGCGCAGGCTATGTGCGCGTACGCGATCGGGAACGGGTTCCAGACACGGAAATGGCTGGACAACCGTGTCGGTCAGGCGTTCGTGCTTGCATGCGCACTGGCTGGAAAGCCCGCGGGGCCGGGCGGAGGCCGAGGTCGCGTCGTAGTCAGGGTGCCGGTCAGGGCAGTGGACCACCGGTGCGCCCGGGCGGCCCGGGCAGGTGATCGCCTGTCCCGGCCGCCGCGGTGACGTCACGACCGGCTGAGAATGGGCAGAATGAACGATCAACAGAATGTCGCGGAAGCCTGGCGCGGCCTCACCGGCTGGCTTAAGACGCATGCCCCGGTCTCCTGCGTTTCGCTCCTGCCTCCGGCTGCCGAGTCGGCCATCGAGGCCGCCGACACCGCGCTGAAGCACCATCTCGGGTTCGGCCTTCCCGCCGAGCTGGCCGCGTTGTGGAGGCTGTGCGGTGGGGTGGATCATCAGGAGATCGAGCACGACGAGGAGGGCGAGATCGGTTCGGGGGCGTTCCTGCCCGGCGGGGTGATCATGGCTCCGGTGGACGCCCTGCGCCCGCGCCTTCCGGACCATAACGGACTGGACTGGTGGCAAGGCGCGCCGGTGGTGCCGTGGTTGACCACGGACGAGGCGGGGCCCGAATCCGGCCACTGGGTGGGCGACATCGGTGTCGGACGCTGGGGTCTGGACAGCCTGCCCGGCGTCGGCGCCACGGCCGCGTTCCCGTCGATCGCCGCCTACCTGGACGCCGTCCTGCGTACGGTGACCGAAGGCCCGGCGGATGCGATGGGCTCCGATGTGCCCGGCCTGGTGCGGGGCTGCCTCATCTGGGAGAACCCGGAGCATCCGCTGCTGGACGAGGCGCTCCCGCACTGGACCCCGATCCACTGACGCGCCGGGGCCCGACCTGCCGACGGGGACGGGGGACGGGGGCGGGGCCCGGGCATGCGCTGCTCGGCCTGGTGCGCAGGACCCACGCGTCGAGGCGTGACCGGGCTGCTGCCGCGACGACTGCGCCGGCCCCGATGGCCGGCAGGACGGCGCACCGGGACACCGTGAGAGGTCAAGGCCTCATGCCGAACTCAGGGCGGGTCGGCCGCCCCACCCGCAGGGGAAGAGGGTTGTGCAGCCTGGCCACATACCGCCGGTACGCCCGCGCTTCGGCCGAGACGCCCCCGACGAGTCCATGGCGGTCAGGGAACATCGCGTTTCCCGCGTTCAGTACGGGGGCGTTCGTCCCGAACTGGTTGCCCTGGAGGCGGCCGGTCACCAGCCGGCCCCGGGTCCGGGGGGTCGCTTTGGTCCGGCCGGTCGTCACCGGGCCGCGTTCGATCCGGAACCAGATCTCGCGGTGGTTGCCGAACAGCACGACACTCTCGCGGGGATCACGCGCGTCGGTGTACACGTCGAAGTCCCAGTCGCCCGTGGCTCCTCCGGAGGCGTGGCGTCCACGGAAGTGATGCAGGAACCGGGGCAGATCGACAGTCGCGCCGAACGGAATCACCGCGTCGGCACAGGGCTCACCGGCCATGAAATAGATCCTGAACTCCAAGCCGTACAGTCGGCCTCGGACCTTCCTCCTGACGCAGAGCGAGAACGTATCCGTGCCGTCCTGGCTCCAGCGGTCCACGTCACGGACCTGCCGACTCAGGTACTCGAACGACAGCGTCTCCCGAGAGACCAACAGGTCAGGGATCTATTCGACCGAGCCATGCTGCAAGTACAGGCACATAAGGTCCACGGGATGCGTGTGGCGCGCCATTCGCGTGAAGAACCCGTCCGAAGCATCGTCCCGCACAGGCTCCTCCACCCCTCGCACTCGTCACCCTGTCGTGGGCATGGGGCAAGGCTACTGATCTTCCCGGTCCGGGGCGGTGGACCGTACCAGGGAGACAGGCTCCGTCTGCTGGTTGGAGGCGGAGACACGCGTGGTGTGGCGGGCGAGGCGCAGCCCCATGGCCGTGAGGGCGTCCGTGTCGTAGAGCGCGCACAGGAGCGCCGCCGCGGCGGGCAGCGACAGCGGGGTGGCCGGATCGTGCCCGAGCAGGGCGGCCGTGTCCGAGTCGTCGAGGACGGCCTGGCCCGCATGGGCGAGTACCTGGCAGGGGTCGTCGACGACGAGCTCGTCGATCTGGATCCGCTGGGCGCGGACGCGCAGGTCGAGCGGGCGGGCCGGGGTGGGCCTCGGGATCCCGACGACGGACCGGAGCTTCGGGTGGGACGGGCGGTTCCGGTGGGCCAGGTCGGTCAGGTCGGTCAGGTTGTTCATGCGGTGGGCTCCAGAGAACGGGCCGCCGGAACGACGGTGCGTGGAACGGCAGTGCACGGAACGGCTGGGGCGGGGGCCCGGTTGAGGCTGGCCCGGTTGAGGCTGGGGCGGGGGCTGGGCCGGGGCGAGGGTGGGGCGAGAACGGGCTGGGGTGAACACTGCTGGGGCGAGGGCTGGGTGGGCACAGGGCTGGCGGTGAGGGCAAGATCGGTCCGGCCTCACCGAGTTCGCGTGTGGTCGGGTCGGACATGCTTACCTTGAGAGCGCCGTGCGACCGTCGCAAGGTGCGCTGTGTGCACTGTGCGCAGACTGCGCGGAATGTCGGATAGATCGAGCCGAAACGGGACCGGAGCGGGGCCGGAGCGGGGCCGGAGCGGGAACGGGACTGGGAACGGGACCGAGGTGGACCCGGAGCGGGACCGGAGCGGGACCGGAACGGGGAGGGGGAAGTCATGGCGCGCGAGAGGTCGGGGCGGACGGCGCGGCATCTGGTCCTCGTGGCCCGCCTGCGGCGACTGCGGGAAGGCGCCGGTCTTTCCGTGCCCCAGGCCGCCATGCAGCTGGGGTGGCATCCCACGACGCTGCGGCGGCTGGAACAGGCGCAGACCTCCCTCGACGTGGGGCAGGTGTCCGCCCTGCTCGCCGTCTACGGGGCCGGTGCGGCGGAGGCCGACGACATCATGGGGCGGCTCAACGCGGCCAACATGCCGGGCTGGTGGCATCCGTGGCGCGATGCGATGGCACCGTGGCTGATGGACCTGATGAGCGTGGAGTCGGCGGCCGGCGTCGTACGCACCTGGGACCCGGCGCTGGTTCCGCTGCTGCTGCGGACCCCGGCCTACGCGATGGCCGTGGACGAGATCAGGTGCCCCGACGGGGGCGAAGCCGGGCGTCGGCGTCGGGCGGACTTCCTGGTCGAGCGTCAGAAACGACTCCAGGAACAGCAGACCCGGCTCTGGGCCGTACTGCCCGTCACCGCGCTGCGCGTCCGGGTGGGCGGCGACGAGGTGATGCGAGAACAGCTCAGGAGCATCCAACAGCTGGCGGAGCGGGGCGATGTGACGGTGCAACTGCACCCTGAGTACGCTCCACCGCACCCGCTGACCGGCGTTCCGGCGCTGACCCTCTACCGGGTGGAGATCCGGGAGATCGCGGACCATGTGGTGCGGGAGGGCGGGCTCCCCGGCACGGCGGAGGTGTGGGACAGCCCCCACCCCGTGCAGACGTATCAGGGAATGCTGGACGTGTCGTGCGTGATGGCGATGCGGCCGGCCCGAACAGGAGAGGTGTTACAGGATGAGTACGACCGGAAATGGGCCTGAACTGCCCGCGCAGATCGATACGAGCGTCGCGCACTCCGCACGGGTCTGGAACTACTGGCTCGGCGGCAAGGACAACTTCCCGGCTGACCGGTCGGCGGGCGACGCCTACCGCGAGAAGTACCCGCTGATCGAGACGTTCGCGAAGGAGTCGCGGGACTTCCTCCGCCGTACGGTCACCCACCTCGCCCGGGACGCCGGAATCGGCCAGTTCCTGGACGTGGGCGCCGGGTTGCCCACCGCGAACAACACCCACGAGGTCGCCCAGCGGATAGCCCCGGAATCCCGGATCGTCTACGTCGACCACGACCCCCTGGTGCTCCTGCACGTCCACGCGCTGCTGACCAGCACCCCCGAGGGCGCCACCGCCTACGTCGAGGCGGACATGCGCGACACCGAGACCGTGCTCACCGGGGCGGCGAAGACCCTGGACCTGACGCAGCCCGTCGCCCTCGTGATCAGCGACGTCCTCGGGCACATCGTGGACTGGGACGACGCCCTGTCCCTGGTGCGGCGGCTGGTGGACCGCCTGCCCTCCGGCAGCTACCTCTCGCTCAGCCACTCCACCGCGTCCGACGACGCCCACCGCGCCGTCCAGGACGAGTACAACGCGAGCGGCGCGATCCCGTACATCTTCCGGGAGCCGGAGACCACGATCGCGTTCTTCGACGGGCTGGAGATGGTGGAGCCGGGCATGGTGTCCTGGCCGAACTGGCGGCCCGACGCGAACACCGGCACCACCACGGCCCGGGCCGGGTGGGGCGCGGTCGCCCGCATTCCCTGACCCACGTCCGCAACTGGCGTGCCGCACGCGGGACTTCCCCGCGCGCGGCGCGCACGGCCCGCAGAGGCTCGCCCATGAGCAGCACAGGCACGACCGGCCACGGGGCCACCGGCCCGCGGGGCGCCCGGCACGAGCGGGAGGCGGCGGACCGGCTGCTGCGGGCGGCGACCCGGTCCGGTGCGCACCTGATCGCCGAGGCCGCGTCCCTGGTCCAGGGGTGGGCGGTGCTGGCCGACCCCATCGCCGGGGCCGTCTACAGCACCCCCGCCGCCGCGGCCGCCGACGGCGTACACGCGGCCGCCGCACCGCTGGAACACCCGCACTGCACGCAGCACCCGGCGGCCGGAGCCGTCCTCGTCCTGGCCCCGGCGCCCACCGTGCCCCCGGGGCTCGCCTGCCACGTCGCCACGACCACCGCGGCCCTCCTGGAGGTGCGCGGCCGGCGGGCGGCGGAGCTGCGGGGCGAACAGATGCGGCTGCACACCACCCTCATCCGGCTGCTGCTGGCGGGCCACACCGCCGCCGTCACCGAGACCCTCGGCGGGAACAGGCTCACGCATGTCACGGTCTACCGGCTCTCCGGCCCCGACCTGCCCGCCGCCCACGAGGTGCTCTGGCGGGCCGCCCGCCCCTCCATCGCCCCGCACGCCGACGCCTGCACCCTGATCGGCCGGCCGGACGGCGAGCTGGTCGTCGCCGAGCTCCACCCCGGCGGCGACGACGGGCGGATCCTGCGCCTGGTCTCCCGGCTGAGCGAGCGGCACCACCTGCTCGCGGGCATGGCCGGGCCCCTGCCCCTGGCCGAGATGTCCACCGCCCACAGCGACGCCGCCGCCGCCCGGCACAGCGCCACCCCTGACTGCCGCGTCGTCCCCGCCGACGCCGTGGGCACCTCCCGGCTCGCCCCCCTCCTGCCCGCCGCCCCGTACGCCCGGTGGGCGGCATCCGTGCTGCTCCCGCTGTCCCCGGCCCACCAGCACCTGCTCCTGGTCTGGCTCCGCACCGGCAGCAAGCCCCGCGCCGCCGCCGCGCTCGGCCTGTCCGCCGGCACGGTCCGGGCCCGGATACGCGACCTGTCCCGGCTGCTCGGCGCGGACCTGGAGGACGCCACCGTGCAGGCACATCTGCTGCTCGCCCTCCGCGCCCCCGCTCCCTGCCCGGGCCTCGCCGACGCCGACGCCGACCCCGACCCCGACGCCGACGCCGACGCCGACCCTGACGCCGACGCCGACGCCGACCCTGACGCCGGGGCCGACGCCGGGGCCGGGGCCGGGGCCGACGCCGGGGCCGGGGCCGGGGATGGGGCTGGGGCCGGGGCCGGGGATGGGGCTGGGGCCGAACTCAGCAGAAGCCGTAGCCGCAGCAGCGACGGGTGTCCGCCCGGCCCCGCCCGGCTGGAGGCGCTGCCGGACGATCTCCTGGACACCGATGCGGCCCGGAACTGGGCCGTCGGCCTGGTCGGCGGTCTGGAGCCGCACCTGCGGATCGCCCTGGCCTGCTGGCTGCGCCACCACGCCCGCACCGCCCCCGCCGCGGCCGAACTGCACGTCCACCGCACCACCCTGACCTGCTGGCTCACCCAGTGCGCCGACCACCTCGCGCGCAACCTCGCCGACGCCACCGTGCGCGCCGAGGTCCACCTCGCGCTCAAGGCCACCCGGAACGGTCCCGACGACCCGACGGCCCTCCCCCGGCGCGGCGGCCGTACCTACCGCCGCCTGTGACGCCCTTAAGGGGGCTGTACACCTGGCGGACGGCCAGTCTCAGGACGGGGCCTGGCCCGTCTCGAAGCGGCTGACGCGGTCACCGGCGACCGTGAAGACCCAGCGGGTCCGCATCGTGCCCCAGGCGTCGTTGGTGTAGTCGACGACGAGGCTACGGCCGTCGTCGGAGGCGTCCACGACCTTCATGCGGCCGTTGGCCTTCGGGGAGAAGATCTCCTTCTCCGTCCAGGCCGCCAGGTCCCGTTCGCTGCCGTCGTCGGACATGGTGGCGTCCTCGGTGAGGACGTCGGCGAAGAAGGCGTCCCTGTCGCCCGCGTTCACCGCGGCGATGAACTTCTCCACCGCCGGGTCGCTGATCGATGAGGTCATCGTGTTCCTCCTCGGCCCGTCCGGGAACGGGCGTCCCGGAGATCCTCACCGAGTCTCCGTCGGCACGCCTGTCACCGCATCTCGGGCGCGCCGGACCGCATGACCCCGTGGGGCCCCACCAGGCAGACGGTTCACCGCAGGTCAGCGCAGGCGCAAGAGCGTCGCCCGCGTGTCCGGAAAGGCCATTGACGTACGCGTACGGGTCACGAAGGATCACCGCGTGACGAACACCGAACAGTCCCCGCCCGCCTCCGGACCGGGCCGCCCCCTCGCCCTCATCACCGGCGTCGGCCGCAGCATCGGCATCGGCGCGGGCATCGCGCGCCGGCTGGCGGCCACCGGCTGGGACGTCGCCTTCACCTACTGGACGCCGTACGACCGCCGCATGGACTGGGGCGCCGAGCCGGGGGCCGCCGCGTCCATCGAGAAGGAGCTGGCGGAGGCAGGCGCCCGTACGGCGGCGATCGAGGCGGACCTGACCGACCCCGAAGCGCCGACGCGCATCTTCGACGAGGCGGAACAGCGCCTCGGCGGGCCGGTGACCGCACTCGTCCTCTCGCACGCGGAGTCGGTGGACTCGGGGCTGCTGGACACCACCGTGGAGGCGTTCGACCGGCACTTCGCGGTGAACGCCCGGGCCAGTTGGCTGCTGATCCGCGAGTACGGGCTCCGCTTCCGCGGCGCGCCCGGCACCGTGCCCGGCACCCCGACAGGCAGGATCGTCGCGCTCACCAGCGACCACACCGTGGGCAACCTTCCCTACGGGGCGAGCAAGGGGGCCCTGGACCGCATCACGCTGGCCGCCGCGCACGAGCTGGCCCACCTCGGGGTGACCGCGAACGTCGTCAACCCCGGCCCGGTGGACACCGGCTGGATGAACGACGAGCTGCGCGAGGCCCTGGCGCGGGACACCCCGCTCGGCCGTCTCGGCACCCCGCGGGACACCGCCCACCTGGTGGGATTCCTGTGCTCCCCCGAAGGCCAGTGGGTCAACGGCCAGTTGCTGAAGAGCAACGGCGGCGCGGCGTCCTAGGCTCCCATCCGTACCGCCGATCGCGGTGGCGCGAACCGGCACCTCACGCCCGTGCGTCCGAACAGGACGTAACGTCTAACCTGGCGTGGTCCATGTAGTGCACAGGGGGTCGTATGCACAACGAAGACAAGGCCGGCAGAGCGGGCGACGGGGCCAGGGGCCCCGAGGACCGCCGGTCGAACGACGACCCCCGGCGGCCGGACGCCGTGGCGCCGCAGCAGTGGCCGAGCACGCCGCCCCCGCCGCACGACGCTCCGCCCTCCCCCCGGACCGTGATCGACGGCCGCTACGAACTGCTGGAGCCGATCGGCAGCGGCGGGATGGGCGAGGTCTGGAAGGCCCACGACCGGCGGCTGCGCCGGTACGTCGCCGTGAAGGGCCTGCTCGACCGGAACTCGATGACCGCCGCCACGCAGACGGCGGCGCTGCAACGGGCGCGGCGCGAGGCGGAGGCCATCGCCAAGATCGAGCACCAGAACGTGGTGACGGTCCACGACCAGGTCGAGACCGACAACCAGGTCTGGATCGTGATGAAGCTGCTCGAAGCGAGGTCCCTGGGAGACCTGTTGGGCGGCGACGGGGTCCTCGCCGTGCCGAGGGCCGCGAACATCGGCCTCCAGATCCTCCAGGGCCTGCAAGCGGTCCACGCGGCATCGGTCGTCCACCGCGACGTGAAACCGGGCAACGTCCTCGTACGCGACGACGGCCTCGCGATCCTGGTGGACTTCGGCATCGCCACCTTCGAGGGCGCGGACCGGGTGACCCGGTCCGGAAGCGTCATCGGCACCTCCTCCTACCTGGCACCCGAACTCTTCGCCCCCGCCTCCCCGGGACCCACCCCCGCCTCCGACCTGTGGGCGCTGGGGATCACGCTGTACGAGATGGTCGAGGGCCGCGTGCCCTTCGCCGGGCACGAGGTCTGGGAGGTCCAGGAGAACATCCGGCAGACCCCCGACCCGGCCCTCCGCTACGCGGGGCCTCTCGCCCCGGTCATCCAGGGGCTGTTGACCACGGACCCGCGGGAGCGCCTGGACGCGGCCACGGCCGAGGCGATGCTCCGTGAGGTGCTCGCGGACCCCTCCGCGTCGAACGCGGCGGTGGCCGCGTCGGCGACGCACCCGCCGACGGCCGTCTCCCCACCGAACCCACCGAACCCCTCGACTCGCACGCCCGCACCCGGTCCCGCCGCCCCGCCGCCCGCGCCGACACCGGCGCCGGCGACGCCCACACCCCCGCCCGCTCCCGCGGCGGCGGGCGGGCCGCCCGGCCGGCACCGGGGCTGGAAGGCGGCCGCGGCGGTGGTGTGCCTGGTGCTGCTGGCCGGCGCGGGCTGGATGGCCTCCCAGGGCAACGGCGAGAAGGGCGGGGGCGGCGACGACCGGGCGGGCTCGGTGCGGGGCCAGGGCGACGCCGAGGGTGCCGCCGGCAGCGGCAGCAAGGAGCGGTGGAAGGACACCCACCCCACCCTGAAGATCGGCGTCAAGGACGACCAGCCCGGGCTGAGCATCTTCGACAAGAAGACGCGTACGTACAAGGGTTACGACATCGACCTGGCGTACGCGATCGCCGAGAGCATGGGCTACGGCAAGGGCGAGGTCGCCTTCACCACCGTCGCCACGGACTACCGGAGCACCGCGCTGAAGACCAAGCAGGTGGACCTGGTCATCGCCTCGTACAGCATCACCGACGACCGCAAGACCGCCTCTCCCGGCGGCTACAGCGTCGACTTCGCGGGCCCGTACTACCAGGCGAGCCGGAGCTTCCTGGTCCGCGAGAAGTCGCGCAAGTACACGATCAACGACTCCAGCGACCTGGTGGACCTGCGCGTCGAGGTGTGCACGGCGCGGGAGTCGACGTACGAGACGGAGCTGCCGAAGCGGCGCTTCACCATGGCGAAGTCGCAGCCCAACACCTACCAGGACTGCCTGGACAAACTGCTGGACCCGAAGTCCGATGTCTACGCGGTGGCCTCGGACGACATCATCCTCGCCGGATACGTGAAGGCCAACCCGGGCAAGGTGCGGCAGTTGGAGCCCATCGAGGGCGCGGAGGGTTACGGCGTGGCGATGCGGCCGAAGAGCCCGCTCCTGAAGGGTGAGGTGTGCTCGGCGCTCCGGACGATCCTGGCCGGCAGGGTCTGGGAGGACATGTACAAGGAGAACCTGGCCGACCTGGTGGGCAGGGAGAACCTGCCGGGCCGCCCGGACCTGGCGGAGTGCGGGAAGCCCTGAGGGCCGCGGCGCCGACGGAGCGCGCGGCCCGTCGACGGGCCCCCGGGCTCAACGCTCGGGCTCAGCGCTCGGGGAACCGCTCCCCGCACCGGCTGCAGAAGACCGGCGCGGGGTCCTGGGACAGCCGCCCGCACTCCGGGCAGACCCGGTCCAGCATGCAGGGTCCCTCGCCGCCCTCGTACGCCCCGGCCGGCGGCTTGACCGTGAGGCCGGGGCGCCGGCGGTGGACGGTGAGGTACACCAGCCCGTCGGGCCCGGCGACCAGCGCGCGCCGTGACGTGCGGGGCAGCCAGAGGACGGCGCTGGGCCACAGCTCCAGGGCCGGTCCGCCCTCCGCCGTCCTGACGCTCCCTCGGCCCTCCAGCACGACGAGGAGCACGTCGAGCACGTCCTCCTGATGCTCACCGACCTCGGCGCCCGCCGGCAGGCGCACCAGGTTGGCGTCCAACTCCCGCCCCGGCTCCGCCAGATGCCAGAGCGCACCGCGCGCGCCGGGCTCGGCGGAGGCGAGCAGTTCGTCGAGGACGGCGAGAATGCGGGGAGCGGCGTTCACGGCGTCCAGGCTACGCGGCTGCCGGGGTGGGCGCGCCGGCCGCCGCCACGCAGAATTCGTTCCCCTCCGGGTCGGCCATCACCACATGGTGCTCGTCGACCTCCGCCAGCACGGACCCGCCGGCCGCGACCAGCCGCGCGGCCTCCGCCCGGACGCGGTCCCACCGCTCGGCGGGGGTGCCGTGGCCCGGTATCCGCACGTCGATGTGCAGCCGGTTCTTCGCGGTCTTCGGCTCGGGGACCTTGAGGATGGCCAGCCGGGGGCCGACGCCGTCCGGGTCGCAGAGCCACGCCCCGTCGTCCACCGTCTCGCCCTCCGGCAGCTCGAACTGGGCGAGCCACTCCTCCCGGGTCGCGAACGGCGGCGGCGGGGGCAGGTCCACATAGCCAAGGGCCGACTTCCAGAAGACGGCGAGGAGTTGGGCGTCGCCGGCGTCAAGGGTCAGATCGATACGTGCTGTCGTCATGGGCAGGACCGTACGGGACGCCCCCGACGACCGCATCCGCGTAACGTGACCCACCGCCCGCCACCCGCCGCACCGAGGGGAACAACGCCGTGCGCCGCGAACCGAACGACCCCTACCCCCCGATCGAACCGTACGGGAGCGGCATGCTGGACGTCGGCGACGGCAACCACGTGTACTGGGAGGTGTGCGGCAACCCGGACGGCAAGCCGGCCCTCGTGGTGCACGGCGGCCCCGGCTCCGGCTGCACACCCCGCGCCCGCCAGTACTTCGACCCGGACCGCTACCGGGTGGTCCTCTTCGACCAGCGGGGCTGCGGCCGCTCCACCCCGCACGCGAGCGACCCGGCGACGGACATGTCGCACAACACGACGGCCCACCTGATCGCCGACATGGAACGCCTGCGGGAACACCTGAACATCACCAAGTGGCTGCTGTACGGCGGCTCCTGGGGCTCGACCCTGATCCTGGCGTACGCCGAGGAGCACCCGGACCGGGTCACGGAGGCGGTGATCCCCGCGGTGACGACGACCCGCCGCAGCGAGACCGACTGGCTCTACCGGGGCGTCGGCCGGCTCTTCCCCGAGGCCTGGGACGCCTTCCGCGCGGGCGTCCCCGAGACGAGCGACCCGAGCGGCCTGGTCGCGGCGTACGCCCGCCGCATGGAGAGCCAGGACGCCGCCGTACGGGAGAGGGCCACGGCCGACTGGTGCGCCTGGGAGGACGCGGTCGTCTCGATGGAGGCGACCCAGGGCCCGCCCCCGTACAGCAGCCGCCCGGACCGCGCCCAGCAGGCGTTCGTCCGGATCTGCGCCCACTACTTCGCCCACGGAGCCTGGCTGGAGGAAGGCCGACTCCTCGCCCACGCCCACCGCCTGACCGGCATCCCGGCCGCCCTGATCCACGGCCGCTTGGACCTGGCGAGCCCCCTGATCACCGCCTGGGAACTCGCCCGCGCCTGGCCGGACGCCGAGCTGACGATCATCGAGAACGCGGGGCACACGGGCGGCACGGAGACCCGGCGGGCGGTGCTGGGGGCGCTGGACGGGTTCGGGGGGGCGGCGGTAGAGGCGAAGCCGGCGCGGCGGCACGCAGTCCGGCACCGACCAGGTCCGGTGCTTGCCCCCTATGACTCCTCAGAACCCAAAGAAGAGAATCTTCAGATTAATCGAGGTCAAGATTACTCCACCCACCGCAAAAAACCCGGCCGGAATCCTCAGGATGAGGTCATTGTGATAGAAGGCTGAAAACATTACCCTCCCCAGGAAATCAGAAGCAACTTCGGCCCAACCCTTCACATTCAAAGCAAACAAGGACCCGAAAACGGCAAGCAGAACCCCGACGGCCAGTTCGCCGTAGCGCACCAAATGAGAAGTCCGGGCCGCGAGAATCAATTCGTACATGTTTCCCCTCCCGGGCGCATGGGCCCGTGCAGGACTCACAGAACCCCCGGGAGCGCGGTAGCGGCCCAGACAAGTCCGGCCTGCACCCAGACCCACTTCGAACGTCACACCGGACGCCTAAGCACTTCCAGCCCACAGCGCCGCAACAGCGCAGACAAGAGCCGCCAGGCCGCAGGCGTCCGCGACCCACGCCCTGGTCATGCGCCTCACGACGCGCCCGCCCGCTCTTCCTCGAAACGCCCGAACGTGCCTCGCGACCTCATCCGAAGCCCGCTCCGTCGAGCGAACGAAATGATCGATGAGAGAAGACCCGAAAGCCGCCGAGCTGATATCACCCTCACCATGCGTAACGATGATCAAGGTGTGTTCCTCGCGGACCTCGGTCACGGCCCTGCAAGGAATCGTATAAGTGAAAACAGGGTTGATCACCAGTACATTCACATCAGCGAGAACAATGCGCGCACGCCCCACGCGGAGGATGAAGGAAGCAGACACCAGACAGACTGCCGCGACACCCAAAGCGTCGACATCGACCCCATCGGCGAGAGAGGCGAGGGCGATAGAGCCGATCAGCATGAGCAGCAGTGCGAACGACCACGCGATGAAAGTGAGTGATTTCCTGCGCAGCAGGACGCGATGACTCTTCAACCTTTGTTCCTCCCATGTGCTGCCCACTCGAAGAACTCCGACGGCCCAGAGGGCGGGGGATTCGCATACGACCTTACCCTGCCCCCACCCCCAGGCCAACGAGTCAGCAGCCGCCGGCGTAGGCCCCGATACTGGAGTTCCCAGCACCACAGAAGCCGACATTGAACCCTGCATTCACGCTCATATTCCCACCGGTGGTCCTCCAGTCAACAGGACCACGAGGGTTGGGCGTGCTCACCCAGGTTCGCTTGCCGCCCCCGACCCCTCTGATTCCGGGAACCTTGGTTCTGACCATGTGCGGAACCTTGGAGATCGCGTGAGATCCGTAGGCGGACCCCCAACTGGACGCCCCTCCGGTGAACCTACTGAGAGTCGCAGCCGCTCCTCCCCCGACCGTCGTCCAAGCCAGATCCTTGCCGAATGCGGCCCAGTCGGCTTCGCCCGTGATTCCCCAGTTGACCCCGAATTTCGCCGCTGCAATTCCCGCCCCAACTACCATACAAGCACCGGCCGAGGCCACAATGCACGCCCCGAAGGCCACCACCGTAAGACCTATCTGAATTTCGTCCCAGTTATTCGACACCCAGCTCTTCGAGTTGTCCCAGGCATCCCTGAAGTTGCCCTTCATGATGTTGCCGAAGATGCCGTCCTTCTTGCGCTGCTCCGCCGCCGCAGCCTTGATGCGGGCCGCCTCGGCCTTCTTCGCCTGCGCATTGACGGTCGCCGTGTACTTCCGAGCATGCTTGTCGTCGATCATGTAGTGAGCGGGGTTGGCCCGGTAGTTGCTGTACTTCCTCTGGGAAGCGGCGTCCTTCTTCGGCGTCTGCTTCCACACCCACTTGCCGCTCTTCTTCGTGTAGCCGGCCGTCATGCCCCGCTCGTTGGCCCACCGCTCGTCGTTGTACGAGTTGCCGCCCACCGGGCCGTCCGGGCGCAGGCCCGTCGGGTCGGACTTGGTGAGTGGGCTGTTGTGGGCGTAGCTGTAGGCGTTCATCTGGGCCGGGTCGTCGAAGTCGATGACCGGGTCGACGGAGAGGAAACGGCCCAGGACCGGGTCGTACTCGCGGGCGCCCAGGTGGGTCAGACCCGTGGGGTCATTCGTGCCGCCGACGAAGCCGCGGGAGCCGAAGACCGTCGACTGCTCGGATCGCAGGCCGCCGAACGGCAGCTGCTTCCTGCGGGTCAGGGCGAGCGAGCCGACCGCGATGGCCGTCATCGCCGTGCCCTGGTGGTCGTTGATCAGGTAGGCGACGGATTTGCCGTTGCGCACCGCGACCGTTTCGCCGTTGTGCGTGTAGTACCGGGTCGCGGTCTTCGCACCGTTCGCCGCGAGGTTCAGCTGATCACCGTTCGGGAGCGTGAGGGTGCTGGACCCGTCGCCGTTCTTCGCGATGATGCGGTTGCCGTCGGCGTCGTACGTGTAGCTGGTCTGCTTGCCGGCCTCGGTGAGCGTCGCCAGGTGCCCCTCGGCGTCCCAGGTGAGGGCCTGGACCTTCGAGCCGATGGTGCGCTTGATCGTGTTGCCGGTCTTGTCGTACTCGAAGACGCTGGTACGCCCGTTGTCCGGTCCGCCGGTGACGGAGGCCTGCCGCACCGCGTGCGGCCGGTCCTCGCCGGGGGCCGGCTGGGTGTAGTCGGTGACGGCGTCCGTCGTCCCGGCCGAGGTGGCGTGCTCCGTCTGCTTCGTGCGGTTGCCGAGCTTGTCGTAGCCGTAGCTGAGCCAGTACGCGTCCGGGCCGCCGACCGTGGCGGCCGAGGGGGCCGCCGCGCAGTCGGTCGTGGCCGTCCACGCCTCGGTCAGCCGGCCCAGCGGGTCGTTGGTGAAGCACTGGGTGTCGGTGGACTTCTGTGCGTCCTGACCGCTGGTGCTGGTCACGCCGGTGACGTTGCCCGATGGGTCGTAGGTGTACGTGGTGTCGTCGACGCGCTGGGGGGCGATGTCCCGGTCCGTCGTCTGCTGGACGACCCGGCCCGTGTGCTCGTCGTAGACCTGCGTCTTGTACGCCTTCTTGTCGAGGACAGCGCTGAACTCGGTACGCACGGGGCGGGAGAAGACGTCGTACAGGGTGTTGGAGACGAGCGCGCCGAACTGACCGCTGGTGCGGAAAGGCTGGTCGTTGCTGTTGTAGTTGGTGACGACCCGCTCGGCCGGAATGTCGCCCACGGCCGGATTGAGCGTCCAGAGCAGAGCCCCGGTTTCCGGCTTGTACCCGTACGTCCAGGTGAACGTGCCCGCCAGGCCACCGGCCGCGGCGGGAACCGTGGTGGTCGTGGACATCGGCTGGTAGCGGTCGTTGAAACCGTCGGTCGCCGTGGTATAAGCGGCCCCTCCGGCGTAACGCGTGCTGCTGGTCAACTGCCCCTTGGCGAGCGTGTCGTAGCTCCATTTCGACAGGGTCGTGCTGCCCTGCTTGACCTCGGTCCTACGGCCCAGCACGTCGTACTCCGTGGTGAGCGTGACACCGCGTTCGTCGGTCATGGTGACCGGTTGTCCGAGGTTGTCGTACGTCGTGTCCGTGACACCCTTGTCCGGGTCGTCGCTCCTGGTCTTCCGGCCCCGGCTGTCGAACGTGTAGCTCCAGACGTTGCCGTCGGGATCCCTGACCGTGCTCGGCTCGTCGTACTTCCCGTACGTGTACGTCGTCTTCTGGGACGCCGTGCGCTGGGCGTTCGTGTACTGCAGAAGTTCGGTCGTGCGTCCACGCGCGTCGGTCACCGTGGTGGTGGCCGTTCCGCCCTTCGGCGGGACGACGGTCGTGCGGTCGCCCTCGTACACCGTCCTGCTGCGCCACTGTTCGTCGCCGAACTTCACCGACAGCGCGTCCGTGACCCGGCCGAGCCCGTCGAAGTGGTTCTGCACCGCCGCCGGCACGGTGTTCACCGCGGCGGAGGACAGCTTCGCCGACGGCGCGCCCTCGGCGTAGTAGGGGGCGTATGTCTGCCAGGCCCAGCCACGGGTGTCGTAGTGGGTCTCGGTCATGATCCGGTTCTGGGTGCCGGTGGCCGGGGCCTGCGTCTGCCGCTCGCGCAGCAGGCCGTCGTAGAGCGCGTAGGTGGTGTTGTAGGCGCCGTTCTGCTTCAGCGTCCTGGTGACGACGGCGTTCGCCTCGGTCCTGGAGATGACGTAGCTGTACTCCGCCGATGGCTTGTCCTCGTGGGCGGCCTTGGGCCAGCCCGGCTCCCACACCTTCAGCACACGGCCGAGCCCGTCGTGGGCGGCGTCGGTGCGCTTGCCGTTCGCGTCCACCGTCGCGGTGACCACTCCCCGGACCGGATCATGCGTGGTCGTGGCCACGTGGTCCTTGGCGTTGGTCACGGCGACCGTCGTCGGCGCCTTGAGGGTGGCCGGGGTGTAGTCGGTCCGCGTGGTGGCCTGAAGCGCGTTCGTCGAGGTCGTCTCGCGGCCGTGCTGGTCGTAGGTGTGGGTGGCGGTCGTGAGGTGCCCCGTGCCCTTGGCGTCCTGCTCGTCCAGCCGTGTCACGTCGCCCCTGACCGGCGGGGTGGACAGGCTCGTCGCACCGTCGTAGAAGTGCCGCGCGGACGAGATCAGGTCCCCGGGGAGGGACGGCGTGGTGCCGCAGGCCTTGGCCACCGTCTTCGTCTCGGAGACCGTGGTGAGGATGTTGAGCGACGGGTTGCGGGCGTACGTGGTGGTGGTGCACCGCTCGTCGCCCGTCTTCGCCGTGTCCCCGAGCGAGGACTCGGTCAGGGTCTGGCCCAGCGCGTCGAAGGTGCGCTCGGTGCGGGTACCGCGCCAGCCTGTGCCGACGGCGGTACGGGTCTGCTCGCTCTTGCCGGCCGTGGCGTACGCGTAGCGGGTGGGCAGTCCTTCGGCACGGGTCTCCGTGGCCGTCGCGGCCGACCGCCACGGCTCGTGGCTGGTGGTGGTTTCGAGCTTGCCGCCGTCCCAGTTGTACGTCGCCTCTTCCCGGGTCATCCCGGCGAAGGCTTCCCTGTCGGTGACGGCGATGCCTTCGTGGTCCTTGACCGCGGCCCCGTCGATGCCCCGGAAGTAGCGGTACTCCTTGAGGGTCCGCTTGTCGGGGGCGACACCACTGCGCACCTGGACGCGGCCGTATCCCCTGCGGTCGCCGTACGTGAGGTGCTTGGCGTCGGTGAACTCGTCGTCCTTGGACTTGGTCCAGCCCATGCCGTCCAGGTACGTGTAGTCGGTCTGCTTGGCGGGGGCGCCGCCGGTCCTGTCGCTCTCCAGGATCTGGGTGACGACATAGGTGTGGAACCAGTCGAGGTAAGGCTCGTAGCCGGCGGCCGGAGCATCCGGGGGCGACCACTTCACCGGGTAGCAGCGACGCGTGTTCGAGGCCGGGGTGGGAACGCTGCCCGCTCTGCAGTCGGCCGCGGAGTAGGTGATGCCGATCGTTCCGCCGGTCTCGGTGTTGATGCCGTGGACGCGGTAGCGCCACAGCGGCGGCACCGGATCCGGCTTGCCGCCCGTGGTCGCTCCCTCCACCCGGTTCGGCATGGTCTTGCCCATGAAGGTCACGGCGGGCAGGGTGACCGAGCCGGTTCCACCGTGCCCGGTGCGCTTGATCGACGCCAGCCACAGCGCGGGGGAGCTGCCGTCTCCCGTGGAGGGGAACTGATGGGTGAAGGCCCAGGTGTCCACCGGCTTGAAGGCGGTTCCGACGAGGACCGACGTGTCGATCTTCGTCAGCCGCGTCCGGTTCCAGAAGGAGGGCGAGTAACGGTCCTTGCACTCCGTCCCCGAGGCGCAGTAGCGGTCGAAGGGAACGTCGGGCCAGTTCTTCGCGTGCGCCTTGTCGAAGGTGCCGCAGTCGCTCAGGCAGCGCTCGCTGTTCGTGAAGTCGATCTTGGCAGCGGGCTGCGCGTAGAAGTTGCCGCCCCGCAGGCCGTACTCGATGCGCTTCAGGGAGCCGCCGCGAACGTACGGAGTCGCGGTGGACGCACCCGTGCTGGGGTTGACGTTGCGGCCGTAGTAGTTGGTCTCCTTGTTCCAGTAGTACGTCATGGCGTCACCGTGCGGGTCGATGACCGCGTCCAGGTTCCAGCGCCAGGCCTGCTGACACCAGGCGTCCTTGAACGCCGCCGCGTAGCAGGGCTCGTCCGGCTGGTTGCCGTAGACCGGCACCGTCCAGGTGGAGTTCGTCTCGTCCTTGCCGGCGGCCCAGCCCGACGGGCGGTTGTAGCCGAAGTAGTAGCGCGTGCCGTCCGGGGTCGTCACCCGCCAGTGCTCACCGTCGTTGTCGCCGTTGGCCCGTGCGGTGCTGGCCAGCTTCTCGACCTTGGTGCCGTCGTCGTTCTCCAGGTGCCACTTACCCGTGGTGGAGTCCTTGACCAGGGTGTTGGACTGGCCGCCCAGGTTGATGACGGCGTTGTCCTTCTTCCAGCAGAGGTCACCGACCTTGGCCGTGGTGGTGCTGTTCTTGGTGTCCTCGGTACAGGAGATGTACTGGCGCTCGATGTAGCCCGGCTCCATGGACCAGCCGTCACCGACGGTGTTGGCCTGGTTGTTCGTCGAGGCGGTACGGCCGTCGACCGACTGCGAGGAGTAGCCGAGCTTCAGGTCGGGAACAGCGCTGCCCGCGACGGCCGGTGCGGAGATCGGGTACGTCCAGGAGAACGCGCCGTTGGAGCCGCCCGCGGACCATGACGCGGAGGGGGCGAGGGAAGTGGCCCCGAAGTCTCCCGACGGGCCTCCCGCCGCCGCGGTCGCGGCCAGCAGCACGGTGCCGCCGGAGACGGCACGCGCACCCGACCTCGGCGTGACGGGGTCGGTTCCCGCGGCCCCGGAGTCGGCCGGCGCGGCCGCGGGCAGCTCGACAGCGGCTTCGAGCGAGCCGGCCTTCACATCGTTGCTGGTGGGCAGGGGCTTGCCGGTGGCGCAGCCCTTCTTGCCCGGGGTGTTCAGCGCACAGGCCGGGAGCCTACTCAACGTGAGCCGGGACGCCCAGTCGCCGCCGTAGGCGTTCCGGAAGTCCGTGTAGTCGACCTTGACGTCCACGGTGCCCTCGGCACCCGCCGTGGGACGGAGAGCCAGAACGACCCCTTCGACACCCAACGACTCGGTGGTGGCGCGGTCGAGAACCTGGACCTGGACCTTTCGAGGACCCGGCTCCTGAGTCCCTCCGGGAGCGGACCTCAGCGCCGAAGCCTTCGCCGGCTCCGCGACCGCGGATACGGGGCGGCTCACGCTGACAGGCAGTGAACCGGCCTTCGCCGGCGCACCCTTCTCGCTCAGGGCGGCCGTCCCGGTACCGGCCTCGGGCCAGGTGACCTCGGGCTTCTTCCACGGGTTCCGGGCCGTCTGATCCGGCTTCGCCGTATCCCGCCTCTCGACCTCGTCGGTCTTGACCGCGTCAGGCTTCCGCAGCCTCAACAGGTCGAGTTCGGCGGCTGCCGCGATCGGCGCTCCCAGCAGCCCGGTGAACAGGATCGCGGCCAGAGTGGCCGCCACCGGCTGCGCCCGTCTCCTCAAACGTCCCGTACTGACGACCCCACCCGAAAACATGCGCAGAACTCCCCACCCATTGCCCAAAAGTCATAGCTGACCACGGAAGTTAGCAAGACTTTCACAGCATCAACACGGGACAGGGGTAACGATTTGACGAACCAACACCCTCCAACGAGGGGAAGAGTGCTGGATTCATTGTTATATGCACCGAATAATGCGAAATAAAGGTCGGTAATTTCAAGGATTGAGGCACCGTCACACCGAGGCCACTTTCAACACGCTTCCCTCACGTTCTAGGGTGCGACTCAAACCGACCCGGGAGGGACTTCTTTAATGGAACTTTTGCGAAGCAAGACCAGATGGAGAGCAAAGGGGGGCATCACCGGCGTGGCGGCGCTCGCCGCCCTCATGACGCTCGGTGCCCCCCAGCAACTTCCCGGCGCCGCCGCCGCGGAACCCGTGGCCGCCACCGTCACCACCGACCCGGAAGAGAGCCCGAAGGCCGTTCCCCAGGCGGATCCCGAGGCCACCGCACAGGCGAAGGCCGCAGAGTCCGGCCGCCCGGCGGAGGTGCTCGCCCAGCGCACCGAGACGACCCAGGTGTTCGCCAACCCAGACGGGACTTTCACCCAGGACACCTACGCACTACCGCAGTTCGTACGTCAGGGCGGCAAGCTCGTATCGATGGACACCACGCTGAAGCCTCTTTCGGACGGCTCTCTGTCGCCGATAGCCACCGAAGTGGACGTGCGTCTTTCCGGCGGCGGCGACGGGCCTCTGGCAACGGTGATGCGCGACGGTCGCAGCATGTCCTGGACGTGGCCGCATTCACTGCCCGAGCCGGAGATCGACGGCGACACCGTGACCTACGGGAATGTCCTTACCGATGTCGATCTCAAGGTCAAGGCGAACCCGGCGGGATTCACCAGTCTCCTGGTCGTCAAGACACCTGCGGCCGCCGCCGATCCCGCCCTGAGGCAGGTTCAATTCGGCCTGGAGACAGATGGCTTGGAGACCAAGACCGACCCCCATGGAAACTTCTCGGCGGTCAACCCGGCGGGCGAGACGGTCTTCACCGCACCGGCCCCCATGATGTGGGACAGCAGCACGGCCGCGCCGCCCGCCGCCGCCCGCTCGGCCGACAGCGCTGCCGGCGGACCGCCGCCGCCGGCGGACGAGTTCGAGCCCGGATACGGTGCGCGGCAGGCGGCCATGGGGCTCGCCGTCACGGACGGAACACTGAGTCTGACACCGGACCAGGATCTTCTGACGGGCAAGGACACGCAGTACCCGGTTCTCCTGGACCCGGCCGTCTCCGGCTCCCGCCACTCCTGGACCATCGCGTACAAGCGCTACCCGAACAACTCGTACTTCAACGGGGCCAACTGGGACGGCGCCAAGGGCACGACGACCGCCCGCGTGGGGTACGAGAACGAGACCAACGGCCTGGCCCGATCCTACTTCCGCATGAAGTCCGCCAACCTGTGGTCCACCAAGAAGGTGGTGTCGTCCTCCACCTTCCGGATCAAGAACACCTGGTCGTGGTCGTGCACGAACAGACCGGTCGAGCTCTGGGCGACCAGCGCGATCTCCGCGTCCACCACCTGGAACAACCGGCCCGAACGGCGTAAGAAGCTGGACTCGGTCAACGATTCCCGCGGCTGGGGATCGGGCTGCCCCGCCGGGAACCTCGCCTTCGACGTGACAGCGGCGGCGAAGGACGGCATCGCCAACAAGTGGCACACGCTCACCTTCGGGCTGCAGGCGCCCGACAGCATGGAGAACGACGTCTTCGGGTGGAAGAAGTTCGACGCCACGACGGCTGCCCTGTCGACCACGTACAACACCGTGCCCAACGTGCCCAACAGCCTGGACACGATCCCCAGTTCCGGTGGGTGCGACATGGTCGCCCCCTACACGACCATCGGGAACACCGACGTCACGCTCACCGCGAAGGTCTCCGACCCCGACGGCGGGACGGTGCGCGCGCAGTTCCGCCTGTGGGGCACCAACAACCTCTCCGGCGGCGCCGAGATCTTCAACCAGATCGTCTCCGTCACCTCCGGCACCGTCGCCCGGGTCAAGGTCCCCAAGGCCACGTTGCAGACGTACCTGACGGCAGCCAAGGGCAACTTCGGCTGGAAGGTGCAGGCGCTCGACTCCACCGCCAAATCCTCCTGGAACCCCACCCCCGGCACCTGCCGCTTCGACTTCGATCCCACCCGGCCCAGCACCCCGCCCACCGTCAGCTCCCAGCAGTTCCCCGACGGCTCCGACGGCTGGCCCGCCACCACCGGCAAGGCCCGGACCGCGGGAACGTTCATCCTCGGCAACGGGGGCGTCAACGACGTGAAGTCCTACGAGTACTGGAGCGACTGGGACCCCGCCGTCCGCAACGTCAGCCCGGGCACCGATCTCGACGGAGACGGCAAGCCCGACGCCAAACTCGTCCTGACCCCGCCCTCGGCCGGAGCGCAGCGGCTCTACGTCCGCAGCCTCGACGCCGCCCAGAACCGCTCCGACCGGGCCTCCTACCTCTTCTACGCCGACGGTCTCACCATCCCGGACCAGGCCGGCGACCTCAACGGCGACGACAACGCCGACCTCTACGGGGTACGCGGCAGCGGCGAGCTGTGGCTGTACCCCGGCCAGGGCAACGGCTACGTGGGCACCGGCACCACCGCGAGCAACGGCGACTTCACCGGGGCCTCCATCACCCACCGCGGGGACTGGACGGGCGACGGCTTCGAGGACCTCATCGCGGCGATCCCGGGCGACGAGGGCAAGACCCTCCAGCTCTACCCGAACAACGGCGTCGGCTGGGCCTGCACCGCCCAGGACGAACAAGCCGACGGGCACTCCCGCTCCTGCCTGTACGAACGCCAGGCGCTCGACGTCTTCGACCCGGCCAACAACCACTGGAAGAACGCGGACCAGATCCTCGCCATCGGTGACGTCGACGGCCCCCTGGACACCGACAACGACGGCACCGTCGATGTCGCCGGATACCCCGACCTCCTCGTCAAGGAGGGCGACTTCCTCTGGCTGTACTACGGCTCCACGTCCTTCTACCTGGACGATTCCCGAGCACCCGTCCTCGTCGGCACCGGATCGTGGTCGAACTACGACCTGGTCCCACCGGGCGACCGCACCGGCAACGGCCGCGTCGACCTCATCGCCCGGCACAGGACGAACGGAGAGCTCCGCCTCTACCAGGGAACCGGCCCCGCCGGCGAGGGCCTCGGCGACGGGGCCGCCTCCACCGTCATCGGAACCGGCTGGACCCGGGCCCACCGCCCGCTGCTGACCGCCTTCCCCGACGCGGGTTCGGACGGAAAGGCGGACATCTTCGCCACCGGCGGTGACGACAAGCTCTACCTGTACCCCAACCTCTCCGGGAGCGGCGTCGCCATCGGAACCTCCGGCTGGCTCGACTTCCAAGCACTCAGCTGACGGACTGAGCCGCAACGGCAAGGGGGCCTCCCGTCACGGCGACGGCAGGCCCCCTTCGCGGTCGCGGGACTACCAGGCGAACGCCTCCGGCGACGGCCCCGGGCCCGGGAAGATCTCGTCCAGGCCCGTGAGCACGGCCTCCGGGAGGTCCAGTTCCAGGGCGCGCAGGGCACTGTCCAGCTGGTCGGCGGTGCGGGGGCCGACGATCGGGCCCGTGATACCGGGGCGGGTCAGCAGCCAGGCCAGGGCCGCCTCGCCGGGTTCCAGGCCGTGCTTGTCGAGCAGGTCCTCGTACGCCTGGAGCTGGGACCGGGTGGCGGGGTCGGCCAGGGCGTCGGCGGCGCGGCCCGAGGCGCGGCGACCGCCCTCGGTCGTCTTCCTGATGACACCGCCCAGCAGGCCGCCGTGGAGCGGCGACCACGGGATGACACCAAGGCCGTAGTCCCGCGCGGCCGGGATGACCTCCATCTCGGCGCGGCGCTCGGCGAGGTTGTAGATGCACTGCTCGCTGACCAGGCCGAGCGACCCCCGTCGGGCGGCCTGCTCGTTGGCCTGGGCGATCTTGTAGCCGGGGAAGTTCGAGGAACCGGCGTACAGGATCTTGCCCTGCTGGACCAGGACGTCGATCGCCTGCCAGATCTCGTCGAAGGGCGTGTCGCGGTCGACGTGGTGGAACTGGTACAGGTCGATGTGGTCGGTCTGGAGGCGCTTGAGCGAGGCGTCGACCGCGCGCCGGATGTTCACGGCGGACAGCTTGTCGTGGTTCGGCCAGGCGTCGCCGTCGGCGGCCATGTTCCCGTACATCTTGGTGGCCAGGACCACCTTGTCGCGCCGGCCGCCGCCCTGCGCGAACCAGGTGCCGATGATCTCCTCGGTGCGGCCCTTGTTCTCGCCCCAGCCGTAGACGTTGGCCGTGTCGAAGAGGTTCAGGCCCGCGCCGAGCGCGGAGTCCATGATGGCGTGGCTGTCCGACTCGTTGGTCTGCGGGCCGAAGTTCATCGTCCCGAGGACGAGTCGGCTGACCTTGAGTCCCGTGCGTCCGAGCTGTGTGTACTTCATGACGCCCCAGCCAACTCCTTCGAGTCCACTCCAGGCAAGCATGTGCCCCGGACGCGCCGGACGGGCACGGCCTCCCGGCCCGCCGGTATCAGCCGCCCAGGGCGGCCCCCACGGCGACGACGACGAACATCAGCACGAGCACGGCCGCCATGATGCGGTTTCTGGTCTTCGGGTCCACCCTTCGAGCGTAACGGCACCGCTCACCCGCCGAGCGCCCAGGCCCGCACCGTCTCGTAGCGCGGCCGCTCCCCCGGCACCCCGGACACCGGCGGATCGCTCCGTACGAGACTCAGCTCACCGGCCTCCCAGCGTTCCCCCTCGAACCCCGCCAGCGCCGCGGTGAAGGGCCTCAGGTCCGCCTCGCCCCGGCTCCGGGCCAGCGTGAGGTGCGGGGCGTAGCGGCGGTGCTCCTCCATCGGCAGCCCGGCCCGCCGGGCGGCGGCGTCGGCGCGCTCGGCGAGCAGCCGCAGCGTGTCGAGCCCGCCCGCCGCCCCGGCCCACAGGGCCCGCCCGCCGAAGTGCCCCGCCCCGTGCACGCGGAGCGGGAAGGGCTCGGTGCGGTGGGCGGCCCGCTCCAGGCGCGCGTACAGCTCCGGGAGGACTCCCTCGGGGACCTCGCCGTAGAACGCCAGGGTGTAGTGCCAGCCCTCGGGGCCCGTCCACCGCAGGCCCCCCGCGCCGGGCAGCGCGTGGAGCGGGGCCAGCGCGGCCCGGAGCCCGGCGACGGCCCCGGCGGGCGGCAGGACGGCGGCGAAGAGGCGCTGGGCGGGCGGACGGCCGGAGCTGTGGCCGGAGCCGTGGCTGCTCATGCGCGCGAGTCTCGCAGGTCCGGGCGTGTCCGGGGCGCCGGGCCTATCGTTGTACTACGCGGCTGCCCGCACGCCCGTGCGACAGCGGGGAGGAGCGGCACGATGACCGTCGTAGACACCGACAGGATCGACATGGCCGACACCAGCGACGAGCGCACCCTGGACATGATGTTCGAGTGGCTTGAGCCCGTCCCCGAGGGATTCAAGGTCGAGATCGTCGAGGGGACCGTTCACCTGTCGCCGCAGCGGGACACACACTGGCGGATCATCTTGGGCATCATCAGGCAACTGCTGCCCTGCTATCAGGAAAACCGGCTCCTGTCCGACGTACGCATCGACTTCCCCGGCGTCCTCAACGGCTTCGCCTCCGATGTCGCAGCCCTTGCCACAGACGCCGCCAAGACCGCCGACGGCCGCTGGCGCTACCAGGACGTCGAGTTCGTCGCCGAGGTGATCTCCCGGAGCACCGCCGCCAACGACTACGGCTCCAAGAAGGCCACCTACGCGCTCGCCGGTGTCCCCGTCTACCTCATCGTCGATCCGTACACCGGCACCTGGCACCTGCACACCCTCCCGAAGGAGGACGAGTACCGCAGTGTCCTGAGCCTGGACTTCGGCACCCCTGTCGACCTCACCTCGACCGTCGTCGGCCTCGTCCTCGCGACCGACGCCTTCCCCCGCGACTGAACCCGTGACCGGCCCCGCGACCCGCCCCGCCCGACCCCGCCCGGCCATACGAGAACCGCCCTCCTCCCGGTCCGGGAGGAGGGCGGTTCTCTGCGGGTCACGCCGCCGTCGCCAGCTGCTCGCGCGGGACGAAGCGGACGTGCGGGCGGCCCGGGCGGAGGTCGACCTTCAGGCGGAGGCCGCCGACGCGGGCGAGGGCGAAGCCGACGCCCAGGGCGGCGACCACCGAGATGGCGCCGCCGGCCGCGAAGCCGGTGCGGGGGCCGTACGTGTCGCTGATCCAGCCGACGATCGGGGCGCCCACCGGCGTACCCCCGGCGAAGACCATCATGTACAGGCTCATCACCCGGCCCCGCATCTCCGGGTCGGCGGCCATCTGGACGCTCGTGTTCGCGGTGATGTTCGTGGTCAGGCCGAGCATGCCGATCGGGACCAGCAGGATCGAGAACAGCCAGACCGACGGGGACAGCGAGGCGGCGATCTCCAGCAGCCCGAACGCCGTGCCCGCGATCACCAGCATCCGCAGCCGCGTGGAGCGGCGGCGGGCCGAGAGCAGCGCGCCGGCCAGCGAACCGGCCGCCATCAGGATGTTGAAGAACGAGTACAGGCCCGCCCCGCCGTCGAAGATCTCGTCGGCGTAGGCGGTCAGCCAGATCGGGAAGTTGAAGCCGAACGTGCCGACGAAGCCGACCAGGACGATCGGCCAGATCAGCTCGGGGCGGCCCTTCACGTAGCGCAGGCCCTCGCGGAGCTGGCCCTTGGCGCGGGGGACGGTCACCGAGGCGTGCATCTCGTTCGTGCGCATCATCAGCAGGCCGACGAGCGGGGCCAGGAAGGAGAGGCCGTTGAGCAGGAAGGCCCAGCCACTGCCGACCGTGGTGATCAGCACGCCCGCGACGGCGGGGCCGATGAGCCGGGCGGACTGGAAGTTCGCCGAGTTCAGGCTGACCGCGTTGCGCAGTTGCGCGGGGCCGACCATCTCGGAGACGAACGACTGACGGGCCGGGTTGTCGACGACGGTCACCATGCCGAGGAGGAAGGCGACCAGATAGACGTGCCAGACCTCCACGACGCCGGACAGGGTCAGGACGGCCAGCGCGATGCCGCACAGGCCGAGCAGGGCCTGGCTGACGAGCAGTATCTGCCGCTTCGGCAGGCGGTCGGCTATGACGCCGCCGTACAGGCCGAAGAGCAGCATGGGGAGGAACTGCAGGGCCGTCGTGATGCCCACGGCGGTGGCGCTACCCGTCAGGCTCAGCACGAGCCAGTCCTGCGTGATGCGGGACATCCAGGTACCGGTGTTGGAGATCACGGCGCCCGTGGCGAACAGGCGGTAGTTACGGATCTTCAGCGACGAGAAGGTCCCGCCGGTCTTGCTCTCGTGGGTGGAAGTCGGTGCGGGGGCGGAGTCTGCTCCGGATCCCGTACTCAAAAGGGTTCGCCTCCTCGGGCGTCTGCGGCGTTCGGTCCGACGAGGACGTGACGACGGGCGCTCCGGCGGTGATCCGGCCCGGACCGGTTCGTGCTTCCGGTCCGGCGGCGGATCACCGTCGGCGCGCCCGCGGGGTCACAGGTGGGCGAGCTTCTCCAACACGGGCGCGGCGGCCCGAAGCGTCTCCCACTCGTCCTCGTCCAGGCCCTCGGCGAGGTGGGACAGCCAGGCGTTCCGCTTGGTGCGGCTCTCCGCGAGCATGGCCTCGGCCTGCTCGGTCTGGCTGACCCTCTTCTGCCGACGGTCATCGGGGTGCGGTTCCAGCCTGACCAGCCCCTTCGCCTCCAGCAGCGCGACGATGCGGGTCATCGACGGGGGCTGCACGTGCTCCTTGCGGGCCAGCTCACCGGGGGTGGCCGAACCGCAACGGGCAAGGGTGCCGAGCACCGACATCTCGGTGGGGCTCAGCGACTCGTCGACACGCTGGTGCTTCAGTCGACGGCCCAGCAGCATCACGGCGGAGCGAAGGGAGCTCACGGCGGCGGCACTGTCGCCGTCGTGGATCAGGTCAGGCATGTTTGTTAGCGTAACTCATTACCCAATCTAAATACCACCTGGTGGTACACGCGCGAGAAATCGCGCACCCGAACGAGTGAGTTAGGAGCGAAAAGTGACGCACAGAGCGCTCCGGGGCGGCGACCCTGCTGGGCATGGGATCGACAGTGCTCAGCCTGCGGATAGACGGTGAGCTGCTCGACCGGCTCCGGCAGCACGCCGCGAAACGCGGAATGAGCGTCCAGGACTACGTGGTCCGGACGCTCATTCGCGACGACTTCGACGAACGCTTCAAGGTGGCCGTCGAGGAGACGGAGAAGTTCTACGGCGACCCCGGGAGGGGCGCCCCCGAGGGAAGCGACCCCGAGGCAAGCGTGACGCCTCCGATCGACTCCAGGAGGAGCGTGACGCCACCGATCACGTGAGGCCGCCGGGCGGTATCACGGAGAACCGATCACGTGAGGCCGAGCGCCGGCATCGCGTAGTAGAAGACGAACACCGCCGAGACCGCGTACATGGCCACCGGCACCTCACGGCCGCGCCCGGCCGCCAGGCGCAGCACGGAGAAGGCGACGAAGCCGATGCCGATGCCGTTGGTGATCGAGTACGTGAACGGCATCATCACCATCGCGAGGAACGCCGGGACCGCGAGCGTGTAGTCGCTCCAGTCGATGTCCCGCACCGAGCCCGCGATGATCAGGAAGCCGACCGCCAGCAGGGCGGGGGTGGCCGCCTGCGACGGGACCATGGTCGCCAGCGGTGTGAGGAACAGCGCCACCGAGAAGAGCAGACCGGTCACCACGCTCGCCAGTCCGGTGCGGGCGCCTTCGCCGACGCCCGCGGTGGACTCCACGAAGCACGTGGTGGCGGAGGAGGAGCTGCCGCCGCCCGCGGCGACCGCGATGCCGTCCACGAACAGCACCTTGTTGATGCCGGGGAAGTTGCCTTCCTGGTCCATCAGCTTCGCCTCGTCGCCGACGCCCAGAATGGTGCCCATAGCGTCGAAGAAGCAGGACAGCAGCACGGTGAAGACGAACAGGACGCCGGTCAGGATGCCGACCTTCTCGAAGCCGCCGAACAGGCTGACCTCGCCGAGCAGCCCGAAGTCCGGCGCCGAGACCGGGTTGCCCGGCCACGCGGGCGTCGTCAGGCCCCACGCCCCGTCGGGCAGGCCCGCCACCGCGTCGATGACCAGGGCGAGAACCGTCATGGCGATGATCGAGATCAGGATCGCGCCGGGCACCTTGCGCACGATCAGCGCGAGCGTGAGCAGCGCGCCGAGGACGAAGACGAGGATCGGCCAGCCGGTGAGATGACCGTCGCCGCCGAGCTGGAGCGGCACGGTGGTGTGCGCGGCGTCCGGCATGCGCGAGACGAAGCCCGAGTCGACGAGGCCGATCAGCAGGATGAAGAGGCCGATACCGATGGCGATGCCCTTGCGGAGCGACTTCGGCACGGCGTTCATCACGCGTTCCCGCAGCCCGGTGGCGACCAGCAGCATCACCACGATGCCCGCGAGGACGACCATGCCCATCGCGTCCGGCCAGCTCATCTTGGGAGCGAGCTGGAGCGCGACGACCGTGTTGACGCCGAGACCGGCGGCGAGCGCGATCGGCACGTTGCCGATGACGCCCATCAGCAGCGTGGAGAACGCGGCGGACAGCACGGTGGCGGTGACCAGCTGCCCGTTGTCGAGCTGGTTGCCGTACATGTCCTTCGCGCTGCCCAGGATGATCGGGTTGAGCACGATGATGTACGCCATCGCGAAGAACGTGGCGAACCCGCCGCGGAACTCGCGGGCGACGGTCGACCCCCGCTCGGAGATCTTGAAGAACCGGTCCAGGCTGCCCTGGGACTGCGGAGTCGCGGGGGGCGGGGAGTCGACCGGAGCGGTGGCCGAGGGGGGCATGGGTGACCTCAGTCGTACGTAGAGGAGTGGATGCGATGGGGCAGGCAAGGTGATCGAAATTGGATGTTCAGACGAACGAATCGAGCCAATCCAAAGCAGATTCAGTATGAATACATCAAGCGAAGATCGCTATCTCCGCGCGTAGACCCGCGTGGCCGCTGGGGCCGACCGGGCCGTACACCCCTCGGTCCGGTGGCCCCATACACTGAACTCATGGAGAAGTGGACACCGCAGCACGAGGCGCCCGAACCCCTGGAGGGCCCCGTCGTCGCCACCGTCGTCGGCGGCACGATCCTCTGGTTCGTCCTCTTCCTCGCCCAGCTCCCCTTCTACGGCTGGTTCGCCGACCGGGGCCACACCTGGTGGGTGTGGACCCCGCTGGCCGGGGCCGGACTCGGCCTGATCGGCATCTGGTACGTCCGGGGGCGCGACGCCGCCCTCAAGCGCCACGCCGCCAAGGTCGAGGCCAAGGACGCCGCGGGGGCCGCGGCGACGGACAGCGCGCTGGGCGGCGACCCGGCGGGCCGCGCCGACCGGACGGACTGACTCCGTCCGGCGACCGGACGGACTGACTCCGTCCCCGTAGGACGCCTCCGCGAAGCTCCCGTACGACCACGGGACCGTCTTCGTCCTCCCCTGGTCGGATCTTCGCCCCTCCGGTGGGTGGTTCGGCGCGCACGCCCGTACCGTCGAACCCATGACGCAGCGGGCACTCGACTCCTCCGGGGAGCAGACCCCCGGAACCCCCCGGCCGGCCATGATCGACGCGGGGGCGGAACTCGACCCCGTGCACCCCATGGAGCCACCGCCCGCCCGTCGGCCGGACGGGCTGAGCACCGCCGAGGTCGCCGAACGGGTCGCGCGCGGCGAGGTCAACGACGTACCCGTACGTTCTTCGCGCTCGGTCACCGAGATCGTCCGGGCCAACGTCCTCACCCGGTTCAACCTGATCATCGGCGTGCTCTGGGTGATCATGCTGTTCGTCGCGCCGATCCAGGACAGCCTCTTCGGCTTCGTGATCGTCGCCAACACCGGCATCGGCATCATCCAGGAGTGGCGGGCCAAGAAGACCCTGGACAGCCTCGCGGTGATCGGCGAGGCGAAGCCGACCGTGCGGCGCGACGGGGTCGCCGCCGAGATCTCCACCTCCGAGATCGTCCTCGGCGACCTGATCGAGCTCGGCCCCGGGGACAAGGTGGTCGTGGACGGCACGGTCGCCGAGGCCGACAGCCTGGAGATCGACGAGTCGCTCCTCACCGGGGAGGCGGACCCGGTGGTCAAGCAGGCCGGCGACCCGGTGATGTCCGGCAGCTTCGTCGTCGCGGGCGGCGGCGCGTTCACCGCGACCAAGGTCGGACGCGAGGCGTACGCCGCACAGCTCGCCGAGGAGGCGTCGCGCTTCACGCTCGTCCACTCGGAGCTGCGCAGCGGCATCAGCACGATCCTGAAGTACGTCACCTGGATGATGGTGCCGACCGCGATCGGGCTGATCACCAGCCAGCTGGTCGTGAAGGACAACAACTTCAAGGACTCCGTCGCCCGGACCGTCGGCGGCATCGTCCCGATGATCCCCGAGGGCCTGGTCCTCCTCACCTCCGTCGCCTTCGCCATCGGCGTCGTACGGCTGGGCCGCAAGCAGTGCCTGGTGCAGGAGCTGCCGGCCATCGAGGGCCTCGCCCGGGTCGACGTGGTCTGCCTGGACAAGACGGGGACCCTCACCGAGGGCGGCATGGACGTCACGGAGGTCCGGCCGCTCAACGGGAGCGACGAGGCGTACGTGACGCGGGTGCTGCGGGCGTTCGGCTCCTCGGACCCGCGGCCCAACGCCAGCCTCCGGGCCATCATCGACGCGTACCCGGCGGGTCATGGCGACGACGAGGCGCATCCGGCGGCCGACGGCAACACGCTCCCGGCCGCCGACGGCGGCGTGGAGAGCTGGACGGTCACCGACGCGATGCCGTTCTCCTCCGCGCGCAAGTACAGCGGCGCGGCGTTCGCCGAGGCCGACGGAACGGCCTCCGCGTGGCTGCTCGGCGCCCCCGACGTCCTGCTGTCCGAGGGCGACGCGACCCTCACCGAGATCGAGCACCTCAACGAGCAGGGCCTGCGGGTGCTGCTGTTGGCCCGCGCCGAGGGCGAGCTGGGCGCGCCCGGCGCGGCGGCCGGAGCCGCGCCCACCGCCCTGGTCGTCCTGGAGCAGCGGCTGCGGCCGGACGCGGGCGACACGCTCGCCTACTTCGCCGACCAGAACGTGGCGACCAAGGTCATCTCCGGCGACAACGCGGTCTCGGTCGGCGCGGTCGCCGGGAAGCTGGGCCTCGCGGGCGCGGAGAACACGCTGGACGCCCGCAGGCTGCCCACCGATCCGGACGAGATGGCCACGGCCATGGAACAGAACGCGGTCTTCGGCCGGGTCACCCCGCAGCAGAAGCGGGACATGGTGGCCGCCCTCCAGTCGCGCGGCCACACGGTCGCCATGACGGGTGACGGCGTGAACGACGTCCTCGCGCTCAAGGACGCCGACATCGGCGTCTCGATGGGCTCGGGCTCGGAGGCGACGCGGGCGGTGGCGCAGATCGTGCTGCTGAACAACAGCTTCGCGACGCTGCCCTCGGTGGTCGCCGAGGGCCGCCGGGTGATCGGCAACATCACCCGCGTCGCGACGCTCTTCCTCACCAAGACGGTCTACTCGGTGCTCCTGGCGATCCTGGTGGTCTGCACCCAGGTGGAGTACCCGTTCCTGCCGAGGCACCTGACGCTGCTGGCCACGCTGACCATCGGCGTCCCCGCGTTCTTCCTGGCGCTCGCGCCGAACAAGGAAAGGGCCCAGCCCCATTTCGTACGCCGGGTCATGCGGTACGCGATCCCCTCGGGCGTCATCGCGGCGGCGGCCACCTTCACGACGTACCTGGTGGCGCGGCACCACTACAGCGGCGAGGGCGCGCTGGCGGCCGAGACGAGCGCGGCGACGCTGACGCTGTTCCTGGTCGCGATGTGGGTGCTGGCGATCATCGCCCGCCCGTACACGTGGTGGCGTGTCGGCCTGGTGGCGGCGATGGGGCTCGGCTTCCTGATCGTGCTCGTGGTGCCGTGGCTCCAGGACTTCTTCGCGCTGAAACTGGTCGGCACGACCATGCCGTGGGCGGCGGTCGGCATCGCGGTGGCGGCGGCCGCGCTGCTGGAGTTCGTCTGGCGCTGGGTGGGGCGGCGCTTCGGGATGTAGGGGACGGCCCCCGGGCGTCCTCCGGGAGGTGTGGGCACGGGAAAGCCCCCGGGAGGACGGTGGTCCTCCCGGGGGCTTTCGCCTGTCGGTCCTACTTCACGTCGAGCGCCTGTCGGTCCTACTTCACGTCGAGGAAGTCGCCCTTGGCCGAGACGGCCGGGGTGGTGGACGTACCGGCGAAGCTGTAGCGCCAGGTGCCGTCGGCCGAGGCCTTGACGGTGGTCTTCAGGGTGCCGGTCGAGCTCGTCTTGACGGTCTTGACGGTCGTGTAGCTCTTGGCTCCCTTCTTCTTGAACTGGAGCTTCACGGGCTGCTTGGTGTAGCCCTTGTACGTGTTGGTGTCCCAGTTGGCGCGCGTGAGCTTGCCGGTGACCGTGATGGTCTTGCCCTTCTTCACGGGCTCCGGGGAGGCGTTGACGGTCAGCTTGGAGAAGCGCTGGACGCGGGTCTTGGCCTGGGTGTCGTTCCAGATGAAGTCATAGTCGCTGCCGGTGTCCGCGAGCGCTCCGACGGCGACCTTCCAGGTGCCGGCGAGGCTGCTCGTGTAGAGGTCGTCGGACCGCGGGTCGACCGTGATCGAGACGGTGCAGGTGGAGGTGGTCGGGTTCGCCGAGACCTTGCACTTGGCCGCCTGCTCGGTGCCGAGGAAACCGTCGACCTCGTCGATGTGGCCGTGCCACAGGTAGGCGTCCGCGTCGGCGATGCCGGACGGCGACGAGGCCGTGATCGCGATGGTGAACTTCTTCTTGGACTTCGTGCCGACCACGATGTCCTTGCCGCCGTTGACGACGACCTTCTTGATGACGGGCGTCTCGGCCGCACGGGCGGCGCGGGCCTTGGCGGCGGGCGCGCCGGGCTCGGAGGCGAAGACGTCGGCGCCGGACGGCACGCTCAGACCGGCGTCGGGCTTCTCGTCGGCCTGGACGGCCGGTACTGCGAGAGCGGAAAGGGCCAGGGCGCCGGAAACGGCGGCCACGGTGGCACGAATACGCATGTGTCCCCAAGTGGAGAAGGGGCCCCGGGGCGCGCTTGCGTCGTCAGCCCGGCGGGGCCCATCTGATCCATGAGCCTCTTGGCTCACAGGAACAGACAGGCGAACAGCGTGAACGGTTGTGCGGACCTGTGACTTTTCTGTGAACCCGCAGCTCACTGCCGGGAAACCGCGGCCCCTCAGTCGAACCGCGGCCCCTCAGTCGAACCAGCGGTCGCGGGCCAGTTCCTCCGTCCGGGACGGGTCCTCCAGCAGGGCCGCGACCTCGAAGCGGCGGGGCCACTGGCCGGCCGCCCAGGCCAGGCCGGCCGCCACACCCTCCAGGGTCGCGGCGTGGACGGTCCCGTCCGGGGTGCGGCGCCAGTCCAGTTCGACGCCGCCCGCGCGGAGTTCGGGGTGTTCGACGTACGTGTCCGGGGTCCCGGGTCCGAGCAGGACGCGGACCGGCTCCGGTACGCGGTGCTCCTCGCCCTCGCTCGTCACGCCCGCCTCGATCGTCTCGCCGAGCCGCCGCACCTGGAGCAGCTCGGCCAACTCGGCGGCCCGGGAAGGGGCTACGGGGAGCAGCGGCAGGCCCCCCGTCAGCGGAAGCACGTCGGGGGCGTCCGCGATCACGGCGTCCGCCGCGTCGACCACGGCCACGTCCCCGTCCACCACCGCGCGCAGCTCGTCCGGCAACGTCACCTGGTCCGGGTCCAGTTCGGCGAGCGCCGTGTAGAGCGCGTGCAGTTGTACGGGGGTGACGGGGCGGTCCTCGTCGGCGAGCCGGCCCAGCAGCTCCGCCGCACCGCCCGGCTCGTCCAGCAGGGCCGCGACCGAGGTGCGCACCCCGAGGGCCCGCAGCACCTGGGCGTCGTCGAAGCCGGTCGCGTCCACCGCGTCGTAGAGCCCGGCCAGCCGGGGGTCGCCGCCCGCCGCGCGCAGTCCGGCCGGGCGGCGGCCGTCCAGCACGGGGTGGTCCCGCAGCCACCACGCGGTGTACGGGCGCACGGACTGCGTCGTGCCGTCCGGGAGCAGCACCCGCACCGGCTGTGTCAGCGCGTCGCGCAGCGGCGGCTTCGCCAGCATCGCGAGCGCCTGCGGCCAGGCGTCGTCGTCGACCAGGTCCAGATCCCGTACGGCGACGATCTCGGTGGCGACGGGCGGCACGGGGGTCTCCGGCAGCTGATCGAGGAGGTCCTCGCACCACACGTCGACGGCGTCCAGCAGCCCGGCGTCGTCGGGTTCGGCGAAGTCGCTGTCGCGGGGCTCCAGTTCGTCCGGGTCCAGGACCACATCCGTGGTCCGTACGAGGGCGAAGGTGGCGAGCACCCCGCAGGCGGTGAGCGGGCCTTCTCCCCAGCGGTCGGCCAGCTCCTGGTCGGCGAGGGCGAGTTCACCCTCGCGCATGACCTGCGCGAACGGGCTGCCGGGGAGGACGAGTTCCCCCGCCGGGGACGGCTCGCCGTCCTCGTCGGGGAGGGCGAGCGCGCCGAGCCAGGGCTCGTCGCCGGGGGCCAGCTCGGCGTCCCGGACCAGGGTGAGCACGGTCTCGGCCAGCTCCTCGCCGTCGAGCGCGTCCTCGTCCCAGATCTCCCCCGCGTCCAGCGAACCGGCGACGGCCGCCCGCACCTGGGGAGTCGTCAGCACGGCGCGCGGGGTGGCGGGCAGAGCCCCGAGCTTCTCCAGCAGCGGGTGTGCGGCGTCCGGGTGGGCGACCTTGAGGCCGAGGCGGGAGAGCCGGGCGAGGACGGGGCCGGTGAGCGCGTCCGGCAGCGGCAGCAGGACCTGCCGCGGTCCGATCGTGGTGCGCGGCGGACGGCCCGCCCGCTCGCCGTCCAGGTCGCCCGCGAGGGGGACGGGGAGGCCGGAGAGCCGGTCGGGGTCGGTGCCCGCGAGGCTGTCGTAGAGCCGGCGCCACCAGGCGGGGTCACGCTCCAAACCGGCGAGGCGGTCGATGGCCTCGGTCAGGGGGACGCGGGCGACGCCCAGGGTGCGCAGCTCGGTGCGCCGCTCCAGGCCCGCGGGCAGCAGACAGGGCAGCACCTCGGCGAGCACCCGTACGGTCTCGGCCCCGACGCCCTCGACGACCTCCGCCTCCACGGGCCGCAGGGCGGAGGTGCCCTCCGTACGGTCCTGGTCCCGGTCCCAGTCGTCCGCCCAGCCCGGCTCGGCCTCGGGGTCCCGGGGCGCGGCGGGCTCCAGGAACGCGACCCGGGGCAGCCGGGCCAGGATCGCCCCACGCAGGGCCCCGTCCAGGCCGCCCTTGCCCAGCGGCCCCGGCACCAGGTCGATGGTCCCGGTCGACACGGGCCGCCAGGAGCCCAGCAGCTCCGCGTACGCGTCGGCCGCCCGCTCCACCAGGAAGTCGGTCAGCGGTCCCGGCGCGGGGTGCCTGCGGGCGGTGTCCAGCGGGAGGGAGGCGATGAGCAGGGCGGGGATGCCGAGTGGCTCGTCGGTGGGCGTCGGGGCGTGCACGACGGGTGCGGTACGGGGGTGGAGCGGGGCGCCCGCCTCGTCGACCGGCACCGCCCAGGTCACCGACCAGTGCGGGCGCAGCCGCTCCTCGACCGGGCGGTCGGCGAGCAGGGCGGGCTCGACGGGCCCGTGGTGGAGCACGGTGCGCCAGCGGCCCAGGCCGTGCGCGGAGTCGTCGATGTGCGTGTACGGGCCGTGGGCCGAACGGCTGAGGGTCCGCGTCCCGTCCGGGGTCTCGATGACGACCTCGTCCAGGCCGGGCAGGGTGAGCAGCAGCGCGTCGTCCACGGCGGCCAGCAGCCGGGCCACCAGGTCCTCGGCGGTGCCGTCGCGCAGCGGCAGCACGACGACGGTGTCGTACCCGTCGGGCGCGGAGCCCTCGGCGGGCAGCGGCAGGCGCAGCAACGGTACGTGTCCGTCGCGGCGGCGCAGCTCGTCGCCGAGGCCGGGGCTGCCGACGGCCGCCTCCCGGGCCAGCTCGCGCGCCTCGGCCAGGGACCAGCGGACGCCGCCGTGCCGGCCGAGCACGGCGGGCTCGTCGCTGACCGCGAGGACGGCGGCGAACCCGACGCCGAAGCGGCCGACGGAGGACTCGTGGCCCTCGCGCTTGGCGGAGGCCCGCAGGGTGCTCAGGGACTCCACGCCGGTGGCGTCGAGCGGCGCGCCGGTGTTGGCCGCGGCCAGCACGCAGCGGTCGTCCGGGTCGCCGGGGGCGGCGGGGTGCAGGGTGAGACGGAGCCTGCCGGGGACGCGGGCGCGGGCGGCGGCGTCGGCGGCGTTCTGGGCCAGCTCGACGACGAGGCGGTCGCGGTAGCCGCCGAGCGCGAGGTCCTCCTCGGCGTTGGCGTCCTCCCGGAACCGGGCGGGCCCGGCCCCCCAGGCGTCGAGCACGCCGCGCCGCAGCCGTGCCGTCCCGAACGGATCGGCCCCCTCGGTCGCCTTCATGCTCACGCTCTCGACTCCTCCGCTGGGTGGGGACCGCGTATGCCTGTGCGGCCCAGTGTGCGCCCGAAGGTACCGCGCGCGCCGCCCCCGCCGTACCGGCAAGCCCGGCCATCCCGGCCGGCCCGGCCCCCTTGGCCTCGCCGGAGCCCGGCCATCCCGCCCGCCCCGCGCCGTTGCCACGGCCGAGCCCGGCCATCCCATCCCGCCCGGCACCCACGGGGGCCGGCAAGCCCGGCTATCCCAGCCCGTCCGGCGTTTGAGGACGGAACCCTTGCCCGGGTGGGCGTGCACGGAGAAGGTCCCTGGGGCCCAGCACCCCCGCAGCGGCAGCCACCACCACGTCAACGGTTCCGTCCTCAAACGCCGGACGGGCTGGAGGGGTCACCGCACACCGCTGGAGGGGCCACCGTGTCCGGCGCTGGAGGGGCCACCGTGTCCGGCGCTGGAGGGGTCACCGCACACCGCTGCAAGAGGCACCGCACACCGCTGCTTGGGGCGCCGCCCGGGAATCAAGCCCGTCCGGCGATTGAGGACACCGCGCGATTCCCGGGCACCGCAAGCCCGGACCCCTCAGCGGGCAGGAGCGTCAGGAGTGACCCAGGTCCTCCGACGCCCCGTCCGTCTCGGCCGGCACGGAGCCCCCACCGCGCTCCGGCCGCAGCGAGTACGCGTCCACCCGCACCGTGTCCAGCGCGTGCGGCGCCGGCTTCGGCGGCGTCGGCATCACCGCGGCCTCCGAATGCCCGCCGCAGCCGTACGCCAGCGACACCACATGCCCGTCCGCCGGGCCGAACTCGTTCGCGCACACCCCGAAGGCCTGCTTCAGGGAGCCCGCCATCGGGATCAGGAACGCGCAGCTGACGCACGTCGCCGGGGCCGCCTGGGCCATCGGCGTCTTCGGGCCGAACTCCTCGTCCCAGCGGTCGGCCGCCGCGTACAGCCCGTACCGGGACAGCACCCGCGCCCGGCGCGTACCGAGCTCGTCGGCGACCGCGGCGATGGACCCGCGGCTGGTGGCGGCCACCGGCCGGTCCGTCAGCTCGGCGTCCTCCGCGTCGACCAGCTCCGCCAGCTCACGGGAGACCACGGAGTTCGGCGGCGGCTCGTCCTCACCGGTCCAGCCCGGCTCCAGGCGCAGGTCCTCCGCCTCGGTGGGCAGCAGGTCGCCGGGGCCCATGTCGCCGGGGCGCAGCCGCTCGCTCCACGGCACCCACTCCGGCGCCAGGAGGGCGTCGTCCCCCGGCAGCAGCACCGTCTCGTCCAGGGTGACGTTCTTCGCGCGGGAGGCCCGCGCCACCGTCACCGCCCAGCGCCAGCCCCGGTACCCGGGCTCCTTGGCCTCGAAGTAGTGGGTGACGACCCGGTCTCCCTCGGAGACCACGCCGATGTGCTCACCGACCACACCGGGCGCGGCGGCCTCCTCCGCGGCCGCGCGCGCGAGGTCCACCGCCTCGGCGCACAGGCGGTCGGGAACGGGGGTCCGGGCCGTACGGCTTCGCGTCGTCGTCGCAGCACTCACAGGTCTTCGCTTCTCTCCATACGCCAGTCTCACGAGCGCGCCGGCTGCCGCACGATTGCCGTTTCGGCCAGACAAGTGCGGGCGGAGCGGACCTGGGGGCCGCGTCGACGTCCACACCCGTTGTGCCTGCCTCGGGCGCGCCTTCTGCCACCCATTCTGCGGGATCGCCGAGAGGCGCGCGGCCAAGAACAACCGCCGGTGGCGCGTTACGCACGCTACCCTCTCCGCCGCGCTGCGCCCACCTGCCCGTCCCAAACGTGCTGTATCCGTCCCCGTCGGCGGGCCCGCCGGTGCCGTTCGGACGCGGATGGCGGCAGGCCCCGGTCGGTCCGGGCGCGCTCGTCCGACAGGACGTCACACGCGCGTCCGCGGCCGATCGCCGTTCATACCGGCCGGGGTTGGGGCACTATGACGGGGTGACTGCCGCCAGGTCGCACGACGGTCCCGGCCCGCTCCGCAGGGCGGGACGGGCGACGGGCCATGCCCTGCGCGCCCCGTTCACCGGCACGGCGCGCGGTATCCGCAAGGCGACGCACGCCCACGGCGCGGGGGAGTCCGGCCTCGGAAAGCTGATCGAACTGCACGCGGTGAACGGCGCGGGCGACGTCATGATCACGGTCGCGCTCGCCTCCACCGTCTTCTTCTCGGTGCCCACGGACGAGGCACGGGGCAGGGTGGCCCTCTACCTCGCCATCACCATGGCCCCCTTCACTCTCCTCGCCCCGGTGATCGGCCCGCTCCTGGACCCGCTGCCGCACGGCCGGCGCGCCGCGATGGCGGGCGCGATGCTGGCCCGGGCGCTGCTGGCGATCACCATGTCGGGCGCGGTCGCCACGGGGGGTCTGGAGCTGTATCCGGCCGCGCTGGGCGTCCTGGTCTCGTCGAAGGCGTACGGCGTGGTGCGCAGCGCGGTCGTGCCGCGGCTGCTGCCACCGAAGTTCTCCCTGGTGAAGGCCAATTCCCGGGTGACCCTGGCGGGGCTGCTGGCCACCGGGGTGGCGGCCCCGATCGGGGCGGGCCTCCAGACCATCGGCTCACCGTGGCCGCTCTACGGCGCCTGCGCGATCTTCGTCGCGGGCACGTTCCTCGCCTTCACCTTGCCGCCCAAGGTCGACTCCGCGAAGGGCGAGCGCCGGGCGCGGCTGATCGTCCCGCACCACGAGGAAGCCGCCCCGCGTCCCGCCCCCGGCAAGGGCAGCACCCGGGCGGGCCTCCGCGGGCGCGGCAACGGGGAGAAACCGGCCAGAGAGCGGCCGCCGGGCCTGCGGTCCGTCGGCGGGTCCGTCCTGCACGGGCTCCAGGCCAACGCCGCGCACCGGGCCCTCTCCGGCTTCCTCATCTTCTTCCTGGCGTTCCTGCTGCGCGAGCACCCGCTGGCCGGGCAGAGCGCGGCGGTCTCGCTCGGCATCGTCGGCGTGGCGGCGGGCGTCGGCAACGCCTGCGGTACGGCGGTGGGCTCCTGGCTGCGGGCCCGCGGCCCCGAGGTGATCATCGCGACGGTGCTGGGGCTCGCGCTGGGCGTGGCGGTCCTGACCGCGGTCTTCTTCTCCACCGTGCTGGTCGCCGCGCTCGGCGCGGTCGCCGGCTTCACCCAGGCCCTGTCCAAGCTGTCGCTCGACGCGATGATCCAGCGGGACGTGCCCGAGGAGGTCCGCACCTCCGCGTTCGCCCGGTCCGAGACGTTGCTCCAGATGGCGTGGGTGGCCGGCGGCGCCATCGGCATCGTCCTGCCGCTCAACGCGGTGCTCGGCATGTCGGTCGCCGCGGGCATTCTCGCGCTCGGCGCGGCCACGTCCGTACGGGGCCTCCTGGGGTCCGCGCGGCGCGGCACGCCGCACCCCCGCGTGGCATGAGCGGAGGCGACCGATAGCCTTCGGCCCATGACCGTTGCGTTCTTCTCCGGTAAGGGCCGTCGAATCGGCGTCGCTCTTGGTGCCGTGTCCGCGGGACTCCTTGTCCTGTCCGCCTGCGACAAGCCGACGCCGCTCGCCACCGTGACGGTCGGCAGCGACTCGGTGAACACCGAGGCCGCCTGCTACAACGACGGCGAGGCGATCAAGGAGTCCCTGATCCAGGGCTGCCTGAACAAGAAGGCCGAGAAGTCCCTCACGGTCTCCATGGACGACAAGGTCCGCTTCGGCGTCGACCCCGAGATCGCCGAGAACGGCTGGACGCTCTTCATCAACGGCCAGCAGGCCGAGCAGGAGCCGTACGACAAGACCTACCGGACGATCCCCGGCAGCGCCTTCTTCGCCAGCCAGACGGGCCAGCCGGCCGAGAAGACGAACATCTCCATCGTGGAGACCAAGGGCAAGAAGCTCACGGGCATCTGGCAGTTCGAGCTCAAGAAGGACTGACCCGCTCGACCGAGAGCGCCCCTCCCCCCGTCCTCGACCCTGAGGCTGTATCCGTGCGTGTGCTGGTCGTGACCGCTGTCCCGGTGGAACGGGACGCGGTCACGCGTGCGTTCGGGGGCGCGCCGGAGATCGTGGCACTGCCGGGGGGCGAGCTGCACCGCGCCGGTGCGTTCGACGTCCTGGCGGGCGGTGCGGGCCCGGCCGCCGCCGCCGCGGCCACCGCCTTCGCCCTGGCGTCGGCGTCCGCGCCGACGCCCCCTCCGACATCCACACCGACGTCCACGCCGACATCCACGCCGTACGGACTCGTCGTCTCGGCCGGGATCGGCGGGGCGTTCACCCCGCTGACGCCGCTCGGCTCGCTGGTCGTGGCGAGCGACATCGTCGCCGCCGACCTGGGCGCCGACACCCCCGACGGCTTCCTGCCGGTCACCGCGCTCGGCTTCGGCCGGGACCGCTTCACCGCCCCGCCCACGCTCGTACGGCAGGTGGCGGCCGCCACGGGCGCCGCCGTGGGCCCCGTCCTCACCGTCTCCACCGTGACCGGCACCGCCGAGCGCGCCGGGGATCTGCTCGCCGCGCACCCGGGGGCGCTGGCCGAGGCGATGGAGGGCTTCGGGGTCGCGGAGGCCGCCGCCCGGGCCGATGTGCCGGTACTGGAGCTGCGGGCGGTGTCGAACGCCGTGGGACCCCGCGACCGGGACGCCTGGCGCATCGGCGACGCGCTGGCGGCGCTCCGGGACGCGTTCGGGAAGATCGCCCCCGTACTGGAAGGTTGGCACCGGCATGACCACTGAAGCTGAAGCGAACCCGGACCCGGGCCCGGACCCGATCGAGATCGCCTTCTCCCCCTGCCCCAACGACACCTTCGTCTTCGACGCCTGGGCGCACGGCAGGGTCCCCGGCGCGCCCGTGCCGGCCGTGACCTTCGCGGACATCGACATCACCAACGGCATGGCCGAGCGCGGTGAGCTGGACGTCCTGAAGGTGTCCTACGCCGTGCTGCCGTGGGTGCTCGACGACTACGCGCTGCTGCCGTGCGGCGGGGCGCTGGGCCGGGGCTGCGGTCCGCTGGTCCTCACCAAGGAGCTGGGCCTCGACCTGACCGGCCGGACCGTCGCCGTGCCGAGCGAGCGCTCGACGGCGTACCTGCTGTTCCGGCTCTGGGCGGCGGAGATGGTGCCGGGCGGCGTCGGCGAGGTCGTCGTGATGCCGTTCGACGAGATCATGCCCGCCGTACGGGACGGCAAGGTCGACGCCGGCCTGGTCATCCACGAGGCCCGCTTCACGTACCGGAACTTCGGCCTGCACAACCTCGCCGACATGGGCCGCCACTGGGAGGACACCACGGGGCTCCCGATCCCCCTCGGCGCGATCATCGCCAAGCGCTCGCTCGGCGCGGAGACCCTGCGCCGCCTCGCCGACACCATCCGCAGCTCGGTCCGGCTCGCCTGGGACCACCCGGAGGTCTCCCGGCCGTACGTCCTGGAGCACGCCCAGGAGATGGACCCGGCCGTCGCGGACCAGCACATCGGGCTGTACGTGAACGAGTTCACCGCCGACCTCGGCGAGGACGGCTACGCCGCGATCCGCGGCCTGCTGACCCGCGCGGCGGCCGAGGGACTGGTCCCCCCGCTGGGCCCGGACGCGCTGGCGTTTCCCTGACCGAGCGGACCGGAAGGACACCCACGGTGCACAACACGTCGACCGCCGCGTCGACCGCCCCGTTCACCCTGGCGTTGTCGACCGCCCCGTTCACCCTGGCGTTCTGGAAGGAAGGCCGTACGCACGAGCGACGGGCGGGCTACCGGGGCACGGCGTCGGGGTTCGGCGAGATCGTCCTCACCGCCCCGCTGCCCCGGAAGCACACCCCGGGCAGCGTGGTCTCCGAGGTGCGCGGCCCGTCGGTACCCACGGCGGTGTTCGAGACCCGCGGCATCCACACCGAGGCCGCCGACCTGCCGACGCTCAACCGGTCGGTGCTCCGCGTCGGCGACGCCATGGTCCACCTGCGGCGCAACCGCTTCGGTCTGACCCGCCGGGCCCGCGCCCTGCACTTCCGGTACGGCGGCGACCACTACCGGCTGCGGGCGGTGAACCGGAAGCAGTACGTCCTGACCCGCCGGGCCGACGACGAGGACCCCGGCGCGTCCCTCACGGCGAAGCTGTCCGGGCGCGGCGGCGGCAGGAGGCTGGTGGTGCGGGCGGCGGGCCGGGCGGTGGCCGCGGACATCGTGCTCGTCACGCTCTTCGCCGGTGTCGACCGCGCGCCGCTGACCCGCTCGGGCGCTGTGCGCGCGGCCCTGGGCAGGTCCACCCGGCTCTTCGCGGAGAGCCAGGCCTGACCCGGCAGGGGCCGCGCTACGACAGCGCCTCGGCGGGGTGCGTCCCGCTACACGTCGAGCTGGTCGGCTACACGTCGAGCTGGTCGGCGACCGCCCTCAGCAGGCCCGCGATCTTCGCGCCGGAGGCCTTGTCGGGGTAGCGGCCCCGCTCCAGCTGCGGCGTGATGTTCTCCAGGACCGTCGTCAGGTCCTGCACGATCGACGCCAGCTCGTCCGGCTTGCGGCGCTGCGCGGCCGCGACGGACGGGGTGGGGTCGAGGACCACCACGGAGAGGGCCTGGTCGCCGCGCTGGCCCGCGACCACGCCGAACTCCACGCGCTGGCCGGGCTTGAGGGCGTCGACTCCGGCAGGGAGAACCGACGAGTGGACGAAGACGTCGCCGCCGTCGTCGCGGGAGAGAAAGCCGAAGCCCTTCTCGCTGTTGAACCACTTGACCTTGCCGGTGGGCACGTCTGTCCTCGTCCTCGTACTCGTCGGTGTGCGGAAGAGCCGGTCCTCAGGGAAAACGGCTCCGGATAGCAGTACAGCGGGTCACCGTGACCCGCCCGGTCCCAGGCTAATGGGCCCAGGGCCGGTGACAAGACGTCGCCGGAGAGTTCCTCCGGGCTGGGAACTACCCTGGTCGCGTGAGTACTACTCCTTCAGGCGCAGGCGACCGGCTCGTTCAGGTCGGCGCGATCGTCTTCTTCGTCGGCGCGCTGGCCACTCTGGTCACCGTGGCCCCCTTGTTCCTGGGCACGGACCCGTTCCCTCCGGTCGCGTACGCGGTCTGCATGCTGATGGGCGTCGGGTTCCTCATCGCCGGGGCGGGCGTCGTGCGCTCGGCCTGGGTCAGCTCCCCGAAGCGGGCCGCGAACCGCGCCTGACGCCCCTCCCCCGTCGCGCCCCCCGGCCCGCCTCGAAGCACGTCACACCACCCGGGCCGCCTCGAAGGCGGCCAGCCAGGCCGGGAAGCCCGTCAGGTCCTCCAGCACCACGTCCGCGCCAGCCGCCCGCAGCTCCGCCGCGTCGCACGGGCCCGTCGTCACCGCGACCGACAGCGCTCCGGCGACCCGGGCCCCCCGTACGTCGCCGGTGTGGTCGCCGACGTACACCTGCGCGCCGTGCTCGCGCAGCGCCTCGCCCTTGGCCTCCGCCCACAGCCAGCCGGCCACCGTGTCCGGCTCGATGCCGAGGTGGGCCAGGTGCAGCTTCGCGTGCGTCGCGAACTTCGCCGTGACGACGATCGCCCGGCCGCCGAGCGCCTGGACCGCCGCCACCGACTCCCGCGCCCCGGCGAGGGCCGTGCTCGGGGCTATCGCGTGGTCGGGGTAGAGCTCCCGGTAGCGGTCGGCCGCGGCGGGCACCCGGTCGGCCGGAAACCAGTGCGCCAGCTCCGTCTCCAGCGGCGGGCCGAGCCGGTTCACCACCAGGTCGACGTCGATCTCCACCCCCGTCTCCGCGGCCAGGACCCGGAAGGCGGCGGCGATACCGGGCCGGGAGTCGACGAGCGTCATGTCGAGGTCGAAGCCGACCGTCAGAGGGCGTCGGGGTGAGCGCCCAGGGGAGTGTTCAAGCGGGTGCTGGGGAGTGTTCTGATCCGTGGAAGTCATGCGAGCCATTGTGCCGACCGGCCGGAGGCCGTTCCGAAGCCCCCGTCGGCGCCGGAATCCGGCCGCTTAGACTGAGACGCGCACTTAGCCAAGCCTTACCGTCCTGGCCCCGCGCCCCGGCGTTCCCTCCGTTCCGTCACGTCCGCGTCCGTCCCGATTGGGTGAAATGTCAGCGTCAGCGCCCGTGCGGACCGCCGCGCCACCCCGTGCACCCCGCCTCTCCCGACGTGCCGCCTCGACCGCCGGGGCCGTGCTCGCGCTGCTGCTGGCGGTCCTGCTGAGCCTCGCCGTGGGGGCGCGGTCCATCCCTCCGGGCGAGGTGTTCGACGTCCTGCTGCACGGCGGGCACTCCGACGCCGCCGAGGTGATCCGCACGATGCGGGTGCCGCGCACGCTCATCGGGCTGATGGTCGGCGCGGCGCTGGCCCTCGCGGGCACGGTGCTCCAGGGCATCACCCGTAACCCCATCGCCGACCCCGGCATCCTCGGCATCAGCCAGGGCGCTTCGGTCGCGGTGGTGACGGCCATCGCGTTCGCGGGGGTCCACACGCTCACCGGGTATGTGTGGTTCGCCTTCGCGGGCGCGGCGCTCGCCTCGGTCGCCGTGTACGCCATCGCCTCCAGCGGACGCGGCGGCGCGACCCCGGTGAAGCTGGCGCTCGGCGGTGCGGCGATCAACGCGCTGCTGGTGTCGGTGACGGTGGGAATCCTCACGACGAACGCCGCCGCGCTCGACGAGTTCCGCTTCTGGCAGGTCGGCTCGATCGCGGGACGGGAGGCGGACGTCGTCCAGCAGGTGTGGCCGTTCCTCCTCGTCGGGGCGGTCCTCGTGCTCTCCGTCGCCCGCGGCCTGGACGCGCTCGCGCTCGGCGAGGACGTGGCGAAGGGTCTCGGGCAGAACGTCGCCGCGGTCCGGATCGTCGGCGGTGTCGGGGCGACCGTGCTGACCGGGGTCGGGGTCGCCGCCGCCGGGCCGATCGCCTTCATCGGTCTCGCCGTCCCGCACATCGCCCGCGCGGTCGTCGGCAACGACCACCGCTGGGTGCTGCCCATGGCGGCGCTGATCGGGCCCGTGATGCTGCTCGTCTCGGACGTCGTCGGCCGGATCGTGTTCCCGCCGGGCGAGGTCCCGGCGGGCGTGATGACGGCCCTGATCGGGGTGCCGTTCCTGGTCGCCCTCGTACGCCGGAAGGCGGTGCCCGCATGAGTGCCCGCATGAGCGAGACCTCGACGGCCGTGACCGCGCCCGAGAAGGCCGTACGGGTCCGGCCCGCCGGCTACTCCGTCGTGAAGGCCGGTCCGCGCGGCCGGTTCCTGCTGCACCGGCGGGCGTCCGCCGTCGCGGCCGCCCTCGTGATGCTCCTGGCCGCCGTCTGCGTCGTCTACCTCTGCGTCGGCGAGAGCTTCGTCGCACCCGGCGAGGTCGTGAAGGTGATCCTCGGGCAGCCGTCGTCGGCCGAGCTGGTCGTGGGCACGCTGCGGCTGCCGCGCATGGTCGTCGGGCTGCTGGTGGGCGCCGCGTTCGGGATCGCCGGGGCGCTGATCCAGACGGTGGCCCGCAACCCGCTGGCCAGCCCCGACATCATCGGCATCAGCCAGGGCGCCAGCGCGCTCACGGTCGGCGCGATGACCTTCGGCATCACCTCGTACACCGTCCTGCCCTACCTCTCCGTCGTCGGCGGCATCGCGGCGGCGGCCCTCGTGTACGTCTTCGCGTGGCGCGGCGGCCTGCACGCCACCCGCTTCGTCCTCATCGGCATCGGCTTCGCCATCGCGCTGCGGTCGGTGACCCAGCTGTTCCTGACCAAGGGCGACTACCTGGTCGCCCAGCAGGCGCAGATCTGGATGACCGGTTCGCTGAACGGGCGCGGCTGGTCGGAGGCCGCCCCGATCGGCTGGACGCTGCTGATCCTGCTGCCCGCCATCGCCTGGGCGGCCCGCGCGCAGCGCACCGTCGCGATGGACGACGACACCGCCGTCGCGCTGGGCGTGCGCCTGGGGCGCGTACGGCTGGGACTCGTCGCGCTCGGTGTGGTCCTGGCGTCCGTGGCGACGGGCACGGCGGGCCCGGTGGACTTCGTGGCGCTGCTCGCCCCGCAGGTCGCCCGCCGGCTGACCCGGACCGCGCAGATCCCGCTGCTGTCCTCGGCGCTGCTGGGCGCGGTGATCGTCGTCCTCGGCGACCTGCTCGCCCGCAAGCTGTTCGCGCCCACCGAACTGCCCGTGGGCGTCCTCACGGCGGCGGTCGGCGCCCCGTACCTGATCTGGCTGATCATCCGCGGTCACCGCGGCCGCAGTGGAGGCACCGCATGAGCCCGAGCCCTAGCCCTAGCCCTAGCCCTAGCCCGACGAACGACACGGCGCAGCGGACCGGCAGGCTCGCCGCGCGCTCCCTGACCCTCGCGTACGAGGACCGCACCGTCGTCCACGAACTGGACCTCACCGTGCCCGACGGGCAGGTCACCGTCATCGTCGGCCCGAACGCCTGCGGCAAGTCGACCACCCTGCGGGCGCTCGGCCGGCTTCTGAAGCCGCGCGGCGGGGCGGTCCTGCTGGACGGTACGGAGCTGGCGCGGCTCCCCACGAAGCAGATCGCCCGGTCCATCGGGCTGCTCCCGCAGACCCCGGTCGCGCCCGAGGCGATCACCGTCTCCGACCTGGTCGCGCGGGGCCGTCAGCCGCACCAGAGCTGGTGGCAGCAGTGGTCGGACGAGGACGAGCGGGCGGTGACCGACGCGATGGCCCGTACCGACGTCACGGCGCTGGCCGACCGGTCGGTGGACGAGCTGTCGGGCGGGCAGCGCCAGCGGGTGTGGATCGCGATGGCGCTGGCCCAGGAGACGGACCTGCTGCTGCTCGACGAGCCGACGACGTACCTCGACATCGCGCACCAGGTGGAAGTCCTCGACCTGGTGCGCCAGTTGGCGTCTCCCGCCGCCGACGGAACCCGGGGCCGCACGGTCGTCACCGTCCTCCATGACCTCAACCAGGCCGCCCGGTACGCGGACCGCCTGGTCGCCATGAAAGAGGGCCGGATCGTCGCCGAGGGCCGGCCCGGGGACGTCGTCACCGCCGAGCTCGTCGCCGAGGTCTTCGGCCTGGAGGCGGTGATCGTCCCGGACCCGGTGACGGGTTCGCCGCTCGTCGTCCCGAGTGCTCCCTGGACCCCGTCCCCGGTGGTCTCCCCCTCCCAGAAAGGTCTGTGAAACATGACTTCCCTCCTCCGCGACCGCCGCCGTACCCTCGTCGCCGGCTCCCTCGCCGTGACCGCCGCGCTCACCCTCGCCGGGTGCGGCTCCTCCGACCCGGCGGCGGACTCCTCCTCCGACTCCCCGGCGAAGACGCGCACCGTCTCCACCGCGAACGGGGACGTCGACGTCCCCGCGTCGCCGAAGCGGGTCGTCGTCCTGGACTCCGGCGAGCTGGACTCCGCGATCTCCCTCGGCGTCCGGCCGGTCGGCGCGACGCACTCGGCGTCCGAGGACGCCTTCCCCTCCTACCTCCCCGCGAGCGAGACGAAGGACATCACCCCGGTCGGCGAGATCGCCAACGCGAACCTGGAGTCCGTCGCCGCGCTCAAGCCGGACCTGATCCTCACCAGCAAGGTCCGCGACGGGGAGCGCTACGAGGAGCTCAGCAAGATCGCCCCGACCGTGATGACGGAGGCGACCGGCAGCGCCTGGAAGGAGAACTTCCAGGTGCACGCGGAGGCGCTCGGCAAGCAGGCCGAGGCGAAGAAGGTCCTCGCCACGTACGACACCCAGGTGGCGAAGGTGACGGAGGCGCTCGGCGGCAAGGAGAAGGCCGCCGCGACGGACGTCAACTTCGTCCGCTTCGTCGAGGGCGCCGAGATCCGCATCTACGGCAAGCAGAACTACATCGGCTCGATCCTCGCCGACATCGGCACCGGCCGCCCCGCGATCACGGACAAGGCGAAGGACGGGTTCTCGTACGACGTGTCGCCCGAGAAGATCGACCTCGCGGACGCGGACGTCATCTTCACGTCGACGTACGGCGACCCGGGCAAGGCCGGGACGACGAAGACGATGAACAGCGGCCTGTGGAAGGGGCTGAAGGCGGCCAAGAACGACAAGGTGTTCAAGGTCGACGACCGGCTGTGGATCGCGGGCATCGGCTACACGGCCGCCGGCAAGATCCTTGAGGAGTTCGAGAGCAGCATGACGAAGTAGCCCCTCGTCGAGTGTCTCGCCGGGCGGCGGGCGGGCCGGCCGAACCGGCCACCCGCCCGTCGCCGGGAGCGCGCGGTGGGCGCCGGCTCAGCCGGCCCGCCTCCGCGCCCGCCACACCAGGTAGAGCGCGGAGGCGAGGGCGGCGAGGCGGACGACCACCGGCCAGGTGTCCAGCAGGACGTCCCGCATCGCGCCCTCGCGGATCGGTTCGCCCCAGCGCCCCTCCATCCGCCCCCAGACCCACGCGAGGGCTCCGGCCGCCACCACGCCCGGCAGGCCGAGCGCCGCCCACTTCGCCTCCGTACGGGAGAGGGTGCGCGAGCTGTACGCGATCAGCCAGCCGCCCGCCAGGGGCAGCCAGGAACCGGTGACCACACCGGCGACGAGCAGGACGGCGGCCAGGAGCAGCAGCGGGTGGGCGAAGCCGCCGCGGGGGCCGGAGGCGGCGGCCTCGGGCTCGGCGACCGCCGCGGCGGCCTTGCGGCGACGGAGCTTCAGGAGGCGCAGGGAGCGGCGGCGGGCGGCGGTCCCGGCCTCGCCCTTGCCTCCGGCCTTCCCGTCCGCCGCGCCTTTCTCGTCCTGCCCGTCCTGCCCGTCCTGCCCGCCCTGCCCCTCAGGCCCGTCCTTCTCGATGGGCCTCGGCCGCCTCCCGAGGAGCTCCGGGGCCTCGATGCCGCCGAAGAACCCGGGGATGGCGGTCCCCTCGTCGAAGGGGCCCGGCTCCAGGCGCCACCAGTCGGTCGCGTCCGCGTCCCCCTGCTGGTCCTGGCCGAGCATGTGCGGGGCGGAGGGGTCGGGCCAGGCGCGGGCGGGGACGCCTTCGTCGTCTGCCACCTGGTCGTCGGGGGCCGCAGCCGGGCGGGGCACGGCGGCGGACCGCGCACCGGACGCGCCGCCGGAAGCGCGATCGGGATCACCGCCGGGAGCCCGGTCGGACGCGCCGCCCGAAGCCCGGTCGGACGCCCCGCCGAAAGCACCGCCGGGCGCACTGTCGGAAGCATCGCCGGGCGCACGGCCGGAAGTACCGCCCGGAGCACTGCCCGGAGCACCGCCGCCGCCCTCGGGATCGCGGCGCGACGCGCCCCACCCGAAACCGGCTTTCGGCTTCCGGAGGGCCTTCTCCGCCCGGCCGCCCCCCGCCCCCGGAGCGGGCTCCTTCGGCTTCCTCGGCTCCTTGGGCTCCCTCGGCTCCTTGCGGAGGAGTCCGCCCCGGGGCCGGGGGACGGAGGCCCGCCGCTGCTGCCCGCCGGCGCCCGCCCCGGTCCGGGCGGACGGCAGCGAGACCGTGCCGTCGGCCGACTCCGCCGCCGCGGCGACCAGTTCGTCCGGGCTGCCCAGCCTGCCGATGATGCGCCGCACGGTCGCCGGGGAGTCCGCACCCGCCACACCGCGCTGCCGGTCGATCTCGCCCCGAAGTGTCGAAACCAGGCGCATCCGGGCGCCCGACGACAGCTGTTGCTGCTGGGCCAGGTCGCCGACCCGGCTCAGGTAGTCGTAGACGAGCTGGTCGCTCTCGATCCCCACGCGGTGCATCCCCTCTACCGGCCCTGCCCCGACGGTAGCGTTCCAGCGGCTACCGTGGGACGGATGGGGACGACCACACCACCGCGCACGCTCGCCGAAGCCCTGCGCGCCCGGGGCGACGAATCGCTGGCCGGGCTGCTGCGTGCCCGCCCCGACCTCCTCAACCCGGTGCCGAACGACATCACCCAGCTCGCCACACGGGCCGGCACGCGGGCGTCCGTCGTCCGCGCGCTGGAACACCTGGACCGGTTCGCACTCCAGACCGCCGAGGCACTGGCGGTGGCCCCGGACCCGGCCCCGTACGGCACGCTGCTCTCCCTGCTCACGGGCGACGGGCTGGACGACGGCGACCAGCGCGACGACGCGGGCGCGGCGATCACCGCCGCACTGCCGGGCGCGCTCTCGACGCTGCGCGAACAGGCCCTGGTCTGGGGCGAGGACGACCGGCTGCGGCTGGTGCGCACCGCCCGCGAACTGCTCGCCCCGTCCCCGCAGCACCCCTCGCCCACGGGCCTGGGCCCCACGGTCGCCGAGGCGACGGCCGGGATGTCGCCGGGCCGGCTCCAGGAGATCCTGGCGACGACCGGCCTGCCCGCCACGCACGACCCGGTGTCCGCGGTGGGTGCGCTCGCCGCCCTGTTCACGGACCGGACGCGGATGGCGGAACTGCTGGACACGGCCCCGGTGGAGGCGCTGTCGGTCCTGGACCGGCTGGTCTGGGGCCCGCCGTACGGGGAGGTCACGCCCAACCCCACTCCCCCCGTGAAGTGGCTGCGCGACCGGGGCCTGTTGCTGCCGGTCTCCACCCGCACGGTGGTCCTGCCGCGCGAGGCGGCCCTGCATCTGCGCGCCGGACGCGCGCACCGCGTACCGGAACCGGTCCCCCCGGCCGTCGCGGCGGCCGCGACACGCGATCCACAGGCTGTGGACAGGGCGGCGGCGGGCCAGGCGTTCACCGCACTCTCCACGGTCGAGGAGCTGCTGAAGCTCTGGAACGGCGGCGGCCCCGCGATCCTGCGCGCGGGCGGGCTGAGCGTACGGGAGCTGAAACGCGCCGCGAACTCCCTCGACGTGACCGAGCCGATCGCCGCCTTCTGGATCGAACTGGCCTACGCGGCGGGCCTGTTGGCCTCCGACGGTGCGCCCGAGGAGCGGTACGCGCCGACGCCGGCCTCCGACGAGTGGCTCGACCTGTCCACCGAGGACCGCTGGACGCACCTCGCCACCGCCTGGCTCGCCGCCACCCGGACCCCGGGCCTGGTCGGCGGCCAGGACGCCAAGGGGCGGGCGCTGTCCGCACTCGGCCCGGAGCTGGACCGCTCGGCCGCCCCCGACGTACGCCGCCGGGTCCTGGCCCTGTTCGCCGAACTCCCGCCGGGCACCGCGCCGGACGCCGAGACCCTGCTGCGACGGCTGCGCTGGGAACGCCCGTTGCGCGGCGGAGCGACCCCTCCGGCCGCCACGGGCCCGGGCGAGGGGGCGGACCTCCGCTCCCGCCTCGCCCTGTGGACGCTCAACGAGGCGGAGCTGCTGGGCATCACGGGCCGGGGCGCGCTCTCCGCACAGGCCCGCGCGCTGCTGGACGAGGGCCCGGACGCGGCGGCGGCCCGCCTCGCGCCGCTCGTCCCCGAGCCCCTGGACCACGTCCTGCTCCAGGCCGACCTCACGGCGGTGGCGCCGGGCCCGCTGGAACGCCCCCTGGCGGAGACCCTGTCCGTCCTGGCCGACGTGGAGTCGAAGGGCGGGGCGACGGTGTACCGCTTCACACCCGGCTCGGTGCGCCGCGCCCTGGACGCCGGGCAGGCGGCGACCGACCTGCACGCGTTCCTGGCGGCGCACAGCCGTACGCCGGTTCCGCAGCCGCTGAGCTACCTGATCGACGATGTGGCCCGCCGCCACGGCCACCTGCGGATCGGGTCCGCGTCCGCGTACGTACGCTGCGACGACGAGGCGGTCCTCAACGAGATCCTGGCCGACCGCCGCTCCACCGGGCTCCGCCTCCGCCGCCTGGCCCCCACGGTCCTGGCCTCCCAGGCCGACCCCGGCTCCCTCCTGGAGGCCCTGCGCGACATGGGGTACGCGCCGGCCGCCGAATCCGCCGAGGGCGACGTCCTGATCACCCGCGCCGGCGCCCGCCGCACCCCGCCCCGCACACCCCCGGTCCCGGTCCCCGAAGGCCCTCCGGTCCCGGACGACACCCTGCTCGGTGCGGCCGTACGCGCCATCCGCGCGGGCGACACGGCCGCCACGGTGACCCGCAAGGACACGTCCGAGGGCCCGTCGTCCACCGCGCCTTCCGGCTCCCTCCCCCGCACCACCTCCGCCGAGACCCTGGCCACCGTCCAGGCGGCCGCGATGACGGGCTCCGCGGTCTGGATCGGCTACGTCAACGCGGACGGCGCGGCCAGCCAGCGCGTGATCGCCCCGGTCCGTGTGGAGGGCGGCTTCGTCACGGCCTACGACCACACGGCCGACGAGGTCCGCACGTACCCGCTGCACCGGATCACGGGGGTGGCGGAGCTGGCGGACGACGGGAAGCCCTGAGGGCTAAGGCTTGCACCCGCTGCCCGATGCAGGGCCCGCGTGATCACTGGTGCCCCTCCGGGTGCCTGCGCAGGTAGACGTTGCAGTCGGACACGGTGGTCATGTCGCCCACAGCGCGGGCGCGGCTACGTACGGCGGCCAGCTCGGCACAGCCGGCACACCCCTCGACCGGCTCTGGCTCCCTGTCCATCCGCAACGGCAACTCGACAGGCGGAGTGCTGTAACGCATCGGTTCACTCATGCGGTGATCGTCATGCTCGTCACCAGGACGACGGAACCTCGTACGTTTCCCAATCCGGGACGTCCCGGAGCCTGTAAAACGTCCCTGACATGTCCGGAAGCGGAGGGGAGACCAGGATGGCGAACGAGCGCTTACGTGCGGTCATGGCCGCCGGAGGATGGCCGCACGCAGACCTCGCCGGCGTCGTCGAGGTAGATCCCAAGTCCGTCGAGCGTTGGGTCAATCTCGGGCGTACGCCCCGGCGCGGCACCGCTCTCAGGGCCGCCGAGACGCTGGGAGAGGACGTGCACGCCCTGTGGCCCCAGCTCAGGCAGGCGCGATCGGCCGCGGCCGTCAGTGCCGAACTCGTCGCGCTGTACGCGCAACGGGCCGACCTGCCGGTGTCCGCCTTCGTCAATCTCCTCGCCCAGGCGCGCCGGCAGATCGACGTACTCGTGTACGGGGCCGTCTTCCTGCACGAGGCGTACCCACGGCTCAACGACCTGCTGCGGGAGCGGGCTGCGGACGGGTGCGCGATCCGGATCGCGGTGGGGGACGCGGACGATGCCAACGTCCAGCAACGGGGTCGGGAGGAGCGCTTCGGCCACGGCATCGAGTCGCGCTGCCGACTCGCGCTCATGCACTACCGCCCCTTGGCGAGCGAACCGGGCATCGAGATCCGTACGCATGGGACGACGCTCTACAACAGCCTGTACCGCGCGGACGACGAGATTCTGGTCAACGCCCACGTCTGGGGCGTCAACGCGTACGCCGCGCCTGTGTGGCACCTCCGGGGCAGCGGCAGCGGAGGCATCTTCGGCACGTACGAGGACAGCTTCGAGGCGGTATGGAAGTCCGCACAGCCGGTGGAAGGGTGACTTGATGGCACGGACCGAGTACTACGACGACCCCAACGCGCCCGAGCCCAACAGCATGGTCGTCGCGGCCTCCGCCGTCGTCACCGACGATCAGGGACGCATCCTGCTGCAGCGCCGCCGCGACAACGACCTGTGGGCGCTACCGGGCGGCGGGATGGACCTGGGAGATTCCCTCCCCGGCACCGCTGTGCGCGAGGTCAAGGAGGAGACCGGGCTCGATGTCGAGATCATGGGACTCGTCGGCACGTACACCGACCCTCGGCACATCATCGAGTACAGCAACGGGGAGGTCCGTCGGCAGTTCAACGTCTGCTTCACCGCCCGGGTGACCGGCGGCTCCCTGATCGTCTCTGAGGAGAGCACGGAGGTCCGGTTCGTGTCGCCGGACGAGATCGCCACCCTGCCCATGCACCACACCCAGCGCCTCCGGCTGCGCCACTACGCGGAGAACCGCGACCGGCCCTATCTCGGCTGAGCAGCAAGCTGTGCGGGCCGCCCGGTGCTTGGGCGCTCAAGGGAAGCTCTGAAGATCACGTCGAGGCTTGTCGCGGGTCGCCCCGCATGACATGTTCACCGTGCACGCCAGTCGATCTGCCGAGGAGACGAAGATGATCGCAACCCTGACCACCGGCGAGCAGATCGTGATGGCGATCGTGGCGGTGGCCGCCGTCCTCGGTCTCGCCGTACTCGGCGTCAGGCGGGCTAAGCACACCCGGCAGCCGGGCGAGACCGAGTAGCGTCCGCCGCCGGGCAGGTTCGTCGGTTTCACGGCCCTGCCGTCTCTGCTGACGCGGTCTGCGATGCTGCGGGCATGGCCACAGCCCGCCCCGCCCCCGGCCCGGTGCCCCCGGAGTCCGTGTCGCCCCACCCGCCCCCCGCGCCGATGCCCCCGCTGCTCACCCAGTCCTGGCTGGACCTGGCGTTCCTGCACTGGGCGGTCGATCCGGTGGACGTGGCACCGCTGCTGCCGCCGGGGACGGTGCCGGACACCTTCGACGGGACGACGACGTACGTGGGTCTGGTGGCCTTCCGGATGTACCGGGTGGGTGGGCTCGGGTTGCCGGGGCTTCCGTACCTCGGGACCTTCCCCGAGACCAACGTCCGGCTGTACTCCGTGGACGAGCACGGCCGGCGCGGGGTCGTCTTCCGCTCGCTCGACGCGTCGCGGCTCATCCCGGTCGTCGTGGCACGCGCCGCGTTCCGGTTGCCGTACGTGTGGTCCCGGATGGACATCGCGCGCTCCGGCGACACCCTCACGTACACGAGCACCCGCCGCTGGCCCGGTCCTCGCGGGGCGCGGAGCAGGATCGTGCTGCGGGCGGGGGACGCGATCGACGAGCCGACGCCCCTGGAGCACTTCCTCACCGCCCGCTGGGCCCTGCACAGCTCGTTCTTCGGGCGGACCGCCTATCTGCCCAACGCCCACCCCCGCTGGCCCCTGCACCGGGCGGAGCTCCTGGAGTGCGACGAGGACCTGGTGGCCGCCGCCGGCCTGCCCGCGCCGGCCGGGGAGCCGGTGAGCGTGCTGTACTCCCCGGGCGTCCCGGTGCGCTTCGGGCCGCAGCGGAGGCCGCGCGCCGGAGGCTGACCGCACGCCCGCCCCGCCCCGCGCCCCGATGCGGCACACTGGACGTTTGGCCGCAGCCGTGGCCGCACCCCGCAGAAAGGGCCGAAGCGCGTGACCGGACCCCTCATCGTCCAGAGCGACAAGACGCTCCTCCTCGAAGTCGATCACGACCGGGCAGACGCCTGCCGTCGTGCCATCGCGCCGTTCGCGGAGCTGGAGCGCGCGCCCGAGCACATCCACACGTACCGGGTCACCCCGCTCGGGCTGTGGAACGCCCGCGCCGCCGGGCACGACGCCGAGCAGGTCGTCGACGCCCTGGTCGAGTTCTCCCGCTACCCCGTGCCGCACGCGCTCCTGGTCGACATCGCCGAGACGATGGCACGGTACGGGCGGCTCACCCTGTCCAAGCACCCCGTGCACGGGCTCGTGCTCACCAGCACCGACCGGCCCGTGCTGGAGGAGATCCTCCGGTCCAAGAAGGTGCAGCCGCTGGTCGGGGCCCGCATCGACCCGGACACTGTGGCCGTGCACCCCTCCGAGCGGGGGCAGGTCAAGCAGACCCTGCTCAAGCTGGGGTGGCCCGCCGAGGACCTCGCGGGGTACGTCGACGGCGAGGCCCATCCGATCGAGCTGGCCGAGAACGGCTGGTCGCTGCGGCCGTACCAGAAGCAGGCCGTCGAGGGGTTCTGGCACGGCGGGTCGGGGGTCGTCGTGCTGCCTTGTGGAGCCGGGAAGACCCTCGTGGGCGCCGGTGCGATGGCCGAGGCCAAGGCCACCACCCTGATCCTGGTCACCAACACCGTCTCCGCCCGGCAGTGGAAGCACGAGCTGGTGAAACGGACCTCGCTGACCGAGGACGAGATCGGCGAGTACAGCGGGACGCGGAAGGAGATCCGGCCGGTCACCATCGCCACCTACCAGGTGCTGACCACCCGGCGCAAGGGCGTCTACCCGCACCTGGAGCTGTTCGACTCCCGCGACTGGGGCCTGGTCGTCTACGACGAGGTCCACCTGCTGCCCGCGCCCGTCTTCAAGTTCACCGCCGACCTCCAGGCCCGGCGGCGGCTGGGGCTCACGGCGACGCTGGTACGGGAGGACGGGCGGGAGTCCGACGTCTTCTCGCTCATCGGGCCGAAGCGGTTCGACGCCCCGTGGAAGGAGATCGAGGCGCAGGGCTACATCGCGCCCGCCGACTGCGTGGAGGTACGGGTCAATCTCACCGACGCCGAGCGGCTCGCGTACGCGACCGCCGAGACGGAGGAGAAGTACCGGTTCTGCGCCACCACCGCGACCAAGCGGAAGGTGACCGAGGCGCTGGTGCGCAAGCACCAGGGCGAGCAGACCCTCGTCATCGGCCAGTACATCGACCAGCTCGACGAGCTGGGCGAGCACCTGGACGCCCCCGTGATCAAGGGCGAGACCAGCAACGCCCAGCGCGAGAAGCTCTTCGAGGCGTTCCGCCAGGGCGAGATCAGCGTCCTCGTCGTGTCCAAGGTCGCCAACTTCTCCATCGACCTGCCCGAGGCGACCGTCGCCATCCAGGTCTCCGGGACCTTCGGGTCGCGGCAGGAGGAGGCCCAGCGGCTGGGCCGGGTCCTGCGGCCGAAGGCCGACGGGCACGAGGCCCGGTTCTACTCGGTCGTCGCCCGCGACACCATCGACCAGGACTTCGCGGCGCACCGCCAGCGGTTCCTGGCCGAGCAGGGGTACGCGTACCGCATCGTCGACGCGGACGAACTGCTCGCCGACGACTGAGGCCCCCGGGAGGGCGGGCGGTCAGCGGCGGGCGGTCAGCGGCCCCGGCGTGCGACGCCCGCCTCCTCCGCGTACTCCCCGAGGACGACGACGCCGAACGCCGCCGTCACGAACACCTTCACGGCGCGCACCGCGTCGCCGACGCGGTGGGGTCGGTGGTGACCGGTGACCGCGGTCGCGCCGTGCGCGGGGCCGGTCCTGCGTGGGTTCAGGGTGGCTGTGCTCATGTATCCATGGTGCTCCTGTCACCCGTTCGGGCGCGTCGGCCCGCAGACGGAACCCCTGGGCCGGGCGGGTAGCCCTCCGGTACCGCTCCGGGCGCGCGCGTCCCCTACGGGTATCCCTGGCGCCTCCGCCCCGGGATGGGCCAGGTAGAGGACCGGCCCGGGGGCTGTGCCGGGGGCGGCGGCGGCCGGGGCGGAGACCTGGGAGGGGAGAGCTCCGGGGCCCTCGAAGGCCGTATTCCGGTTCGCCGCCGCCCCTCTCCGTGGCTACAATCGCGGGTCTGCCCGCCTCCCGCGCCGTCTTCCCGGCCCCGGGAGCGCCGCCGACCGGACGGAAACCGGCCGACACCCGACGGATACGTACCTTCCCAGCGGACCTTGTCGCTCCGCGTGCCGCCCTGGCACCGCAGCGCGTCCGGTCCGCCGTCCTGCGTTGAAGAGCCGGAGGCAACACCGTGCCCGCGCACGTAGCAGAGAGCGATTCCACCCCCGATCCCACCGGTTCCACCGGTCCCGCCGGTCCCGCCAGCGCCACCGATCCCACCGGCGCCACCGACCCCTTGGCACACGAGCGTGCCCATCTCGCCGCGTCCCGTGCCGCCCTGCGCGGGATGCGCGAGGACGTCCAGGCCCTCGACATCCGCGACGTCACCGCGAACTGGGTCAACGCCGCCGTGCTCCAGTCCCAGATCGACGACCGCGTCAAGGCGCTCGCCGACCTCTCCCACACCCCGCTGTTCTTCGGCCGCCTCGACTACCTCCACGCCGTCGGCGGCGAGCCGGCCGAGGGCGCGGAGGGCGAGCGGTTCTACATCGGGCGCCGGCACGTCCATGACGCCGTCGGGGACCCCATGGTCATCGACTGGCGTGCGCCGGTCTCCCAGCCGTACTACCAGGCGTCCCGCAAGAACCCTCACGACGTGGCGCTCCGCCGCCGCTTCGGCTACACCGCCGGTGAGCTGACCGCGTACGAGGACGAGCACCTCACCGACCCCGCCGAGGCCGAGCACACCAGCCGACTGCTTCAGGCGGAGATCGAGCGGCCACGCGTCGGCCCGATGCGCGACATCGTCGCCACCATCCAGCCGGAGCAGGACGAGATCGTCCGCAGCGACCTCGGCGGCACCGTCTGCGTCCAGGGCGGCCCCGGCACCGGGAAGACCGCCGTCGGCCTGCACCGGGTGGCGTACCTGCTGTACGCGCACCGCGAGCGGCTCGCCCGCACCGGCACCCTCGTCATCGGGCCGAACCGTTCCTTCCTGCACTACATCGAGCAGGTCCTGCCCGCCCTCGGCGAGCTGGCGGTGAAGCAGGCCACCGTGGACGACCTGGTGCGCACCGGCGTCGAGGTCCGGGGCGAGGACGAGGCGGCCACCGCCGTCGTCAAGGGCGACGCCCGCATGGCCGAGGTGCTGCGGCGGGCCATCCGCTCCCATGTGACCGCCCCCGTCGAGCCCGTCGTCGTGGTGCGCGGGTCCCGGCGCTGGCGCGTGCCCGCGTACGAGGTCCAGGAGATGGTCGACGAGCTGCTGGCCCGCGACATGCGGTACGGAGCCGCCCACGAGGCGCTGCCCCAGCGGATCGCGCACGCCGTGCTCGTACGGATGGAGGAGGCCGGGGAGGCCCCCGACGACCGGGTGCAGAACACCGTGGCCCGCAATCCCGCGGTGAAGGCGGCCGTCAAGGCTATCTGGCCCGCCGTGGACCCGGCGAAGCTGGTGCTGCGGCTGCTCTCGGACGCGGAGTTCCTGGCCGCCCACGCGGAGGGCCTGCTGACCGAGGACGAGCAGAAGCGGCTGCTGTGGGCGAAGCCCGCCCGCAGTGTGAAGTCCGCGAAGTGGTCGGCGGCCGACGCCGTGCTGATCGACGAGGCGAGCGACCTCGTCGCCCGTACGCACTCGCTCGGCCATGTCGTGCTCGACGAGGCGCAGGACCTCTCCCCCATGCAGTACCGGGCGGTGGGGCGGCGGTGCTCGACCGGTTCGGCGACCGTCCTGGGGGACCTCGCCCAGGGGACGACCCCGTGGTCCACGGAGAGCTGGAGCGAGGCGCTGTTCCACCTGGGCAAGGCGGACGCGGTGGTGGAGGAGCTGACCGCTGGTTTCCGCGTGCCGCGCGAGGTCATCGCGTACGCCTCCCGGCTGCTGCCCGTGATCTCGCCGGGGCTCGCGGCGGTGGAGTCGGTGCGTGAGTCGCCCGGTTCGCTGGTCGTACGGGAGGTGGCGGGCGGTACGGACGGTGCGGACGGTCTGGACGCGTCCGACCCGGCCGGCCCGGCGGACGCGCTGAACGCCGCCGTCGTCGCCGCCTGCGAGGAGTCGTTGCGCCACGAGGGGTCGATCGGGCTGATCGCCGCCGACGCCCGGATCCCGGCGCTGGGGGCGGCCCTGGCGGCGGCGGGCCACGCGTATCTCTCCCCGGGGGAGGAGACGACCGCCGCGTCCCGGCTGACGCTGGTGCCCGCGTCGCTCGCGAAGGGCCTGGAGTACGACTACGTGGTGCTCGACGAACCGGCGGCCGTGGTCGACGGCGAGCCGGACGAGCGGACCGGGCTGCGGCGGCTGTACGTGGCGCTGACCCGTGCGGTCTCCGGGCTCACGGTGCTGCACGCGGCGCCGTTGCCACAGGCACTGGTGTAGCGGGACCGCGAAGGGGCGGCACCGCGGTGGACACGGCTGTCCGACCGTGTCCACCGCGGTCCCGCCCCGGCGTCCCTTACGCGTCCAGCGCCTCGCGCCACTCCCGTACGGCCGCCGCTTCCACCGGGGCCGACCAGCCGCCGGGCCGGGCGGCGCCGCCGATGTGGACGGCGTCGATCCCCGCGGCCAGCAGCCGGGGCAGGTGCCGCAGGTGGAGACCGCCGCCGACCAGGACCTTCGCCTGGTATCCGGGCTCGCCGGTACGGGCCGCCTCGGCCAGGAGGACCGGGATTCCGGCGTCCACCCCGTCCGGCGAGCCCGCCGTGAGGAACGTGTCGAGGCCGGGCAGCTCCGCGAGCTGCTTGCGCAGGGCGTCGCGGTCGGTGGCCCGGTCGATGGCCCGGTGGAACGTCCACCGGCAGCCCTCCAGCTCGGCGACAAGCCGCTCGACGGCGACGAGGTCGGCGTGGCCCTCCCCGTCGAGGAAGCCGAACACGAACTCGTCGGCTCCCACCTCCCGCATCTCGCGGGCCTTGCCGACCAGGACGTCGATGTCACCGGCGGCGAAGCCGTCCGCCACCCTGAGCATCACGCGCAGCGGGATGTCCACGGCGGACCTGATCGCCGCGAAGGTCTCCGGCGACGGGGTCAGACCGTCGGCGGCCATGTCGGTGACCAGTTCGAGGCGGTCTGCACCACCGGCCTGGGCAGCGACCGCGTCCTCCGCGTCGAGAGCGATCACCTCCAGGACTGCACGGTTGCTCATGGGTCCCCATTCCTCCGATACGCAGCTATAGGTCTAGTCCAATGGCCAGCCTACGGGTCGGTAGACGGGCAGCGCAGCCCTCTATCTGAACGCACGACCGCGACGGCGCGCGAGCCGACCCCGCAGACGAGTGACGCGCGCCGTCGCGCCCACCGGTGCGGAACGGGCGCACATCAGCGCGGAACGGGCGCATTCGACCCGGCCACCCCTTGCACTTCATAGGGGCGGGGGGTATACATGGGGAGAGAAAGAGATACCCCCTAGGGGTATCCGGACAGCTTCAGGGAGGACCCCGTGTCCGCGCACTCCGCCACCACCGCCCCCACCGCTGCCGGCTCCGCCGCCGACACCGCCGCGGTCGAGCTCGCGATCGGCGGGATGACCTGCGCCTCGTGCGCGGCCCGTATCGAGAAGAAGCTCAACCGGATGGACGGCGTCGAGGCCACGGTGAACTACGCCACCGAGAAGGCGAAGGTCACCTACCTGGGCGCCGACGTCTCCGTCGAGGACCTGATCGCGACCGTCGAGGCCACCGGCTACACCGCCCGGCCACCCGCACCGCCCGCGTCCACCGCCTCCCCCGGGAGCAAGGGTACGGAACCGGCGGGCGCGGCCGCGGAGAGCGAGGACGACGGGCTCACCTCCCTGCGCCAGCGCCTGATCACCGCGGTCCTCCTCGCCGTACCGGTGATCGCGATGGCGATGGTCCCGGCCCTCCAGTTCGACTACTGGCAGTGGCTCTCCCTGACGCTGACCGCACCGGTCGTCGTCTACGCCGCCTGGCCCTTCCACCGTGCCGCCTGGACCAACGCGAAGCACGGCGCGGCGACGATGGACACGCTGATCTCCGTCGGCACGTCGGCCGCGTTCCTGTGGTCGTTGTGGGCGCTGTTCTTCGGGACCGCGGGCATGGTCGGGATGACACACCCCTTCGAGCTGACCATCGCGCGCAGCGACGGCGCCGCGAACATCTACCTGGAGGCCGCGGCCGGGGTGACGGCGTTCATCCTCGCCGGGCGCTACTTCGAGGCACGCTCGAAGCGGAAGGCCGGGGCGGCGCTGAAGGCGCTGATGGAGCTGGGGGCGAAGGAGGTCACCCTCCTGCGTGACGGCGTCGAGACGACGATCCCGACCGCCTCGTTGCAGGTCGGGGACCGTTTCCTGGTCCGTCCCGGGGAGAAGATCGCGACGGACGGAACCGTGGTCGAGGGCGCCTCCGCCGTGGACGCCTCGATGCTGACGGGTGAGTCCGTGCCCGTCGAGGTCGCCGTCGGCGACACCGTCACCGGAGCCACCCTCAACGCCGGAGGCCGCCTCGTCGTCGAAGCCACCCGCGTCGGCTCCGACACCCAGCTCGCCCGCATGGCCCGCCTCGTCGAGGACGCCCAGAACGGCAAGGCCTCCGCACAACGCCTCGCCGACCGCATCTCCGCCGTCTTCGTCCCCATCGTCATCGCCCTCTCCCTGGGAACCCTCGGCTTCTGGCTCGGCAACGACGCCGGACTGACCGCCGCCTTCACCGCGGCCGTCGCCGTCCTCATCATCGCCTGCCCCTGCGCCCTCGGCCTCGCCACGCCCACCGCCCTCATGGTCGGCACCGGCCGCGGCGCCCAGCTCGGCATCCTCATCAAGGGCCCCGAGGTCCTGGAGACCACCCGCCGCGTCGGCACCATCGTCCTCGACAAGACCGGCACCGTCACCACCGGCCGCATGACCCTCCAGACCACCCACACCACCGGCGCCACCACCGAGGCCGAAGTCCTGCGGCTGGCCGGGGCACTGGAGAACGCCTCCGAGCACCCCATCGCCCAGGCCGTCGCCACCGCGGCCACCGACGCCACGGGGCCCCTCCCCACCCCCGAGGACTTCCAGAACGTCCCCGGACTCGGCGTCCAGGGCGTCGTCGAGGGTCACGCCGTCCTCGTCGGGCGCGAACAGCTCCTGGCCGAGTGGGAGATCCGTCTCCCCGACCACCTCGCCGAGGCGAAGAAGGCCGCGGAGGCCGCCGGTCGCACCGCGATCACCGTCGCCTGGGACGGCGAGGCGCGGGCGGTGCTGGAGGTCGCCGACGCGGTGAAGGACACCAGCGCCGAGGCCATCCGCCGGCTCCGCGCCCTCGGTCTGACCCCGATCCTCCTCACCGGCGACAACCGGGCCGTGGCGGAGTCGGTCGCGGCCGAGGTCGGCATCGACGAGGTGTACGCGGAGGTCATGCCGCAGGACAAGGTCGACGTGGTCAAGCGCCTTCAGGCGGAGGGCCGTTCGGTCGCGATGGTCGGGGACGGGGTCAACGACGCCGCGGCCCTCGCCCAGGCCGACCTCGGCCTCGCGATGGGCACCGGCACCGACGCCGCCATCGAGGCCGGCGACCTCACCCTCGTCCGCGGCGACCTCAACGCCGCCGCCGACGCGATCCGCCTCGCCCGCCGCACCCTCTCCACCATCCGCACCAACCTGTTCTGGGCGTTCGCCTACAACGTCGGCGCTCTCCCGCTGGCCGCCGCCGGGCTCCTCAACCCGATGCTCGCCGGAGCGGCGATGGCCTTCTCCTCGGTCTTCGTGGTCGGCAACTCCCTGCGACTGCGCACCTTCAAGGGGGCGTGAGGCCCGAAGCACGGCACCTGAGCGCGGCGGGACCTTCGGGCCCCGCCGCGCTCACGCGCGTACGAAGCGCAGACGGGTTCCCGGCACCGCCTGCGCCGCCGCGGCGAGGGCCCGTTCGGGGACGACGCCGACGACCGGGTAGCCGCCGGTCGTCGGATGGTCGTTGAGGAAGACGACGGGCCGGCCGTCCGGCGGCACCTGGACCGCGCCCAGGACCATGCCCTCGCTCGGCAGCTCCCCCGGACGGAACCGCTCCAGCGCCGGGCCCTCCGTACGCAGACCGATGCGGTTGCTGTGCGGCGAGACCCGGTAGGCGGCGGTGAGGAGCGTACGGAGAGCGGCCCCGGTGAACCAGTCGTGGCGGGGCCCGGGATGGACCGGGAGCACCAGCTCGGCGGGGGCCCCCGGCCAGGGAACGGGGCCAACGGGCGGCAGCGGACCGCCCGACGCCGGATCGCCCAGCGGGAGCACGTCGCCCTCGCTCAGCGGGGCGGGCCCGAGCCCCGAGAGGAGGTCCGCCGAGCGGCTGCCCAGTACCGGCTCCGGCACCAGCCCGCCCGCGAACGCCAGGTAGCCGCGCAGACCGTCGACGGCGGGACCCGCGTCCAGCACCGCGCCCGCGGGCACCCGCACCGGCGCTCCCCACGCCACCGGCCGCCCGTCGACCGTCACCCCGCAGCCCGCCCCGCCGACGACGGCCACGAGCGGCCGGTCCGGGCGGACCGCGCACCCGGTGAACGTGGTCTCCAGGACGGCGGCGTCCGGCGGATTGCCCACCAGCCGGTTGGCCAGCCGGGCGGCGGGCGCGTCCAGCGCCCCGGCGCGCCCGACCCCGAGGTGCGCCCAGCCGGGCCGGCCCGCGTCCTGCACGGTGGTCAGCGCCCCGGCCCGGACGACGTACAGCCGGAAGCCGGCGGGCGGCGTCACGCGCCCGCTCCCACCGGCACGAATCTGACCGGCGTCCCCGGCGCGAGCAGCGCCGCCGGTTCCCGGGCCGGGTCCCACAGGGCCCCCGGGTCCGGCATCCGCCCGACGAGCTGCCAGCCGCCGGGCGAGGGGCGCGGGTACACCCCGGTGTAGGGCCCGGCGAGGGCCACCGCCCCGGCCGGGACCCGGGTGCGCGGGGTCGTGCGCCGGGGCACGTGCAACGGCTCCGGCAGCCCGGTGAGATAGCCGAACCCGGGGGCGAACCCGCAGAACGCCACCCGGAACGCGGTACGGGAGTGCAGCGCGGCCACCTCCCCGGCCGGGACGCCCCAGAGCTGGGCGACCTCGGCCAGGTCGGGGCCGTCGTAGACGACGGGGATCTCCACCGGGTCACGCGCCTCCCGGCGCGGCGGCTCCACCCGCCACGAGGCGAGGTCCCGGGCGAAACGGTCCCGCGCGCTGGGCGTGCGCCCCCCGATCCCGGCCCCGGCCCCGGCATCGGCACCGGCCCCGGCCCCGGCCCCGGCCCCGGCCCCGTGTCCGTGTCCGTGTCCGTGTCCGTGTCCGTGTCCGTGTCCGTGTCCGTGTCCGTGTCCGTCGAGGATCCCGTCGATCAGGACGGTGCGGGCGGCCGGGACGATCTCGCGCACGGCGGGGAGTTCACCGCGCTCGCGGCGGCGGAGCAGCTCGGCGTGGAAGGCCTCGGCGTGCTCGCCGTCGGCCAGCTCGACGAGAAGCGCGTGCGGCCCGGCGGGAAGGACTCGTACCTCACCCGGAAGCACGCGCACCGGACCGGGGCCGGCTTCGCGGGCGCTCACGTGAACGCCCGTACCGCGACGCCCGCTTCCTCCAGCGCGGCCCGCACCCGGCGGGCGAGGGCCGCCGCGCCCGGGGTGTCCCCGTGGACGCAGAGCGAGCGCGCCGAGACGGGGATCCGGCTGCCGTCCGCCCCGGTCACCGCCCGCTCGACGGCCATGCCGACGCTCCGGCGTACGACGTCGTCCGGGTCGTGCACCACCGCGCCCGGCTCACCGCGCGGGACGAGGGTGCCTCGCGGGGTGTACGCGCGGTCGGCGAAGGCCTCCTGAACGGCGGGCAGTCCGGCCTCGGCCGCACGGTCGAGCAGCCGCGAGCCGGGCAGTCCGAGCACGGCCAGGTCTCCGCCCGCGAGCCGGACGCCCGCGACGACGGCGGCGGCCTGGTCGTCGTCCCAGACCGCCCGGTTGTAGAGCGCGCCGTGCGGTTTGACGTACGAGACGGTGGACCCGGCGGCCTCCGCGAAGACCCGCAGCGCGCCTATCTGATACGCGATCTCGGCGGTCAGCTCGGCGGGCGGCACGTCCATCGACCGGCGCCCGAAGCCGGCCAGGTCCCGGTAGGAGACCTGCGCCCCGATCCGTACCCCGCCGGCCGCCGCCGCGTCGCAGACCCGCCGCATCACGGAGGCGTCGCCCGCGTGGAAGCCGCAGGCCACGTTGGCGCTCGTGACACAGGCGAGGAGCGCGTCGTCGTCGGTCAGGGTCCAGTTGCCGAAGCCCTCGCCGAGATCCGCGTTGAGATCCATCATCACGGGCGCACGGTAATGACAAGTCCGGCAGGGCGACAAGGGGCGGTCCGGGGGCCGGACAGGCGGCCCCGCGTCCTCCTGGAGCCGCCCGTCCTAGAGTCGTCCCATGACGGACAGCCCCCGCCCGCACGACGCCACTTCCCACGACGCCGGCCCCGGCGGCACCGGCCTCGACAAGGCCTCTTCCCACGACGCCCGCCTCCGCGACCGGTGGCACGACACGCTGCTCGCCGCGCGCTCCGGGGCGGACGGACCCGATCCGCTGCCGTACGCCGAGAACCTCCTCGCCCGCTGGGCCGAACCGCAGCGCCGCTACCACACGACGGCCCACCTGGCCGCCGTCCTGGACGGCGTCGACACCCTCGCCGGGCACGCCGACGACGTGCACGCGGTACGCCTCGCCGCCTGGTTCCACGACGCGGTGTACCGGCCCGACCGGACGGAGAACGAGGAGCGCAGCGCCGCCCTCGCCGAGCGGGCGCTGGCCGAGGCGGGCGTGCCGGAGGCGGTGGTGGCGGAGGTCGCCCGGCTGGTCCGCCTCACCGTCACGCACGACCCGGCGGACGGCGACCGCAACGGCGAGGCGCTGTGCGACGCCGACCTCGCGGTCCTGGCGGGCGGCCCGCAGGAGTACGGGGCATACGCGGCCCGGGTCCGGGAGGAGTACGGCTTCGTCCCGGACGGGGCGTTCCGGGAGGGCCGGGCGGCGGTACTGCGGCAACTCCTCGACCTGCCGCGACTGTTCCGTACCCCGCACGGCGCGGCCGCGTGGGAGGCGCGGGCCCGGCACAACCTGGCGACGGAGCTGGAGCTGCTGACATCGTCCGGGGCCGGCTGACCGGGTCCCCGCCCCGCCGACCGGTGACGACTGACCGGTGACGACTGACCGTGACGATCGCTCGGTGAATGTTCCGGTTCGTTCACGGTGTCGTCCCGGTCGCGCCCTGGCCCGACCGGTGAACCCCGGCGACCGCTAACGTCTCGCATCGCAGATGCACACACACGTCGGCATCGCGACCCGCTCATCCATCCGCTCATCTATCCGCTCAGACAACTCCACGGGGGTACAGCGACATGTCCAAGGGACTCGGCACGACGGTCGGCAGATCTTCCCGGCGGCGCATACTGCGACTGGCCGGCGGCGGGATCACGATGGCAGCGCTCGGCGCCGGGCTGACCGGCTGCGAGGACGAGCTCGCGACGGGCGGCGAAGGCAGCACGCCGCCGCCGCGCAGCGCCTCCCCCGAGGACGGGAAGGCGTCCGAGGACGGCAAGGCCCCCGAGCCGCTGTGGACGAAGTCGACGTCGGCGCAGACCTACGGGGACAACGACGAGCTCGTGGCCGTGGACGGCGTGGTGATCGCGAGCGGCGATCCGTTGACCGCCTTCGACGGCGCGACCGGCGAGGAGCGGTGGTCGCTGCCGGACGGCGCGGTGCCCGGGGCGCCGCTGCTGCTCGGCGACGGCACCCTGTACCTGGAGAGCGGCAAGTACGACGGCAGCGTCGCCGGCTACGTCCCGGGGTCCGGCAAGGAGACCTGGCGCAGCCGCCTCGGCAAGGAGTACCGGCAGCCGAGGCCGGTCGCGGTGGACGCGGAGCAGGTGTACGTCATCGCCGAGATCCTGGAGGCCGACGGTTCGTCCCACACCAATGTGATCGCCGCGCTGAACAGCGGCACGGGCAAGGTCGCCTGGAAGGAACAGCGCGACCTCGGCACCCAGCAGAACGGCGTCCACGCCGCCGTGCGGGGCCGCTATCTCGTCTACACCGACTTCAAGAACAACCTCACGGTCCGCGACACCGCCACCGGCAAGCAGGTGTGGACGCAGAAGACGACGAAGACGAGCTACGGGCCGTTCGTCGTCCACGAGGATCTGGTGATCGTCCCGCAGGGGCAGCGGCTCCAGGCCTTCGCGCTGTCCGACGGGTCGGAGAAGTGGTCCGTGCGGGCCGAGGAGTTCACCACCTTCCGGGAGCCGACCCTCCTGGAGGGCGTGCTCTACATCGCGGACAGCGGCCGGACGCTGTGGGCCGTCGAGCCGGGGACCGGCAAGAAGATCTGGCAGTCCACGGCCCTCAAGGACGCGGGCGGGCAGGTGCCCCGGCAGTTCGTCAAGGTGGGCGGCACCCTCTACGGGGCCACCGACCTCGACAAGCAGGGCGGCGTCCACGCCTTCGACGCGAAGGCCGGCGGCCTGCGCTGGACGTTCAACGACAAGTCCGGCGATTACCACGCCTGGCTGGTGGCCACCGACGGCAAGCGCGTCTTCGCCCTGCACGGCAAGAAGCTGCACGCCCTTCCCGCGTGACGCGGGTATGAAGCCATCCCGCGTGACGCGGGTGTGAGGCGGGTGTGAGGCACCTGTGAACAGGCACGTTCTCGTCCGACGCCGGGAATGCGGAGGCGTTCTCCGGCGTTGGGACGAGTCATGCCCGACTCTCCCTCCCGCCGCGCACCCATGCCTCTGGCCGTATACATTCTCGGCCTCTCGGTCTTCGCACTCGGCACCAGCGAGTTCATGCTGTCGGGCCTGCTCCCGCCCATCGCCGACGACATGGACGTGTCGATCCCGCAGGCCGGACTCCTCATATCCGCGTTCGCGATCGGCATGGTGATCGGCGCCCCGCTGCTGGCCGTCGCCACGCTTCGGCTGCCGCGCCGCACCACGCTGATCGCGCTGATCTCGGTGTTCGGCCTCGGTCAGATCGCCGGCGCGCTGGCCCCGACGTACGAGATCCTCTTCGTCTCCCGGGTTCTGAGCGCACTCGCCTGCGCGGGCTTCTGGGCCGTCGGCGCGGCTGTGGCCATCGCGATGGTCCCGGTGAACCAGCGGGCGCGGGCCATGGCCGTGATGATCGGCGGCCTGTCCGTCGCGAACGTGCTGGGCGTGCCGCTGGGGGCCTTCCTCGGCGAGCACTTCGGCTGGCGATCGGCGTTCTGGGCGGTCGGCGCGGCCTCGGCGGTGGCCCTGGTCGGCGTCGCCACACGCATCCCGCAGATCCCGCTGCCCGAGAAGAAGCCCGAGCTGAAGCGGGAGCTGGCGATCTACCGGGACCGGCAGGTCTGGCTGGCCATCGTGATCACCGCGCTGGCGGCGGGCGGGGTGTTCTGCGCGTTCAGCTACCTGGCGCCGCTGCTCACGGACGTGGCGGGCCTCGACTCGGGCTGGGTGCCGTGGATCCTCGGCCTGTTCGGTGCGGGCGCGCTGATCGGCACCATGATCGGCGGCCGGGTCGCGGACGCGCACCTCTTCGGGGTGCTGCTGAGCGGCATCACGGCGTCCACAGTGTTCCTGGTGGGGCTGGCCCTCTTCGCCTCCAGCCAGGTCGCGGTCATCGCGCTGGCGTTCCTTCTGGGCCTGTCCGCCTTCTTCACGGCCCCCGCGCTGAACGCCCGGATGTTCAACGTGGCCGGAGCCGCCCCGACGCTGGCCGGGGCCACCACGACGGCGGCGTTCAACCTGGGCAACACGAGCGGCCCGTGGCTCGGCGGCACGGTGATCGACCTGGACTTCGGGTTCGCGTCCACGGCGTGGGCGGGCGCGGCGATGACCGCCCTGGCACTGGCGGCGGTGGGGGTGGCGCTGCGTCTCCAGCGCGGCGGCGGCGGGAGCGGCCGGTCGCGGTCGCGGCTGATCGCGAAGAGCACGGCGGTCCCCGCGGCCGAAGGCTCTAAGGACGGACGCCCGGCGCCGGCCTCCCCTTCGGTCTCCTCAGTCCCGCGTCCGTCAGGCGCCTGACCAGTTCCTTCGAGCCGATCTCCCGTGCCCCGGCCCGCACCGCGTCCGCGTAGTGCGCCTGGGGCACGTCGTAGTGGTCGCGTTCGAAGGCGCGCGGCGGGCAGCCGATCGCGGCGGCGAAGGCGTGCAGCTCCTCGAACGACACATCGCTGACCAGGTGCGACCAGAGGCGGCCGTGTCCGGGCCAGGTGGGCGGGTCGATGTAGAGCGTCACCGCCGCAGCACCTCGCCCAGCGCACCCACCGGCGCCACCGCCACGGCCGCCTTGGTGCACACCCAGTGCGGGTCGGGTCCGAGCTCCGGCTCCACGTCCAGTGCGTGCGGCTCCTCCTCCGCCGAGCACGCGGGGCACAGCGGCCACCGCCCGTACCGCTCCAGCAGCGCGTCCTGCACGTCCTGGGCGACCAGCCCGGCCAGGAAGTCCGCACCCTCGGGCCACTGCTCCACCCACCAGCGGCGGTGCGTCACCGCGTCCTCGACCAGCGAGACGATGTCCGCCTCGGCGACGCCGCCCGCCGCCAGGTCGGCCATGACGAGCGCGCGGGCGGTGTGCAGGGCCTGCTCCAGGGGGTTCAACTCCATGCCCCCATTGTGCGCCCGCGCGGGAAACGCCCCGCCCCGGGCGCTACCGGGGCTCCGCGCAGTCCTGGGGGCGCCCCAGGACGTCGGGGGCGCCCCGGGACGTCGGGTGGCGCCCCGGGAGGGCCGGTGGGGCCCCCGCCAGAGGTAGGGACCAAAGGGGGGTTGACGGACCCCCCGGTTGAAAATATCTTTCAGATGTGACCAGTGACGTGAAGGAAATTTTCAGCGGCGACTCCCCGCCGGCCCCCGCGGCCCTCGCCGCCAAGGTCCGGACCCTCGCCCCCTCCATGACCCGCTCGATGCAGCTGGTCGCCGAAGCCGTGGCGGGCGACCCCGCGGGGTGCGCCGCCCTCACCGTCACCGGTCTCGCCGAGCTCACCGGCACCAGTGAAGCCACCGTCGTCCGCACCGCGCGGCTCCTCGGCTACCCCGGCTACCGGGATCTGCGCCTCGCGCTGGCCGGCCTCGCCGCGCACCAGGAGTCCGGCCGGGCCCCCGCCGTCACCGCCGACATCGCGGTGGACGACCCGATCGCCGACGTGGTCGCCAAGCTCGCCTACGACGAGCAGCAGACCCTCGCCGACACCGCCGCCGGGCTCGACACCGTACAGCTGGGGGCCGCCGTCGCCGCCGCGTCGACCGCCCGCCGCATCGACGTCTACGGCATCGGCGCGTCCTCCCTCGTCGGCCAGGACCTGGCGCAGAAGCTGCTCCGGATCGGGCTGATCGCCCACGCCCACATGGACCCGCACCTCGCGGTGACCAACGCCGTGCAGCTGCGCGCCGGCGACGTGGCCATCGCGATCACGCACTCCGGCTCCACCGGCGACGTCATCGAGCCGCTGCGGGTCGCCTTCGACCGCGGGGCGACGACGATCGCGATCACCGGACGGCCCGACGGGCCCGTGACGCAGTACGCGGACCACGTGCTGACCACGTCCACCGCGCGCGAGAGCGAGCTGCGCCCCGCCGCCATGTCGAGCCGCACCAGCCAGCTGCTCGTCGTGGACTGTCTGTTCATAGGCGTCGCGCAGCGGACGTACGAGACCGCCGCGCCCGCCCTGGCCGCCTCCTACGAGGCGCTGGCCCACCGCCACAACCCGCGCACCCGCTGACCGCCCCGGCCAACCACCACGGTCAGAGCCACGCACGCCACGCACGCCACGCATGCCGCGCATGCCGCGCATGCCACGCACCACACGTACGCGTACGAGACCGAGAACACCGAGAAAGCTGAGCCGCACCTCATGACCTCCACCACCGACGCGAACACCGGCACCCCCGAGGCCTCCGGGACCTACGGCGAACTCCGCGCCCAGCTGGCCACCCTCACCACCGAGGCGTTCCGCCCCGAGCTGGCCGAGATCGACCGGCAGCCCACGCGGGAGATCGCGCGGATCATGAACGGCGAGGACGCCACCGTTCCGGCCGCCGTCGCCGAGCGGCTGCCGCAGATCGCCGCGGCCATCGACGCCACCGCCGAGCGCATGGCCCGCGGCGGCCGGCTGATCTACGCGGGCGCCGGCACGGCGGGCCGCCTCGGAGTGCTGGACGCCAGCGAGTGCCCGCCCACCTTCAACACCGACCCGTCCGAGGTCATCGGCCTGATCGCGGGCGGCCCCTCCGCCATGGTCACGGCCGTCGAGGGCGCGGAGGACAGCAAGGAGCTGGCCGCCGCCGACCTCGACGGGCTGAAGCTGACCGCCGACGACACGGTGGTCGGCATCTCCGCCTCCGGCCGCACGCCGTACGCGATCGGCGCCGTCGAGCACGCCCGCGCACAGGGCGCCCTGACCATCGGGCTCTCCTGCAACGCCGGCTCCGCGCTCGGCGCCGCCGCCGAACACGGCCTGGAAGTCGTCGTCGGCCCCGAGCTGCTCACCGGCTCGACCCGGCTGAAAGCGGGCACAGCCCAGAAGCTCGTCCTCAACATGATCTCGACGATCACGATGATCCGGCTCGGCAAGACGTACGGGAATCTCATGGTCGACGTCCGCGCCTCCAACGAGAAGCTGCGGGCCCGCTCCCGGCACATCGTCTCCCTGGCGACCGGCGCGTCCGACGCCGAGATCGAGGCCGCGCTCGCCGCCACCGACGGCGAGGTCAAGAACGCGATCCTGGTCATCCTCGGCCAGGTCGACGGCCCCACCGCCGCCGCCCGCCTCACCGAGGCGGACGGCCACCTCCGCGCCGCACTCACGGCCGCACGCACCACCTGACCCACCCGGGTCCCCCGCCCCACCCCCCGCACAGCAAGGCACCGAGCACCATGGCCACAGAAGACAAGAACCGCGCCACCGCCGCCGCGATCCTGCCGCTCGTCGGCGGCGGGGCGAACGTCGCCTCCATCGCCCACTGCATGACCCGGCTCCGCCTCGGGCTGCACGACCGGTCCCTCGTCGACGACGAGGCGCTGAAGGCCCTGCCCGCCGTGATGGGCGTCGTCGACGACGACACGTACCAGATCGTGCTGGGCCCGGGCACCGTCGCCCGGGTCACCCCGGAGTTCGAGCAGCTGGTCGACGAGGCCCGCGAGGCCGCCCCGGCCCCGGCGGACACCCCCGCCGGCACCCCCGCTGTCACCGCCGTATCGGCGGAGGAACTGGCCGCACAGGGCGCGGCGATCAAGGCGCAGCGGAAGGCGAAGAACGCCACCCCGTTCAAGCTGTTCCTGCGCAAGATCGCCAACATCTTCGTGCCGCTGATCCCGGCGCTCATCGGCTGCGGGATCATCGCGGGCCTCAACGGCCTGCTGGTGAACCTGGAGTGGCTGCCCGCCGTGACACCCGCGCTGGCCGCGATGGCGTCCGGCTTCATGGCGCTGATCGCGGTGTTCGTGGGCTACAACACGGCGAAGGAGTTCGGCGGTACGCCGATCCTGGGCGGTGCGGTGGCGGCGATCATCGTCTTCCCGGGCGTCGCGAACATCGACGCCTTCGGCCAGACGCTCTCCCCCGGCCAGGGCGGTGTGCTCGGCGCGCTGGGCGCGGCGGTCCTCGCGGTGTACGTGGAGAAGTGGTGCCGCCGGTGGGTGCCGGAGGCGCTGGACGTCCTGGTCACCCCGACCCTGACGGTGCTGATCTCCGGCCTGGTGACGATCTTCGGCCTGATGTACGTGGCCGGCGAGGTCTCGTCCGCGATCGGCACGTTCGCCGACTGGCTGCTGTCCAACGGCGGCGCGGGCGCGGGCTTCGTGCTCGGCGGCCTGTTCCTGCCCCTGGTGATGCTGGGCCTGCACCAGGCGCTGATCCCGATCCACACCACGCTCATCGAGCAGCAGGGCTACACGGTCCTGCTCCCGATCCTCGCGATGGCCGGTGCGGGCCAGGTGGGCGCGGCCGTGGCCGTGTACTTCCGCCTCCCCCGCAACGAGTCGATCCGCCGCACCATCAAGTCCGCGCTCCCGGCGGGCCTGCTGGGCGTGGGCGAACCTCTGATCTACGGCGTCTCGCTCCCGCTCGGCCGCCCGTTCGTCACGGCGTGCGTCGGCGGCGCGTTCGGCGCGGGCTTCGTCGGCCTGTTCAACCAGCTCGGCGACACGGTCGGCTCGACGGCCATCGGCCCGTCCGGCTGGGCCCTGTTCCCCCTCCTCGACGGCAACCACGGCCTGGGCTCGACGATCGCGATCTACGCGGGCGGCCTGCTCGTCGGCTATGTCGCCGGGTTCGTCGCGACGTACTTCTTCGGCTTCGGCAACGACCTGCTGGCCGAGTTCAACGTCTCCCAGGAACCGGCCCCGTCCACGGTCGCCGCCCAGGGCAACACCCACCCCGCCACCGCTCCGGCCGCCCCCGCCGACACGGGCTCCGGCCCCGCCCCCGACTCCGACTCCGACTCCGACGGCACGGACCCCGGCACCTCCCCGGCGAAGGCCCCGGCAGGAGTCTGACCCCGTCCCGGCCCTCGGCCTGCCTCCGCCCGTCCCGGCGGGGGCAGGCCGAGGGCGTCCTGCGCCCCTACACACGCGGAGAGAGCAGGGAGACCTCATGAACCACAGCCGCTGGAAGCTGAAGCGCGAACAGGAACTCGCCTCCGGGCCCGACGAGTCCGAGGAGACCCGCGCCGAGCGCGCGGAAGTCCGGCTCGCCATGGCCTTCGCCAAGGCGGTGTACGACCGTCGCAAGGAACTCGGCCTGTCCCAGCAGGATGTCGCCGAGCGAGCGGGACTGACCCAGGCGAAGATCTCCCGCGTCGAGGGCGCCGACGCGGTGCCCACGCTGCTCCTGCTCCGGCGGCTGGCGCTCGCCCTGGACGCCTCCCTCAGCATCGCCCTCGACGAGGACCAGGAAGAGGTGGCCTTCGTGGCCCGTACAGCGGCGTGACCGGTGCGGGGCGAGAACCGGGCCCGTCCTCCGCACAGGGGCGTCCTGCGGACTACGCCTCAGGTGCCGGTCCGCCCCGGTCTCCAGCCCGATACGCCCGGGGGCCCCGCTGGCTAGCGTCTCCCCCATGCGTATAGGACTTCTCGGTACCGGAAATGTCGCCCGCGCCCTGGCCCACGGCTGGCGCGCCGCAGGACACGACGTCGTCCTCGGATCACGTCGGCCCGAAGAACGCACCGGCCTCGGACTGCCCGTCGCCGGCCTCGACGAGACGGCCGCGCACGCGGAGGTGCTGGTCAACGCCACCCCTGGCGGGGTCTCCGTGGACCTGCTGCACTCCATCGGAGCCCCGGCGCTGGCCGGCACGCTGCTGATCGACGTCGGCGTCGGCCTCTCCGACGACTTCAGCGCGCTCACCCACCCCAACAGCAGCCTGGGCGAGCTGATCCAGGAGGCGTTCCCGCTGACTCCGGTCGTCAAGACGCTCTGCACGATGGACTCCACCACCATGACCGCCCCGGGCGACCTCACCGAGCCGGGCACGGTCTTCCTCTCCGGCGACGACGCCGAGGCCAAGCGCACCACCGGCCGGCTGCTCACGGACCTCGGTTGGCCGGAGTCCTCCCAGCTCGACATCGGCGGCATCACCACGGCGCGCGGCCAGGAGCACTTCGCGTTCCTCTTCATGGGGATCGCGGGCGGCGTGGGGTCCCACACCTTCAACATCAAGGTGGTCACCCGCCCGCCGGCGGGCACCCGCTAGCTAGACGGCGGGCCCCGGGAACTCCCCCGTCATCAGCTGCACGTCGAACGGGGACGGCAGAGCCAGCGGCTTGCCGAACGGCACCGCGTCCGTGTGCTTGTACGTACCGTCCTCGTTCGGTTCGGTGAACAGCGTGGCCATCGGCCCCCGGGTGTCGAACCGGTCGATCAGCAGGTACATCGGGACTCCCGCGCGGGCGTACGCGCGGTACTCCTTGGTGCGGTCCTCCCGCGCGTTGCCCCGCGACGTGATCTCGACGACGAGCAACGCCTCCGCCGCGTCCATCGGATCGCTGATCTCCGGATCGGCCGCCGCGATCAGCTCGGTCGGCATGACGACCAGATCGGGGACGTACAGCCTGCCGAGCGGGGCGACGTGGACGCCGAGGGTCTGGTAGATCCCCAGGTCCTCGGGCAGCGTCGCGTAGAGCCTGCGCTGCACCTTGGCAGCGATGCCGCTGTGGTGCGCATGCGGCGGTGGCCCCAAGACGATCCGCTCCTCGTCGATCTCGGCACGCCACCCCTCGGGCACGTCCAGTTCACGCCATGTCCGCAGCAGGTAGTCCCAGGCGCGCCCATCCGAAGCCTGGCTGTTCTCGACGAACGCTGCGGTCATCGCGGGTCCCTTCTTCCGTGGCCTTGCCGACGAGGTTAGATCGGGGCTTTCACGGCTGTCCGCCGTTCCTTCCAGGGTCCCGCGAACGAGTGGCCCCGCACAGGGAAGCGCGCGGCGGCCACCGGTCACGAGTGATACCGCGCCCCGTTCCCGGACCGGTCGGGGGGAGTTTATCGGCACCGTTCATGTGTAGGAAAAATGTAAGCGGGAACCTGAATTTCCGGAGGTTGATAGTCATGGTTCCCCTGCTTCTCGTTCTTCTGCTCGCCCTGGTTCTCTTCGGTGTCGGTTTCGCGGTCAAGGCTCTCTGGTGGATAGCCGTGATCATCCTGGTGCTGTGGCTCGTAGGGTTCTTCGTCCGTCCCTCCGCCAGCGGCGGCCGACGGGGCCGGTGGTACCGCTGGTAGTCACTTCTGACCAGCATCCGCCGCTGACCGGCGGCACCGCCCAGGTGTACACCGCCTCTCCCCGGGCACACGAAGTTCAGCGGAAATATCATTCGGTGGATAAATCAGAAGTGCATTTCCGATCCACCAGAACGAATGCACTGGGTGCGAATGCACTGGGCGACCTTCGCGAAAGGAGCCACAATGAGCGACTCCCTGTGGGGCTATCAGCCGTCGAGCGGTCACACCGCGGGCGCCGATCTGACCGGCTATGCGGTCGAGGCCACCGACGGCAGTATCGGAAAGGTCGACAAGCACTCCGACGAGGTGGGTTCTGCCTATCTGCTCGTCGACACCGGAGTCTGGATCTTCGGCAAGGACGTCCTGCTGCCCGCGGGCACGGTGAAGCGCATCGACATCGCGGAGCAGAAGGTCTACGTCGACCTCACCAAGGAACAGGTGAAGGACTCCCCGGAGTTCGACCGCCACCGGCAGGCCGACGACCCGGGCTACCACGAGCAACTGTCCGCGTACTACCTCGCGTACCGCATCATGTGACCCGGCGTACGCCCCCTGAACGGCGGCGGGCCCGACCCCGAGGAGGGGCCGGCCCCGCCGCCTCGCGCGTGGCGCCCCGCCCGCCCTCAACGGGGCAGCTGCCCCTCCCTGTTGATCTCTGTCACCCGGGCCCGCAGCACCACTCCCGGTGACGCCGGCCGCACCGCCGCCGGCGGGCATTCCCACTCCGGCCCGCCGCCGGGCGGCCGCAGCCGCACGTTCGGCCCGGACCGGCCCGTCACCCGGCCGACCCGCCCGTCCCGCGCGTCCACCGCGAACCCGCCCGCCTCGGGCACGCCCGGCCCGTATCCGTCAGCCGTCATGACCGCTCTCCTTCTCCGCCAGCACCTCGCACAACCGCAACGCGGTGTCGATGTTGCAGCGGCCCAGGTCGACCAGGGGCACCGGCTCGTCACCCGCACACGAGACCGGATCGATCCGCAGGGACGGCAGCTTCACCCCGAACCCCGCAAGCCCCTCCTTCAACCACTCCACGGCGTCCTCCGCCACCCGCACCCGGTCCGCCGCCGCCCTGCGCCGCTCCATCGCTTCCATGCCGCACACCTTCCACTCTGAGTGATGGTCATGCATACCCAGCGTGTCCAACGCGCAGTTGGCCCGGAAGAGGCGCAGTTCGGGCAACCGCTTTCCCACTACCGACGGTTACCCCCACACACCCCGTTTGGGAGCGCTCTCAGCGCTGTCGGCGCCCGGCGCTAGGCTGTAGACGATCCGGCGGCGACACCGAGCACGCGCACAGCACCCCGCGCACGCACCCCCACGCACCAGCCCGCGTATCGCCGCCCCCGTCGACGAGGAGCGATCGCCTTGCCCGAGCAGTCCCCCGGGTCCCGGCCCACCCTGGAAGCCGTCGCGACACGTGCGGGGGTGTCGCGGGCCACCGCCTCGCGGGTCGTCAACGGGGGCGACGGAGTCCGCAAGCCGCTCGTGGACAAGGTACTCAAGGCGGTCGACGAGCTGGGCTACATCCCGAACCACGCGGCCAGGACCCTGGTGACCCGGCGGACGGGAGCGGTGGCCGTCGTCATCTCGGAGCCGGAGATACGGATCTTCTCCGACCCCTTCTTCTCCCAGCAGATCAGGGGCATCAGCAAGGAGCTGGCCGCCCACGACACCCAGCTGGTCCTGCTGCTGGTGGAGGGGCCCGGAGACTTCGAGCGGATCGCCCGCTATCTGTCCGGCGGGCACGTCGACGGGGCGCTCGCGTTCTCGCTGCACACCGACGACCCGCTGCCCGCGATCACCCGGCGGGCGGGGATTCCCACGGTGTACGGGGGCCGGCCCAGCTGGACCGCCGATCCCGGGGACCAGGCCGTCTCGTATGTGGACGCGGACAACCGGGGCGGCGCGCGGGTGGCCGTGCGGTATCTGAAGGACCTCGGGCGGGAGCGGATCGCGCACATCGGCGGACCGCCCGACCAGACCTCGGCGATGGACCGCCTCGACGGCTACCGGGACGTCCTGCCGGACGTGGACCCGACGCTCGTCGCCGAGGGCGCGTTCACCGTGGAGAGCGGGGCGCGGGCGATGGCGGAGCTGCTGGAGCGGCGGCCCGACCTGGACGCGGTGTTCGCCGCCAACGACCTGATGGCGTCGGGTGCGTTGCGTGTGCTGCGGGAGCGCGGCGTGGCCGTGCCGGAGCAGGTGGCGATCGTCGGGTTCGACGACATGGACTCGGTGGCCGGGACCACCGATCCGCCGCTGACCACGGTCAGCCAGGACATCGAGGGGCAGGGCCGGCTGATGGCCCGCCTGCTGCTGCGCGGCCTGGGCCGGGACCGTACGGGCGGCGGACCGGCGCCCGACTCGGTGATCACCCCGACGACACTGGTGCGCCGGGCCTCGGCCTGACCGCAACGCGCGCGGAAGCGCGGAAGTACGGAAGTGCGGCGGGCCTCCGCCCTGAGGAGCCGAAGACCCGCCGCACGAATCGTGCCCGTACCGTCACGCCTTACACGTACAGATCCCGCCACTTATCCGGTTATCCGGTTATCGGGATGAGTCCGCGCGACCCGCACATACGGGTCGGCGCGACCCACACGTACGGGATTGCGCGCGACCCACACGTACGGGATCCCGCGCGGCCTACACGTACGGGATCTTCAGGACAGCCGCGTCCGTGCCGGTCTGCACCTGGGACGTGCCGCTGCCGAGCGCGTTCCAGATCTCCAGGCGGACCGTGCCGTTCCTCAGCTCGCCCAGGTTCCCGGTGACAGCCCTCGCACCGACCGCCTGCGTGTACTCCTCCCACCCGTTGACCGGGTCGGTCGCGAAGTAGCGGAAGGTCTCGGCCCGGTCGAACCTGCCGTCGCCGGTGAGGTCGTAGCTGACCCGGACCTGCGGGGCGAGCCCGACCTTCGTGCCCGCGTCGACCCGGAGGCGGAACTCGGTGGCCGCGCCGGGGGCGACCTTGCCGTTGACCTTCTTCACCTCGTAGACGGTCGGCCGGTACGGGGTGCCGTCCCGGTTGACGCCGTCGGCCGAGGCGATGGCGTCCGCGCCCGCCGGGTCGTTGGTGGCGGTGGTGAGGACGCCGCCGGACTTGAGGCGGAAGGTGTTGCCGGTCGGCGGCTCCGGGTCCGGGTCGGGGCCGGGGCCGGGGTCGCCGCCGGGGCCCGTGCTCGTGGCCGTCGAACGAGCGGGCACGGCGAGGGTCTTGCCGTCGGAGAAGGTGACCGTACGGGCGGTGGAGCCGTGGTTGTGCGCGGTGTAGGTGCGGACGCCGTCCTTCGAGAAGACGGCGGAGGTGGGCAGGTCGCCACTGACCGTCATGTCGGGTGCGCCGACCGTGTTCAGGGTGTTGATCCAGTGGTAGGTGTGCGCCTTGGACTCACCCTGCTCCGGCCCGTAGTTCCCGTTCGCCGCGTCCCACTTGGCCTTCGCGGCCGCCGGGTCCGCCAGCGACTCGAACTCCCAGAGCAGGTCGCGCCACTCCTGTGCGGGACCGCCGTTCTCGCGCTCCATCTCGGCGATGTTCCGCTTGATGGCCGCCTTCTCGCGGGCCAGGTGGAGTGAACCGCCGGTAACCGGCAGGACGTTGATGCCGTGGATCTCCTCCGGGTTGGCGGTCCACCAGGTGGAGTACGCGCCGCCGCTGCCCCAGACCATGCCGACCGTGTCGTGGCCGAAGGAGGCGGGGAAGACCTGCTGGTCGGCGTCGAACCAGTACTGGGTGATCGCCTCGGACTCGGTGGTCAGCAGGTAGCTGCCGAGGTCCCGGAGGTTGGTGTCGCCGGTGGCCGAGCCGTAGAGGATGAGTCCCGCGCTGAGGTTGATGGACTCGGAGGAGGACTCCTGGTTGTTGCCCGCCGCGAAGCCCTGGTGCCCGGAGGCCCAGCTGTGGCCCGCGTACACGTCGAAGCCGCGCAGGAACGGGTAGGCGGAGTCGGTGCGGCTGGCGTTGGCGGTGTCGCGGATCAGGTGCTTGATCATCGTGCCCCAGGCGGAGTCGGCGACCCAGGCCTGGTCGTACTGGGCGATGATCCCCGCCGCGTAGACGTAGTAGCTGTAGTGGAAGTGGTGGTCGTTGAGCTCGGTGTCGCTGCCGTACGAGGCCGGGTAGCCGGTGAGGGTCTTCCAGTCCTTGTCGTAGCTGAACTCACTGGCCCCGCCCGCCGTGAACCACTCCTGGAGCCGGCCCTTCATCAGGCCGAGGAGCTTGTCGCGGATGGCGGTCTGGCCGATCTGGTCGGCGACGGGCACCAGTTGGGCGAGGCGGCCGAGCGCCTTGCCGGTCCAGTAGGTGTCGGCGGCCCCCGAGAACGGGTCGGAGGCGTTCGCGACCTCGTTGAGATAGCCGATGAGCCGGGCCTTGTCGACGCCGCTGGAGGCGGGCAGCGCGGGCACGACGCCGTTGCTCTTCTGGCTGGTGGTGAAGGAGGCGGACTCGCGCACCTTCATCGTGCCGCGCGGTGACACGTACGTGTAAGGGGTCAGCGCATCGGTGGTGTGCAGCCACTGGTGGCGGTAGAGCGCCTGGAGCGTGCCGCGCTCGGTGCCCTCCTTGGCCTCGGTCGTCAGGCTGTAGGTCGCCCGCACGTTGCCGCCGGTGGACTGCCAGGCCACCTGGGAGCCGGTGACGAAGCTGAAGGCGTACTTCTTGTAGGTCGCGAGCGCGTCCGTGGAGGGCAGCACGGCGAGCGAGAAGTAGTCCTTCCCGCCGAGACCCGCCGTGATCGCGGTGCCGGAGACGTTCCAGTCGCTGCCGGTCGGGGCGAAGAGGGCGTAGTGGTGTCCGGCGACGGTGATGCCGAGGACGTTGCCCTGGTCGGAGAAGACGGTGGGCGTGGAGGCGGTGGTGATGCGCGCGTCGCCGCCGGAGCCCTTGGCGTACACGAAGGGCATGCCGTGGCCGATGGTGGCCCGGAAGGTGCGGGAGCCGTCGGCCCAGTAGGGCGTGACCGTCCAGTCGGACCAGGCGTCGGCCTTGGTGTCGGGTGAGTTCAGGCCGCTGAGGCCGACGGTGAGGTCGGCCTTGTGGGCGTACTCGTACTGGCGGCCGTCGCCGACGACCGCCGGCGTGGTCGGATAACCGACCTCCAGGCCGGAGGCCTTGGCCTGGTAGGTGAGGGGGTGGCCGTACATGGGGGTGCTGTACGGGTTGTCGCCGTAGCGCTGGTAGGCGAGCGAGGACCACCAGTCGTTGGTCGGGACCGGCTTGTCCCGTGCGGCGGCGGTGACCTTGGGGGTGACGGGCGCACCGGTGTTGGTGGTCGGGCCGGAGGTACCGGCGGGGCGGGAGTCGGAGTAGCTGCCGGCGCCGGCGGGGATGGTGGCGGCGGCAGCGGGCGATGCGGCGGGACCCAGGCCCACGGCGGCCACGGCGATGGCGAGGAGCGTCGCCGCGGCGGGTCTGGAGGCCAGTCTGGAGGGGGAGGTTCGCACGAGCAGCACCTCGATCATGGGGGGGGGAGAGCACTTCCGAGAGCGCTCTCAAGTGCCAAGGAACGTAAAACTCCTGAAACGTAGGTGTCAATAGATCGCGCACAGACGGCAATTGGAAGGGCGTCGAGTGCGACCCCAAGCTGTTATGCGTTCGAGTCTTGACGGGGCGGGGGCGGTGGGGGACGCTCCAGACGCAGGTTTGAGAGCGCTCTCAAAGCGCTCGGTTCATCCCGAAGCCAAGGGAGGCTTCCCATGCCCATCGCCCGAGCCGCCAAGAGAGCCACCGCCCGCCTCGGCGCGGTCGTCCTCGCCGGGGCGCTCCTCGCCGCCTGTGGATCCAGCGACTCGTCGGACTCCTCCGACGGCGCGGGCGGAAAGGTCACGCTCAACGTCGACCTCTTCGGGTCGTTCGGCTTCAAGGAGGCCGGGCTGTACGAGGAGTACCAGAAGCTCAACCCGGACATCACGATCAAGCAGAGCGACACCCAGGACGAGGCGGACTACTGGAAGTCGCTCCAGACCCGGCTGGCGGGCGGCGGCGGTCTCGCCGACGTGCAGGGCGTCGAGGTGGGCCGTATCGCCTCGGTCACCCAGCAGCAGTCCGACAAGTTCCAGGACCTGAAGGAGTTCGGGGCCGACAAGCTCAAGGGCGAGTTCGCCGAGGCCAAGTGGTCGGCGGCGACGACCGAGGACGGCAAGATCCTCGGCCTCGGCACGGACGTCGGCCCCGAGGCGATGTGCTACCGCACCGACCTCTTCGAGCAGGCCGGGCTGCCCACGGACCGCGAGGAGCTCGCAGCGAAGTGGGCCACGTGGGACGGCTACCTGGAGCTGGGCAAGCAGTACAAGAAGAAGGCCCCCGCCAAGAGCGCCTGGCTGGACAGCGTCGGCTCGCTCTACGGGATCATGATCGGCCAGGAGAAGGAGCGGTACTACGACGCCTCCGGCGAGCTGATCTACGAGAAGAACCCGGCGGTCAAGGAAGCCTGGGACACCTCCGTGGCGGCGGCCGAGGCGGGCCTGAGCGCCAAGCTGGACCAGTGGTCCCCGCAGTGGAACCAGGCGTTCGCGGCCGGTTCGTTCGCGACGATCCCGTGCCCGGCCTGGATGCTCGGCTACGTCAAGGGCCAGGCCGGCGACGCGGGCAAGGGCAAGTGGGACATCGCCAAGCTCCCCGGCGGCGCGGGCAACTGGGGCGGCTCGTACCTCTCCATCCCGCGTGCGGCCAAGCACAAGAAGGAGGCGTACCAGCTGATCGAGTGGCTGACCGCCCCCGAGCAGCAGGCGAAGGTCTTCCAGAAGCAGGGCAACTTCCCGTCCTCTACGGGCGCCATCGAGACGATCGCGGGCGCGAAGGACGAGTACTTCTCGAACGCCCCGATCGGCCAGATCTTCGGTGAGGCGGCCAAGGAGTCCCCGGTCCAGGTGCTGGGCGTGCACGACCAGAACGTGATGCAGCAGATCACGAACGCGCTGAGCGAGGTCGAGCGCAAGGGGGTGTCGTCGGACAAGGCGTGGCAGACGGCGAAGAAGGGCGTGAACAACGTGATCGGCTGACGCCGCTCACCGCCCCACTGCCCACTACCCCACCGCCCCACCGCCCCACCGCCCCACCGCCTCACCCCCGTCGGTCAGGGGGCGGCCCGTCCACCCGCGCGCACGGCGGACGGGCCGGCCCCACCCCCGCCGCACACGGCGGCGGACAGGCCGGCCCCACCCCCGCCGCACACGGCGGAGACCGGCCCACCGGACTCGGACTCTCCGGACTCGGACTCTCCGGACTCGGACTCTCCCCGCCCGCGCACGGCGGCTGGGCCGGCCCCACACCCGTACGTCTCTCTCCTCCGCCTCCCCTCCGCCCCCAGCCCGCTCCCGATCCCGAAGGGCCGCTCCGTGTCCCTCACCGCCACCGCGAAGGCCGGGCCCCGCCCGTCCGGAACCGGGCCCGGCCCCGACGACGGCCGGGCCGCCGCCCTCCGGCGCACCTGGCGCAAGGCCTCCCCGTACGCCTACATCGCCCCCTTCTTCACTCTCTTCCTGGCCTTCGGACTCTTCCCGCTCCTCTACACGGCGTTCGTCTCGCTCTACCGGGTCGAGCTCCAGACGAGCGGCGAGATGGAGTGGCGGGGCATCGCCAACTACACGGCGCTGTTCACCGACGAGTACTTCTGGATCTCGCTGCGCAACACGTTCACGATCGGCGTGCTGTCCACGGTCCCGCAGCTCGCGATGGCACTCGGCCTCGCGCACCTGCTCAACTACAAGCTGCGCGGCCGGACCTTCATCCGGACGGCGATCCTGCTCCCGTACGCGACATCGGTGGCGGCTGCCACGCTCGTCTTCGCGCAGCTCTTCGGCCGCGACTTCGGGCTGATCAACTACGTGATCGGGCTGGTCGGCTTCGATCCGGTGGACTGGCAGACGGGCACGGTCGCCTCGCAGATCGCGGTCTCCACCATCGTGATCTGGCGCTGGACCGGGTACAACGCGCTGATCTACCTGGCGGGCATGCAGTCGATCCCGCACGAGCTGTACGAGGCGGCGGAGATGGACGGGGCGTCGCGCTGGCGGCAGTTCATCCACGTCACGCTGCCCGGTCTCCGTCCCACGATCGTCTTCACGGTGATCATCTCGACGATCGGCGCGACCCAGCTCTTCGGCGAGCCGCTGCTGTTCGAAGGATCGATCTCCGGCGGCATCTCGCACCAGTACCAGACCCTCGGCCTGTACATGTACGAGCAGGGCTGGGGCTTCTTCCACCTGGGCCGGGCCGCGGCCATCGCCTGGGTGATGTTCGTCCTGATCGTGGTGCTCGTCGGGGCCAACGCCCTGCTCGTACGCCGCCGCGCACGCAAGGAGGCCGGCCGATGACCGCGCTCGCCGCACCGCCGACCGCGCCCGGGAAGGGCCGCCCGCCGCAGGACCCGCCGCGCAAGCGGATACGTAAAGAAGGCGCGGGCCGGACGATGAAGGGCGGCTGGCTCTCCTACCTCATCCTCGGCTTCGCGCTGCTGATCTCCGCGTTCCCGTTCTACTGGACGATCGTCGCGGCCAGCCGGTCCAACGCGGACCTGGCGCAGGTGCCGCCGAGCCTGCTGCCCGGACCGAACCTCATCAAGAACTTCGACGCGGTCCTCGAAGAGGCCGACATCGGCAAGGCCCTGCTCAACTCGCTGATCGTGTCCGGCTCGATCACGATCGGCACGGTCCTGTGCTGCACGCTGGCCGGATTCGCCTTCGCCAAGCTGAGGTTCCGGGGCCGGGGCGCGCTGTTGACGCTGACGATCGGGACGATGATGATCCCGCCGCAGCTCGGTGTGATCCCGCTCTTCATGCTGATCGCCGAGCTCCAGTGGGTGAACCAGCTCCAGGCGGTGATCCTGCCGGGCCTGGTCTCGGCGTTCGGGGTGTTCTTCATGCGCCAGTACCTGGTGCAGTCGCTGCCGGACGAGCTGATCGAGGCGGCCCGGGTGGACGGGGCGTCGACGGCCCGGATCTTCTGGTCGATCGTGATCCCGATCGCGCGGCCGGGGATGGCGGTGCTCGGGATGCTCACGTTCATGACGGCGTGGAACGACTTCTTCTGGCCGATCATCGCGCTGTCCTCGCAGGAGCCGACCGTGCAGGTCGCGTTGCGTCAGCTCGGCGGCGGATACGTCAACGACCAGTCGGTGATCATGGCCGGCACGCTGCTGGGCACGCTGCCCGTGCTGCTGGTCTTCGGCCTGCTGGGCCGACAGATCGTCGGCGGCATCATGCAGGGCGCGGTCAAGGGCTGACGCCGCACGCCACCCCGCCCCGCAGGGCCGCCCTCCCTGCGAGGCCGCGCCCGCCCTGCGGCGCCGACCGCCCTGCGGGACCGACCGCCCTGCGGGACCGCCCGCCCGGCCGGACCGACCGCCCTCCCTGCGGGCCCCGCCCCTCCTGCGGGCCCCCGCCCCCTCCCTCACCTCTGGAGTGTCAGTCCATGACCGCTGTCGATGCCCGTCCGGCGAACTCCGCGGGTCCCCGCCCCGACACCACGGCGGAACTCCGCTTCCCCACCGCGTTCCGCTGGGGGACCGCCACCGCCGCCTACCAGATCGAGGGCGGAGCCACCGAGGGCGGCCGTACGCCGTCCATCTGGGACACCTTCAGCCGGACGCCCGGCAAGGTGCGCAACGGCGACACCGGTGACATCGCCGCCGACCACCTGCACCGGATGCCGGACGACGTACGCCTGATGAAGGAACTGGGCGTCACCGACTACCGGTTCTCCGTCTCCTGGTCCCGGGTCCAGCCGACCGGCCGGGGCCCGGCCGTGGAGCGCGGCCTGGACTTCTACCGCCGTCTGGTGGACGAGCTGCTGGCGGCCGGGATCAGACCGGTCGCCACGCTCTACCACTGGGACCTGCCGCAGGAGCTGGAGGACGCGGGCGGCTGGCCGGAGCGGGACACGGCGCACCGGTTCGCGGAGTACGCGGGCCTGGTGGCCGGGGCGCTGGGCGACCGGGTGCCTACCTGGACGACGCTCAACGAGCCCTGGTGCGCGGCGTTCCTCGGGTACGGGGAGGGGGTCCACGCCCCCGGCCGGACCAGTGACCTCGCGGCCCTGCGCGCCGCCCACCACCTGAACCTGGCACACGGCGCGGGCGCCCGCGTCCTGCGCGACCTCCTGCCGGACACCGCCGAGATCTCCCTCACGCTGAACCTCCACGCGCTGCGCCCGCTGACGGACACGGAGGCGGACCGGGACGCGGTGCGCCGGATCGACGCGGTGGCGAACCGGATCTTCCTGGACCCGGTCTTCCACGGCCGGCTGCCGCGGGACCTGGTCGAGGACACGGCGGAGGTGACGGACTGGTCGTTCGTCCGGGACGGCGACCTGGAGGTGACGTCGACGCCGATCGACTCGCTGGGCATCAACTACTACTCCCCCAGCGTGGTTTCGGCAGGCGCTTCGGCCTCCCCGTCGCCGTGGGCGGGCGCGGAACAGCACGTGGCGTTCACCCCGGCGGCCGGCCCGCGCACCGCGATGGACTGGCCGGTCGACGCGAACGGCCTGTACGAGCTGCTGACCCGCCTCCGCGACGAACTCCCGTCCGTGCCGTTGCTGGTGACGGAGAACGGGGCGGCGTACGACGACTACGCCGACCCGGAGGGCGCGGTCCACGACCCGGAGCGGGTGGCGTATCTGGACGCCCACCTGACGGCGGTGCACCGGGCGATCGCGGACGGGGTGGACGTGCGCGGGTACTTCCTGTGGTCGCTGCTGGACAACTTCGAGTGGGCGTACGGCTACAGCAAGCGGTTCGGCATCGTGCACGTGGACTTCGCGTCCCAGCGCCGTACGGCGAAGGACAGCGCGCGGTGGTACGCGGAGGTGATCGCGCGGGGCGGCCTGGAGCGCTGAACCGGGGGCGGGGCGGGGCGGGTCGGGGCGGGTCGGCCGACGACCGCCTGCCGCCTGCCGCCTCCCGGTCACAGATTCACGGGTTCACGGGTTACGGGCCCGGGTTACGGGTTACGCAGGGGCTCGGGGCGGCATGCGCTCCGGGCCCCGGCGCATGTCCGGGGGCGGCTCGGGGGGCGCCCGGGAGCTGGGGGCGGGTGCCCGGCCGCAGAGTACGGGCGATGAGAGTTTTCTCCTGGAATCGGCCGGACCACTTTCGGCCGGATGAATCACCGGTGAAGTCCCCCGCACCGGCGGGTAGCCGGTGCGGGGGGCGGCGGAGCACCCGCGTGGCCCGAAGCGGCCCTGGGAGTACGGCCCGACCGACGCTCCCGGAACACCGACGGGACCCGAAGTCGGGAGAACGGGGCTGCTCAGCCGAGGGGTGGGCCGGAGCCCGTCCGGGCCGGTGAGCCGGGTGGCGGCCCCATGGGCACGGCCGGCCCGATCGCCTGCGCGGCCGATCTGCGGGCGCCGTGCGCGCCGTCGCTCAACGCCCTTTGCCCCGATGCAACTTGGCGCGAATCCGTCGCCTCCGACAGAGGCCGCTCCATAAGCCTCTTGACCTGCGGACCCCCATCCGTATGGTCTAGACCAAGCAGAGAGAGGCAGTCGGCGGTGGTGATCACGCGCCGCCCCTGCCTCGCCCACGTACCAGGCCAGGCGCATTCGAGCTCACCTCCCGAATCCTCCAGATCCTCCAGATCCCCCAGATCCTCCAGATCCTTCAGATCCCCCAGCCGAGGAGAAGAACAACCCCAGGGCGCCAGCGAGAGGCCCGTCACCCCGTGCGCCGAAGCGACAAGAGCCGACGCTTCCCGCAGAGACACCCCACAGGCGCCCGCGCACCCGCGTGGACCGCCCATGCACGCTTTCCCACCCCCACGGACACAGCGGGAGATCGCACATGAGGAGCCACACCGCCGAGCCGAGCCTTCCCCCGCCCGGCAGCGCACCTGAACCCCCGTCCCACCCACGCGGCTTCGGCCGCGAACGTCCGGCGACAGCCGACGCCCGAGCAGCCCTTCAACGGCTGGCCGACCACGTCAACGTGCGCGCCGTCGCCCTGCTGAGGGTGACCGTCGGGATCGTCTTCCTCGGCTTCGGCGTGCTGAAGCTGTTCCCCTCGGCCAGCCCCGCCGAGCAACTGGCCGTCGACGCGGCCACGAAGATGACCCTGGGCCTCGTACCGGAGACGGTGCTGCTGCTCTCCCTCGCGGCGCTGGAAACGGCCATCGGGATCGGTCTGATCGCGGGAGGCCGCCTGCTGCGCCCCACCCTCGTCGCGTTCTTCCTCCACATGGGCGGCGTGTTCTCGACCCTCGTCCTCCTGCCCGACGCGATGTGGCAGTCCCACTCCCCCGCGCCGACCATGGAAGGTCAGTACGTCGTCAAGAACGTGGTCCTGGTGGCCGTGTGCCTGGTCGTGGCCGCCGACGCGTGGGGAAGCGGGTCCAGGGCGTCACGGCGCCCGGACGGTACCGACCGAACACCGCACGAATGAAGAAAGCCCGGCCCCCGGTCCGCTCCCGGAACAAGGACGGCGATCAGGCGATCAGCCGACGTGGACCGGCACCTCGGCGAGCTGCTGCGGGGTGACCGAGGGGCGCGGCCCGCGGAGCATGGTCGCGGCGACGACCGCCGCGACCACCAGGGTGACGGCCGTGGCGAGGAACACCGCGGAATAGCCCTCGGTGAGGGCGATCGCCTGGCCCTGGCCGGCCGCGGCGGACCGTTCGACGGCGCCGAGGTAGATCGTGGTGAACACCGAGAGGCCCACGCAGCCACCGATCTGCATGGCGGAGTTGACCAGGGCCGATGCCGCGCCGGCGTCGTGGTGACCGACGCCGGCGAGCGCGACGTTCTGCACCGGGATGATCACGAACGCGATGCCGATGCCCACGACCACGAGGCCGCCGAACACCTCCGTCCAGTAGCTCCCGTCGGCCGTGACGAAGGTCAGCCACACCATCCCGGCCGCGGCGATCAACGGCCCACCGGTCATCAGGACACGCGGCCCCCGGGTGGGCAGCAGCCTGGCGGCCACGGGTGCGGTGATCATGGTCGCGAAGGTCATCGCGAGGCTCGCGAGTCCGGCGAGCAGCGGGGAGAGCCCGAGCACGATCTGGAGGTGGAACATCAGGTAGAGGGTCATCCCGATGTAGACGGCGCCGATGGCCGCCTGGATGAGGAAGGCTCCGGCGCGGGCGCGGTCACGCACGACGCGCAGCGGCAGCAGCGGCTGCGCGACGCGGGACTCGATCCACACGAACACCGCCAGCAGGACCAGGCCGGCGGCGAGGAAGCCGATGGTGTCCGGCTCGGTCCATCCGGACTCGGCCAGGGTGAACCCGTAGACGAGGGCGGCCAGGCCGAGGGTGACGGCGAGGGTGCCCCAGATGTCGTACCGGTTGTCGCCCTCGACCCGGCTCTCGGAGACGAACAGCAGAGCGCCGATCAGGCCGACGACGGCGAAGACGATGTTGACCAGCAGGCACCACCGCCAGTCGGCGTACTCGGTCAGGACGCCGCCCAGGGCCAGGCCCACCGCGGCGCCGGTGCCGGCGACGGTGCCGAAGACCGCGAACGCCGTTCCGCGCTCGCGCCCGGCCGGGAACGTGACCGTCAGCAGAGCAAGCGCGGCGGGGGCCAGCAGCGCCGCGAAGGCGCCCTGGAGACCGCGCGCCGCGATCAGCTCGGTCCCACTCTGCGCGAGACCGCCCCACACGGAGGCGGCGCCGAACCCGAGCATCCCGACCATGTAGCTGCGCTTGCGCCCCCAGTAGTCGGCGACGCGTCCGCCGAGCAGCAGCAGGGCGCCGAACGCCAGGACGTACGCGGTGATGACCCACTGCCGCTCGGTGTCGCTCAGCTCCAGTTCGAGCTGGGCCTGGGGCAGGGCCACGTTGACGATGGTCGCGTCGAGCACGACCACCAGCTGTGTCAGCGCGATCACCGCGAGCGCCCACCATCGGCGGGGATCGGGTATGGAGGGCTGGGAAGGCAGGGGGACAGACATGAAGAAACCTCCGGGGTTCTGTCCAGATGAGCGCCGGAGGTTTCAAGCCTCGGACCGGACACCGCAAGGCGGGGTCCGACCACCTCGGCCACGGGGCCGAGCCCATCCATCCTAACCACCCGCCGGGGCCCGGTCCGCGCCGAAAGCGGCCGTGATCCGGCTCACAGGCCGGTACGGATCACGTCGTCCCGCCCCCGTCCCGGCAGTCGGGGAAGAGATGAGGATGCTGCGCGGCGAGGGTCCGGGTGATCGCCTCGTCGGTGGGGTCCGTGACGCCCCAGCTGTGCTCGGACCGATGCCCGGCGAACAGCTCGCACGACTCCTTCCGCGCATCGCGCACAGGGCACCACGGGAGCGAGTCCAAGCGCGTACGCTCCGCGCTCCACCGGACCCAGACGGCGCTTCCGGGTCGCCCGCCCTCGTCCCACAGCAGCGCCGCGTGGTCGCCGTCGTGGTCGCGGTCGGTCTCGTGGTCACCGTCGTGGTCCTCGCCCAGTTCGCAGAGCACGTGTCCGGGCTCCGGCCGGCGCCCGGGGGCGGACAAGGGGAGAAGGAAATCCGGGGGCTTCAGCAGGGCAACAGCGGTGCACTGGTTCACGGTTGAGGCCGTCCTCATGAGGTGTCGGACCCGTCGCCGGACAGGAGCCGTTCGGCGATCAGGTCGGCCAACGGGTCCGTCACGCTCCAGGAATGGGGCGCGGGGTGATGGTCGGGGAACGCGCACTGCCGTACGACGCCGGAACCGAGGTGGCGGAGGACGGCCGGGCACCACGGCACGGTGGCCACCCGGTGGGACCGGTCCGGGCCGGTACCGGTCCAGAAGAACCACAGAGCCGGAGCGCTGGACGGCTCGGCCGCCCGGAGGAAGGCGGCGTGCTCGGTGAAGGCGTCGTGCTCGCCCAGCTCGCAGAGGAGGAAGGAGGGCGGGACGGCGGTGTCCGAAACGTCACCGGGAGGAGCGTGGGTCACGGCGGTGCATTGCAGCACGTCGGCCTCTTCTGTCGGCGGGCCTAGAGATGATCGGTCAGAGAACCGCGCCACCCCGAGAGGGTCAGGCTCAGCCCGACAGCGGGGTCGACCACGGTGAACAGCAACGGAAAACCCGCTTCCAGGGCCCGTATCGCGTCGTCCTGGCGCTCACCGTCGGTCGCCCAGGCCCGCAACCCCTGGGGCGCGTCGGAGCCGTGGAAGAGGACGGGCCGCACATCAGGGGCCGACGACCCCGGCGGGCGGGGGTGCGTCGTGGGCCCGCGCCCGCGCCCGTGTCCGTAACCGGGCCCGTGTCCGTGTCCGTTGGCCAGGCCGAGCGCTTGCCCCCGCAGCCACAGGAGTGCCAACCGCCGGTTCCGTACGGTCACACCGCCGAGCGAGGCGAACCACTGCCCGTCCGTCAGGGTGACCTCGGCGGCATACCCCGTGCGCGTCATACGGCACGCTCGCCGGTGACCGCGAGCCGGACCCGTAACCGGGCGAGGACGCTCACAACACCTCACCCCGGCTCCGGGCGTTGGCCCGCGCGGTACGGGCCCGGAGCTGCTCTATGGGAAGCGCGGGGCGTACGTGGCGGGGCTCGACCTCCCACTCGATACCGCCGCCGATGGGGCGGAGGGACCAGTAGAGGCCGGCGAGGCCGCGGAACTCGCCCACGCGATTCCCGCGGCTGGTGTCCACCATGAGAGTGCCGGGGGCCGGGGGAACCGTGGGGCCAGGAGGTTCCGGGGTATTCGGACGCGTGTTCTCGCCGTACACCTATCGCTCCTCTCCGTAGCTGTTTGACTACCGGGGGGCCTCAGAGTGGCCTAGCGTGAAGAACCCTTCAACTAGCTGGAAAAGAAGGAAGGGGAGGGGCTTCAGCATGGTCAATCGCAAGGATCTGAACCCGGGCAGCAGCCCGCAGGCGGCCTACGGTGCCCGCATCCGGCGGTTCCGGGAGGCGCGGGGGTGGAGCCAGGAGGAACTGGCCCCCCGCATCGGGTACTCCAGTCAGCATGTCTCGGCCGTGGAAACTGTTCGCAAACCGCCAACCCTGCGCTTTTCGCGTAGGTCTGATCAGGCGTTCGGCACGACCGGCACGGCCGACTCGTTCGAGCGCGAGTGGGCCGAGCTGCGGAACGGCTCGCTGCTGGAGGGCTTCCCGGAGTACGTCGGGTACGAGGGCCGGGCGGTGGAGATCAGACTGTTCGAGGTCGGCCTGATCCCAGGGCTATTACAGACGCCGGAGTACGCGCGTGCCGTGGCGTACGGGGACGTGGAGCGCGGGTCCATCACCGCCGAACAGGCGGACGAGCGCGTTGCGTTCATGGCGGAGAGGCAGGCGGCACTGGTGCGGCCACGTCCGCCCATGGTGTTCGTCGTCATGGACGAGAGCTGCCTCTATCAAGCTGTCGGCGGCCCGGAGGTCATGGACGCACAGCTCCAACGACTGGAGGAGATGGCGGCGATGCCCAACTGGATCATCCAGGTGGCACCGTTCAGCCTGGGCGCGCGAAGGGCGTTCGACCTGCCGGTCTACCTGCTCACCCTTGCGGACCGGTCCATCGTCGCGTATGCCGAATCACAGGCGCAGGGCCACGTCGAGCGCGAAAGTTCGTTCGTCGTACCCATGCTCACGGCCTACCATCAACTCCAGGGCGAGGCGCTGTCGAAGGCGGCGTCTGTGGCCAAGATCAGCCAGTTGCGAAAGGGCACTCCGTGATGAGCGAATCCCCCCGTTGGTTCAAGTCCTCGTACAGCTCGAACGGCGGCGCCTGCGTCGAGGTCGCTGCCAACCTCGCCGCCTCGCGCGGCATCGTCCCGGTCCGCGACTCGAAAGACATCAGCGGCCCCGTACTGAGCTTCCCCGCCGACGCGTTCTCCACCTTCGTCGCCGGCGTACAGGCCGGAAGGCTCGACACCGTCTGACGGGACGAGCCGGCACCGCCCCACCGTGCCACGCACGGTGGGGCTTCCTGCTACGAAAGGGCACCTCATGACGACGGAATCCCCTCGTTGGTTCAAGTCCTCGTACAGTGACAACGGCGGCAACTGCATCGAGGTGGCCGCCAACCTCGCCACCACACACGCCATCGTCCCGGTCCGCGACTCCAAGGTCGCGGACGGCCCCGTGGTCACCGTCCCCGTCACCGCGTTCTCGGCCTTCGTCGAGGCCGTCCGGGGCGGAACGTTCGCCACGGTCTGACGAGCCGTCCCAGGACCACCGCCCCACCGTGCCACGCACCCGCACCCGCACGGTGGGGTTTCCTGATCGGCGGCCGCCCCCGCGCGTCCGGACCGGTGGACCCGACTCATGTGCCGTAAGAGCTGGTCACGTTACGGCGACGGGACGGGTGCGGACCCAGTACGAGCGGGTGGCGGCGATCAGGGCGCATCCGTAGACGCCGAACGCGAACATGCCGATCCAGCCGACCAGCAGCGCGTCACCGGGCGAGGAGAAGTCGCCCTGGCGCACCGTGACCACGTCGGCCGTGGCCAGAGCCAGGTAGCCGGCGCCGAGCACCCCGTACGGGGCCAGGGTGGCGGCGCCCACCAGGGCCGGGACGAGAGGGAGCGCGCGGGGGACGCGCCTGCCGCGCAGCCACGGTGTCCAGCGCGGGAAGACCTGGCCCCACGGCCGGACCAGACCCCACAGGAGGAAGACGCCGAGCGCGGCCAGCAGCACGGTGCCGTCCAGGCCCCAGGACTCCAGGGTGAGCCAGATCCCCGAGGCCCCGTTGTGCTCGGAGATCGCGAGCATCTGCTCGCCGGTGTTCCCGGCGAAGGTGCCGCCGGACACCCATACGAGCTTCATCGCCACGTAGGGCAGGAAGGCCACCGTGCCCGCGCAGGCGGCGAGTTGAACTGGTCGCGCGGCTGCTGACGGGACTGGCGGGGCGGCTGCGCCGGTCGCGGGGCCCGGGCCGCCGACAGTCCGGGCCGTGGTCGCGAGCAGCAGGCACCCGATCGCCGCCAGGGCGTGGTTGGCGGCGGCCGGCGCGCTGTCCACCCCCTGGCCGAACATCAGCGTGATGACGTCCATCAGCAGGCCGAACGCGGCGACCCCGGCCAGTACGCAGGTCCCCCACAGCAGTACGCGCAGGCCCGGCAGCCGCACCCCGTACCGCGTCACCGCCCCGGAGGCCGCCACGGCCAGCACCCCCAGCACCACGACCGCCCAGCTCAGCGCCGGGGAGGCGGGAAGGTCGCCCAGGGAGAAGAGTGGCGTTCCCCGCAGCGCGCACACCAGGCCGAAGCCCGCGTACGCCACCGCCCATACGGTCGTGGCCCGGTCCACCCGGCTTCGCCACCGCTGCCACCACGCGCGCCGAAGCGCCCTCGTACGGGCCTCGGGTCCTGTCTCTGTCACTGCTGCGGCGTCCATGAACCCGAACATCGCACCGGCGGAGCCGTGCGCCATCAACCGCCGGAACGAACCGCCTCCCCCGCGCGGTGACCCGCCCTCGTCGTACCGGCCTGCCCGCTCCCCATTCCTCTCCTATGTGCTCCCCTCCAGGAGCCGGCCGCCTGCGACGCCGGTACCGACCACCCCGGCCGAGCATCCGGGGCGAACATCCGTCCTCCGACGGAACTCCAGTCGTCCACAGCTCACCCGAACAGGCCAAATAGCCCTCTTGACACCGGTATTGGGCTGGTAGTCACTGGTAAGTTGACCCACTCGGAAGGGGAGGGCGGCAGCATGGTCAGACCCTGGGAAGCCGATCCTGACACCGGCTTCAAGAGACGCCTCGGCAAGTCGGCCCTGGAGCTGCGTGCCACCAGCACCGGACCCGAATGCCCGGATATCTGGGAGCTGGACAACGGCGACATCGCCGTGATCGGACGCGATCTCACCGGCTCTCTGGGGACGCGCCTGCCCGATGGTGTCTCCATCAGCCCCGATGAGCGTCTCGTGGTCATCCCCCGCAGGATGCTCGTCGCAGCGAAGGCGGACATCCCCGATGTTTGAGTGCTTCCGCAGCGGTGCCGGCGAGATCCTCACACGAGCCGACTACCTCGCCGATTTCGGACGGGTTCACCAGGGCGACATCACCCTGCTCGCCAAGATCGAGCGCGGCCAGACGTTCAAGGAGCAAGGCTCCCCCAGCTGGGACGCCTTCGCCTCCGGGGACTGGGCCGGGGCCCTCCGGCTGATCGAGAACGAGCGGGACGCGATGGCCGCCTACTTCCGGGATGCCGCCCAACGCGGCCTCGTCTTCCGCAGGGTTCGTGTCGTGGAGTTCCCGGTGTCTCCCTATCTGCAGTGGGAGATGAACGTCTTCCGGCTCAGATCGGAGCTGGGCGAAGAGATCCGCGTGCTGGACGCCCGAAAGATCTCCGACCTGGAACGGGAGGAGTCGCTGCCCGAGGTCGTCGTCCTCGGGCGTTCGGTGATGTACGCCGTGATCTACGACGACGAACTGAAGGGGGCGGGGGCCCGTCGCTTCACCGACCCCGGCCAGATCAGCCGGACGACCCGGGAGTTCGAGGCCCTGTACGCCATGGGCGAGGGGTTCGCGGAGTTCTTCGAGCGCGAGATCGCCCCGCTCGATCCGCCCACCGTCCGCTGACCGCTGCCCACTGCCCACTGCCCACTGCCCACGCGAACGCCGACGCCAACGCCGACGTCAGAACCGGAAGGACCTGCGTCATGAACCCGGAACTGGTCGCGCTCGCCCAGAGCGCGAGCGTGACGCTCGTCGGTCTGATGGCGACCGACGCTTGGGAGCACACCAGGGACGGGTTCGTCACCCTTTGGCAGCGGGCCCGGCCCGAGCGCGCTGACGCGGTGGCCGCCGAACTCGACAACACTCGGGAGGATCTGGCAGCGGACGCCACCGCCGAGGACGAACTGGCGGCCGAGTGGCAGGGCCGGATCCGGCGCTTGCTGATCGACCGACCTCAGATCGCGGTGGAGCTCCGGAGGCTGCTCGACGAGCTCGCCCCCGGCGGGGCAGCGCCCTCCGCGGCCGTCTCGCAACGCGCCACAGCCACCGGGCACTCCAGGGTCTACCAGGCCGGCCGCGACTTGCACATCACCGAACGGTGAACGGATCGACCGAGGGGCGGGCGGAGGGCAACGGCCGCGTCTTCCAGAGCGCCGGGGACCAGCACATCACCGAGCACCACCACCACGGCCAACCGGCGTTCCCGTCCGGACCCGCTCCCGACTCCGTGCGGCGGCCGGCGGTGGGGCGCGCACCGGTCGTCCTGCGCGACCGGCTGGAGCTGATGACCCAACTTCGGTCGGCCCTGGAGGACGGCGGAGCGGAGCAGGTCTACGTACTTCACGGCCTGGGCGGATGTGGGAAGACCGCCGTCGCCTCGGAGGCCTTTCGCATCGCGACCGGCGAAGGCGACCGCGTCGGCCTGTGGGTCAACGCTCCCGACCTGGCCTCACTGCGCGCGGGAATGCTCGCTGTCGCCGCCGACCGGGGTGCGGGCGAAGGCGAGCTCGCCGCTGCCCGCAACGGACTGCGTGCGGCCGCGGACCTGGTGTGGGAGAAGCTGGACCACTCCGACCAACCCTGGCTGCTGGTGATCGACAACGCCGACGACCCGGCCATCCTGCGCGAAGGCAACTGGCTGCGCACCAGTCCGCGCGGCATCACTCTGGTCACCACCCGCCAGGTCGCGGCCCATTGGTGGCCCGGCGCGACCCTTCATCACGTCGGTGTACTGCCGCGCGAGGACGCGGCTCAAGTGCTGTGCGATCTGGCGCCGGAGAGGGGCACAGCGGAGGAGGCGGCCGAGATCGCCGATCGGCTGGGCCGGCTGCCACTGGCGCTCACCCTCGCGGGTGGCTTTCTGGCACATCAGGTGATCAGTCCCTGGAGCATGGCGGAGTACGGACAGGCCCTCGACCGCGGCAACGAGGTGGATCACATCGAGCTCCTGGATCAGGGGGCCGCGTACAGCGGTGGCAACGCCTCACGCCACCTCACCAGCACCACCTGGGAACTGTCGCTGAACGCACTGCACTCCCAAGGGCTGCCGGAAGCCGCCGCCCTGGTCCGGTTGCTCAGCTGCTGGTCCCACGACCCGCTGCCCCTCCAGCTGCTGACCGGGCCAGACATCGATACGGTCGTGCCCCGGGCGCGGGTGGAGTCGGCGCTCCGCGGCCTGCTCGACCACTCCCTCACCCGTCTGACCCCCGGCCCGCCCCGCTGTCTGCGAACCCACGGCGTGCTGCTGGACAGCATCGCCCGCAGCACCCCGGCCGACCAGCACGACGTGCTGGTGAGCACCGCCGCAGAGCTGCTCGGCGCGGTCGTGCCGGACGTGTCGCGGCCGTGGGCGCGTGAAGACCCGCCCCTCGCCCCGTACGTGCCGCACACCCTGGCGCTGCTGCGGCGGGCGACCCAGTGGGCGGGGGTGGGGCCGGCGGCCCTGGCACGCGTACTGGAACGCACGTTGCGGCTGGCGGTCGCACTCCACCGCGCCGGGGACTACGCGGCCGCCCTGTCCGTGGCGCAGGACGCAGTAACACGCGGGACGCGGGTGCTGGGGGCGAGTCACCCCGCGGTGATCGCCATCCGCCAGCGCGCGGGCCGTTCCCTCTACCGGCTCGGACGGTACGAAGAGGCGGAGGCGGCCCATCGCCTCGCCCTGGCGGATTGCACCGCCGTGTTCGGTGCGAGCGCCGTCGAGACACTGGAGAGCTGCGCGGGGCTGGCACCAGTGCTCGTCTGGGTTCTCGGCCAGAAGGACGAGGCGGTGGCGCTGGTGCGGCGCGCGGTCGAGGGCCGCACCGCCCTGCTCGGCCCGACCCACCCGTCCACGCTGATCGCGCGGACGTACCTGCTGGAGTTCACCGCCGGTCCGGGGACACATCCGGACGCCGGAGCCGCCTTGGTGTCGGACTGTCGCGGCGAGGTCGGCCCCGGGCACCCCATCACTTTGGACGCCGAACTGAACCACGGCTTCGCCCTCGTCACCGCCGACCGTCAGCACTTGGCGCTTCCTCTCATCCGCAACGTGGTCACGGGCTCCGAGCACACCTATGGAATCGAGCATCCGAAGACGCTTGCCGCCCGCTCCCTGCTGAGTCGCGTACTCGGGGAGCTCGGGCGGTCCCAGGAGGCGGCAGAACAGGCAGAGTTGGTGGTGGAAGCACGGACGCGTGTGCTAGGGCCCGGGCATCCATGGACCCAGTGGTCGCTGGATCGTCTCGCAGAGCGCCGGCACGCCCTCGACGACGGGCGAACGACTGGCGGTGGAGACGAAGGGGAGGCGCCGTAGCCCGCCTCGTCCGCCGAGTCCCTCCGCTCGCCCCGCCCACCTCCCCGTCAGGAACGTCAGCGCGACGAGCGTCGTCATACGAGGCGCCCAGGGCCCAGAGGCCGAGAGCCACGTACAGCGCCTCGGGCCAGCGCAACCACATGCCGCTGAACTCGTGTACGTATCGCTCTCGTCGGACCATCCAGCGAGCGACGTGTTCTTCGGGGCCGGAGACGCGTGGTCCGAGGCCATCGGCCCCCTCTGGCTGCCGGTCGCGGGTCAGTCCGCGGTGGGACGCCATCGGTCGGACTCCCGGGCCGCCGCGCGCGCACCGAGATGCCCGACGATCAGGGACACGGCAGCACAGGCGGTGACGCCGAGGCCGAGCACCGTCCAGGAAACTGAACCCTGCTCCACCAGAGCGATGAAGAACACGGAGTGCCATGCGGTCACAGCACCGGTGACCACGGTAGCGATGAGCAAGGGGACGGTCAGGTGCCACGCGGTCACGGAGCGGAACACCCGGCGGTTGCCTGTCAGGACGGAGAGCGGGGCGAGGGCGTGGCGGACCCGGACGAACTCGGCCGCCGCACTCACCGCACCGGCCCCGAGGACGAACAGGATGCCGGTGATCCCGAACAGCTGGATCCAGTTCGGCAGGCGGGAACGCGAGGACCCCAGCCAGTTCCCGCTCAAGGCCTGCACCTGCACGGAAGGGTTGGGGAGCGTGAAAGCGGCCTGCTTCACCGCGGCGAGCCGGCCCGGTGCCGGAGTCACGACGAGAAGAGACTGCGTGCCGTCGGGCTTTACGCTGATCCGGGGCACCTGCGCGAACCTCACGTCGCCGTACCAACGGCGCATCTCTTCCACCTTGACCGACCCGGCGGCCCCTCCGGCAACCGGCCCGGGGCCGTCGCAGCTCAGGTCCAGCGTACGCAGGTCCCGGCAGGAGCCTCCGATGGTCACCCAGGGGTCTCCGGAGCCGGACGGGTCGTGGAGAGTACGGCTCAGGAGTATCGAACCGTGCGGAAGCGACGAGCGGAAGCGATCGCCTTGTGGCGCGGACATGCCACCGGCGGTCACCTCGATCACGGTGTCCTTGATCCGGTGGTGCGTGGCGGCTGCCGCGTGTGAATGCACTCCGAGCCTGCTGGTCCACACCTGCATCTGGGCGACGATGCCGATGCCGATCACCATGGCCAGAGCGAGGCGCACGATCACACCAGGATGCGCGTGCGTCCACCGTCCGCCGATCATGCGGCCCGCATGGCCCGAGCGTTTCCCCGTGGCAGCGAGCCAGGACCCCAGATGGCGGGTGAGGAAGGCCACGACGGAGGACAGAAAGGCCCACATCACCACGGTCCCACAGGTGAACACCGCGAGCTGGGCCTTCTGAGGCATGTACTGACTCGTCAGGACCAGCGCGACGCCGACCCCACAGGTGGCCAGACGCCACGAGGGAACCCGGGAAGAGAAGGAGGCGGGACGGGTGGACCTGCCGTCCCGGTGAACACGGTGCGTGCCCACGACCAGCCCCAGAACGACCAACAGGGACACCACCGCCGCTGCGACGGCGGTCGGCCAGGCCCCCCGGACGTCGAGGTGGTCGAGGATGTAGCCGGTGGGCGCGAGACGGATATCGGTCACGGAGGCCACGGCATACGGGATGAACGCGGTGAGAGTCCCCAAGGCAGTGGGAATCGCGGCTTCACCGATGTTGACGATCGCCCGGTGCCACCATGCCCCGCCCAGGGCCTGCAACAGGCTGCTGCGCCGGTCACGAGTACGGGAGCCGACCCGCGCGGCGACCACGGCCAGGGCGAGGGCGGGTAGCCCGGTCAGCGCCCACAGAGCCAGGGCGGTGGAGGTCACGGGCGACTGGTCGACCATCTCTCCGGTCGCTCCGCCGCCGCTCCCGAAGGCGGACACTCCCATCCACCGGGGATCGTCCTTCGGGGGTGGGTCGGCCACCCGGATGTAGGCCATCCGCTCGGAGGGGGTTACCAGTCCGTCGTTGGTGATGGTTCCGGCGAACCGCCCGTACCGCTCCAGAATTCCCTCACCGCGTCCGGTCCTGACGAGCTCGGGAGAGAGCAGAGCCTCGCCCGGTTCCGGCCAGCGGGCCACACCGGCGGGAAGCGGGGCGTCAGGGGTGAGCGGGTGGACGAACACGATGGATACGGGCCTGGTGCCGACAGCGTCGATCCCTTCCCGGTACAGCAGTTCGGCGCCCTTGCCGAAGGTGATCACAGGCCCCCTGGCGTCCGCTCTGGACTCACGGCCGTGATACGTCGCCACCGTGGCAACGGTCGCCAGGACGACGAAGGCGACCGCGACGGCGGCGCCGAACAGACCCCACCATCGCAGCCTGTCGCCCGGTGCGGAACGGCCGGCGGCGAGACCGATCCTGAACAACTTCCCTGCTGTCCAGACCTTTTCCTTCATCAGGAGGCCCCCACGCCGGACAGCACCCCGCCGACGAGTTCGTACCGGCGGTCGGCCCGAGCAGCCACCGTCAGGTCGTGCGTGACCACCAACAGTGCGCAGCCCCGTGTACGGACCGTCGTGAACAGCAGCTCGGCGACTCCCTCCTTGGCTTCGGGGTCCAGCGCGCCCGTGGGTTCGTCAGCGAGCAGGACGGCGGGCTCGGTGATCAGGGCACGGGCGACCGCCGTGCGCTGCCGCTCGCCGCCGGAGAGCATGCCGGTCGGAGTGGGGCCGACGGGAACACCCAGCTCTTCGAGAAGTTCCTCCGCGCGCCGGTAGGCGTCCTGGTGGCGGCCTCCGTCGAGCAGCACCGGCAGGGCTACGTTCTCCACCGGGCTGAGCTCGGGGAGGAGTTCCCCGAACTGGAACACCATGCCCAGCGTCTCCCGCCGCACCCGGGCGAGCTGCCCGGGCCCGAGCCCGGTGATCTCCCGGTCCGCAACGGTGACAGTGCCCGCCTGCGGTTTGATGAGCCCGAGGACACACATGAGCAGCGTCGACTTGCCGGACCCGCTGGGGCCGGTCACCGCGACCGACTCGCCGGGGGACACGGACAGCTTCACATCGTCGAGGAGAGTCCGCCCCTCGACCCGATAGCAGAGGCCGCTCACACGGAGCCCCGGCGCATCGCTTTGGTTCACAGAAATGTGCCTCTTGTCAGAGAAATGGATACGCCGCACCGACCCGATACGGGGTCGGTGCGACACATCAGCCGGGGAAGAAATTTGGGAGGGTTTTTACGGGACGGCCCAGCCCGAGCAGTCGTCCGGGCTTCCGTAGCTCTCGTCGCACGCCTGGAACTTGTGGATTCTGTCGCCGCCACCAGACGTGGCCTTGGTTCCCGGCCCGCTGTGGTTCCACAGGGTCCGCTTCGTCTGCCAGTGAGGCATCGCAGACATGACTCGCCGTCCGGAAACGTAGCTCCGATCGGAATACTTCAGTCGGGACCGGCGACACCAGGACATCATTAGGCAAACGAAGTGCCAGCTCAGCGAGTTGGGCAAATTTGGTCTCGAAATGGACCACGGTCAGCGAACACCGCATTTTGGCCACACGGCGTTCAGCAGCGTCGAAAATATCCCGGGGCGACTACGGGGGGCGGTGCGGGGAGGGCGGCTACCGACCCGACCACCGGCCGCGACCCGACTCGAATCCGACTGTCGAAACAGGGAGTTCGCGCCGGGCGGCCACCTCGCCCCGCCCACCTCCCCGACAGGAACGTCAGCGCGACGAGCGTCGTCACCGGCCCGGCCACCAAAACAGCGGTCAGCCGGCGGCACCCAGCAGGCTGTCATCCCGGCTCTGCCCGAAACGCCCGGCGGTAGGCGCCCGGCGTCGTGCCCAGGGCGTCGAGGAAACGTCTGCGGAGGTTGGTGGCCGAGGAGAGCCCGACGCGGCGGGCGACGGTGTCCACGGGAAGATCGGAGGACTCCAACAGCTCGCGGGCCGCGACGATTCGCTGTGCGAGCAGCCACCGTCCCGGGCTGGTGCCGAGCTGCTCGGTGAAGCGACGGGCCAGGGTTCGAGCGGAGCAACCGGCGTGTGCGGCCAGGTCCTCGACGGCCAGTGGTTCGTGGAGGCGGCCCGTCGCCCACTCGACGAGCGGCGCGAGCGAGCCGTCGACCTGGGAGGGGTGGGGCGGCGCGGCGTACTGGAGTTGCCCCCCTTCACGGTGCGGCGGCATGACCATGTTCCGGGAGACGCGCGCGGCGTACTCGGCGCCCTGGTCGGCCCGTACCAGGTGCAGGCACAGATCGACCCCGGCCCCGGCCCCCGCGCTCGTGGCGACGTCGCCGTGGTCCACGTACAGCACGTCCGGATCGAGGCGGACGGCCGGGAAGCGTGCGGCGAACTCGTCCGCCAGCGCCCAATGGGTGGTCGCCGCGCGGCCGTCGAGCAGACCGGCGTGGGCCAGGGCGAAGGCGCCGGAGCAGATGCTGACCACGCGTGCGCCCCGCTCGTGCGCACGGCGTAGAGCCCGTACGACAGCGGGCGACGGGGGTTCGTCGGTGGGCAGCCAGCCGGGGACGATCACAGTGGCCGCCCGGTCCAGGGCGTCGAGGCCCTCCGTGACGAGCATGTCGTATCCGGCGCGCGTGGCGACAGGGCCCGGGTTCTCGGTGCATACGCCGAAGCTGTAACGGGTGGGCAGCTCGCGCCGTGTGATGCCGAACACCTCTGCGGCACAGGCGAGTTCGAAGGTCGACTGGGGTGCGTGGACGAGTGCCGCTACACGGTGCATGGCAGGAAAGTACCGGAGAACGTCGATCGAGACACTGGGCGGGGCGTCGGCGGTCGACGAGGCTTGCCCCATGACGAAGCAGAAGCCACGAACGGCACAGACGACGCAGACGACGCAGACGACGCAGACAGAGGACGCTTCCGTGCGGGCGGGTGGACGACAGCTGCCCGGCTACGTCTGGTCCGCCGTGCACGACGCGCCCGCGCATGAGATCTTCCCCGGCATCCGCGTGCGCCCCCTGTGGAGCGGCGGGAACGGCGCGAAGGCCCAGCTGCTGGAGATGGATCCGCACACGTGCTGGGAGGGCATCGACGTGCACGAACCGGGGCCGGAGGAGGTTTTCGTCGTCTCCGGCGTCTTCAACGACGGTCAACGTGACTACCCCGCAGGCTCGTTCATCCACGCTCCCGCCGGTTCGTGGCACATCCCGCAGACGGCGTCGGGCTGCACGCTCTTCGTCTTCTACCCCGAAGGCTGAGTGCCTGGGTGCCGAGTGCCGGGGTGTCCAAACGCCTGCCGCAGGCGGTCACGGCAGGTCTTCGAGGCGCTCCATGTGCTCCTCGCCCCACTCGCCGAGCGGCATCAGCGCGGCGACCAGTGAGCGTCCGAAGTCGGTCAGCGAGTACTCCACCTTGGGCGGCACCTGCTCGTGCACCTCTCGGTGGACGAGCCCGGCCGCCTCCAGCTCGCGCAGTTGCAGCGTCAGCATCCGCTCGCTGATTCCGGCGACCGTCCGCCGCAACTCCCCGAAGCGCAAACGCTCTTCCTCACCGAGCCAGAAGAGGATCAGCCCTTTCCATTTTCCGCCCATGACGGCGATGGCGGCGTCGAATCCGCAGGTGTACTTCGGCATGACCTCTCCCACTGACAAGAGTGTGGGTACCGAACAAAAATGTCGGTACTTGTGCAATCTATCGTGCCGTCCCAGCATGGAGATCACCGGAGCCCGGCACCAACGGGCCTTCCGTACCCACCCTCCAACTCCCGTAACAGGAGCGGAAAATGGCACCGCACAACCAGCACCAACACCAGACCCAGCACCAGACCCCCGTGACCGTCATCGGCCTGGGCGCGATGGGAAGCGCACTGGCGGCGGCCTTCATAGCGGCGGGGCACCCGACCACGGTGTGGAACAGAACCGCGTCGCGGGCTGCCCCGCTCGTCGCCCGGGGCGCCGCGCATCCGGAGACCGTGGCGGAGGCCGTCGCGGCGAGCCCGCTCGTGATCACCTGCCTGACGACGTACGAGGACACCGTCGAGGCCCTGGAGCCGGCGGCCGCCGCGCTGAAGGGGCGGGACCTCGTGACCCTCAACAGCGGGTCCCCGGCCGGCGCCCGCCGCGCGGCGGAGTGGGCGCGCGGGCACGGCGCACGCTACCTCGGCGGCGCGATCAAGAACGTACCGCCGGCGGTGGGAGCCGAGGACACACTCCTCTACTACAGCGGCGATGCCACGGTCTTCACCGACCACGAACCGGTGCTGCGGGTGCTGGGTGGGGACACCGTGTATCTCGGTGCGGACCCGGACCTCGCCGCCCTGTACGAAATGGCGGTGGGCGGCACGCTGCTGCCCGCCCTCGTCGGCTTCTTCCAGGGGGCGGCGGCGCTGCGGGCACGTGGCCTGGAGGCGGCTTCGATGGTGCGGTTCAGCGAACAGTGGTTGCAGATGATCGCTTCGGTGCTGCCCGTGCTGGCCCGGGAGATCGACAGCGGCGACTACAGCGAACCGCTGTCGTCGGTGAACGTCTTCGTGGCCGGGGCCGCGCACGACGCGGAGCTCGGGAAGGAGGCGGGCCTCGACGTGGAGTGGCACAAGCCGTTCCACGAGCTGCTGGAGCGGGCGGTGAAGGCCGGTTACGGGACGCAGAGCATCGCAGCGCTGACGGAGATCCTCATGGAGCCCCGCCGGGACGCGCTCACCCCGCCCACCTCCCCGTCAGGAACGTCACCGCGACGAGCGTCGTCACCGGCGCGGCCACGCTCAGGTACGCCGTCCTGAACCACGGCCGCCGCAGGCTCAGCGCCGCCAGGCCGATCCACAGCGGCCACCACAGCAGCGTCGCGCGCGGGATCGACGTGTACCAGTACGAGGTGCCCAGGGCCCAGAGGCTGAGGGCCACGTACAGCGCCTCGGGCCAGCGGCGGCGGTACAGGAGTACGGCCACCAGCGCGAGCCCCACCAGCATCGCCACGAGTTCGGCCTGGAACATGAGCGCGTAGCCGGTCGTCTGCGTGTGGCCGAACGCCCCGTTCCACGTGTTCGACCACGCCTCCCACGGAGTGTGGAACGTCCGGTACCACCCGCGTTCCTGCGCGTGCTTCCAGGCCATCCAGTCGCCGGTCCGCGCGTGCAGGTACCAGCTGTACGCGGCCGGGGGCAGCGCCGGGAGCAGCGTCCAGCCGGCCGCTCGCCAGCTCCGCCGGTCCCGCTTCTCCCGGGCTGTCATCAGCACGAAGAGCAGGGCGATGGCGGCGGCGAGGAACAGGCCGCTGACGCGCACCGTCGTCGCCAGGGCCGTCAGCACGGCGGCGAGCGCCCAGCGGTGCCGCACGGCGGCGAGCCAGGCGGGCAGGGCGAACGCGAGGAACAGCGCCTCCGTGTAGCCGGCGGCCAGGAACACCGCGCAGGGCGAGAGCAGGAAGAGAACAGCCGTACGGCGGCCCGCCGCGTCCTCCGGCAGATACGCCCGCGCGATACGGGCCAGGGCCAGTACGGCCACCGCCCCCGCGACGAACGAGATCAGGAGCCCGGCCGCCGTCCAGTCCGGCACCACCGTGTGCACGGCGCGGAGCAGGAAGGGATAGCCCGGGAAGAACGCCTCCCGGTTGTCCCAGCCGCTCGTCCACGGACCCGCGCCCGCGGGGAAGTAGCCGTCGCGCGCTATGTGGAGATAGTGGTTCGCGTCCCACCGCTGGAAGGACGCGAGTACGGGCGTCGCCTCCCGCGTGCCGGGGCGGGCAGGAAACAGCCAGCGGGCGAAGTGGGCCGTGATCCACAGGGATATTCGGGTCAGGAGGTAGAGCCACAGCACGGCCCGGTCGGCAGGGGTCAGGCGGGCCGCCGCGCGGCGGAACCGCCCCGCCCGGGGCTCGGGCTGGGCGGCGACCCGGGATGCGGCGCGCGCGGACGTCCGGGGCTCGGGTGGTACGGGGCGGCTGGCGGAAGGCCGCAGCCCGGGGGAGAGCGTGGACAACTGAGGCACCTTTCGGGTGTGCCTCGCGGATACGCGGATACGTCGAGGCGTACGGGATCGCCCGGTGAGGTCGCCGGGGCGGGGAGGAAGCGGAAACGGGCAGACCCGGCGGACCATGGCGGCCCCGGACGGGCCCGGACGGACGAACGGGTCCGGATGGGCCCGGGCTATCGGGTACGGCGGCGGCGCGGCGTCAGCCGAAGTGTCAGCCGGGGTGTCAGCCGGGGCGTCAGGGCATCGACGTAGCCCCATCGGTCGTCGCCGACGGCGTGGACGGCGTGGACGTGGGCGGCAGCCGCGTCTTACCCGGACCCGTCTCCCTGCGCGTACCCGTGCCCTCACCCGTTCTCGTACTCGTACTCGTCCTCGTACGCATACCTGTCGGCGCTCCGCCCGGCCCGGTGGACCGGCCCTCCGGCAGCGTGGTGCTCGGCGTCGGCGGCAGGGACGGCGGCTGCGTCGACAGCCGGTCCGACGGTACGGGCGACGGGTAGCTGGGCGACGGAACCGTGGCCGGGGCGACCGGCTGCGGCCGGACCGGCAGCAGGCTCACCGCGACCGCGCCACCCCCGCCGACGACCAGGCACACACCCACCGCCACCAGGGCCATCCGGCGTCGCTGGGCGCGCATTCCTCGGCGCGTGATGCTCGACGCGTCGTCCGCGTCGGAGCGGGCCTGCCCGAACTCACCGGCCTCCCGGAACAGGGACCGCAACGGATCCCGCGGGTCAGACATCAGGGGCCTCCTCGATGCGGGGGTCCCGCAGACGGTGGGCGAGCGCCGCCCGTCCGCGAACCAGATGCGTCTTGATCGTGCTGCCGGAAAGCCCGGTCTCCCCGGCGATCTGCTCGACCGTGAGGTCGCACAGGTAGTGCAGGGTCAGCGTCCGCCGCTGCTGCGGGGGCAGTTCCCGGAGCGCGTCGACCAGGACCACATGGCCCGGGTCCGGCGGCTCCACGTGTCCGGGTGCGCCGTTCCCCCGGCTCCAGGCGTCCGCCGAACGCCGCCGGAACCGCCAACGGCTCACCGCCAGCCGCCAGGCGACCGTACGAATCCACGCCTCGGGGCTGCCGTCGCGGTCCAGCCGGCCGCGCCGGACCCACGCCTTGACGAACGCCTCCTGCACGACGTCCTGCGCCTCCTGGAGGTCGCCGGTCATCACGTACAGCTGGCCCGTGAGACGTGCGACCGCCTGGGTGTAGAACTCTTCGAACTCCTCGACGGTCAAAAGTTGCTCCCGGACTCTTTCGCTTCACCGGGTATACGCCCGCCGCAGGTCATCCGGTCGACACTACCCAGGAGAGATCGGGGGTGACGGTCGTCACAGCGTCACTGCGTCACAACGTCACCGCGGTCGAAGGGCGCTGCGCAGCGCGACGGTCGCGGCCGGCCGGACATCGTGCCCGTGCCGGTCCATCCAGGCGAGCCATGCGTCGATGTCGTCGTCCATGTCGGGCTCCTCGCCCTTCCCGGCGTCGGTTGTCCGCTCCCGCAGCCACGCGACGGCGTCATCGCGCCGCTCCACCGCGTGAGGGGCGAGCTCGCCCACGGTCAGCACGAGTTGCTCCGCCACCGACAGATCGGGCTCGTCCTCGAACCGGGCCAGGAAGCGGTCGACGAGGTCGTCCGCCCGGTGGACGGCCCCTGCGAGTACGGCGGCCACTCCGACCCGGATGTCCCCGTCCGCTTCCACGTCGTCGGCGAGGAGCGGCAGCAGCGCATCGACCGCCTGATCCCAGGCGGCGGGCCAGGCGGCCGGCGCGGTGCGCCCCCGCCCGCCGTGCCCCAGGCCGAGTTCCGCGGCGCGGGCGGCGTTCCCGGCTCGGGCGAGAACGCCGAGCGTCTCCAGGATCTGCGGACGCACCTTCACGGCCGGGTCCCTGACGGCCTCGACGAGGAACGGAAGCACCTCGGGCGCCGCGGGAGACACCGAGCTGCCGTCGCCGCAGCACGCGAAGTGAAGGGTGGCTTGGGCGTTGTCGGCCGTCAGCAGATCGGGGGACCAGTGCCGCTCCAGCAGGTCCGGCCCGTACTGCCCCTCCGGCAGGGGGATGTAGAGGTCGACGACCTTCGTCCAGTCGCCCTCCGCGGCGAACCGGGCCGTCAGCTCCGCGCCCGCGCCCGCACTCGCGTCCTCTGGGTCCTTCATACCGCCCCCGTTCCGCTTCGACCTCCCGAAGCTCAAGCCGTGAGATCCGAGCCCTCTTAACAAGGATGGGGTGGATGGGTCAGTTATCCCACCCACCCGCCCACCCTGGCTGCGAAGTTGACAATTTGTGATCGAGTTGCGACACACGGTCGCCAGGCTCTAGCGTGCGGAGGACCTGGACCAAAAAGTCGACCCCCACCGGTGCTCCAACACCGACAGGGGTCTGACCACCGAAGATCGAAGAAGCGAAAGAAGCGATCCCCATGGCTGCCAGCCAGTTTAGTGATGCCCGCCGCGCCCCGCGCGAGACCCCGCCCGAGAGCGGTGCCGCGAGTCCCCCCGCGCCCCCCTCCGCGATCCCCCACCCCATGGCCAACCCCGGCTACGGCAAGCGCTCCGCCCCCGGCGCACGCCCCCGCACCGACCGGGACTTCGCCCACCTCCTCCCCCGCGACGCCGCTGTCGCCGCATACATCGACCGGCTGCCCGACGGCTCCGACATCTCCGTGAAGACCCTGGCCAAGCACCTGCCGTACGGCCAGTGCGCCCTGGGCACGACCCTCAACCGGCTTCAGGACGCGGGGCACCTGCGGCGCGGCAGCGAGTGCGTGATCACCGACGCCGCCATGCTCTGGGTGACCCGTACCTTCTTCTCCCGCACCGCACGCGAGGACGACTGGTGGAACGCCTACACCCGGGGTGACGCCCCGCCGGACGAACCCAGGCGGCCGACCCGCTCGCGGGCCTTCATCCTGCTGGCGGCGCTCGGCCGGACCGCCCCCGCGCTGACGCTGTCCGCCGCCGACTGCGTACTGCTGGAACCGCAGGTCAGCGAGTGGTTCGCGCGGGGCGCCACGGAGGCCGAGCTGCTGCACGCGCTCACCAACGGGCTGCCGTCGCCCGTCCACTGCGCCGCCCGCCTCGTCGAACGGCGCCTGCGCGACAAGCTGCCGCCCGAGCGGGTCCTGCCGGGCCCCCGTACGGTCCTGCGCACCCTGGAGTGCGGTGAATGCGGGGCCCCCGGCGCGCCCGAAGCCCTGCTCGGCGGCCTCTGCCGGCCGTGCCGGGGCCCGTCCCCACAACCGCCGGTCGGCCCGCCGGGAGCCGTGCAGCCGCCCGGCGTACGGGACCGGATGAACGCGGTCCGGGCGGGTCTGACTCCCCGATCCGAGAGGACATACCGATGACCGTGCAGCTCACCCACAGACCGGACAGGGCACGATGGAGGGGAGGAGGCGACGCCATGACCCCCAGCACCGCCGATCACGTCCCGCACGCCCAGCTGTCCGTCGAGGAGTTCGAGCAGCTCGCCCGTACGTCCCCCGAGACCGTGACGCTTGAGCTCATCAACGGAAAGCCGGCGGTCAAGCCCGTGCCGGACGGGGACCACGACGAGATCATCATGTGGGTCGCGATGCAGTGCATGCGGCAGCAGCCGGATCTGCGGCTGTACCGCGAACGCGGGCTGCGGATCGGCGGATACCGCAATGGCCGCGCCCGCCCGGACGGCACTCTGGCCCGCGCGGGCCGGTTCGCGGGTGACGGCGAGTGGTCGAGCCCGGACCGCATCCTCATGACCGTCGAGGTGACGTCGCACGACCACGACACCGACAGCCGTGATCGCACGGAGAAGCGTGACGGGTACGCGGCGTCGAGCATCCCGGTGTACCTCTTGATCGACCGCGAGTCGGACACCCTCGTCGTCCACAGCGAGCCCGACAAGGGCCGCTACCGGCAGCAGCACTCGTACGACTACGGCGACGCCGTCCCCCTCCCCGGCCCCGTCGACATCACCCTGGACACCGAGGAGCTCAAGGAGTACGCCCGCTGAAGCCTCACCGCACCTCGGCCGCGAGCTGGGTGGTCGCCAGCTCGCGGTACAGGTCGTCCCCGGCGATCAGCTCCTCGTGCGTGCCCGCCGTGCGGACCCGGCCGTCCTCCAGGACCACGATGCGGTCCGCGTGCCGGACGGTGGAGAGGCGGTGCGCGATGACCAACACCGTGGTGTGCTCCGCCAGTTCGAGGATCACGTCGCGCAGCGCCTGCTCGTTGACCGCGTCCAGCTGCGAAGTCACCTCGTCGAGCAGCAGCAGACGGGGGCGGCGCAGCAGGGCCCGGGCGATGGCTATCCGCTGGCGTTCGCCGCCGGAGAGGGTGACGCCACGGTGGCCCACCGCCGTGTCCAGGCCCTCCGGCAGCCGCTCGACCAAGCTGTCCAGGCGGGTGCGGGCCACCGCCTGGGCCACCGCCTCCTCCTCGGCGTCCGGGGCGGCGAAGAGGAGGTTCTCCCGCAGCGTTCCGGCCAGGACCGGCGCGTCCTGTTCCACGTACGCCAGCGAGCCCCGCAGCTCGGCCAGCGGCCAGTCGCGGATGTCCCGGCCGGCGACCGTGATCGTGCCGCCGTCGTGGTCGTAGAAGCGTTCCAGCAGGCTGAACACCGTCGACTTGCCCGCCCCAGACGGGCCCACCAGCGCGACGAGTCCGCCGGTCGGGACGTCGAACGTCACCCCCTTGTGGGCGGGGGCCCGCTCGTCGCCGTATCCGAACGTCACGTCCTGGAACGTGACGCCGAGCGGAGTCGCGGGGATCTCCTGCCGTACGGCTCCGGCTCCGGGACCGGCTCCGGGACCGGGACCGGGACCGGGACCGGGACCGGGACCGGGACCGGCGGCCGGCTCGCCGGGCAGCGACTCGACCTCGTCGATCCTGCGGACCGCCGCGAGCCCGCTCTGCAAGCCCGTCCAGCCCTCGACCAGGCCGCCGATCGGGCCCATCAGGTAGAAGAGGTAGAGCAGGAACGCGATCAGCGACGAGATCTCCAGCGAGCCGGACGCGACCCGTGCGCCGCCCACGCCCAGCACCGCCAGGAACGCCAGCTGGATCGACATCGCCATGGTGACGTCGGAGACCGACGACCACCGCGCCACCGATACGCCCCGGTCGTGCGCGTGCCGGGCGGCCTCCGCGACCGCCGCCGTCTCCCGCTCCTCCGCCCCGCTCGCCTTCACCGTGCGGAACGCCTGGAGCACCCGGTCCAGTGCCGCGCCCATCGCGCCCACGGCCTCCTGGGCGCGGAGCTGGGCCCGCTGGATACGCGGCATCAGCAGCGAGGTCACGGCTCCGATGCCGACGATCACCACCAGCGTCACGCCGAGCAGCGTCAGGTCCATGTACGCCATGAAGCCGATCGTTCCCAGCAGCATCAGCACGCTGTTGAACGACTCGACCAGGCCGCTGGAGAGAACCGTCCGCAGGAGGGTCGTGTCGCTGGTCACGCGTGACTGGAGGTCGCCCGGGGTCAGCCGGTCCACCGCCGGGACCTTCAACCGCATGATGCGGCCCACGAGTTGATCGCGTGCGCGGAGGACGACGCCCTCTCCCGTACGGGACATGAGATAGCGCCCGTACGCGGAGAGGCAGGCTCCTACCAGCACGAGCGCGGTCAGCGCGACGAGCGGTCCCGCGGGCGAGCGGTCCGCGGCGAACGCGTCGACCGCGTGCTTCGCCATCAGCGGCATGGCGAGGCCCGCCCCGGAACCGGCGAGCGAGAGCAGACCCGCGCGGACGAGGACGCCCCGGTGCGGACGGACCCGGGAGAGGAGCAGCCGGAGAGGAGACGGGCCCGCACCCGGCTCGTCCTTGGCGGGCCCCTCCGCGGCATCCCGCGCGGGCCGTTCTCCGGCGGGCCCCTTCCCGGCGGGTCCCTTCCCAGCAGGCTGCTCCCCTGCGGGGAAGGAGCCTGCCGACTGCGCCCCGTCCGGCCTCCCCTCAGTCCCTCGGCCCTCGTCCGCCTCCGTCGTCCCCGTCACCGTGCTCACCCGGATCCCCTCCGTCTGCCGTCACCACCATCAAGGGACGCAGATCCGCCGGTTCCGCCTGCTCGCCGACCGTACGGTCCCCCGCCTGCACCCAAGCATGCGGGGAGAACGGCGGAGCCGCCCGCACCCCCGCGCACCAGTCGGGCCAGACACCGGACATCCGGCAGGCCAGGGCGACGGCGACCGAGCGGGGCAGGCAGCCGAAACGGCCCGCGCAACGGCGGCTGGTGGTGACGACCGCCTCCCACACCTCCAGCGTCTCCGCATACGAGGCCGGGCGCGCACCCCGGGCGCACCCGGCCAGCACCCGGCGCAGCCGCCCCGGCTTGAGGCGGGCCAGGACGAACGCGGCGGCGATGGCCGTGCGCAGCCGTAACCCGCCCGCTCCCGCGCCCCGGCGCGGCATCGTCATCTCGGTGGTCACGGGTGCAGGATCCTCGCCTCGACCAGCTGCCGGGTCAGCTCCGCCACGTCCGCCTCCGCCTCGGCCCGCTCGACGTCGAAGTCGGCGAGGATCCGCTCCACGGCGATCTCGGGGGTGTGCCCCGAGGCAAGGGTGCCGACGACGATGACGCCGGTGTCGTTCAACTGCCAATAACTGCCGTCCTTCTCGTCGAGGAGGACGCCGCCGTACTCGGTGGTCGTGACGGCGATGCCTTTTCTGAGCTTCATCGGATGCCTCGCTGGTGGTCAGATGGGCGATATCGGCGATGTCGGCGGTGTCGGCGATGTCATACGTGTCCGAGGGGCGGGCCAGGCGTCCTCGGCCGTGCGGAGCCAGGTCTCCCCGGCCACGGTGGAGCTGATGGAGTGCTCGACCAGGACCGGTGAGAAGGGTTCGGCGGCGAGCCGGAGCAGTCGGCGGGAGTCGACCAGACCGCGTTCCGCCAGCCGGGAGCCGGTCCACAGAGCGGCCAGTTCCGGGGCGTGTTCGCGCAGGCCCTGGTATTCGTCGGAGGACATGTGGTCCTTCGTTGTCCGGGCCAGGAGCGCGTCCGGGACCACGCCTCGCATCGCCTCGACGAGCAGCGGTTTGTAGCGCCAGGGACTGATCCGCTCCGACAGGCGGACGGCGAGGGTCGCCTCCAGGACGCGGTCGTCGTAGAAGGGCGCGGCGACCGGCAGCCCGATCGTCATGCCGATGTCCTCCATCGCCTGGAAGTGCCGGGCCCCCATCCGTACGGCGTCGATGTCGACGTGCCGTCCGCGCCAGGGGTCGATCGGCTCGGCGTGCTCGGCGGCGGCCCGGAACTCCTCGGTGATCAGGGAGTTCGCGTGGTCGGTGAACCAGGGCCGCAGCGACTGCCGTACGCCCCAGGAGAGCAGCGGGGTCCGGGCGACCGGCTGGGGTTCGGCGGTGACCGCCCCGGCGAGCCAGCGGGGGAACGTGGAGCGGTTCAGCAGGGCCCGCACCGTGGGCAGGAGCGGCCAGCCGAGCTGGTGGCGCAGGCCGCCGAGGTGACTCCAGGCGGTGAACGGGTTGCCGTGGAAGAGGTCCTGGTAGGCGTGGGGCAGACCGAGGAAGAGTTCGTCGCCGCCGTAGCCGGTGAGGTGGTAGCGCGATCCGGTGGCGCGGGCGCGGCCGAGCAGGAGGTGCGCGCGGGCCCGGCCGGGGGCGACGGGGAGCGGTTCGTCGTTCAACTCGTCGGCGCAGGAGGCGAGATCGGCGTAGAAGTAGGGGGCGTCGCTGGCGGGGATGATCCGGTGGTCCAGGGCGGCGGACGCACTGCTCGTGCTCCCGCGCCCCCCGGCCACCGCCTCGCTCTTCCCGGCCGCCTCCACGGCCCGCCGCGCCCAGGTCTCGTCCTCGCTGTAGCGGTCCCGGGCGGCCACGGTGAGGAGGGACAGCTCGGCGGGCCCGGTCGCACGGGCGGCGAACGTGAGCGCGGTGGAGTCCAGGCCGCCGGACAGCTCGCAGCTGATCCGGTCCAGGCCGCCGACATGGGCCCGTACGGAGGCGGCGACGGCGTCACCGAGTCTTCGGGCCCCCTCGGCCAGGGAGAGTTCGGCGGGCGGCGGCTCCCACCAGCGGTGCTCCGTGGGGCCCGGGGCGGCGGCCGTGCCCAATGTCGCGGCGGGCAGGGCCAGGCCGTACCCGGCGCCGGTCTCGTACACGCCCCGCCACACGACGCGGCGGCTCAGCGGGTGCGGGAGGAAGTCGAGCATGCGCAGGGCGAGCGCGCCGTCGTCCAGGGGTGCGCCGGTCAGGCGGGCGAGGACGGCGGGGCGGTCGGAGGCGATGGTTCCGGCCTCCGGGTGCCGGGCGTGGTAGACCCGGCGCAGCCCGGAGGCAGTGCCCCGGATCCAGGTCTCGCCGGAGAGCCGGGCGATCACGTGGTGGAGGCCTGGCAGCCGGGCGAGGCGGCGTTCCAGGCCGGCCCGGTCGCGGGCGCCCTCCAGGAGACCGGCGAGCACGGCCTCGGGGACCCGGTCCGGGCCGATGAGCACGAGGGCGTCGTCGCCCCGGCGGAGATGGCTCACCTCGCGAACCAGCGGGCGGGCGACGACCCAGGGCCGCCCCGAAGCGTGGGCGACGACCGGCGTCCCGCCCGTACCGGGGCGAAGGCCCGTGCTCGGGGACGAGCCCGCCCCCGGGGGGAGACCCGTGCCCGAGGGGAGGCCCGTGTCCGGGGGGAGTTGCCCGGCCACCGCCGCTCCCGCCGCACTGTCCGGCAGGACGACGAAGTAGTCACGCGGGTGGCCGGGCATGTTCACCTTCCGGAAGTTCTCATACAGCGCACAGGAGGCCGGGGGCCGGATCAGCTGATGCGACGGACCCAGTACTCCTTGTACGAGCCGTAGAAGTAACCGGCGGTCTTCTTCGAAAAGTCGCCCTGCTTGAACAGCGACGGCTTCACGTAAGCCTTCTTCCGCAGCTTCATGACACCTTCCCTTCTGTGCGGTTGATTCCGTTATGCCCAAGTGGCTTCCGCATAACGGAAGTTGTTTATGCGACTGCTGTTCACCACGTGAACACCAGAGCCATCATGTCCCGCAGTACCGCCGGTACGCATGATTCCGACTTACCGTCCGAAGTTGGCTGGATAGCGCGAGCGACGAGGTCCGGGGCGGGCCGCTCCGGACCGTCCCCACCGGGGCCGGGAACGTAGGCCGGGCGCCGTGTGCAGTCGCACACCACCGGGGCGCGGAGGTGAAGTGGACTGGACCACTGACCGGCTGCGGTCGCCGGACCGGGCGGTGAGCTGCCACGAGAGGGAGCGGCCCACCGGGGCAGCGGGGAACCAGCCGGGACGGACCTCCGGGCGGCTCCGCGTCCGTCCTGCCTCCGATCACGGGGGCGCGCCCCCGTGATCGGCGCCACCGCGCCGGCACTGCTGCCCCACCGGGAAGGTCGCGGCAAGTAGCCATTCGGCCATGGCCCGCACACCGGGCCGGCCCGCGTCGGCCCGCGTCGGCTCGCGTCGGGCCGCGTCGGCTCGCGTCGGGCCGCGTCGGCTCGCGTCGGGCCGCAGCGGCCCGTCGGGAAACGCCCCGTCGGGGAACGCCCGTCGGGGAACGCCACAGGGGCGGCACCTCCGCGAAGGAGATACCGCCCCTGTGGGACGTACGGCGAACTTCGATCAGCCGGAGGGCTCCCGGGCGGGCCCGGGACTCCGCGGCGGATCAGAAGTCCATGTCACCGCCCGGCATGCCGCCCGGGGCGGCCGCGCCGGCCTTCTCGGGCTTGTCGGCGATGACGGCCTCGGTGGTGAGGAAGAGCGCGGCGATGGAGGCGGCGTTCTGCAGAGCGGAGCGCGTGACCTTCGCCGGGTCGAGAATGCCCTCGGCGATCATGTCGACGTACTCGCCGGTCGCGGCGTTGAGGCCGTGACCGATCGGCAGGTTGCGGACCTTCTCCACGACGACGCCACCCTCAAGACCACCGTTGACGGCGATCTGCTTGAGCGGGGCCTCCAGCGCGAGCTTCACGGCGTTGGCGCCGGTCGCCTCGTCGCCCGTGAGGTCGAGCTTCTCGAAGACGGCCGAGGCCTGGAGCAGAGCCACGCCACCACCGGCGACGATGCCCTCCTCGACGGCGGCCTTGGCGTTGCGCACCGCGTCCTCGATGCGGTGCTTGCGCTCCTTGAGCTCCACCTCGGTGGCCGCGCCGGCCTTGATGACGGCCACGCCGCCGGCCAGCTTCGCCAGACGCTCCTGGAGCTTCTCGCGGTCGTAGTCCGAGTCGGAGTTCTCGATCTCGGCACGGATCTGGTTGACGCGACCCTGAACCTGGTCGCTGTCACCGGCGCCGTCGACGATCGTGGTCTCGTCCTTGGTGATGACGACCTTGCGCGCACGGCCGAGCAGGTCCAGGCCGGCGTTCTCCAGCTTGAGACCGACCTCCTCGGAGATCACGGTGCCACCGGTGAGGATGGCGATGTCCGCGAGCATGGCCTTGCGGCGGTCACCGAAGCCCGGAGCCTTGACGGCGACGGACTTGAACGTGCCCTTGATCTTGTTGACGACCAGGGTGGAGAGCGCCTCGCCCTCGACGTCCTCGGCGATGATCAGCAGGGGCTTGCCCGACTGCATGACCTTCTCCAGCAGCGGGATCAGGTCCTTGACGCTGGCGATCTTCGAGTTGACGATCAGGATGTACGGGTCGTCGAGCGACGCCTCCATACGCTCCATGTCGGTCGCGAAGTACGCCGAGATGTAGCCCTTGTCGAAGCGCATACCCTCGGTGAGCTCAAGCTCCAGACCGAAGGTCTGGGACTCCTCGACGGTGATGACGCCTTCCTTGCCGACCTTGTCCATCGCCTCGGCGATCTTGGCGCCGATCTCGGTGTCGGCGGCGGAGATGGAGGCGGTCGAAGCGATCTGCTCCTTGGTCTCCACGTCCTTGGCCTGCTCCAGCAGAGCGGCGGAGACGGCCTCGACGGCCTTCTCGATGCCCCGCTTGAGGGCCATCGGGTTGGCACCTGCGGCGACGTTGCGCAGGCCCTCGCGGACGAGAGCCTGAGCCAGAACGGTGGCGGTGGTCGTACCGTCGCCGGCGACGTCGTCCGTCTTCTTGGCGACCTCCTTGACCAGCTCCGCACCGATCTTCTCGTACGGGTCCTCGAGCTCGATCTCCTTGGCGATGGAAACACCATCGTTGGTGATCGTGGGCGCGCCCCACTTCTTCTCGAGGACGACGTTACGGCCCTTGGGGCCGAGGGTGACCTTGACGGCGTCGGCGAGCTGGTTCATCCCGCGCTCGAGACCGCGCCGTGCCTCCTCGTCGAACGCGATGATCTTGGCCATGTGAAGTGGTCCTCCCGGACAGGGGTGGATTTCTCCGGACCGAGAGGCGCCCGCGACGGACGGCCTGCCTGCGTGGTGGTTCCTTGCCCCACCGCGCCTGCGGGCCTCACCGGCCCGGTCCAAGTTTCTGTCACTCTCACCTGGAGAGTGCTAACGCCAATGATTAGCACTCGACCCCTGCGAGTGCAAGCGTCCTTCTCCGGATGTGGACAGCGGGGCGCCTCGAATGCGGGCGGCGCGGCGCCTCGGATGCAGGCGGCGGCGCACCTCGGACGCGGGACGGCAGCACGCCTCGGATGTACGCGGCGGCGCACCTCGGACGCGGGACGGCGACACGCGCCTCCCGGCAGGGCCCCCGGGACGCACGTAGGGCCCGGCTCCCTGATCCGGGGGCCGGGCCCTGCGTGCGTGAGTAGTGTCGTCGGACGACCGCGCCGAACTCAGCCGACGGCGAGCTTGACCATGTCGGCCTGGGGCCCCTTCTGGCCCTGCGAGATCTCGAATTCAACTCGCTGACCCTCTTCGAGGGTGCGGTACCCGTCCATCTGGATCGCGCTGTAGTGGACGAAAACATCCGCACCACCGTCGACCGCGATGAAGCCGTACCCCTTCTCCGCGTTGAACCACTTGACGGTGCCCTGAGCCATGCCTAACTCCCCTATTACTGGCCCTTGCACGGGACCGCACTTCGCGGACCCGGGTCGGAACTCACCCCCGACAGGAGAGGGTGTGCGGCGCCGCAGCGCGTCGACCGCGGCCGAATGTATCCGCCCAACTGCCCTCTGCAACAGGTCAATCGGACGAGAATTCTGGGCGCAGCAGAACACGCGAATATGCGGGTTTGCTGAGATTTACGGGCAAGTCGGGCCAGACAAAGGGCACTTATGCCGCAAGAGGTTCACGTACTTTGGCTGCATCTCATCGGAGCCGGGCGCATTCACATATGCGGGCGGCACGGGCAGCGGACGGGGCTTCCCCAACTGTACCGTGCTCAACCATACAGAATTGCCCCCTCCGCTTCTCTCGCGGAGGGGGCAACTGTGGTCACACGGAGGTGCGATGGGCCGCCGTGGAGCGGCCCGGGCGGTTCAGCAGCCGCCGGCGACGGCGGGAATGATCGAGACGCCCGCGCCGTCGGGCGTGACCGCGTCCAGGCCGCCCTCGAAGCGCACGTCGTCGTCGTTGACGTACACGTTCACGAAGCGGCGCAGCTTGCCCTGGTCGTCCAGGACGCGGGCCGCGATGCCCGGGTGGTCCTTCTCCAGGGACTCGATGACCTCGGAGAGCTTGGCGCCCTCCGCCGGGACCTCGGCCTGGCCGCCCGTGTACGTACGGAGGATGGTGGGGATGCGGACCTTGACGCTCATGGTGGGTGCCTTCCTGAAGTCTCGGGTGATCAGCCGGCGACGAGGCCCGCGGCGCGGAACGCGTCCAGGCTCGGCTTGATGGTCGCCGTGGCCTGCGAGGTCGCGGAGACCGCGTCCAGCGTCTTGAGGCCGTCGCCGGTGTTCAGGACGACGGTGGTGAGCGCCGGGTCGATGACGCCCGCCTCGACGAGCTTCTTCGTCACGCCGAGCGTCACGCCGCCCGCCGTCTCGCCGAAGATGCCCTCGGTGCGCGCCAGCAGCTTGATCGCGTCGACGACCTGCTCGTCGGTCACGTCCTCCACCGCGCCGCCGGTGCGGCGGGCGATGTCCAGGACGTACGGGCCGTCCGCCGGGTTGCCGATGGCCAGCGACTTGGCGATGGTGTTCGGCTTCTGCGGGCGCACCACGTCGTGGCCGGCCTTGAAGGCGGCGGAGACCGGGGAGCAGCCCTCGGCCTGGGCGCCGAAGATCTTGTACGGCCTGTCCTCGACGAGGCCGAGCTTGATCAGCTCCTGGAACCCCTTGTCGATCTTCGTGAGCTGGGAGCCGGACGCGATCGGGATGACGATCTGGTCGGGCAGCCGCCAGCCGAGCTGCTCGCAGATCTCGTACGCCAGCGTCTTGGAGCCCTCGCCGTAGTACGGGCGCAGGTTGACGTTGACGAAGCCCCAGCCCTCGCCGAGCGGGTCGCCGATGAGCTCGGAGCAGAAGCGGTTGACGTCGTCGTAGTTGCCCTCGATGCCGACCAGCTCACCGCCGTACACCGCGGCCATGACGACCTTGCCCTGCTCCAGGTCGTGCGGGATGAACACACAGGAGCGCAGTCCGGCCCGGGCGGCGGCGGCGCCGACGGCTCCGGCCAGGTTGCCCGTGGAGGAGCAGGAGAGGGTGGTGAAGCCGAAGGCGCGGGCGGCCTCGACGGCGATGGCGACGACGCGGTCCTTGAAGGAGTGCGTCGGGTTGCCGGAGTCGTCCTTCACGTACAGGCCGCCGGTGACGCCCAGCTCACGGGCGAGGTTGTCGGCCTTGACGAGCTTGGTGAAGCCGGGGTTGATGTTGGGCTTCTCCGCGACGTCCGCGGGCACCGGCAGCAGCGGGGCGTAGCGCCAGATGTTGTTCGGGCCGGCCTCGATGCGCTTGCGCAGCTCCTCCGGGGAGCCGGTGGGCAGGTCGTAGGCGACTTCCAACGGCCCGAAACAGGACGCACAGGCGAAAAGGGGGCCGAGGTCGAAACGCTCGCCGCACTCGCGGCAGGAAAGCGCCGCGGCGGGGCCGAGATCGACGGCCGGGGCGGAAGAAGCGGTCGTACCTGCAACGGTCTGAACAGCCATGATGGCGGAGGTCCCTTTCTCCTCATCTTCCCTACGACGCATTTCGCCGCAAGACGGAATTGGCACCTTCCCCACCGTGACCTCGCGGTCGGCAGGAGGGTTGCCGGGACTTCAACGGGCCGTTCCCTCAGTCCCTCTGGATGAGCTCTTATGGCGCTGGATCTTCGATCCAGGCGTTTATGCGCGCTCCGACCCCGACATGCGACGGCCATCCGCGTTGTTCAAGACTGTAACCGAAGCACCGGACCGTTGAGATAGTCGTCCGAACCGCGAGATGGATCACACACAGGGAGTGCCGACCGTGCTCGAAGAGGTGGAACGCTGGCTGACCAGGCGTTCCTGGTCGTCCGGCGACCGCCCGCTGAACCGGCTCACCGACGCCCGGGACGCCGATCCGCACCGCACGTCCGTGAGCGTGGTGCTGCCGGCGCTGAACGAGGAGGCCACGGTCGGCCGAATCGTGGCGACGATCCGCCGGGAGCTGATGGAGAAGGTCCGGCTCGTCGACGAACTCGTGGTGATCGACTCCGGCTCCACCGACGCCACCGCCGCCGTGGCCCGGGCGGCCGGCGCCCGGGTGGTCCACCGGGACGCGATCCTGCCCCGCGTCCCGGCCCTGCCCGGCAAGGGCGAGGTGCTGTGGCGGTCACTCCTGGTGACGAGCGGCGAGATCGTCTGCTTCGTCGACGCCGACCTCAGGGACTTCTCCGCGGACTTCGTCTCGGGCACGGTCGGACCGCTGCTCACCGACCCGTCCGTCCAGTTCGTCAAGGCGATGTACGACCGCCCGCTCGGCGACAGCGCAGGTCAGGGCGGTCGGGTCACCGAGCTGGTGGCGCGCCCGCTGCTCAATCTGCACTGGCCCCAGCTGGCCGGGTTCGTGCAGCCGCTGGGCGGCGAGTACGCGGTGCGGCGGTCCCTGCTGGAGCGGCTGCCGTTCCCGGTCGGTTACGGAGTGGAGCTGGGCCTGCTGGTCGACGCGCTGCACACGGTGGGCCTGGACGCGCTGGGCCAGGTCGACGTCGGCGTACGGAAACACCGCCACCAGGACGGGCAGGCGCTGGGCCGGATGGCGGCGGCGATCTACCGCACGGCGCAGCTGCGGCTCTCCCGGGGTCATCTGGTGCGGCCCGCGCTGACCCAGTTCGAGCGCGGCGACGACGGCTTCGTACCCCGCACCCATGCGGTGGACACGGAGGAGCGGCCGCCGATGCGGGAGATCGCGGAGTACGCGGAGCGCCACGCGGCGTGAGGCGGTGGGCCGCATGACGCCCTGAGGCGTTTGGGGGCTTCCCGAACGGGCTAGGTTCCGCTACATGGTCTCCGAGCACGCCGAACACGAAACCGAACCCGGATCCGAACCCGCGGCCGCCGCCTCCACCGCCCAGGTCCTCGTCGCGTCCAACCGCGGCCCGATCTCGTACACGCTCGGCGAGGACGGGACGCTCGACGCCAAGCGCGGCGGCGGCGGTCTCGTCTCCGGGCTGAGCGCCGTCGACGACAAGCTGTGGGTCTGCGCGGCCCTCGGCGACGGGGACCGCGAGGCGGTGCGGCGCGGGGTCGGCGAGGCGGGCGTGCGGATGCTCGACATCGACGCCGAGGTCCACGCGGACGCGTACAACGGCATCGCCAACTCGGTGCTGTGGTTCGTCCACCACCTGCTCTACCAGACGCCCGTGGAGCCGGTCTTCGACGCGGAGTTCCGCCGCCGGTGGGCCTCGTACGAGACGTACAACCGGGCCTTCGCCGAGGCACTCGCCGAGGAGGCGGGCCCCGGGGCGTCGGTCCTCGTGCAGGACTACCACCTGGCCCTGGTCCCCGGCATGCTCCGTGAGCTGCGCCCGGACCTCAGGATCGGCCACTTCTCGCACACCCCGTGGGCGCCCGTCGACTACTACCGGCTGCTGCCCGACGACATCGCGGAGCAGCTGCTGCGCGGCGTCCTCGGCGCGGACCGGGCCGCGTTCCTGACCCGCCGCTGGGCGGACGCGTTCATCGGCTGCTGCACGGAGATCCTCGGCGGCACGGGCCGGACGAGGATCGGGGTGCACGGCCTGGGGGCCGACGCGGACTTCCTGCGCCGGCGCTCGCACGAGGCGGACGTGGACGAGCGGATGGCGGCGCTGCGGGAGCAGGTGGGCGAGGGCCGGAAGACCATCGTCCGGGTGGACCGCACCGAGCTGTCCAAGAACATCGTGCGCGGCCTGCACGCGTACCGGGCCCTGCTGGACGCCCACCCCGAGTGGCGCGAGCGCGTCGTGCACATCGCCTTCGCCTACCCCTCCCGGCAGGACCTCGCCGTCTACCGGGACTACACGGCGGCGGTGCAGACCCTGGCCACGGAGATCAACCAGTCGTACGGCACGGAGACCTGGACGCCGGTCGTGCTCCACGTCAAGGACGACTTCGCCCGCTCGCTGGCCGCGTACCGGCTGGCGGACGTGGCCCTGGTCAACCCGATCCGCGACGGGATGAACCTGGTCGCCAAGGAGGTCCCCGTCGTCTCCGACCACGGCTGCGCGCTGGTGCTGTCGCGGGAGGCGGGGGCGTACGAGGAACTGGGCGAGGACGCGATCGTGGTGAACCCGTACGACGTGGTGGGCACGGCGGAGGCCCTGCACGAGGCGCTGACGATGAGCGCCGACGAACGGTCCGGCCGCACGAAGCGCCTGGCCGAGGCGGCGACCGCGCTGCCGCCGCAACAGTGGTTCCTGGACCAGCTGGAGGCGCTGCGGCAGGGGTGAGGGCTCACGGGACGGGGGCCCTGCTCGGCTGGGCCACGGCCACGGACGAGAAGACGGGAGCTGCGGGACGGGTCGAGGACACCTACCTGGTGCGGCTGACCGAGCCCCTACCCGCGGGCCGGGCTGCTCTCGGCACGCTGCTCGTGACCGCGAAAGCCTGATGCCCGGCCGGGACCCCCGTCGGGGCCCTTCTCCTACAGCCGCTCGGCCAGGGCCGCCAGGAACGCGACCACGGCGGCCGGGCCCGGCACCGACAGGTCGGCCCGCTCGGCCAGTTCGGGCACCTCGGCGCTGCCGCTGCACACCAGGAGGCCGGGGATGCCGTCCGGGCCCTCGGTCCGCAGCTTCTCCACCGCCGCGAACGCGGCGAGGTCCCCGAGGTCGTCGCCCGCGTAGATCACGGACTCGGCGTCCAGCTCCGCGACGAATCTGCCGAGCGCGACGCCCTTGTCCATACCGGGCGGGCGCAACTCCAGGACCTGGCGGCCCGGTTCGACGATCAGCCCGTGCTTGGCGGCCAGCTCGCCCAGGGGCCCGCGCAGCGTCTCGAAGGCCGCCTGCGGGTCCTGGGCGCGCCGGGTGTGGACGGCGACGGCCTGCCCCTTCTCCTCGATCCAGGTACCGCGCCACGAGGCGAACTCGTGCAGGAAGCCGGGGAGTTCGGCCCGCGCGGCGGCGACGCCGGGGTGCGGGGCGGGGGTGTTCACGGTGCCGGTCACGGCGTCCCAGCGTTCGGCGCCGTAGTGCCCGAGCACGACGAGGTGCTCCAGTCCGGGGACGCCCGCGAAGCCTCCGTAGCGCACCGCGACGCCCGCCGGACGGCCGGTGATCACGGCGACGGCGGCGACCTTCGGCGCGAGCGCCGCGAGCGCGGCCACCGTGCCGGGGTGGGCGCGGGCCTGCTCGGGGTCCGGGACGATGTCGGCGAGCGTGCCATCGAAGTCGAGGGCGACGACCGCGCGGTCGGGCCGGGCGAGGACGGCGTCGAGCCCCTCGCGGCCGGCCGGGGTGGTCGGGTTCGGCAGATGTACGGAGTGGCTGCCCATGGGGCGAGCTTATGCCTTGAGCGGGTTGTTCACGAGCCTTGTGGGCCGTCGCCCCTCCTTCTCCCCGCGCCCCGCACCCCGGCCCCACCGGCCCCGCCGGCTTGACAGTCGTTCCCCCACGACTCCATGATTCCATTAATTGACTAATGGAATTGAGGTGAGGTGCGTGGCGGACACGGGCACTCCGAACGCGACGTCCGGCAGCTGGGCGCTGGAAGCCCGCGGCCTGGGCAAGCGCTACCGACGCGGCTGGGCACTGCGCGACTGCTCCTTCCGGATCCCGGCCGGCCGCATCTGCGGTCTGGTCGGCCCGAACGGCGCGGGCAAGAGCACCCTGCTCGGACTGGCGACCCGACAGGTGCAGCCGACCACCGGCGAGCTGCGGATCTTCGGCGTACCGGTCGACGACCCCGCCGTGCTGCCCACCTTCGCGTTCCTCGGCCAGGAGAAGCCGCTGTTCAAGCGGTTCACCGTGGCCGACACCCTGCGCATGGGCGCCGAGCTGAACCCCGCCTGGGACGCGGCCGCGGCGACACGGATCGTCCGCTCGGGCAACATCTCGCCGCACGCGAAGGTCGGCACGCTCTCCGGCGGTCAGCGCACCCGCGTGGCCTTCGCGCTCGCCTTCGGCAAGCGGCCGGACCTGCTGCTCCTGGACGAGCCGATGTCGGACCTCGACCCGCTGGCCCGCGACGAGATGAGCACCCTGCTGATGGCGGAGGCCGTCGAGCGCGGCACCACGGTGGTGATGTCCTCGCACATGCTGACCGAGCTGGAGGACATGTGCGACTACCTACTGGTCGTCTCCGAGGGCCGGATCCGGATGGCCGGTGACGCCGACGCGCTGGTCCCGGCCCACGCGCTGGTCACCGGGGTGGCCCGGGACGGCTCGCTGCCGCCCGAGCTGGCCGACCACACCGTCGTCGAAACCCGCCTCCAGGGGAGGCAGTTCCAGGCGATGATCCGGCCGAAGGCGCCGATCCCAGCCGATTGGGAGAGCGCCGAACCCTCCCTGGAGGAAGTCCTCCTCGCCCATCTCCGCTCCCCGGACGCGCCCTCGCTCTACACCCAGGGCGCCCGCGTCGAGGCCGAAGGGACCCAGGCCGCATGAGTACCACCCTCACCGAGAAGCCCGCCGAAACCGGCTCCGGACGCCGCCTGCTGCGCGGGATGCCGTGGCTCGTCGTACGCCAGCACCGGACCGCGCTGACCTGCGTCCTCGGCCTCACACTGCTGACCGCGCTCTGGATCGCGTACGAGCGCCACGAACTGGGCCAGCTGCTCGACGCGAGGGGCTGGCCGGAGAAGGACGCGGGCCAGCCGCTGGAGGACAACCGCGGCTACGAGTACATCACCTCCATCCTCGGCGGCCTCCCCCTGATCCTCGCCGTCTTCATCGGCGCCCCGCTGATCGCGGGCGACCAGGAGAACGGCACCGCGCAGCTCGTCACCACCCAGTCGGCGACCCGCCGCCAGTGGCTGATCACCAAGCTGGGCCTGGCCTACACCCTCGCGCTGGTCTCCGGCGTGGTGCTCTCGGCGCTGTTCACCTGGTGGTGGAAGCCGTACCGCTCCGTCTTCCTCAGCGACTGGATCGACGGCGTCATCTTCGACAACACCGGCCCCGTCCTGCCCGCGCTCCTCCTCTTCCTCACCGCGGCCGGCATCACCATCGGCGCCCTGATCCGCCGGACGCTCCCGGCCATGGTGGTCACGTTCCTCTTCACGGCAGTCACCACCATGTTCGTCTGGGACGAGGTGCGCCGACGCCTCGGCGACACGCACCTCTTCACCTACCCGATGGGCAGCGAACTCCCGGCCCGTTACGCCGAGGCGTACGAGGTGGACCGCTGGGTCGGCAGCGCCGACGGGACCCTGTACGGCTGGGGCACCTGCGCCGAGGCGACCGAGAAGGCGCAGAACGCGTGCATCAAGGAACACGGCATCGTCAACGACGTGATCGAATACCTCGACTACAGCCAGATGGCGCCGATGCAGTGGACCGCCGCAGGCATCCTGCTCGCCGGGACAGCCCTGCTCACGGCGTGCACCCTGTGGCGGGTCACCCGCCGCCCGCTGTGAAGACCGCCCTCTCCTCCTACGTGAAATGTCGCAAGCGAGCGGAAGGTGAAGACCGTGGTCGTGTTCCGCATCGACCGGCGCAGTGGAGTGGCGACCTATCTCCAGATCGTCCGGCAGGTCGAGCAGGCGCTGCGCATGGGCGCGCTGGAGGAGGGTGACCGGCTGCCCACCGCCGCCCAGGTCGCCGCGACCACCAAGGTCAACCCGAACACGACCCTGAAGGCCTACCGCGAACTGGAGCGCATGGGCCTCGCCGAAGTGCGCCAGGGAGCGGGCACGTTCATCACCCGCTCCCTGGCCCAGCCCCAGTCCGGCCCCGGCTCACCGCTGCGCTCCGCCCTCGCCGAATGGCTGGACCGGGCCCGCGCCGAGGGCCTCACCGGGCAGGACGTCACGGCCCTGTTCCACGCGGCGTTCGAGAGCGCGTACCCGGGCGAGGCGCCGGACTGACCGACCGGGACCGACCGGCCGCGCCTGACCCGCGCCGGACCGACCGGCGCCGCACCGACCGCCCCGTCCTGACCGGCGCCGGACGACCGACCGGCGTGGGTCAGGCGCGGTTGTAGCGGTAGCCGCTGCCGTGGGCCGGGCCGACATCGTGCTGGATGCCGGACCCTGCGACGGCGAAGAACGAGGGGTCGGTGTCGCGGCACATACCGGTGGAACGGGCCTGGTCCACCACGGCCGTACCGACGTTGATCCGCTGCCCGCCGTCCGCCACGGACGTCAGCTTCGCCGTGTACTCGCAGTGCCCGGAGCCCTGTACGTCGGCGACGAGGGTCACCGCGCTCTGCCCCGGCGACACCCGCCGGACGACCACGGTGTGGGGCTGGAGGACGTCGTACTGGGACGCGATGGTCCAGGTCCCGACGAAGTGCTGCGGCACCCGGCCGTCCGGGGCGGGGGGATCCGGGTCCGGGGCGGGCGGTTTCGCGGCACCCCCGGAGCCGCCCGCCCCCGACGAACCGGCCCCGCCCTCCGCGGCGCCCCTGCCGGAGGCAGCCGCCCCGTCGCCCCCGGACGACCCGCCGCCTCCGGAGGCGGAGCCACCCCCGCTACCGGCGTCCTGCCCGTTCTGACCGTCACCACCGTCGCCGCCCTGGCGCTTCTCCGTCCCGTTCTCCTTCTCCTTCTCCTTCGCCTTCTCGTTCTCGCCGTCCTTGCCGTCCGCGTCGTCGCTCTTCCCGGAGGGCGAGGCGGCAGAACCGGAGGGGGCGCCACTGCCGGCGGGCGGCGCGGTGGACCCTCCGCCACGGGCGTCGGTGGCGCCACCGGGGTCCCGGTTGAGGAAGGCCGTCGTGCCGCCGGCTGCCAGCACGGCGACGACGACGGCCGCGACGATCCAGGTACGCCGACGGCGATGCCGAGGCCGGTCCCCGGCCGGAGCGGGCGGGAGAGCGGGCGTCGAGTCGGCTGTCGGCGTACCCGGGCCGTCGCCCTTCGCCGACGCCGGCCGCAGATCGACGGTGCCGAGGTCGCGAGGAGCGGGGGCGGAGGCGGAGGCGGAAGCGGCCGGGGGCTCGGCGCTCCCCGGTACGGCCACGGCATCCTCGGCATCCGGCGCGTCCACGCCTCGCGGCACCTCCGGGGCGTCCAGGGCCTCCGGGTCACGCCGTACGTCCAGACCCACCGGCCGCTGCGCGGCATCAGCGACCGCCGCGCCCTCAGCGTCATCCCCGGCCTCCGGCGCCTCCACGGCCTCCGGCACCTCCGGCACCTCCGCGTCGAGCAGCAGTGCCGACTGCTGTGCCAGCCGGGCCAGGAGCACCGGCGGCAGCCAGGCGCCGCGCAGGGCGGCCGAGGACGGCGCAAGAGCCAGCGCCTCCAACAGCGCTTCCACACCCGGGCGTTCGGCGGCGCTCTTGACCAGGCAGCGTTCGATCAGCTCGCGCAGGGGGGTGTCCGTCACCGCGGCGAGGTCCGGCGGGGACTGGACGATCCGGAACATCACCGCGTGCTGGTTGCTCACACCGGACCCGAACGGCAGGCGCCCCGTGACCGCGTACATCAGCACACAGCCCAGGGAGAAGACGTCCGCCCCGGGCCCGGTCTCCTCGCCGAGGATCTGCTCGGGCGCCATGAAGCCGGGCGAGCCGATGACCATGCCGGTGCTGGTCAGCAGGGACTCCACGGAGACCTGGAGGGCGCGGGCGATGCCGAAGTCGATGACGCGGGGGCCGTCGACGGTGAGCAGGACGTTGGACGGCTTCAGGTCCCGGTGGACGATCCCGGCGGCATGGATGCCGCCCAGCGCCCGCAACAGCCCTTCGGCCAGGACGTGCACCGACTCGGCGGGCAGCGGACCGTGCTCCCGGACGGCCTGTTCGAGCGAGGGGCCGGGCACATAGCCGGTGGCCACCCACGGCGGCTCGGCGTCCGCGTCGGCGTCGAGCACGGGGGCGGTGTAGCGCCCGCCGACCCGCCGTGCCGCCGCGATCTCCCGCCGGAAACGGGCCCGGAACTCCCCGTTCGCGATGTGCTCCTCGTGCACGACCTTCACGGCCACGGTGCGCCCGCCCGCCGAGCGTGCCAGGTACACCCGTCCCATCCCGCCCGCACCGAGCCGCCCGAGCAGGGAGTACGGCCCGATCCGGGCCGGATCACCGGCCGCGAGCGGACGTATCCCTTCCATCGCCGTGTACCGCCCGCTGCCTTTGCCCGTGCCCTCGCCCATGCTGACCCGATCCCCCGATGGCCTTGTCCCCTACGGTCGTTCACGCCCGGCCGGAGCCGCGCGCGCCCGCCCAGGATAGGAGCCCAGGGGGCCTACGCTTCATGCGGATCCCGGCGGGAGGCAGGGTCAGGGAAGGCGGGGGCCGTCACCGGCGGGGCGCAGGCGGGCGAGGACCGACCGGAGCAGCGGCTCGCGCTGCTCGACCAGGTAGAAGTGGCCTCCGGGCAGGACGTCCAGCCGGAAGCCGCCGGACGCGACGTCGGACCACGCCGACATGTCCTCCACCGAGGTGCCCGGGTCCTCGTCCCCGATGTACGCGTACACGGGGCAGCCGACCGGATCGGCGGGCCGCGGCCCATAGGTCCCGACGATCGTGAAGTCGCCGCGGATGGCGGGCAGGATGATCTCCCGGAGGCCCGGGTCGCGGAGGACCGACTCGTCGGTGCCACCGAGCCGGCGCACCTCCTCGATCAGCGCTTCGTCACCCTGTTCGTGCAGGGCCCGCGGGGTCAGGCGGTGCGGCGGCCTGCGGCTCGACACATGCAGCGCCGCCGGGCTCCTCCCGTGCCGGTGCTCCAGGCGCAGCGTCACCTCGTGGGCGAGCGAGGCTCCCATGCTGTGGCCGAAGAGGGACAGCGGTACGTCGTGGAAGGGGAGGATCGCCTCGGTCACCCGGTCGGCCAGCTCGTCCATCGCCGTGATGCAGGGGTCGCCCAGCCGGTCCTGGCGTCCTGGATAGCGCGCGACCAGAAGCTCCGTACCGCTGTCGAACGCGGTGCCCCAGGAGTGGAAGAAGCCCGCCGAGCCACCCGCGTGCGGCAGGACCAGCAACCTGCGGCGGACGCCCGCCGTCGCGGGGTAGCGACGCAGCCATCCGTCCGCGACGACGTTCGCTGACGGTGCGGTGCGGTGGGCGCCGACGTTCATCCGGTCATCCTTCGGGCTGTACGGCTCTGGGCGATGGAGAGTCGGTCGGCGGGGAGTTGAAGTGATCGCGGAGCATGGTGATGGGGCGCATCCGCGGCGGGGCCGTGGATGCGTGCCGCGTTGAAGAATATCGCGTCGTGAAGCGGCAGTTCGGGGTTCCGGCCTCCCCGGACCGACGGAAAGAGGGGAAGGCCCGAACAGGAAGGGGAAGGGGAAGGGAAATTGACGGGTACGTAGAATCCGGGCGATGGGGACGAACACGGGGACCCGCGCCCGAGACCGCCTCCGGGAGCGTGCCGTCGGCCCGGTCTGCGCGGTCTTGGCGTTCTGCGTGGTGTCGGCCGGTCTGCTGGCGAGCCCGTCGGCCGGCTGGTGCGCGGTCCTGCCCATGATGGTCGCGGTGCTGGGCGCACTCGCCGTGGCCGCCCTGCACGCCAGGGCCCGGATCATCCCGGTGGCCGCCGCCGTGGTGGCCGTGAGCTCCGCCCTCGGCACCCTGCTCGGGGCCCCGCCGGCCCCGGAGGCGGCGACCGGCGTGGCCACCCTGGTGGAGATCACGGGGCTCCTGCTGCTCGTCTGCCTGGTCGCCCGGTACGCCGGGACCCGGCAGGCCTTCGCACTCTGTACCGTGCTCGGGGTTCTGGCATCGACGGCGCTCCTGCGGCTCCACCTCCCTCCGACCGCGCTGGAAGCCGCCGCGCAGAGCTCGTTCTTCGCCCTCGGTGCCATCGCCGCGGCCGCCACGGGCGGCGGCCTGCGCGCCCTGGAGACCCGAAGGATCCGGGCGGTGCACGACGCCCGTCTCAGCCAGCGCCTCCAACTGGCGGGCGATCTGCATGACTTCGTGGCCCACGACGTCTCGGGCATCGTCGCGCTGGCACAGGCGGCTCAGGTGATCGGCGTGGACCGGCCGGAGAAGATCATGCCGCTCCTCCAGCAGATCGAGACCTCCGGCCTCCAGGCCCTCGGCTCCATGGACCGTACGGTCCACATGCTCAGGTCCTCCGACGGAACGTCCCCGGCCGGCCGGGGCGCGACGGACGCGCCGCCGCCGGTGGCGTACGGCCTGGAGGACATCGTGGATGCGGTGGACCGGTTCCGCACGGCCGGCCGGGCCGAAGTCCGCCTGGACATGGACCGGTCGCCCGAGCGGATCGGCCGGATCCCCCGCGAAGTGGCGAGCACGGCCCACCGCGTGGTGGTGGAGGCGTTGACCAACATACGGCGGCACGCCGCCACCGCCCCGTGGGTGACCGTGTCCGTGACACCAGCACCCGAGTGCCCGCGACCGGTGCTCACCGTGTCCGTGACCAACGGCCCTCCCACAGGCGGCGAGACGGACGGTGGGCACCTCGGCGACCGCGAACGCCCCGGGGCCAGCGGTCTGAGAGGACTCGCCGAACGCGCCCGGACGCTCGGCGGAACCCTGGAGTCCGGTGTGCACGGGGAACACGAGAAGCACGGGGAGCGCGGGGAATACGGCTGGCGGGTCACCGCGGTCCTGCCCCTGGACTGAGGACACGGCATCGCCGAACCGATCCCTATGCGCTCGGCTCAGCTCGGCTCAGCCGCGGGCGCAGCGCTTGCACACCCCGCGCCGCCGGAGGTAGTAGGCGAGCGTGGCGGCCGCCAGGGCAACGCCCCACACCGGCCAGATCATCTCCGGAACCGTGGCTCCCCAGTCGTCCCTCTGGTTGTCGAAGGCCCCCTGGAAGTGCAACCGGATGTACATGACCCCGGCGATCGTCACCAGGACGGAGACCAGCGTGGCCGGGACGACGGCCAGGCTCGGCTCAACGGCACCCGCCGGCCCCTGAGGCCCACCATCCACCGGGGAAAGACCTCGCCCCAGCGCCGCACCAGGCCCAGGGTGAGCAGCGAGCCGAGCGCCCCCATGGTGGCGAGCGCGGCGCCCGCGAACAGCTGGTTGACCACCGTCCAGTTGATCGCGCCGAACTTCAGCATGAAGACATAGGCGAGATTGCCGAGGATGCGGAAGTCGGCGAGCGTGCAGAACACCGCGGCCGCCGAGAACACGGAGGCGCCCATCAGCACCCGGGCGGGAATCCGCCGCCGGCCCGGCAGCGCGAGGAGAAGAGCGACCGCCGCGCTGCCCAGGAACCCGCCCGCGGTCCACGGCGCCAGCCGGTCGCGGCCGACGTGCTCGAAGGCCGAGTACTCCGGGTTGGCATCGTCGGCGCCGAACGGAAGACCGTCCCCGCCGAAGGCCCAGTAGGCGTGGGCCAGCCCGTGGAGAAGAAGCACGAGCGCGGCCAAGTAGCCGATCCAGCCCGCCCAGTTGAACCGCGCGCACCGGAGCCGGTGCATCGCCCGCGGCCCGTGATGCCATGTGCTCGATCAGCTGAGTCATGATGCTTCCCCCCTTGGATCGACTCACTGATCAGCATTCCGGTCCGGGCCGTCCCGCGCATCTACCGAACGGCAGATGCGCGGGACGGCAGACACGGGGCGGGGCACCCATGCCGCGCGTACTGTTCCGGTGGCTGAACGGGCCGAAGACGAACTACGGTGCCGACCGTGACAGTTCGCCTGCTCCTCGCCGACGACCAGGAATCCGTACGCGTCGGATTCCGCCTCATCCTGGATTCCCAGCCCGACATGGAGGTGATCGGCGAGGCGTCCGACGGACTTCAGGCCGTCGAACTCGCCGCGAAGCTGAACCCGGACGTCGTGCTGGCCGACATCCGCATGCCGCGCCTGGACGGCCTGGAGGTCACCCGGCGGCTCGCCGGGCCCGACGCCGAACATCCGATGCGCGTGGTGGTCGTGACGACCTTCGGACTCGACGAGTACGTCCACACCGCGCTGCGCAACGGCGCCTGCGGCTTCCTGCTGAAGCGCTCGGGCCCGACGCTGCTGGTGGAGGCGGTACGCGCCGCGATGGCGGGCGACACACTGATCAGCCCCTCCCTCACCGTCGCCCTGCTGCAGCACCACCGCGACGCCGGCAGGCCCAGGCCCGTACAGCCGATGGACGTGCTGACGGGCAGGGAGACGGAGATCGCGCGCCTGGTCGCCAAGGGGATGACCAACGCGGAGATCGGGGCGGAGTTGTTCATCTCGGCCGGTACGGCCAAGACACACGTCGCCAACGTGCAGCGCAAGCTGAGCGTCCGCAATCGGGTCGGCATCGCCGCATGGATCTGGGGCAACGGCCTGGAGGAGTGACCTCGGCGGGAACCATCCCGAGAACCACGGAATCCGTCGGGCGCGCCGCCCCGCCCGCTCCACGCCGCCCGGTCCGCGCGGGCGTGTTCCCCCTACCTGGGCGGCCAGTCAGGGGCGGGGTCCATGGGGAGCAGCGGGCGCAGGGCCCCCACCGCAGCCCCGATGCAGGTGTCGCGCAGCTCGGTGCGCGTGCAGTTCTCACGGGTGAGCCAGTCCACGCACAGCACTTGCACGAACACCAGCCATGCCTTCAGCACCGCGGAGACGGCGTCGTGCATGCGCTCATCGGCGAGCGGGAGCACGCCGAGCAGGCGTGAGCGCAGGGCATCGAGTTCATCCGCCATGATCGTCTGGATGACCGGGTCCCCCGCGAGCACCCGGTTCGCGGCCAGTACGGCGTGACGGTTGGCGATGAAGTAGTCGAAGTGAGCGTCCAGGCCCTGGGTGAGCTGCTCGACGAGCGTGGCTTCCGGATCGAACCGGGTCGCCGCCAGCAGCCGATCTGACGCCTCCTGGTACACCGCCGCGAAGAGCGCGTGCTTGCCGGGGAAATGCCGGTAGAGCAGGGCGCGGGACACCCCGGCTTCCTGGGCCACGTCCTCCATCAGGACGTCGTCGTACGGGGCGGCGGCGAAGAGACGCGCGCCGACGGCGAGCAGCTGGGCGCGGCGGTCGGCGGGGGTGAGGCGGCGGCGTGGAGGCACACGGGAAGACTACTTGACATGTGTCTACTAGCAGCACTTAGCTGTCTCGTAGTAGACGCGCGTCAACCAAGAGAGGGTGGGGCCATGGCCAGAGCACTCCGGATGTTCGCGTGGGTGATGGGCGTCGCCTGTGTGGCCATCGGCCTGTTCCATGTGATCGGCGGCAATGCCGCGATTCCCGGCGAGTCCGACGCGGGCGCGACCCTCGACAGCCTGGGCCGGTTCTTCGGCGCGGTCTTCGTCGGCTATGGGCTGGTCTGGCTGTGGGCGTCCCGGCAGAATCCCGTCCCGGCGCGCGTGGTCCGATGGCTCGCCGCGGTGTTCCTGCTCGGCGGCATCGGGCGGATCCTCTCCCTGGCCGTGCACGGGTGGCCGCACCCGTTCCAAGTGGCGCTGGCCCTCATCGAGTTGGCCTTCCCACCGGTCTGGTTCTGGCTGGCGGACGCCGACGAGCGAGCCTCTCGGGAACGAGCCCAGAACGTGCCGCCCGCCGGGTCAGACACCCCCTCACGCTCGATAAACCGATAAGCCCCCGCTTGCCGCACCCGGCCCGGCCCGGCCCACCAGCAACCGGGACCATGGCACCCGAGCAACAGAAAACCCCAGGTCACGCGTAACGTGACCTGGGGTTTCACTGAGCCGCCTTCGGGATTCGAACCCGAGACCTACGCATTACGAGTGCGTTGCTCTGGCCAACTGAGCTAAGGCGGCGCGCCCTGTCGCACTATGGTGCGATCAGCAGCGGGGCCAAGTCTACACAGTTTCCGGGGGTGCTCCGCACACAGCATCCCCGGAGGCGTTCGCGCTGGTCAGGGCAGGTCGGAGGGGCAGGGGGGCAAGGCGGATCGGAAGGGCAGGGGGTCAGGTGCACTTCTTGCCGTCGGTGGGCGCGGTGCCCTCCAGGAGGTACGTGTTGATCGCCGTGTCGATGCAGTCGCTGCCCCGGCCGTAAGCAGTGTGGCCGTCGCCCTCGTAGGTGAGCAGGGTGCCCGAGGAGAGCTGCTCGGCGAGGGCCTCCGACCACTTGTACGGGGTGGCCGGGTCGCGGGTGGTGCCGACGACCACGATCGGGTCGGCGCCCTTCGCCTCGGTGCGGTGCGGGGTGCCCGTGGCATCGGTGGGCCAGTAGGCGCAGTTCAGGGAGGCCCAGGCGAAGCCTCGCCCGAAGACCGGGGAGGCCTTCTCGAAGTCCGGGACCGCCTTCTCGACCGCGTCGGGGCCGTCGAAGGCGGGCGGCAGGTCGAGGCAGTTCACGGCGGCGTTGGCGAACATCAGGTTGGCGTACTTCCCGTTCGGCCCGCGCTCGTAGTAGCCGTCGGCCAGGGACAGCAGGCCGGAGCCGTCGCTGCGCTGCGCGCCCGCCAGCGCCTCGCGGAGCTGCGGCCAGGCCGCCTCGTCGTACATGGCGGCGATCACGCCGGTGGTGGCCAGGGACTCGCCCAGCTTGCGGTCGTCGCCGGTCGGGATGGGCTTGGCGTCCAGGTCCTTGAAGAGCTGCTTCAGCGCGGTCGCCGCGTCGGCGGTGGATGTGGTGCCGAGCGGGCAGTCCGGCTGCTCGACGCAGTCGGCGGCGAAGGACTGGAAGGCCCCCTCGAAGCCCGCCGTCTGGTCGCGGTTCATGTCGACGGCCTTCAGGGAGGGGTCCATCGCCCCGTCCAGGACCAGGCGGCCGGCCCGCTCCGGGAAGAGGTCCGCGTAGGTGGCGCCCAGGAAGGTCCCGTACGACGCTCCGACGTAGCTCAGCTTCTCGTCGCCGAGCAGGGCCCGCAGGACGTCCATGTCGCGGGCCGTGTCGACGGTGGAGACGTACGGGAGGATCTCGCCGCTCCGCTTCTCGCAGCCCGCCGCGAACTTCCCGAAGGACGCGCTCAGCTTCTTGACCTCCGCCTCGTCGTCGGGCGTCTGGTCGACCTGGGTGTAGGCGTCCATCTCCGGCCCCGTGAGGCACTCGACGGGTTCGCTGCGGGCCACGCCGCGCGGGTCGATCGCGACCATGTCGTAGCGGGCCCTCACCTGGGCCGGATAGCCGAGGGCCGCGTACCCCTGGAGATAGCCGATCGCGGAGCCGCCGGGGCCGCCCGGATTCACCAGGAGGGAGCCGATCCGCTTGCCCGGCCCGGTGGCCTTCTTGCGGGAGACGGCGAGGTCGATGTCGCCGTCATCCGGCTTGTCGTAGTCCTTCGGCGCCTTCATCGTCGCGCACGCGAACCCCTCCACCCCGCAGTCGCGCCAGCTCAGCTTCTGCGCGTAGTACGACGACAGCCCCTCGGGAGCCGCGGTGCCGGTGGCCGAGGCGCTCGGCGACGAGCCGCTGCCACTGCAGCCGGAGATGAGGAGGCCGGCAGTGCCGATCCCGATGGCGAAGGTGCGGAGCAGCCGCCTGGTATCCATTCAGGGAGCGTATCCGCCGGGTGACGAGTCGTCCGATTCCCTGCTCATTCGGGTGAACAGGGACTCGGCGTGGAAGCCCGTGGAAGCCTTCAGCCCGCCCGCAGCGCCATCGTCATCGCCTCCACCGCGAGCAGCGGCGCCACGTTGCGGTCCATCGCCTCGCGGCAGGCGATCACCGACTCGATCCTGCGCAGAGTCTGCGCGGGCGTCGAGGACTCCGCGATCCGGTCGAGGGAGTCCTGCACATCGACGTTGGCGATCGCCAGCTTCGAACCGAGCTGGAGCGCCAGCACATCGCGGTAGAACCCGGTGAGCTCGGTCAGCGCCAGATCGAGGCTGTCCCGCTGCGTACGCGTCTTGCGGCGCTTCTGCTTGTCCTCCAGCTCCTTCATCGCCCCCGCCGTACCGCGCGGCATCCGGCCCCCGGCCACCCCGCCGAGCGCCGCCTTGAGGTCCTCGGTCTCCTTGACATCGACCTCCTCCGCCATCTGCTTGGCGTCGTCGGTAGCCGTGTCGATCAGCTCCTGGGCCGCCTTGAGGCAGCCGCCGACGTCGGCGACCCGCAGCGGAACCTTCAGCACCGCCGCCCGCCGCGCCCGCGCCCGCTCGTCCGTCGCGAGACGGCGGGCCCTGCCGATGTGCCCCTGGGTGGCGCGCGCCACGGAGTGCGCCCGCTCGGGGTCGACGCCGTCGCGGCGGATCAGGACGTCGGCCACCGCCTCCACCGGCGGGGTGCTCAGCGTGAGGTGCCGGCAACGGGAACGGATCGTGGGCAGGACGTCTTCCAGCGAGGGGGCGCAGAGCATCCAGACCGTGCGCGGCGCAGGCTCCTCGACGGCCTTCAGCAGGACGTTGCCCGCGCCCTCGGTGAGGCGGTCGGCGTCCTCCATCACGATGACCTGCCACCGGCCGACCGCCGGAGAGAGCTGGGCGCGCCGGACCAGGTCGCGGGTCTCCTTCACGCCGATGGAGAGGAGGTCCGTACGGATGACCTGGACGTCGGCGTGCGTGCCGATCAGGCTGGTGTGGCAGCCATCGCAGAAACCGCAGCCGGGAGCGCCGCCCAGCGCCCGGTCCGGGCTCGTGCACTGGAGCGCGGCGGCGAAGGCGCGGGCCGCCGTGGACCGGCCGGAGCCGGGCGGCCCGGTGAACAGCCAGGCGTGCGTCATCTTCGAGCCCTGGTCCAGCGGCTTGCCGTCGGACACGGCGGTGACCAGGGCGTCGGCGTCCTTGGCGGCGGCGGCGAGCTGTTCCTGCACGCGGGTCTGTCCGACCAGGTCGTCCCATACGGTCATGGGTCACCGCCCTTCCGGTGGTGTCGTGCGGTGCCGCGGAACCGCGGTGCGTCGTGGCTTCCCATTGTGGGGGACGCCACTGACAGTCCGGCCCGCCCGCCCCCGGAGGGACGGACGGGCCGGTACTTCACCGTCGGCGGTGGGGCGGGGGCGTCAGCCGCGCGGGCGACGTCCCCGGCCCTTGGGGCCGTCGTCCTCCTGGCCCCCGAGCAGCTCGTCCGCCAGGGTCGGCAGATCGTCCAGCGGAGTCTCCTCGGCCCAGTCCGGGCGGGGGCGCTTGCGGCGGCCCTGCTGCCGGTCGGGCGTCTCCCCGACGTTCGGGTCCTCGACCTGCGGCAGTTCCCGGGTGCGCTCGTTCTCGCTCTCCGCGGGCGAGGTCGCCTGGTTCTCGTCCCGGAAGAAGCCCTGGGGCACCCGGTCGGAGGGCCGATCGGCGGAGACCGGCGGCAGCACGGCCGTCTCGTCCGCGTCCAGGGCCGGCCGCCGGTCCGCCGACCACTTGTCCGCCGGCCCCTGATCCGCCGGCCCCTGATCCGAGAAGCGCGGCAGCATCGCCGTGTCGTCGTCCCCGAGAGCGGAACCTGAACGTGCACCCCTGCCCGTACCGGATCCGGAAGGACGGTCGTCCTCCGGCCGGACCGCCGGGACCGGCTGCGTGATCTCGTTCGGGTTCACGATCGGTGTGGGCACCGTGAGCTCGTTCTCCGGCACGGACGGGCCCTCCGACTCCGAGGACCGTGAGGACGACGACGCGGACGACTGCGACGACGTCTCCGTACGGGAGTCACGGGAGTCACGGGAGGTACGGGAGGCGTGGGAGGTACGCGACGCCCGCGCCTCCTCCGCCCGCCGGGCCTCCGCACGCTCGGCCTCCGCACGCTCGGCCTCGGCGCGCGCCGCCTCCGTACGGGCTGCGGCCTCGGCCTCGGCCCGGCGGCGGGCCTCCTCGGCTCGCATCAGGGCCTCTTCGGCCCTGCGCTGCTTCTCCAGCCGCTGCGCCTCGGCCTCCTTGCGGAGCCGGGCCTCCTCCTCGGCCTGCTTGCGCAGGCGTTCCTGCTCGGCCTCGCGGACCCGCTCCTCGGCCTCCAGCCGGAGCCGGTCCTCCTCTGCGCGGCGGCGGGCCTCCTCGGCGCGCTGCCGGGCCTCCTCCGCCTGGCGCTCGGCCTCGCGGCGGCGGGCCTCCTCCAGCTCCCGCTGCTTGCGCTCCTCCTCCTCGGCGCGCAGCCGGGCGAGCTGCTCCTGGCGCTCCTTCTCCAGGCGCTCCTCCTCGGCCTTGCGGGCGGCTTCTTCCTCCGCCTTGCGCCGGGCCTCCTCGATGGCCTGGCGGCGCGCCTCCTCGATGGCCTCGATCTCGGCCTCGGAGAGCGGCAGGAGCTGGTCGAGCCGGTGACGTACGACGGTGGTGATCGACTCCGGCTCCTGGCCGGCGTCCACCACCAGATAGCGGTTCGGGTCGGCGGCGGCCAGGGTCAGGAACCCGGACCTCACCCGCTCGTGGAACTCGGCGGGCTCCGACTCCAGCCGGTCCGGCGCCTCGGTGAACCGCTCCCGCGCGGTCGCCGGGTCGACGTCCAGCAGCACCGTCAGATGCGGTACGAGGCCGCTCGTCGCCCACCGCGAGATCCGGGCGATCTCGGTCGGGGCCAGGTCCCGGCCCGCGCCCTGGTAGGCCACGGAGGAGTCGATGTAACGGTCGGAGATGACGATCGCGCCGCGCTCCAGCGCCGGGCGGACGACGGAGTCGACGTGCTCGGCGCGGTCGGCGGCGTACAGCAAGGCCTCGGCCCGGTTGGACAGGCCGGCGGAGGACACGTCGAGCAGGATCGACCGCAGCCGCTTGCCGACGGGGGTGGCCCCGGGCTCGCGGGTCACGACGACCTCGTGGCCCTTGGACCGGATCCAGTCGGCGAGCGCCTCGACCTGAGTGGACTTGCCCGCTCCGTCGCCGCCCTCCAGGACGAGGAAGAAGCCGGTGGCGGCGGGCGCGACCGCCGGGTCGCCGCCGCGCAGCGCCTCGCGCAGGTCCCGGCGCAGCGGCACGCCCGCCCGGTCGTCCGTCTTGGCGAGGACGAGGGCGGCGACGGGCAGCAGCAGCGCGCCGAGCAGCATCAGAGTGAACGCGGCCCCGCCGTGGGCGAAGACGAAGTCGCCGGCGACCAGGCGGTGCCGCCCGATCGCGGCGGCCAGCAGGGGGCCCGCGACCGCGCCGAGCGCGACGAGCACCCGGACGACGGCCTGGAGGTGCTCGGTGGTCCGGGCCTGCCGGAACGCCTCGGTCTCCTGGTCGATCAGGGTGTGCCCGGTGTTCGCGGCGACCCCGGCGGCGTAACCGGCGAGCAGGGCAATGGCGATCCCGGTCGCGGTGTCCGGCACCAGGCCGAGCGCGAGGAGCGCGAGGCCGGTGACGGTCGTGGCCAGCGCCAGCAGGCGGCGGCGCGACAGGGTGGGCAGCACGTGGCGCGCGGTGCGGATGCCGAGGGCGGTGCCACCGGTCAGTCCGAGGACCAGCAGCGCGAACGTCGCGGGCCCGCCCCCGAGGTCGTAGGCGTGCAGTACGGAGACGGCGGCGGCCGCCGCGACGGCTCCGGCGAGGGCCGCGCAGACCGCGACCAGCAGGGGGACCGCGCCGGTGCGGCCCTTGTCGGGGCCGTTACCGGTGGCGGGGCGGCGCAGGCCCTCCAGCGGGGAGCGCGGCCGGGGCGTCTGCGTGGCCGGGAACCGCAGGAAGTACAGGATGGAGATGGAGGCCGAGAAGAGCCCGGCCGCGACGTAGGACCCCAGGGCCGCCTGGTGGAAGGAGAACCACTCCAGGCCCGAGCCGAGGAGGTTGCCGACCAGCGTGGCGGCCAGCAGGACCAGCGCGGCGGCGGGCACCGCGAGGAAGTTCGTGCGCAGCGAGAGGCGGCGCAGGGCGTCGAGGTGGTCGGGCAGGGGGCGTACGGCCGCGCCTTCGAGAGGCGGGGCGGGCAGCAGCGCCGGGGCGGCGCTGTCCTTGGCCACGGCCCACAGGCGCTCACCGGCGCCGGTCACGAAGACGGTGATGAGGATCATCATGAGCGCCTTGTCGGGCGTCCAGTCGATCCACAGCGGGGCGACGACCAGGAGCGCCAGGCGCAGCCCGTCCACCCCGATCATCAGCCATCGCCGGTCCAGCTTTCCGCCGGGCCCCGTGAGGGACGTCAGGGGCCCCAGGAGTACGGCTCCGAAGAACAGGGTGGAAAGGATCCGGGCACCGAAGACGGCGGCGACGGCGAAGGCCGCCCCGCGGTATCCGGTGCCGAATGAGCCCTCAAGGACCGCCGCTTGCAGCGACAGCAGCACCAGCACGAGAAGGGCGAGTGCATCGCCGATACCGCCGACGAGCTGGGCACTCCACAACCGCTTCAGCGGGGGAATACGCAACAGGGCCCGTACGGCGCGCTCGCGTGAGTCTGCGGCAAGTGTGTCGGAGGTGGGGCTCACGACCGTTGGCTGCTCGGCTCGCGTCATCCGCCCAGCCTATCGGCAGCGGTGCCGTGAACGTCGGCCCGTCCGAACATATGGACGTGAACAACTTCCGGCCATGGTGCGCGAGACCCTCTTGCGCACCACCGCCGCGCACGCCAACGCCGTAGCCGCGCACGCGAACGCCAACGCCCTAGCTGTACTGACCCGCGACGCCGACGCACTGCCGCCCGGCACCTGGATCACAGGGATCGAGGTACCGGGCGGCAGTGCGTTGACGTGCGGGGTGCGGGGTGCGATCCGCGCGACGGCGAGGTCAGTCGTCGAGGTCAGTCGTCCGACGGGGCGGCGGCGGAGGACGAGGCCGAAGCCGTCTTCCTCGCTGTCGCCGTCGTCTTCTTGGCGGCCGTCTTGGCGGTCGTCGCCTTCTTGGCCGTCGTCGTCTTCTTCGCCGCGGTCTTCTTGGCGGCCGTGGTCTTGGTGGCCGTCGTCTTCTTCGCGGCCGTCTTCTTGGCCGTCGCCTTCTTCGCCGGGGCCTTCTTGGCCGTCTTCTTCTTCGCGGGCCCCTTGGCGCGCTTCTCGGCGAGCAGCTCGTAGCCGCGCTCCGGCGTGATGTCCTCGACGCTGTCGTCGGTCCGCAGCGTCGCGTTGGTCTCGCCGTCGGTGACGTACGCGCCGAAGCGGCCGTCCTTCACCACGACCGGCGCACCGCTGACCGGGTCGGTGCCCAGCTCCTTGAGCGGCGGCTTGGCCGCCGCCCGGCCGCGCTGCTTGGGCTGGGCGTAGATCGCGAGGGCCTCTTCGAGGGTGATGTCGAAGAGCTGGTCCTCCGAGGTCAACGACCGGGAGTCGGTGCCCTTCTTCAGATACGGGCCGTAGCGGCCGTTCTGCGCGGTGATCTCGACGCCCTCGGCGTCCTCGCCGACGACGCGCGGCAGCGACATCAGCTTGAGGGCGTCGGCGAGGGTGACCGTGTCAAGGGACATGGACTTGAAGAGGGAGGCGGTCCGCGGCTTCACCGCGTTCTTGCCGGTCTTCGGCGTCCCCTCGGGCAGCACCTCGGTGACGTACGGCCCGTAGCGGCCGTCCTTGGCGATGATCTGGTTGCCGCTGACCGGGTCGGCGCCCAGTTCGAAGTCGCCGCTGGGCTTCGCCAGCAGCTCCTCGGCGAGCTCGACGGTCAGCTCGTCGGGTGCCAGGTCCTCGGGGACATCGGCCCGCTGATGGCCCTCGGCGTCCTTCTCGCCCCGCTCGATGTACGGGCCGTAGCGGCCGACGCGGAGCTTGATGTCGTTGCCGACCGGGAAGGAGGAGATCTCCCGGGCGTCGATCGCACCGAGGTCGGTGACCAGTGCCTTCAGACCGCCGAGGTGGTCGCCGTCGCCGTTGCCCGCGTCGGAGGCCGCGCCGACCCCCGCGGTGTCGTCACCGGGCTGGGCGCCGAAGTAGAAGCGCTTGAGCCACGGCACGGACTGGGCCTCGCCCCGCGAGATGCGGTCGAGGTCGTCCTCCATGCGGGCGGTGAAGTCGTAGTCGACGAGCCGGCCGAAGTGCTTCTCCAGCAGGTTGACCACGGCGAAGGACAGGAAGGACGGGACGAGTGCCGTGCCCTTCTTGAAGACGTAGCCGCGGTCGAGAATGGTCCCGATGATCGAGGCGTACGTCGACGGGCGGCCGATCTCGCGCTCTTCCAGCTCCTTGACCAGCGAGGCCTCGGTGTAACGGGCCGGGGGCTTGGTGGCGTGCCCGTCGACCGTGACCTCCTCGGCGGACAGCGCGTCGCCCTCGGCCACCTGCGGCAGCCGGCGCTCGCGGTCGTCCAGCTCGGCGTTCGGGTCGTCCGCGCCCTCGACGTACGCCTTCATGAAGCCGTGGAAGGTGATCGTCTTGCCGGAGGCGGAGAACTCGGCGTCCCGGCCGTCGCTCGCCCGGCCGCCGATCTTGACGGTGACGGAGTTGCCGACGGCGTCCTTCATCTGGGAGGCGACGGTCCGCTTCCAGATCAGCTCGTAGAGCCGGAACTGATCGCCGGTGAGGCCGGTCTCGGCGGGGGTGCGGAAGCGGTCGCCGGAGGGGCGGATCGCCTCGTGCGCCTCCTGCGCGTTCTTGACCTTCCCGGCGTACGTACGTGGCTTCTCGGGGAGGTAGTTCGCCCCGTACAACTGCGTGACCTGGGCCCGGGCCGCGGAGATCGCGGTGTCCGAGAGGGTCGTGGAGTCCGTACGCATATAGGTGATGAAGCCGTTCTCGTACAGCTTCTGCGCCACCTGCATGGTCGCCTTCGCCCCGAAGCCCAGCTTGCGGCTCGCCTCCTGCTGGAGGGTCGTGGTCCGGAAGGGGGCGTACGGGGAGCGGCGGTACGGCTTCGACTCGACGGACCGGACCGCGAAGGACGAGTCGGCGAGCGCGGCGGCCAGGGCGCGGGCGTTCGTCTCGTCCAGGTGCAGGGTCTGGGCGGAGCCGGCCTTCAGCTGCCCGTCGGGGCCGAAGTCGCGGCCCTGGGCGATCCGGCGGCCGTCGACCGCGCTGAGGCGGGCGGTGAGGGTCGAGGGGTCGGAGGCGTCACCGGTGCGGCCGGTGGCGAACTTTCCGGTCAGGTCCCAGTACTCGGCGGAGCGGAAGGCGATGCGCTCGCGCTCCCGCTCGACGACGAGCCGGGTGGCGACCGACTGGACGCGGCCCGCCGAGAGCTTCGGCATGACCTTCTTCCACAGGACCGGCGAGACCTCGTAGCCGTAGAGGCGGTCGAGGATGCGGCGGGTCTCCTGGGCGTCGACCATGCGCTGGTTGAGCTCGCGCGGGTTGGCGACGGCGGCCCGGATCGCGTCCTTGGTGATCTCGTGGAAGACCATCCGGTGGACCGGGACCTTGGGCCTCAGCACTTCCTGCAAGTGCCACGCGATGGCTTCGCCCTCGCGGTCCTCATCGGTGGCGAGGAAGAGTTCGTCGGACTCGGCCAGCAGCTGCTTGAGCTTCCTGACCTGGGCCTTCTTGTCGGCGTTGACCACATAGATGGGCTGGAAGTCGTTCTCGACATCCACCCCCAGGCGGCGTACCTCGCCGGTGTACTCGTCCGGGACCTCGGCCGCGCCGTTCGGGAGGTCGCGGATGTGCCCGACGCTCGCCTCGACGACGTATCCGGGGCCGAGATAGCCCTTGATCGTCTTCGCCTTGGCAGGCGACTCGACGATGACGAGTCGGCGGCCGCCCTGTGCGGTCTCGCTGGTCGGGGACAACTTCGCTCTTCTCTCCGGTCGACACTCGATGGGCATCCGGGCAGCGTCATGACGCTGCCCGCGGTGCTGTCGCTGCGGAGTGTGACGGTACAACCCGCCCCCGTGTCAAACGGCAAAAGCCCGCAACGGCCACTCGAACGGTAACCCGACTTCCGCCATTCCTGCCGCCCGGACCGTCGGGTCCACGCCACGCGGAGGCTTGGCCGGTGTCTTTTCGGAGGTGGTCGCGGTGTCGGCCGGGCAACCTGTCGGCCCGGGCGCCGCACTGCCGGGGGCGGGGATCAGACGAGCGTGAGGCACCACACGCCGAGGCCGAGGAAAACTACGCCGAAGAGCGTCGTGAGTGCGGTGGAGGCGACGGGGCTCACACCGTGCGCCACCGGCGCGCGGTGCAGGGCTCGCGCCCCCGTCCAGATCAGGAGGGCGGCGCCGAACAGCGCCAGGGCCGTACCGGCGAAGACTGCTGAGACGCTCTCCATGTCGTGCTCCTGGACCGTCGTGGCGAACCGCCCGGGACGGGCGTGCCGGCCGGTCCCGGAGCCGGACCTCGGCGGCCCGGCACGGGGAGGTTGTCACCCCGGGGCATCGCCCGCACGAACCCCGGGTGAACAGCACTCCCCAACCGGCCGGCGGAACCCCATCGGCCGCATCCGAGTCGCATACGGACCGGATACGAGTCGCCTACGTACCGCACAGCGATCACCCGACCGGAACGCACGGCCCGGCCGCGCCGGAGCGCGTGCGGAGCACGAACGCACTGATGACAAGGGCGGCGCCGGCCCGACCGGGGAGCCCCCCACCCCGTACCGGAAGGCGGCCGCGGTCACCGTCCTACGGACACGGCCTCCAGCTCACACCGTCATACGCACACGGCCTCCAGCTCACACCGTCGTGCGGCAACGGCCTCCAGTTCGCCGACCGCCGCACGCACCCTCCGCGGCCTCGACACCCTCCGCGCTCGCCGCGCCCTCCAGGCACTCCGCGCTTGCAGAGGACGTCACGCACTCGACCTCACGCACTCCGCGCTCGCCGAGGCCTTCACGCACTTCGCGTCCTACTGGCTCCGCGGTACTGCGCCGGGCGCCGGTACCAGGAAGCCCTCCTCGACCAGCAGCCGGATCGCCTGCGGGGTGCGGTCGCGCAGGAGCACCGGGTCCTCCGCCATCAACTGCGCGATGGCGTCCAGGATCCGCCCGGCGGGCAGCGAGCCGTCGCACACGCCCGCGAACCCGGCGGCCACCGCGTCGACCTTGGTCGCCCGCATCATGCCGCGGTGCTGACGCAGCACCACATGCTCGGGGTCCTCCGCACCCGGCAGGCCGACCTGCTCCTGCACGACCTCGGCGGCGAGGACGAAGTGCCCGGCGAGCAGAGCCGCGTCGTCCTGGTCGCGGAGGTAGTCCTGGCGGGCGAAGTGTTCCTGGACGGCCTGCCCGAGCGGTTGCCGCACCGCGTGCGGCCACTCCTCGATCACGATCGAGGGGTTCCCGGCCTCCGCCGCTGCGGATCTGCGCAGGGTGATCCAGCCGAACCCGACGGCCGTGGCGCCCCGTGCCTCGAACTCGTCGAGCCACGCCTCGTACCGCTCGGTGTACTCGGCGGGGTCGCTGCGGTGATCGCCGCTGTCCCGCAGCCACAGCTCGGCGTACTGCGTGACGTCCTGGACCTCGCGCTGGACGATCCAGGCGTCACAGCCGTACGGCACCCAGGAGCGCAGCCGGTCCTGCCACTCCTCGCCCTCCACGTGCTGCCAGTTGGCGAGAAACTGGGCGAAGCCCCCCTCGTTCAGATGGGCGCCGGACTGCTGCACCAGCGCCCGGCACAGGTCGTCGCCGCCCATGCCGCCGTCCCGGTAGGTGAGGCGGGCGCCGGGCGAGATGACGAAGGGCGGGTTGGAGACGATCAGGTCGAACGTGTCGGAGCCCACCGGCTCGAAGAGGGAGCCCTCGCGCAGGTCGGCGGGGGCAGCGCCGGACAGGGCGAGGGTGAGCCGGGTGAACTCCAGGGCACGGGGGTTGAGGTCGGTGGCGGTGACCCGGCTCGCGTGCTGGGCGGCGTGCAGCGCCTGGATGCCGGAGCCCGTACCGAGGTCGAGGGCCGAGGCGACCGGCGCACGGACGGTGATCCCGGCGAGGGTGGTGGATGCCCCGCCGACCCCGAGGACGACGCCATCCTCGCGCGAGCCGATCCCTCCCGCACCGCCGACCGCGCACCCGAGGTCGGACACGATGAACCAGTCCTCGCCGTCCGGCCCCCCGTACGGCCGTACGTCGACGCCCGCACGGACCCTCCCGTCGGCGTGGCTCACCCAGCCGTCCGCGACGCACTCGGCGAGCGGCAGGGCGGCACGTGCCTGCTCCTCGGCGACGGGACGCTGCAGCAGGAACAGCCGCACCAGCGTGTCGAGCGGGGTGTCACCACGGGTGGCCCGCAGGGCGGGGACCGTCTCGCTGCGGGCGAGGGCGGCATAGGCGGGCGCGCCGAGGCGGTCGAGGAGCCCGTCCGCGGTGAAGTCCGCGGCGAGCAGGGCCTCACGGAGGGCGGCGGCGTGGTCGGGTGCGGGAAGGCTGCTCTTACTCACCCACCCATTGTGTCCGCTCCCACCGACAACGGCAGCGGCCCGGGCACCCGCCGGGTGCCCGGGCCGCGAGAACGGCGCTCAGCCCTTCTTCTCCGCGGAGACCTTGTCCGCGGAGTCCTCACTCCGCGGAGTCCTCACTCCGTCGAGTTCTTCTCCGTCGAGCCCTTCTCCGTCGAGTCGCTCTTGTCTGCGTCCGTGCCGGCCGGGGGCGCGTCGGAGCCGTCCGCCGCGGAGCCGGAGGGGCCGGTCGAGGCAGTCGGCTTCTGGCAGCCCTTCTGCTTCGACATCGCGACGCCGACCTCACCGGACTGGAGCTTCTTCAGAGCCTGGTCACCGCTGGTGCTGATCTTGTTCAGCTCGTCGGCGATGCCCTTCAGCCCGTCGGCGAACTTCGCCTGGTCCTTGGTGTCGAGCGCGTCGACCTCGGTCTTGAGGTCGGCGTACGCCTTGGAGGATGCGTTGAGCTCCTTGACCGCTTCCTTCTGCGTGGTCTCGCCGTCGTCGACCGGCGGCGGCCCGGCCGAGTCCACGGCGGTGCCCAGCGACTTGTACGCCTGGGAGATCTGCTGGAAGGCGGCCGAGTCCGTCTTCTGCACGTCGGCGGGCTTGCTGTTGTCCGCGGTCTGCTGCTGGATGGAGGCGTTGGCGTTGGCGATCTTCTGCAGTTGCGGCTGAACCTGGTCGCAGACCTTCTTGGCCCAGTCGTTGACCTTGTTGTCGCTGTCGTCGCTGCAGCCCGACAGCGTCAGTACGAGTACCGCACCGCCGGACAGTGCGGCTGCAAGCTTCTTGTTCACCGGATTGGTCCCTTCCAAGGCTCTCGGCCCCGGAACTTACACGCCGAGGGGACGACAGCCGGGTGCCGGTCATCCGGTGTGCACGCTTTTGAAGCCATTTGCACCAAGGGAAATGAGGGAGATGCCACTCGCGCCGAGAATCGGACGCGCGATCGGTCACTCATCCGAAAGGCTGCTCCCGATCATCGGGAGGGGAGCGGGAGCGGGAGCGGGAGGCGGAGAAGGAGCGGACGGAAACGGAGACTGGGCGGACAGCACGTCAACACGAGCCGCTCGCCCACTCCTTGAGCCGACGTCTCACCGCAGCGCGCGCCCGGGGCGCCTCGCTACGCAAGACTCATGAGGCCGCCGCTGGATCTGGCGCGGGGACCGATGGACCCCCGCCCCCCGGGGCGTCGTCGTCGCCCACGGCGATGCCGCGCCGCTTGGAGACGTAGACCGCGACGACGATGACCCCGATGGCGACGACCGCCACCAGCGTCCGCACCCACGGATTGGCGTCCGCTCCATAGCTGAACTGCACGATCGCCGGGGCGATGAGCAGGGCGACCAGGTTCATCACCTTGAGCAGCGGGTTGATCGCCGGGCCCGCCGTGTCCTTGAACGGGTCGCCGACCGTGTCGCCGATCACGGTCGCGGCATGGGCCTCGCTGCCCTTCCCACCGTGGTGGCCGTCCTCGACGAGTTTCTTGGCGTTGTCCCAGGCGCCTCCGGAGTTCGCGAGGAACACGGCCATCAGCGTGCCCGTGGCGATCGCGCCGGCGAGGTACGAGCCGAGGGCGCCGACGCCGAGGCTGAAGCCGACGGCGATCGGCGCCAGGACCGCGAGCAGTCCCGGTGTGGCCAGTTCACGCAGGGCGTCGCGCGTGCAGATGTCGACGACGCGCCCGTACTCGGGCTTCTCCGAGTAGTCCATGATCCCGGGGTGCTCGCGGAACTGCCGCCTGACCTCGTAGACCACGGCCCCGGCGGACCGGGAGACGGCGTTGATGGCCAGGCCGGAGAACAGGAAGACGACCGCGGCGCCCAGGATCAGGCCGACGAGGTTGTTGGGCTGCGAGATGTCCAGGCTCAGCCCCAGCTCACCCGCCCCTGCCCCGACCTCGTCCACCGCCGTGGCGATGGCGTCGCGGTAGGACCCGAAGAGCGCCGCCGCAGCGAGCACGGCGGTGGCGATGGCGATGCCCTTGGTGATGGCTTTGGTCGTGTTGCCGACCGCGTCCAGGTCGGTGAGGACCTGGGCGCCGGCCCCCGTGACGTCCCCGGACATCTCGGCGATGCCCTGGGCGTTGTCCGAGACCGGGCCGAAGGTGTCCATGGCCACGATGACGCCCACCGTGGTGAGGAGCCCCGTCCCGGCGAGCGCGACCGCGAAGAGCGCCAGCATGATCGACGTACCGCCCAGCAGGAACGCCCCGTAGACGCCCAGGCTGATCAGCAGCGCGGTGTACACGGCCGATTCCAGGCCGATGGAGATGCCCGCCAGCACCACGGTGGCCGGGCCGGTGAGCGAGGATTTCCCGATGTCCCGGACCGGGCGGCGATTGGTCTCGGTGAAGTAGCCGGTGAGCTGCTGGATGAGCGCGGCCAGAACGATGCCGATGGCCACCGCGACCAGGGCGAAGATCCGCGGATCGCCACCGTGCCCGGCGATCGCCTCGTCGGTGACCCCGTCCAGCCCGGCGTACGAGGAGGGCAGATAGGTGAAGGCGGCGACGGCCACCAGGGCGAGCGAGACCACCGCGGAGATGAAGAAGCCGCGGTTGATCGCGGTCATGCCGCTGCGGTCGGCGCGGCGCGGGGCCACCGCGAAGATGCCGATCATCGCGGTGACGACGCCGATCGCCGGGACCATCAGGGGGAAAGCGAGACCGGAGTCGCCGAACGCGGCCGTACCGAGGATGAGCGCCGCGACGAGCGTCACGGCGTACGACTCGAAGAGGTCGGCGGCCATGCCCGCGCAGTCACCGACGTTGTCGCCCACGTTGTCGGCGATGGTGGCGGCGTTGCGCGGATCGTCCTCCGGAATGCCCTGCTCCACCTTGCCCACCAGGTCGGCCCCGACATCCGCGGCCTTGGTGAAGATCCCACCGCCGACCCTCATGAACATGGCGATCAGCGCCGCGCCGAGACCGAACCCCTCCAGCACCTTGGGCGCGTCGGCGGCATAGACGAGCACCACGCAGGAGGCCCCAAGCAGGCCGAGTCCCACCGTGATCATTCCGACCACGCCACCGGTACGGAAAGCGATCTTCATCGCTTTGTGCGAGACGGCGGTGAGATCCTTTTCCGGCTCGCCTTCCGCCGGAGTCGCCTCACGGGCGGCTGCGGCCACCCGCACATTGCTCCGTACGGCGAGCCGCATGCCGATGTATCCGGTCGCCGCGGAGAAAAGCGCACCCACCAGGAAGAAGAGGGAACGCCCCGCACGCTGCGACCAGTTGTCGGCCGGCAACAGGAACAAGAGGAAGAACACGACGATGGAGAAGACACCGACCGTGCGCAGTTGTCGGGACAGATAGGCGTTGGCGCCCTCCTGGACCGCCGCGGCGATCTCCTTCATGCGCTCGGTGCCCTCGCCGGCCGCCAGGACCTGCCGTACGAGCAGCTGGGCGACGATCAGCGCGGCGACGGCGACGACCGCCACCACGACGACGATCAGCCGGTTGCCGTCGGTGAGTACCGCCGCCGCGAGGGAGACGGGTCGGTCGGAAAGTGCGGATTCTTGCGTCAGTGCTGCCATGGGGGTGGTGAAGAACTCCGCCATACGTCCTCCTTGACGCTCAGCGCTCAAGTCGTGGACGGATTGTAGGGAGCGGAACCTGATCAAAACAGTGGGCGGGAAGAGAATTGATCGCTCTCCCCCCAACGCCGAAAGATCAGCGGAGAGATTCTCCTCGAATGCAGTAATGAGGCAGGCGCATTACGCGAGGCCAATCAAGAAAAAGGCCCTGATCAGCAGGGCCTGAAAAAACGAAACATCATCCGCGCGGCTCAACGCCCACGATCCTCGACGCGCGGGACCGGAAGCCGGATCGCAGCACCTCGGCACCTCACCCCCTCGACACCCCACCCCCTCGGCACCTGGAATCACGGTCAGAGGCGCAGGTACGGCGGCACGGGCACGAACAGTGCCACGGTGTACGAGGCACGGGGCACAGACCTCGCAACCACGGGCCCACGCGAGGAACGTGTACGAGCAATCACAGGGGCAGGCGCAGGTCCGGCCGCGGGTAAGGGCCGGGCCCTCAGGGACGGGCGGGCACGGACCCTCAGGTGCGGGCACGGACCCTCAGGGGCGCACCGCGGCGTCGGCCGTCGGCCAGCTCATGCGGATCACTCCGCCGGCCGCACCGGAGCGAACCTCCACGTCGTCGACGAGACCGCTGATGACCGCGAGGCCCATCTCGTCCTCGCCCTCACCGTCCATCTCGGGATCGGGCCGGTCCGGCCCCGCTCCGGAAGCACCGGAACCGTTGCGCGCCCCGGACGCGGTGGGATCCCCGCCGGGGCCGGGAACACTGTCCCCGACCTCGATGGAGAACGCCTTCTCCTCCTCGGTCAACGCGACGCTGACCGGCTCGGTGATGCCATGACTGCGATGCAGCCCGACCGCGCGGCTGCACGCCTCCCCGACAGCGAGCCTGACCTCGTCGAGCACCGCCTCGTCGACGCCGGCCCTGCGCGCCACGGCGGCCGCCACCAGGCGGGCCGTCCTGACATGTTCAGGCTGGGCGCTGAAGCGGAGTTCAACGGTGGCCATGACATCCCCCTCGAACGTTCGGGCGTACGCCTCAGAGGCCCCGGGCATATCGCCCGGCACCCCTGCTCTCCTCCTCCGGAAGCCGACAAAGCCGACAGCCGACCCGAGGGTCGACCGCCTGCCCGTCACGGCCCATGCGCTGCCGCTGCCGGCCTGTTCACTGCCTGCCGACCGGCCCGGGGGCCGGTCCGCTCCGACCTCAGTCGGTGGCGGCGACAGCCTCGTCGACCGTGGTGTGAATCGGGAACACCTTGGTCAGACCTGTGATCCGGAAGATCTTGAGAATGCGCTCCTGGTTGCAGACCAGGCGCAACGAGCCCTCATGGGCCCGGACACGCTTCAAGCCGCCCACGAGCACGCCGAGGCCGGTGGAGTCGAGGAAGTCGACGCCTTCCATGTCGACAACCAAGTGGTAGCTGCCGTCATTCACCAACTCGACCAACTGCTCGCGCAGCTTGGGCGCGGTATACACATCAATCTCGCCACCGACCTCGACGACCGTACGGTCGCCACCAGGCCCGGACACATTGCGAGTCGACAGGGACAGGTCCACGGATCCTCCAGCACCTTGCTATCGAGCGGTCGCCCCTCGGTCTCCCCGACGGAGGCCAGGGGACGGATCGCCAGCCGCGATGGCATTCAATCACTTACCAGCAGCCATGCACGACGCCTTGGGACCATTGTCCGTCACGCCAGTGACACACTCGGTGCCGATGGCCAAGAATCACCGTCCCGGACGACCACCCGAGAGTGGGGGCTCGCGCCCCTCTCCCGCCATGATCCTCGACCGGCTCGCCGCAGGGGCGGGCCGGGCCGCGCGCATCACTCATACGGAGCACTTGCCCCCGCGATCGGGAACCCATGCCATCTGGCCGGATCGCATCCGGCCAGAAGTGATCTCGGCGATCGAAAAGGCCGGGATCGCCCATCCGTGGGCCCATCAGGCGGCCGCGGCGGAACACGCGCTGGACGGCGAGTCGGTCGTGATCGCCACCGGCACGGCCTCCGGGAAGTCCCTCGCGTACCTCGCACCGGTCCTCAGCACCCTCCTGGACGGCTCGGAGGCCCCCAACGGCCGCGGGGCCACCGCCCTGTACCTCGCCCCCACCAAGGCCCTGGCAGCCGACCAGCGGCGCTCGGTGAAGGCGCTCGCGACCCCGCTCGGCAACGCCGTCAGGCCCGCGGTCTACGACGGTGACACCCCCGTCGAGGAACGCGAATGGGTGCGGCAGTACGCGAACTACGTCCTGACCAACCCCGACATGCTGCACCGCGGAATACTGCCTTCCCACCCCCGCTGGGCGTCCTTCCTGCGCGCCCTGCGGTACGTCGTGATCGACGAGTGCCACACCTACCGGGGCGTCTTCGGCTCCCACGTCGCCCAGGTCCTGCGCCGTCTACGCCGTCTGTGCGCCCGCTACGGGGCCGATCCGGTCTTCCTGCTCGCCTCGGCCACGGCGGCCGATCCCGCGGTCGCAGCCGGGCGTCTGACGGGTCTGCCGGTCCGGGAGGTGTCCGACGACGCCTCCCCGCGCGGCGAGCTGGTCTTCGCCCTGTGGGAGCCCCCGCTGACCGACCTGCACGGCGAGAAGGGCGCACCCGTTCGCCGTACCGCGACGGCCGAGACCGCCGACCTCCTCACCGACCTGACCCTCCAGGGCGTCCGCTCGGTCGCCTTCGTACGCTCCCGGCGCGGCGCGGAACTGATCTCGGTGATCGCCAAGGAACGCCTCGCGGAGGTCGACCGCTCGCTGCCGAAGCGGGTCGCCGCCTACCGCGGGGGCTACCTCCCCGAGGAGCGCCGGGCCCTGGAGCGGGCGCTTCACTCCGGCGAGCTGCTCGGTCTGGCGGCCACCACCGCCCTGGAACTGGGCATCGACGTCTCCGGCCTCGGCGCGGTCGTCATCTCCGGCTACCCGGGCACCCGGGCATCCCTCTGGCAGCAGGCGGGCCGGGCCGGCCGCTCGGGGCAGGGCGCCCTGGCCGTTCTCGTGGCCCGGGACGACCCGCTGGACACGTACCTGGTGCATCACCCCGAGGCGCTTTTCCAGCAGCCCGTCGAGTCGACGGTGCTGGACCCGGACAACCCCTACGTCCTCGCCCCCCACCTCTGCGCCGCGGCCGCCGAGCTGCCTCTCACCGAGCCCGACATCGCCCTCTTCGGCCCGGCCGTGCCCGAGCTGCTGCCGCAGCTGGAGGCAGCCAAGCTGCTGCGCAGACGGGCGTCGGGCTGGCACTGGACGCGCCGCGAGCGGGCCGCCGACCTGGCCGACATCCGGGGCGGGGGCGGCCGCCCCGTCCAGATCGTCGAGGAGGGCACCGGCCGCCTGCTGGGCACCGTCGACGAGGCCGCCGCCCACACGGCCGTGCACGAGGGGGCCGTCCATCTCCACCAGGGCCGCACCCACCTCGTCCGGAAGCTGGACCTGGAGGACTCCGTGGCCCTGGTCGAGCAGGCCGACCCGCCGTACTCGACGGTCGCCCGCGACACCACGGCCATCACCGTCTTGAAGACCGACACCGAGATCCCCTGGGGCCAGGGGCGGCTCTGTTACGGCTCCGTCGAGGTCACCAACCAGGTCGTCTCGTTCCTCCGCCGGAAGCTGATCACCGGGGAAGTCCTGGGCGAGACGAAGCTCGACCTGCCGCCCCGCACCCTGCGCACCCGCGCCGTGTGGTGGACGGTCACGGAGGACCAGCTCGACGCGGCCCGCGTCAACCCGGAGATCCTCGGCGGCGCACTGCACGCCGCCGAGCACGCGTCGATCGGCCTGCTGCCGCTCTTCGCCACCTGCGACCGCTGGGACATCGGCGGCGTGTCCGTACCGCTGCACCCGGACACCCTGCTGCCGACGGTCTTCGTGTACGACGGCCACCCCGGAGGGGCCGGATTCGCCGAGCGGGCCTTCCACACCGCCCGTACGTGGCTGACGGCGACCCGGGAGGCCATCGCGTCCTGCGAGTGCGAGGCGGGTTGCCCCTCCTGCATCCAGTCCCCCAAGTGCGGCAACGGCAACGAGCCCCTGCACAAACGCGGAGCCGTACGCCTGCTCACCGAACTCCTCAGGGCCGCACCCCCGGTACCTGACGAACCGGTATAGCCCGGCCATCGGCCGGAGATCCGGCCCCAGGACCGACGGGAGGGCCGGCCCGTGCCCTGACAGCGGGCAGGTAGGGCCCGAATCCCGAGCGGGCGGTCACATCAGCGATCTCCCCGTGCACCACGCAGCGAACGAGCACGGCTCCCTGGGCCAGGGCCACTCGCCGGGCCGTCCCACACGCGGCCACCGTCCCTTCCAGCGCCCGGTCCGCGGCCGCGAGGGCGGCCAGATCCGCGGCCCCGCCCGCCCGGTGACGGGCAGCCACGGCCTGCCCCAGCGCGAGCACCACGGCGAACACGGTGCAGAGACCTGCCGCGGTGACAGCCACCCACACCGTCGCCACACCTCGGTCCGCGCCGAGCCCCGCATGCTGGTTCGCGATCCGGCGTGCGATCCGGCCCCCGAGTCGGGTCGCAATCCGGGGCACGATCCGGGCCCCGCGCCAGGCTGCGGTTCGATCCGTTCGCCGGCCCGGTCTCCGGTCCGCGCCCCGCCCCATCCATCGGCCCATACCTCTGTCCTCGCTCTCGCCCTCGTCCTTCCCCCGCCCGGACCCGACTCGACCCGATCGCGGGGCCCTGCCCCCCTACGGCACCCGCCCAGTGCCCCAGTGCCCGGCCCCAGGTCTCCATTACCCTCGCCCTCACGGCCCGGAGCCCCCGACCGTGTCCTCCGCCAGGGCGGCCGCCTCGGCGCTCAACGTCAGGGCCAGCCCGCCAGGCCCCGGGGCCGGGGCCTCCACCCGGACGCGCCACAGGTCTCCTGCCCGCCCCACCTCGACCCGGGCACCGTGGGGTGCCGTGTCACGGACGGCGTCCCGTACTGCCGCCTCCGGCTCCGAGCGGGCCGCCGCCCGTGCCCCCGCTCGCGCCGCGTCCACGCAGCGGATCTGGTCCGAGGCCGCCATCAACGCCCAGAGCAGCACTGTGGTGAAGGCCACCAGCACCGGGATCACCACGGCTGCCTCCGCCGTCACAGCGCCCCGGTCGCCGCGCCCGCCGCCACACATGACCAGGCGCCCTTGCCGCCGCCGCCCCCGGAGAAGGCCGCGGTCCACTGCCACGGGCTCCTTCCCCGGGCAGGGGCCCGGCGGGGTCTCAGAATTTCGCATCGAGCGCGTCCTCGACCAGCGACTGCAGCGCCGACAGCACCGGCCCGCTGTTCACCACCTTGTAGAGCACCGCCGCGAAGGCGCACGCGGCGATGGTCCCCACCGCGTACTCGGACGTGGTCATCCCCCGGTCGGACCGGCCGAACCGCCCCGCCCACCGTGCGGCCCACCCCGCCTTCCGGCCCGGCACACCCTCGGACAGCGGGCCCCCGCGCAGAACGTCGACGGCCCGGCCCCAGAACTTCGTTTCCATTTCATCCCCCGATGAGCATCGATGACGAGCGGGCGCCCGAAGGGAACACCCGTGAGTGACAGTGAAAATGAATGGCCACCAGGTCGCGTCGGCCACGAAAGTCCGGCCGGCTCACCAGCCCGGCAAGCCCACCAGCCCGGCAGGCCCACCGCCCACGCAGCCTCACCGGCCCGGACGGCCGGTCGCGAGCAGGTCACCGGCCAGGCCGATGATCACCGGCGCCACCCCGACCGACAGGAAGGCGGGAAGGAAGCAGAGGCCGACCGGCGCCGTGATCAGCACCCCGGCCCGTTGCGCCCGCGCCAACGCCGCCGCGGCTCGCTCGGCGCGCATCGACTCGGCCAGCCTGGCAACCGGCTCCGCTGCCGGAGCCCCCGTCGAACCCGCCCGGTGCAGACAGCGGGCCAGCGGGCCGGCGCCCGGTATCTCCCCGAACCGACCCCACGCCTCGGACGGTTCGCCGCCGAGGCGGATCTCCGCGGCCGTACGGGCGAGCCGATCACCGACCGGGCCGCCGATGGATTCGCCCACCTCAGCGGCCGCCTCCCGCGGACCTGCCCCGACCGCGATACAGGCCGCCAGCAGATCCGCGGCCAGCGGAAGCTGCCCGGCGATCACGGCCCGCTCCCGATGCGTGCCGCCCGGACGAGCGACGGGCCGGTTTCGCCGCCACCGCCACAGCCCGTACGCCGCGGCCGAACCGACCGCGCAGCCCATCGCGCCGCCGACCAGAATCCATCCGGCCAGCCAGGCCCCGGCCGGGGCCGCCCACCACCGGGCGGACTCGGAGAGACCCGAACCAGCGCTCGCCCGGAACGGTGCGACCAGTCGGCTCCCCCTGCCGGGCCGTGCCGCGACGACCGCCTCCAGCAGCAGCGCACCCCGCCCGCGCACCGCTCGCTTCCGGAATCCGGCGGCGATCACGGCTGCCAGCTGCACCGCCATGCCCAGCACCGCCGCCGACATCCCCAGGCTGTGGAGAACTCCTCCGTCCGTCACGTTCACGCCGCCTCCCCTCCGCGCACGATCCGGCAGGCCCAGTACAGCCCGGCCGCCTCCAGGAACGCCCCAACAGCCAGGCAGGCCAGGCCGCCCGGGGTGTGCAGCAGTACACGCAAGGGTTCGGCTCCGAGTGCCGCTCCCAGCCCCAGACCCGCAAGCGGGAGCAGTGCCAGGACCACGACCGTCGACCACGCTCCCGCCAGTTGAGCACGTAGCTCCTCCCGTCTGCGCCGGTCCTCCCGCAGCGCCGCCTCCAGGCGCTCCAGCCCGGTCGCCAGCCCGGCCCCGCCGTCCACGGCCACGCGCCAGCACGCGGCCATCCCGGACAGGCCTCCCAGCCCCGGGCCCTCCGCCGCCTGCCGCAGCGCCGCCGGCACATCGCCGCCGAACCGCGCCGCCGCCAGCACCGCGGCCTCCGCCTCCCCCAGCCGGCCGCCTGAAGTAGCCGACGCCCATGAGCCGGCCTCCGCCGGACCTTCGCGCAGCGCGACCAGCAACGCCTGTCCCGGCTCGCGGCCTGCCCGCAGCTCCCCGACCACGGCTCCGCACAACGCCGCCACCGCGGTCGCGGCCCGCTCCGCCTCCCGCGCTCCTGCCCTCCTCCGCAACCACCGGCGCACCAACGGGACCGCCACGGCCCCCGCGACCAGCGGCAGCACCGAATCCCCCAGCACCGCCAGCAGCACCGCGACCGGAACGCACCACCACTCCCGACGCCCTCGGGCCGACTCCCCCACACGTCCCAGCGCCTTGAGCAGGTGTGGCCGCCATCGGCTCCATCGCCGACCCGACTCTGCGGGACCGTCCACGAACAGCACCCGCGCCCGCCGAACGCCCGCGTCCCGCACCATCGCGAGCCACACCGCTGAACCCGCGCAGAGAGCCACCGCATGGGCCGCGTACGCGGCCGTCGCCCCCGTCACAGCGCGCCCCCGATCAACGACCGCAGACGTTCCCATCCGCGCTCCGGGACGAATCCGCCGACGCCCCAGCTCAGGGCCGGAACCGTGAGGACCAGTCCTGCCGGGTCCCGCTCCAGGATGTGCACCTCGGCGACTCGCCGTTGCCCCTCACGGTCCCGCACGAGATGCACGACCACAGAGAGCGCGGCCGCCAACTGGCTGTGCAGCGCCACCCGGTCGAGTCCGGCCGCGGTGCCCAGAGCCTCCAGCCGGGCCGGAACATGCTCGGCGGCATTGGCGTGGACGGTGCCACACCCCCCTTCGTGTCCGGTGTTCAGGGCGGCCAGCAACTGCGTGACCTCAGCTCCTCGCACCTCACCGACCACCAGCCGGTCGGGCCGCATGCGCAGTGCCTGCCGCACCAGATCCCGCAACGTCACCCGGCCCGCCCCCTCCTGATTGGCCGGACGGGATTCCAGACGGACCACATGCGGATGGTCCGGCCGCAGCTCGGCGGAGTCCTCGGCGAGCACGATCCGCTCGTTCGGGCCGACCGCGCCCAGCAGACTGGCGAGGAGGGTCGTCTTGCCCGCTCCGGTGCCGCCGCTGATCACATAGGAGATCCGCGCTTCCACGAGCGCCCGCAGGATCCGGTCTCCACCCGGCGGCACCGTGCCCGCCTCCACCAACTCCGCCAACGAGAAGGCCCGCGGCCGCACCACGCGCAGGGAGAGGCAGGTCGAGCCGACGGACACCGGGGGCAGCACGGCGTGCATCCGTGTGCCGTCGGGCAGTCGTGCGTCCACCCACGGGCGTGCGTCGTCCAGCCTCCTGCCCGCCACCGCGGCGAGACGCTGGGCCAGCCTCCGCACCGCCGCCGCGTCAGGGAAGGCGACGCCCGTCAGCTGGAGCCCACCGCCCCGGTCCACCCACACCCGGTCCGGCGCGGAGACCAGCACATCGGTCACCTCCGGATCGGTGAGCAACGGCTCCAGCACTCCCGTGCCGACGAGTTCGCCGCGCAACTCCGCCGCCGCCCCGAGCACCTCGGCATCCCCCAGCAACCGCCCCTGGGCCCTGAGAGCAGCGGCCACGCCGGCCGGGGTGGGAGCGGCACCGCTGCGTGCCAGCCGCTGGCGTACGGCGTCGAGCAGTTCGTCCGTCATGCCGCCCCTTCCCCGGGCAGGCCGGTCGCGGGGCTTGCGTCACCGGCCGCCGCTGCCTGTTCCCAGAAGGCCGAACAGAACCGGGCCAGCGGCCCCCGGGCGCCGGCCCCGGGCGGGGTGCCGTCGTCCTGGGAGACCAGAAGGCCCGATTCCCAGGGGAGTTCGCCGACGAGCGGGAGGCCGATGGCCCGGGCGACCCATCGCCCGTCCAGCCCTGACGCGTACGGCCCCCGGGGCACCACCCGCAGGTCGTCCAGCACCATTCCGGCCGTGGCCGCGACGCGCCTGGCCGCTGCTACCGCGCGCAGTTCGCCCGGCACCACGAGCAGGCCGAGATCGAGTTGGGCCAGCGCTTCGGCGACTGACTCGTCGACCCGGCGCGGAAGGTCCACGACCACCACCCCGCCGAGTCGTCGCGCGGCGGCCAGCACCGCACGCATCGCCTGCGGCGGGATCACCACCTCGTCGTCCCGACCCCAGCTCAGCACCCGCAACCCGTGAAGGGCGGGCAGCGAGTCCTCAAGGGCCCCGCCCCCGAGACGGCCCTTCGACTGCGCGAAATCCGGCCACCGCATGCCTTCGGCCCGTTCGCCGCCGAGCAGGACGTCGATCCCGCCCCCCAACGGGTCGGCGTCGATCAGCATCGTCCGCCTGCCGGACCTCGCAGCACTCACGGCAAGGGCGCAGGCCAGCGTCGATGCGCCGGAGCCGCCCCGGCCGCCCATCACACCGACCGTGAAAGCGGGCCGCCCAACGCCTTCGGCGGCGTTGGCGATCTGATCGACGAGCCAGGCCTCGGAATCGGGCAGGCGCAGCACATATTCGGCCCCGATCTCCACGGCCCGCCGCCACACGTCGGGGTCGTCCTGGTCCCGGCCCACCAGCATCACCCCCTTCCTGCGGCCGGCGCCGCGGCAACGCGCGGCGGCGTCGTCTCCCACCAGCACCATCGGAGCCCGCTCCCAGCCGCCCCGGCGCCCGGGCGGCCCGTGATGAACTTCCGCCTCGGCTCCGGCCGCCGCGCACAGCCGCAGTAGGTCGTCGAGCAGTTCCACGTCCTCCGTCACGATCAGCGGGCCTCCGCACCGCCCCCCGTCGACCGCCGTTCCTTCTCCCGCGATGGATCCAGCCACGATCTCCGCCCCCTTCTCACTGCCCCTTCAGTGCGGTTCGCGGTGTTCTCGGAGCGTTCCGAGATGCGCGATTCCGGCACCCGCGGACTTCGCGGGTGGAATCAACGTGCAGCACCTCGGAAAATCATGTGGATCTTGATGAAAAACTGTGGACAACTTCGAGGCTGTGAATAACTTCGTAACCCGAACCAGCGACTTCCGGAGCGCAGCTCTCTGGCTACACACTGTGACGAGACGAGTCGCACAACACCCGACTCGCACAATCAGGCCGACGGGCGGCCAGACGGGAGGCTCAGGTGGTCCCCACCCCTAAAACGCGTCCGGACATGCGACGACCCCCGCCGGGGGGGAGAGCGGGGGTCGTCCCCACGGCCGACTCGGGGGGGGAGGAGTCGGACCGGGTTGGCACGGTCGCGAACGATCCGTGACTCCCATGGTGTACCCGAGGGCCTTCTCAGGCAAACCCACGCGCCGGAGTTTACGCCGAATGGTGGGCCCCTATGCTCAGCGTTGTGGAAAACTGCTTCTCGCCGCGCACAGCAGCCTTCTTTGACCTGGACAAGACGGTCATTGCGAAGTCTTCGACGCTGACCTTCAGCAAGTCCTTCTACCAAGGCGGACTGATCAACCGCCGCGCCGTACTGCGCACTGCGTACGCACAATTTGTGTTCCTCGCCGGGGGCGCAGATCACGACCAGATGGAGCGGATGCGTGAATACCTCTCCGCCCTCTGCAAGGGGTGGAACGTCCAGCAGGTCAAGGAGATCGTCGCCGAGACCCTGCACGACCTGATCGACCCGATCATCTACGACGAGGCCGCCACCCTCATCGAAGAGCACCACACGGCAGGGCGCGATGTGGTCATCGTTTCGACCTCGGGCGCCGAAGTCGTCGAGCCCATCGGCGAATTGCTCGGCGCCGACCGCGTCGTCGCCACGCGTATGGTCGTCGGTGACGACGGGTGCTTCACGGGCGAGGTCGAGTACTACGCCTACGGACCGACCAAGGCCGAGGCCGTGAAGGCGCTCGCGGTCTCGGAGGGGTACGACCTTTCGCGCTGCTACGCCTACAGCGACTCGGCGACCGATGTACCGATGTTGGAGTCGGTCGGCCACCCGCACGCGGTCAACCCCGACCGCGCGCTGCGCCGCGAAGCGACCCTTCGCGAGTGGCCGATTCTCGTCTTCAACCGCCCGGTCCGACTCAAACAGCGACTGCCGGCCTTCTCGATGCCTCCTCGCCCTGCTCTCGTGGCGGCGGCCGCGGTCGGCGCGGCGGCCGTCACCGCCGGACTGGTCTGGTACGCCAGTCGTCGGCGTACCGCCGGCACCGGTCTGCCCGGATGAGACGGCGCGGGGCTCAGCCAGGTGAACAGGGCGCTCCACCGGAGTGACACCTAGCCCGATTCGCCCTTGATTGAACCTAAAAGTAAAGAAGCGGGGCCAGGGGTATCCCTTCCTCTGGTCCTGGAGTACAAAGGATTTAACGGCCCGCGAGACCAAGGACATCCGCGAGGATGACCTGTAACGCAGAACGGCCCCACGGACCGCGCACGAAAGCCGAGCACCCACGCGACGTCGACCCGTCGATTACGGGCCAGCCGCACCAGGTGACGGGCAAAGTACCCGACCTGATGGGCAAACTACGAGGACGCTTGGTAACTGGGCGGACGTGCCAGCGGCGGTACCGCACATCGGTGCCGCCGCACCCCCGCCCGGGGCCATCACCCCGCAGCCGCCCGGAAGTCGACCTCTTCACCCGGCGGCGCCCTCCTCACCCCACCCTTCACGCCCTCCGACGCTGTCCCGCCGCATCGGACCCTCGGGCCGTTTCCGCCCGAGACACGTCGAGCATGGGGGCCACATCCCCCCGATGCCGCGTCGAACCCGGTCGGCTCGACCCCGGGTCGGCATCAGGCGCCCGGGTCAGCGTCAGGCACCCGGGTCGGCATCAGGCACTGGGGCAGCGGCAGGCGCCGGGGCAGCAGCAGGGCTCCTCAGGCGGCGCCACGCTGAAGCGCCTCGCACACCGCGGTCGACTCGCGCACACCCAGCTCAACGGAGCGCCCGCAGTGGGTGATCCAGTCGGCCATGCCCTCCGGGGTTCCGGCCGCATAGCCCTCGAACGCCGCGACATAGGCCGCCCGGCCCTGCTCCGCGTGCCCCACCTCGGCCGGGCAGATCGACTTCGGGTCAAGACCGCTGCCGATCAGCACGATGCGCTCGGCGGTCCGGGCCACCAGACCGTTGTGCGAGCCGAACGGACGCAACGCCAGTAGCTCGCCGTGCACCACGGCGGCCATGACCAGCGCGGGGGCGCTGCCACCCGCGATGATCAGCCGCGAGAGCCCTTCGAGCCGTCCGGCGACCTCCTCGGCCCCGGGAACAGGTGCCTCGATCAGCGGCTCGTCGACGGATTCACCCGCCAGCCGAGGACGCCCCACCACCGCGCCGTCGGGAGTCGCACCGCCGGCCGCCACCAGATGCAACCGAGCCAGCACCCGAAGGGGTGACTGTCGCCAGATGGAAAGGAGTTGCCCAGCCTCCGCGGTGAGCCTCAGCGCGGCGCCGACCATGCGCGCCTCGTCCTCACCCCTGAAGTCGGTACGCCGACGCACCTCCTCGAGGTTCCAGTCGGCACCGGCCAGCGCGGCCGAACCACGAGAACCCCGCAGTGCGGCTTCGGCTGTGACCTCATTGCTGCGGCGTCGCATGACGCGATGGCCGTAGACCCGGTCGACGGCCTTGCGCACGGAGTCCACGGCATCGGGAACGCCGGGCAGGGAACCGAGCGCGGCGAGCGGATCAGAGGCAGTCGTACTCATAAGTAGCGAGGCTACGCGCCCACCCCACCCACACCACCCCCAAGTGGCCTTCTTCACGAACAGTGACAGCACACCGCAACAAAGCCGCTACCCTAGGTGAACATGAAGATCGCTTTCGTCGGGAAGGGCGGCAGCGGAAAGACCACGCTGTCCTCGCTCTTCATCCGCCACCTCGCCGCCAACGAAGCCCACGTCATCGCCGTGGACGCCGATATCAACCAGCACCTGGGCGCCGCTCTCGGCCTGGACGAGGCAGAGGCCGCCGCGCTGCCCGCCATGGGGGCGCACCTCCCGCTCATCAAGGACTACCTGCGGGGCGCCAACCCCCGCATCGCCTCCGCCGAGACGATGATCAAGACGACTCCGCCCGGCGAGGGCTCCCGGCTGCTGCGGGTCCGCGAGGACAACCCGATCTTCGCGGCCTGCGCGCGCCCGGTTCCGCTGGACGACGGGGGCGTCCGGCTGATGGCGACCGGGCCCTTCACGGAGTCCGATCTCGGAGTGGCCTGCTACCACTCCAAGGTCGGAGCCGTGGAGCTCTGCCTCAACCACCTGGTCGACGGCCCCGACGAGTACGTCGTGGTCGATATGACGGCGGGCTCGGACTCGTTCGCCTCGGGTATGTTCACGCGGTTCGACATGACGTTCCTGGTTGCGGAGCCGACCCGTAAGGGGGTGTCCGTCTATCGCCAGTACAAGGAGTACGCCCGCGACTTCGGCGTCGCCCTCAAGGTCGTCGGGAACAAGGTGCAGGGCCCGGACGACCTGGAGTTCCTGCGTGCGGAGGTAGGCGACGACCTGCTGATCGGGATCGGCCACTCCGACTGGGTACGGTCGATGGAGAAGGGCCGGCCGTCCAGGTTCGAGCTGCTGGAGGCCGACAATCGGATGGCTCTGCAGACGCTGCAGGACGCCGCCGAGGACTCGTACGGGTCGCGTGACTGGGAGCGCTACACACGACAGATGGTGCACTTCCACCTGAAGAACGCCGAGAGCTGGGGCAACGAGAAGACCGGCGCCGACCTGGCCGCCCAGGTCGACCCCGCCTTCGTGCTCGACGAACGCCACGCAGGAGCGGGCGTGACCGCACCCGCCTGACTCATCGCACGGGTCCCCTCGTTGGCCGCTTTCGTCGGTCCCCCTCGGCGGCCGCTTTCGTCGGTCCCCTCGGCGGCCGCTTTCGTCGGTCCCCTCGGCGGCCGCCTCTCTCGTCGGTCCCCTCGGCGGCCGCCTTTCGGTGGCCGCCTTTCGGTGGCCGCCGAGGGGGCGAACAATGCGGCCGCGCGATCGGCCGATGCTTCGGCCGGCGTCCCCTCGGTGCTTCAGCCAGTAGCTCCGGCGGGAGCGGAACCCGCGTCACCCTGACCCGAGGCAGTGCCCGGATCCTGATCCGGGGCCTCTCCAGCATCCCCGCCCGGTGCCTGGTCCGGTGCCTGGTCCGGGGCCTCTCCGGCGCCCTCGGCAGGGGCCTGGTCCTTACTCTCGCCCTTGGCCTGGTCCTCGCCCTCACCCTTGCCCTGGTCCTTGCCCGCACCCTGGCCCTTGTCCTTGCCCTCGCCCTTGTCCGCGGGTTGCGCGGCGGCCTGTTGGGTGCCGAGGTAGGACGACCAGCCCGTCTTGGGCGCCTCGCCGACGCCGAGCGTGGTGAGCTTGGCCAGCGTCTTCGGGTCCTGTGCGTCCAGCCAGTCGGCGAGCTGGCGGAAGGACACGCAGCGCACGCCCTCCTTGGTGCACACCTGCGCGATGGTCTCCTCGATGGCGCGCATGTAGGTGCCGCCGTTCCAGGACTCGAAGTGGTTGCCGATGATCAGAGGAGCCCGGTTGCCGTTGTACGAGCGGTCGAAGGCCTGAAGCAGCCCGTCCCGCATCTGGTTGCCCCAGTACTCGTGCTGGGCGGGGTCCCCCTGGGTGGCCGTACCGGACTGGTTGACCATGAAGTTGTAGTCCATCGAGAGGGTCTCGAAGGCGCGGCCCGGCATCGGGACGAGCTGGAGCGGAATGTCCCAGACCCCGTCCTTCTTCTTGGGCCACACCTGGTTGCCGACGCCGCTGGAGTCGTAGCGGAAGCCCATGGTCCGGGCGGCGGCGACCATGTTCTTCTGGCCTTCCAGGCAAGGGGTGCGGGCGCCGACCAGTTCCTTGTCGTAGTCGAAGGGGAGGGGGTCCTCGCCCTTCAGCTCCGGAGTGTTGGTCTTCCAGCCTTTGACGAAAGCTTTCGCCTGGCTGATCTCGCTCTTCCACTCATCGACGGACCAGGTCCCGACGCCGCCGTCCTTGCCACAGAAGTGACCGTTGAAGTGGGTGCCGATCTCGTTGCCTTCCAGCCACGCGGCACGCACCTCATTGAGGGTGTCGCGGATGCCCTCGGTGTCGTTGAAGCCGATGTCGGAACGGCCCGGCGCGTGCTGAGGCGGGTTGTAGAGGTCCTTCTTCTCCTCCGGCAGCAGGTACACGCCGCTGAGGAAGTACGTCATCTTGGCGTTGTACTTTTTGGCCACGCCGCGGAAGTGCGAGAAGAGCTTCTGGCTGTCCTCTCCGGCGCCGTCCCAGGAGAAGACCACGAACTGGGGAGGCTTCTCGCCGGGCGCCAGGCGTTCGACGGCCGGCATCTTCGGCTGGGCACCGGTGAAGGCGGTGGACCCGTCTCCGATGAGCTTGACCGCGTTCTTCGGGGCGGCGGCCGGGGGGTTCTCCTTGGCCCCGTGGGCGCCCTTCTCCGTGTCGGCTCCGGCGCCCCCTGACGCGGACCCCCCGGATCCGGCTCCGGAACAGCCCGCGAGCACGGCGACCAAGGCCGTGGACATGATGCCCAAGGCGATCCTCTTCGTGGCGGCCATCATCCGCCCACCCTCTTCCTTGCAGGTTATTTGCGTTGAAGTGCCGACACGGCGCGGCCAAATTCGCACACGATTCCGCACAGGAAGGGCGACATACCGAATGAAAAGCTTCCTATTCACCACTAAGAGTCATCAACTAGCCCACATGCCTCCGGCCTGAACCGGACGCGCCCCGGGCCCGTGCAACCGTGCGACCCCGTTCCGGGTCGCACGGGCCACATCCGCCACATACATCCGCCACACCCGACCGACACGCCCGACCGGCACAGCCGACCGACACGCCCGACCGGCACGCCTCGAAACGCCCCGAGGGGGTCGGAACCGCCGCGCGCCACGCGTCGCACGGAGGCCCGCGACCGCGGAGCGGGATCATGGCTCCATACACGAAGACACAGGTCTAAACCAATTCCCGGTAGGCCCTTGTCACCTGGCCCCGTGCCTGATGAGCTATGCCCCGGGACACAACGGACACCCTGGGACTGGGAGAAGTCGTGAGTAACGAGAGCCTGGCCAATCTGCTTCGGGAAGAGCGGAAATTCGCTCCACCTGCTGAGCTGGCCTCCAACGCCAACGTCACCGCAGAGGCGTACGAGCAGGCCGACGCGGACCGGCTGGGCTTCTGGGCCGAGCAGGCCCGCCGCCTGACGTGGGCCACCGAGCCGACCGAGACCCTGGACTGGAGCAACCCGCCCTTCGCGAAGTGGTTCGCGGACGGCAAGCTGAACGTCGCGTACAACTGCGTGGACCGCCACGTCGAGGCGGGCAACGGCGACCGGGTCGCCATCCACTTCGAGGGTGAGCCGGGCGACAGCCGGGCCATCACCTACGCGGAGCTGAAGGACGAGGTCTCCCGCGCCGCCAACGCCCTGACCGAACTGGGCGTCGGCAAGGGCGACCGGGTCGCCGTCTACCTGCCGATGATCCCCGAGGCCGCCATCGCGATGCTGGCCTGCGCCCGCATCGGCGCCGCGCACTCCGTGGTCTTCGGCGGCTTCTCGGCCGACGCCATCGCCGCCCGCATCAAGGACGCGGACGCCAAGGTCGTCATCACGGCCGACGGCGGCTACCGCCGTGGCAAGCCGACCGCGCTCAAGCCCGCGGTCGACGACGCCGTCTCGCGGTTCGAGAACGTCGAGCACGTCCTCGTCGTCCGCCGCACCGGCCAGGACACCGCGTGGACCGAGGGCCGCGACGTCTGGTGGCACGAGATCACCGCCCGGCAGTCCGCCGAGCACACCCCCGAGGCCTTCGAGGCGGAGCAGCCGCTCTTCATCCTCTACACCTCGGGCACCACGGGTAAGCCGAAGGGCATCCTGCACACCTCCGGCGGCTACCTCACCCAGGCGTCGTACACGCACAACGCGGTCTTCGACCTCAAGCCGGAGTCCGACGTCTACTGGTGCACCGCCGACATCGGCTGGGTGACCGGGCACTCGTACATCGTCTACGGGCCGCTGGCCAACGGTGCGACGCAGGTCATGTACGAGGGCACCCCGGACACCCCGCACCAGGGCCGGTTCTGGGAGATCGTGCAGAAGTACGGCGTCACGATCCTCTACACCGCCCCCACGGCGATCCGTACGTTCATGAAGTGGGGCGACGACATCCCCGCGAAGTTCGACCTGAGCAGCCTCCGCGTCCTGGGTTCGGTCGGTGAGCCGATCAACCCCGAGGCGTGGATGTGGTACCGGAAGAACATCGGCGCCGACAAGTGCCCCATCGTGGACACCTGGTGGCAGACCGAGACCGGCGCGATGATGATCTCGCCGCTGCCCGGTGTGACGGAGACGAAGCCGGGAAGCGCCCAGCGCGCGCTGCCGGGCATCGCCGCCACTGTCGTGGACGACGACGCCAACGAGGTGCCGGACGGCGGGGGCGGCTACCTCGTCCTCACCGAGCCGTGGCCCTCCATGCTCCGCACCATCTGGGGTGACGACCAGCGGTTCATCGACACCTACTGGTCGCGTTTCGAGGGCAAGTACTTCGCGGGTGACGGTGCGAAGAAGGACGAGGACGGCGACATCTGGCTGCTCGGCCGGGTCGACGACGTCATGCTCGTCTCCGGGCACAACATCTCCACCACCGAGGTCGAGTCCGCCCTCGTCTCCCACCCGTCGGTCGCCGAGGCCGCCGTGGTCGGCGCCGCGGACGAGACGACCGGCCAGGCCATCGTCGCGTTCGTGATCCTGCGCGGCACCGCCACCGCCTCCGACGAACTGGTCGCCGACCTGCGCAACCACGTCGGCACGACCCTCGGCCCGATCGCCAAGCCCAAGCGGGTCCTGCCGGTCGCCGAGCTGCCCAAGACCCGCTCCGGCAAGATCATGCGCCGCCTCCTCCGCGACGTCGCCGAGAACCGCGAACTGGGCGACGTCACCACGCTGACCGACTCCTCCGTGATGGACCTGATCACCACCCAGCTGCCGTCCTCCTCGTCCGAGGACTAGGACTAGGACTAGGACTAGGACTAGGAGCGACAGCACAGAACAGAGCGGGCACAGCACAGAGCAGGCCCCGTACAGAGCCGGCCCCGTACAGACACAGGGCTACGGAGTACGGCTCCGATGGGCACCCGGCAACGCGCCGGGTGCCCATCGGGCATTTAGTCTGAAGATCACCCAATACGGTTACTACGGTCCCGCTCTTCACGCCCCCGGTAGAGTGGGCGCTTCACCACAACTACAGAGAACATCTCCACAGGGGCGCCGGGAAGTCTGGTCGGCATGTCCATCCGCCATGCCCTCATGCCGCCCCTGACCTGGAGGTCCTCTCGTGGCACCGCCCAACCCGCCCGCGCCGCCCGCCCCGCCCCGGCGCCCGCTGCTCGGCCGGCTCTCCCTCACCGAGCGGAACTACGTGGCGGAAGCTCTCCGCACCGAGACGGTCGGCGGGGTGCTTCTGCTGGCCGCGGCGGTCGCCGCGCTCGTCTGGGCCAACGCCTTCGGCGACTCGTACGAAGCGGTCAGCAAGTTCCACTTCGGCATCGACGCCATCGGCCTGGACCTCTCCGTCGCGCACTGGGCGGCGGACGGGCTGCTCGCGGTCTTCTTCTTCGTCGCCGGCGTCGAGCTCAAGCGCGAACTGGTGGCGGGCGAACTCCGCGATCCGAAGGCCGCGGCCCTCCCGGTGGTGGCGGCCCTGTGCGGCATGGCCGTGCCCGCCCTCGTCTACTACTTCACCGTGGTCGTCGGCGGCGGCTCGACGAACGGCTGGGCCGTCCCCACCGCGACCGACATCGCCTTCGCGCTCGCCGTCCTCGCGGTGATCGGCACCTCGCTGCCGTCCGCGCTGCGAGCCTTCCTGCTGACCCTGGCCGTCGTCGACGACCTCTTCGCGATCCTGATCATCGCGGTGTTCTTCACCTCGGACCTGAACTTCCTGGCGCTCGGCGGGGCCGTCCTCGGCCTGGCCGTCTTCTACTTCCTCCTCCGCTTCGATGTCCGGGGCTGGTACGTCTACGTTCCGCTCGCCCTGGTCATCTGGGGCCTGATGTACAACAGCGGCATCCACGCCACCATCGCCGGTGTCGCGATGGGCCTGATGCTGCGCTGCAGCCGTCGCGAGGGCGAGAAGCACTCCCCCGGCGAGCACATCGAACACCTGGTCCGCCCGGTGTCGGCCGGGATCGCCGTCCCGCTGTTCGCCCTGTTCTCGGCCGGGGTCGCGCTGAACGGCGAGGCGCTGGCCGGCGTCTTCACCCGGCCCGAAACGCTCGGCGTCGTCCTCGGTCTCGTCGTCGGCAAGACCGTCGGCATCTTCGGCGGCACCTACCTCGCCGCCCGCTTCACCAAGGCGGAGCTGAACAAGGACCTGGCCTGGGCGGATGTCCTGGCACTCGCCGCACTCGCCGGCATCGGGTTCACCGTCTCGCTGCTCATCGGGGAGCTGGCCTTCGAGGGCGACCCGGAGATGATCAACGAGATCAAGGCCGCCGTACTGCTCGGTTCGTTGATCGCGGCCCTGCTCGCCTGCGTACTGCTCAAACTCCGCGTACGCAGGTACAAGGAACTGTACGAGGCCGAGGAGCTCGACGAGGACGAATCCGGGGTACCCGACGTCTACGAGCAGGATGACCCGGAATACCACCTGCGGATGGCCGCCATCCACGAGCGGAAGGCGGCAGAACACCGCCGTCTCGCCGAAGAGCGGGCGGGGGCAGCGCGCGACGAGCCGAACAGTCCGGCATGATCTGACATCGGACGTGTCGAAGACGGAGAGGGAGTCAGGGATGAGCGACCCCGGCAACTACGCGGGCAGTGCGGACCGCAGCATCGGGCAGCTGGTCGCCTCGGCGACGGCCGAGATGTCCGCGCTGGTGCACGACGAGATCGCCCTGGCCAAGGCGGAGGTGCGGCAGGACGTCAAGCGCGGGGCGATCGGCAGCGCGGCGTTCATCGCCGCGGGCGTGCTGCTGCTGTTCACGATGCCGATGCTGAGCTTCGCGGCCGCGTACGGGATCCACAACCTGGGCCTGGGCCTGGCGTGGTCCTTCCTGATCGTGGCGGGCGCCTTCATCCTCCTGGCCGCCCTGATCGGGTTCATCGGTCTGCGGAAGTTCAAGAAGATCAAGCCGCCGGAGAAGTCCATCGCCTCCGCCAAGCAGACCGCCGCCGTCCTGCAGAAGGCCAAGCCGCACCCGCGCCCGTCGATCGCGGCCGCCGCGATCATCGAGCGCTCCGGTAGCACCCTGGCGAAGACGAGCATCGAGAGCGGCTCCGCAAAGGACGCCCGTAAGGACTCCGGTAAGGGCAGGGCTGACGCTGTGGCACGCTCGTCCACATGACGGTTCCCGATTCCAGCGCATTCGGCCCGACGCGTCCGGTGGACCCGACGGGCCCGGCAGCCCCGGCCGAACCGGCCAGCAGCCTCGCGGGCCGGGCCTCCGCCGGTGGCCCGGTGCGCCTCGACGGCCCCTGGACCCACCGCGACGTGGCGGCCAACGGTGCGCGGTTCCACATCGCGGAGATGGGCGAGGGGCCGCTGGTGCTCCTCCTGCACGGCTTCCCGCAGTTCTGGTGGACCTGGCGCCACCAGCTGACCGCGCTCGCCGACGCGGGGTTCCGGGCGGTCGCGATGGACCTGCGCGGGGTGGGCGGCAGCGACCGCACACCACGCGGTTACGACCCCGCCAACCTGGCCCTCGACGTCACCGGGGTGATCCGCTCCCTGGGTGAGCCCGACGCGGCCCTGGTCGGCCACGACCTCGGCGGCTACCTCGCCTGGACGGCCGCGGTGATGCGGCCCAAGCTGGTCCGCCGGCTCGCCGTCTCCTCCATGCCGCACCCGCGCCGCTGGCGCTCGTCGATGCTGTCCGACTTCGCGCAGTCGCGGGCCGGTTCGTACGTCTGGGGCTTCCAGCGCCCATGGCTTCCGGAACGTCAGCTCCTCGCGGACGACGCGGCACTGGTCGGGAGCCTCATCCAGGACTGGGCGGGCCCCCGCACCCCGGAGTTCCCCGACGAGGAGACCCTGGACGTCTACCGGCGGGCCATGAGCATCCCCTCCACCGCCCACTGCTCGATCGAGCCGTACCGCTGGATGGTGCGGTCGATGGCCCGTCCGGACGGGATCCAGTTCAACCGGCGGATGAAGCGTCCGGTACGGGTGCCCACCCTGCACCTGCACGGGTCGCTCGATCCGGCGGTACGCACCCGTAGTTCGGCCGGGTCCGGGCAGTACGTCGAGGCGCCCTACCGGTGGCGACTTTTCGACGGTGTCGGGCACTTCCCGCACGAGGAGGATCCGATCGGCTTCTCCACCGAACTCATCAACTGGCTCAAGGACCCCGAGCCCGACCGGTAGCCGCCCGCCCGCCACCGGCACGCGTGTCCGACGAACAGCCAATTGCCTGCCGCATAGGCCAATTGGCTGACTCGCGCACGATTACCGACCTTGGGTCACGGGCAGACGTCGGGGTATGGGCTGGACGCACGACTTCACTGACGAAGCACGCAACCGCCGCTCCACCGCGTCAGCCGGTGTGAGCACTCATGAGGGGGGCGGCCCCCGGGGCCGGGTGCACGATGTGCATGACCTTCACCGTTCCCGCCTCGGGATTCCGCGCATCCTCCGCCGTCGGGCCCGCTGGGTCTCGGCACGGCTCCGACACCCCCGTAACTGACGACCCGCCGACCGCACCCGCCGGGAACGGCCCTCAGAGGGCGCAGCCCTGGCTGTCGACCTGCTGGTTGGCCTCACGGCCGATCTCGATGTCCTCGCGGATCTCGTCGGCCGTCAGCGCGTAGCCGGTCTCCGGGTCGTCGAGCGACTTGGCGAACACCACTCCGTACACCTTTCCGTCCGGAGTGAGCAGCGGGCCGCCCGAGTTGCCCTGGCGCACCGTCGCGTAGAGCGAGTACACATCGCGGCGCACCGTGCCCCGGTGGTAGATGTCCGGGCCGTCGGGGTCGATGCGGGCGCGGACGCGGGCCGAGCGCACGTCGTACGCGCCGTTCTCGGGGAAGCCCGCGACGATCGCGCTGTCGCCGGTCTCCGCGTCGTCGTCCGGGCCGGTGAACTGCAGTGGCCTGGCCCGGAGATCGGGGACGTCCAGGACCGCGATGTCGCGCTGCCAGTCGTAGAGGACGACCTTCGCGTCGTACAGCCGGCCTTCGCCGCCGATCTGCACGGTGGGCTCCTCCACGCCGCCGACCACATGGGCGTTGGTCATCACCCGGCGCTCGGAGAAGACGAAGCCGGTGCCTTCGAGGACCTTGCCGCAGCTCGGGGCGGTGCCCACGACCTTGACGATCGACTTCTTGGCGCGGGCGGCCACCGGGCTGCCCACGAGGGCCGGGTCCGGGGCCTTGACCTCGGTGATCGGCTCGTTGGCGAACGGGCTGAAGACCTGCGGGAAGCCGTTCTGCGCGAGGACGGAGGAGAAGTCCTGGAACCAGCTGGGCGCCTGCTTCGGCATCACCCGGTCGACCCCCAGCAGCACCGAGGAGCTGCGGACCTCCTTGCCGAGGGTCGGCAGCGAGGTGCCCGCCAGGAGCAGGCCGATCATCCAGGCCACCAGCAGCATGGCCACCACATTGACCAGGGCGCCTCCGGTGGCGTCCAGGGCGCGCGCGGGCGACCACGTGATGTACCGGCGGAGCCGGTTGCCCAGGTGGGTGGTGAAGGCCTGGCCGACCGAGGCGCAGACGATCACGATGACGACCGCGCCGATGGCGACGGCGGTGGAGACCTCGGCGTCCTCGGTCAACCGGTCCCAGATGACCGGCAGCAGGTAGACGGCGACGAGACCGCCCCCGAGGAAGCCGATCACCGACAGGACGCCGACGACGAAACCCTGGCGATAGCCGATGACCGCGAACCACACGGCAGCCAGCAGCAGCAGGATGTCCAGCACGTTCACCGTCTGTAGCCTCGCAGATTCGTCACCTGGCCCGTCGGTGGTGACGGGGTCCGGGCCGGGCCCGGAACAGCGCAGCAGGACAGCCAGCGTGTCATGCGCGCCAGTCGAGCGGCACCTGTCTGGCCCTGTCCCAGGGGCGTTCCCATCCCGCGTAATGCACAATCCGGTCGATCACTCCGGCGGTGAAACCCCAGACCAGGGCCGATTCGACCAGGAACGCCGGGCCGCTGTGCCCGCTCGGGTGGATGGCCGTGGCCCGGTTCGCGGGGTCCGTGAGATCCGCCACGGGGACCGTGAAGACCCGGGCCGTCTCGGCCGGATCGACCACCCCGACCGGGCTGGGCGCGCGCCACCAGCCGAGCACGGGCGTCACGACGAAACCGCTGACCGGGATGTAGAGACGGGGCAGCACACCGAAGAGCTGTACGCCCCGGGGGTCGAGCCCGGTCTCCTCCTCGGCCTCGCGCAGCGCCGCCCGCAGGGGCCCGGTGGTGGCCTGGTCACCGTCCTCGGGATCCAGCGCGCCGCCGGGGAAGGACGGCTGCCCGGCGTGGGAGCGCAGGGTCCCGGCACGCTCCATCAGCAGCAGCTCGGGCCCGCGCTTCCCCTCGCCGAACAGGACCAGGACGGCGGACTGCCGGCCCGCCCCGCTCTCGGGCGGCAGGAAGCGGCTGAGCTGCTGCGGCTGGACGCTGCGCGCGGCCGCCGCGACGGGGTCGAGCCAGGCGGGCAGGCCGTCCGTGGTGACGGCGACGGCCGGGTCGGGAACACGGCCGCCACCGCTGTGACCCGGCCCCTCGGCGAGGTCGTTCCCGGCGTGCGTCGTGCCGTGTGTGTGCGTGTGCGTCACGTGCGTGTGCGTCATGTGCGTGTGCGTCATAGGCACCCCCGTCGATTCACAACGCCTGTCATCGGCCATTTCGTTCCGAGCCGTTCCGTCCTGAGGGGTGAAGGTGCGGGGGGCCGTGCGCGGGGCGTCGCCCTCACCCCGCCCCGAGCGCGGGCGCGGGCTTTCCCGGGTAGTCGGCGGGCGGGCTGAGCCGCTGGCCCGGATAGCCGCCCATCTCGTACTTGAGGAGCTTCCCGGCCTTCTCCGGATCGGTCTCGCCCTCTCCGTACGAAGGACAGAGCGGGGCGATGGGGCAGGCGCCGCAGGCTGGCCTGCGGGCGTGGCAGATCCGGCGGCCGTGGAACACCACCCGGTGCGAGAGCATCGTCCACTCGCTCTTGGGGAAGATCCCGGCGACGACCGCCTCGACCTTCACCGGGTCCTCCTCGTCGGTCCACTTCCAGCGCCGCACCAGACGCCCGAAGTGCGTGTCGACGGTGATGCCGGGGACGCCGAAGGCGTTGCCCAGGACCACGTTGGCGGTCTTGCGGCCGACGCCGGGCAGCTTCACCAGGTCCTCCAGGCGCCCCGGGACCTCGCCGCCGAACTCGTCCCGGAGGGCGGCCGAGAGGCCGAGCAGCGACTTGGTCTTCGCCCGGAAGAACCCGGTCGGCCGGATGATCTCCTCCATCTCCTCCGGCACGGCCGCCGCCATGTCCTCGGGGGTGGGGTAGGCGGCGAAGAGCGCCGGGGTGGTCTGGTTGACCCTCAGATCCGTGGTCTGGGCGGAGAGGACCGTGGCGACGAGAAGCTCGAACGGGTTACGGAAGTCCAGCTCGGGATGGGCGTACGGATAGACCTCGGCCAGCTCGCGGTTGATCCGGCGGGCCCGGCGGACCATCGCGAGGTGCGACTCCGCCTTCGGCGCCTTGCGCGCCGTGGCTGGCTTAGCCGTGGCAGCCGTCCGCGCCGTGGCAGCTGTGGTCGTGGCAGCCTCGCGCACCGTGGCAGGCTTGGCCTTTTGGTCGGATTCGCCAGATCTGACAGATTTGCCGGGTTGGGTGGGTTGGGCAGGCGTTGACGATGACGACGATGACACTGCGGACCTCCTGGCCGACTTCCGGAGCGGCTCCCCCGGCTCTCCGGGGGAGCCGTGCACCCCTCCGAGGGAGCCATTCGCGGCATTCTTCGGGGACGGCCAGGACTGTTCGCCCACAGCGGAATCGCCGCCCTTCAAGGCCGCGCCGGCCCCCTCGGCCTGCGCTCTCCCCGGCGTTCTGGACACCCGGCCAGCCTAGAGCCAGGCACCGACAACCACCGCCGTCACGGCATATCCACCCCCGATCGGCCCCCTGCCGTAGGGTCCGGCACGCCCGTGCGTCAAACTGGTTTGTGATTGATCGCACTGTTTTACCGTCCGGCATGATGGGGACCACGGTTCCCTGAACAGGCCGACAAGGAGAGAACTCGTGGACGACGTTCTGCGGCGCGCCCCGCTTTTCGCGGCGCTCGATGATGAGCAGGCCGCGGAGCTCCGCGCCTCGATGAGTGAGGTGACCCTCGCGCGCGGAGACGCGCTGTTCCACGAGGGCGACCAGGGAGACCGCCTGTACGTGGTCACCGAGGGCAAGGTGAAGCTCCACCGCACCTCGCCCGACGGGCGCGAGAACATGCTGGCCGTGCTCGGCCCCGGCGAGCTGATCGGGGAGCTGTCGCTCTTCGACCCGGGCCCCCGTACGGCGACCGCCTCCGCGCTGACCGAGGTCAAGCTCCTGGGCCTCGGCCACGGCGACCTGCAGCCCTGGCTGAACGTCCGGCCCGAGGTGGCCACCGCGCTGCTGCGCGCGGTCGCCCGTCGGCTGCGCAAGACCAACGATCAGATGTCCGACCTGGTCTTCTCCGATGTGCCGGGCCGTGTCGCCCGCGCCCTCCTGGACCTGTCGCGCCGCTTCGGCGTCCAGTCCGAGGAAGGCATCCACGTCGTGCACGACCTCACCCAGGAGGAGCTGGCCCAGCTGGTCGGCGCCTCCCGCGAGACGGTCAACAAGGCGCTCGCGGACTTCGCCGGCCGCGGCTGGCTGCGCCTGGAGGCCCGTGCGGTCATCCTGCTGGACGTGGAACGGCTGGCGAAGCGTTCGCGCTGACCCCGTTTCCGTACGCGAAGGGCCCCACCGACCGGGCAGGTGTCGGAGTACGCACCGACCGGGGCGACACGTACCGGAGTACGCACTCCGGTACGTCCGTCGGCGGGGCCCTTCGCCGCGCGGGCCCTTCGCCGCGCGGACCCTTCCCCGCGCGGGGGCCCGGTCAGCTCTGGATCAGCCCGTGCTCGGTCAGATACTCCAGCTGCGCCCGCACCGACAGCTCGGCGGCCGGCCACAGGGAGCGGTCCACGTCGGCGTACACCGTCGCCACCACCTCCGACGGCGTACGGTGCCCGGCCTCCACCGCCGTCTCCACCTGGGCGAGCCGGTGCGCGCGGTGGGCCAGGTAGAACTCCACCGCCCCCTGCGCGTCCTCCAGCACCGGGCCGTGGCCCGGCAGCACCGTGTGGACGCCGTCGTCGACCGTCAGCGACCGCAGCCGCCTGAGCGAGTCCAGGTAGTCGCCGAGCCGCCCGTCCGGGTGCGCGACCACCGTCGTGCCGCGGCCGAGGATCGTGTCGCCCGTCAGCACCGCCCGGTCGGCGGGCAGATGGAAGGAGAGCGAGTCCGCCGTGTGCCCGGGCGTCGGGACGACCCGCAGCTCCAGGCCGCCGGTGGTGATCACGTCGCCCGCCGCGAGGCCCTCGTCGCCCAGCCGCAGCGCGGCGTCCAGGGCTCGCACCTTCGTCCCCGTCAGCTCCGCGAACCGGCCCGCGCCCTCCGCGTGGTCGGGGTGGCCATGGGTGAGCAGCGTGAGGCCCACGCGCCGCCCGGACCGCTCCACCGCCCCGATCACGGCCCGCAGGTGTACGTCGTCGAGCGGCCCGGGATCGATGACGACCGCGAGGTCGGAGTCGGGCTCGGCCACGATCCAGGTGTTCGTCCCGTCGAGCGTCATCGCGGACGGGTTGGGCGCGAGGATGTTGACCGTGCGGGTGGTCGCGGGGCCGGAGGCCACGGTTCCGCGCGGCTGTCCGGGCAGTGCTGCCGCGTCGCTCACGCTCCACCGCCCGCCGGGCCGGCCGTGGGTACGTGTTTGGTGAACTCGTCGTGCCCCGGCCAGCTCAGCACCAGTTCGCCGCCCTCCAGACGGGCCTGCGCGAGGACCGGGGCCATGTCCTGTCCGTCGGCAGCCCCGAGGGCCTCCGCGGCCGTCCTGTACGGCGCGAGGGCCCGCAGCGTGGTCACGGTGGGCGGCATCATCAGCAGCTCGCCGCGGTCGTAGCGGCGGGCCGCGTCGGCGGGGGCGATCCACACCGTGCGGTCGGCCTCGGTGGAGACGTCCCGGGTGCGCTGCCCCTCGGGGAGCGCGGCGACGAAGAACCAGGTGTCGTACCGGCGCGGTTCGAATTCCGGCGTGATCCAGCGCGCCCAGGCGCCCAGCAGGTCCGAGCGCAGCACCAGGCCCCGCCGGTCCAGGAACTCCGCGAAGGACAGCTCCCTGGCGACCAGCGCCTCCCGGTCGGCCTCCCAGTCGTCCCCGGTCGTGTCGCCGACCACGGTGCCCGCGGTCGGCCCGGCGAGGAGGACGCCCGCCTCCTCGAACGTCTCGCGCACCGCCGCGCAGACGACGGCCTGCGCCTCGGCGACCGTCGCCACGCCGAGCCGGGCGGCCCACTGCTCCAGCGGGGGCCCGGCCCACCCGATCAGCCGGTCGTCGTCGCGCGGATCGACCCCGCCACCCGGATAGGCGTACGCGCCCCCGGCGAAGGCCATGGAGGTCCGGCGGCGAAGCATGTGCACGACAGGGCCACCGGGCGCGCCGCCCGTCCCGCCCGGAGCGCCGCCCGTGCCGCCCGTCCCGCCCGTCTCGGGCCCGCCCGGATCGCGGAGCAGCATCACGGTGGCGGCCCGCCGGGGAGTCACGGCCATCAGCTCACCGGCGGCGAGGGCCCGGATCCGGTCGGGCCATTCCGGGGGGTACCACTGACCTTGGGACATGGCCGGAGGCTATCCGGAACCGCGCCGATGTTCGAGGGTTCCGTGATCGTCGCGGTGACCAGGCACGCCCCGCCCCCCGCTTGACGTGCCCCGTCCCCGCCCGACATGCCCCGTACACGCGCGACACGCCCCGTACGCGGACGATCCGCCCCGTACGCGGACGATCCCGCCCGGTCGCGAGGACCGGACGGGATCGAAGGGCAGGGCGAGAAGGGATTCTCAGGCGTCGTCGAGCTCCACCTGGACCTCGACCTCGACCGGTGCGTCCAGCGGCAGCACGGCGACGCCCACGGCGCTGCGGGCGTGCACGCCCTTGTCGCCGAGGACCGCGCCCAGCAGTTCGCTGGCGCCGTTGATCACGGCGGGCTGGCCGGTGAAGTCGGAGGCCGAGGCGACGAAGCCCACGACCTTCACGACGCGCTTGATCCGGTCCAGATCGCCGGCGACCGACTTCACGGCGGCCAGGGCGTTGAGCGCGCAGGTCTTCGCGAGCTCCTTCGCCTCGTCCGGCGTGACCTCGGCGCCGACCTTGCCGGTGACGGCGAGCTTGCCGTCCACCATCGGCAGCTGGCCCGAGGTGTACACGTACGCCCCGGACCGCACGGCCGGCTGGTACGAGGCCAGCGGCGGCACGACGGCGGGCAGGGTCAGGCCGAGCTCGGCGAGCCGCGCCTCGACGGCGCCCGCCACTACGCCTTCTCCCGCTTCAGGTAGGCCACGAGCTGCTCGGGGTTGTTCGGGCCGGGAACGACCTGGACCAGCTCCCAGCCGTCCTCGCCCCAGGTGTCCAGAATCTGCTTGGTCGCGTGCACGAGAAGCGGCACGGTCGCGTATTCCCACTTGGTCATGGGCCCGACTGTAACGCCTGGCATGTACGGTCCCGTGCGTAGCCCGGGGCCGGACTGGTTAGGCTCGAATACGTGAGCAGGTTCCAGGTCGTCAGCGGCAAGGGCGGCACCGGTAAGACCACGGTCGCCGCCGCCCTCGCGCTCGCCCTCGCGACCGAGGGCAGGCGCACCCTCCTCGTCGAGGTCGAGGGCAGACAGGGCATCGCCCAGCTCTTCGGTTCCGAGGCGCTCCCCTACGAGGAGCGCAAGATCGCCGTCGCGCCGGGCGGCGGCGAGGTGTACGCGCTGGCGATCGACGCCGAACGCGCGCTCCTCGACTACCTCCAGATGTTCTACAAGCTCGGCAGCGCCGGCCGGGCGCTGAAGAAGCTCGGCGCGATCGACTTCGCCACCACCATCGCGCCCGGCGTCCGGGACGTCCTGCTGACCGGCAAGGCGTGCGAAGCCGTACGCCGCAAGGACAAGCAGGGCCGGTTCGTCTACGACCACGTGATCATGGACGCCCCGCCGACCGGCCGGATCACCCGCTTCCTGAACGTCAACGACGAGGTCGCCGGGCTGGCCCGGATCGGCCCCATACACAACCAGGCCCAGGCCGTGATGCGGGTCCTGAAGTCCCCGCAGACCGCGGTCCACCTGGTGACCCTCCTGGAGGAGATGCCGGTCCAGGAGACCGCGGACGGCATCGCCGAGCTGCGCGCCGCCGAACTGCCCGTGGGCAGCGTCTACGTGAACATGGTCCGCCCGCATCTGCTCGACGAGGACGCCCTGCGCACCGCCGCGGGCGGCCGCCGCAAGGAGATCGCCAAGGCGCTGACCCGGGCCGGAGTGACCGGTTCCGCGGCGCTCGTACGGCCCCTGGTCGAGCAGGCGGCCGAGCACGCCGAGCGGGTCGGCCTGGAGCGGGAGCAGCGCGCGGTGCTGGCCGGCCTCGGCCTGCCGACGGCGGAGCTCCCGCTGATCGGCGACGGGGTGGACCTCGCCGCGCTGCACGACCTGGCCACGGAGCTCCGTAAGCAGGGCGCGGGGGAAGAGGGAGAGGCATGACGGCGAACACAGCCGGTGGGGGCCGGCCCGTGGCGGGGCTGGACACGGACGCGCTGCTGGACGACCCGGGCATCCGGATCGTCGTGTGCTGCGGCTCCGGCGGGGTCGGCAAGACCACGACCGCCGCCGCCCTGGGCGTACGGGCCGCCGAGCGCGGCCGGAAGGCCGTCGTCCTCACCATCGACCCGGCCCGCCGGCTCGCCCAGTCCATGGGCATCGACCGGCTGGACAACGTGCCGAGGCGGGTCGACGGCATCGACGGCCAGGGCGAACTGCACGCCATGATGCTGGACATGAAGCGGACCTTCGACGAGACCGTCGAGGCCCACGCGGACCCCGAACGGGCCAGGGCGATCCTGGAGAATCCCTTCTACCAGTCCCTGTCGGCCGGGTTCGCCGGTACGCAGGAGTACATGGCGATGGAGAAGCTCGGGCAGTTGCGGGCGCGCGACGAGTGGGACCTGATCATCGTCGACACCCCTCCCTCGCGCTCCGCGCTGGACTTCCTGGACGCGCCGAAGCGGCTCGGATCGTTCCTCGACGGGAAGTTCATCCGGCTGCTGATGGCGCCCGCGAAGGTGGGCGGCCGGGCCGGGATGAAGTTCCTCAATGTCGGCATGTCGATGATGAGCGGAACGCTGGGCAAGCTGCTCGGGGGTCAGTTCCTGCGGGACGTCCAGACGTTCGTCGCCGCGATGGACACCATGTTCGGCGGCTTCCGCAGCCGCGCGGACGCCACGTACAAGCTGCTCCAGGCGCCCGGCACGGCCTTTCTCGTGGTGGCGACGCCGGAGCAGGACGCGCTGCGCGAGGCGGCCTATTTCGTGGAGCGGCTGGCCGCCGAGAAGATGCCGCTGGCCGGTCTGGTCCTCAACCGCGTGCACGGCAGCGAGGCTTGGCGGCTCTCCGCCGAGCAGGCACTGGCCGCCGCGGAAAATCTTGACGACACCCGCATTGTGGATCAGCGGGCCGGGAAAGCTGGCCTTGGTGACCAGGAAGCCCCCGACCCGGCGGTCATCGCTTCCGGACCGACCGAGCCGCCCCTCTCCCCCGAGGCCGGGCAGGCGTCCGGCCCCGAGCCCGCAGCCGAGCACCAGGACACGACGGAGAACGAGCCGCCCCAAGAGAACATCGCGACATCCGCGAACACCCCTGACGACGCGACGAGCCCCGCGGACGCGCCCGGCTCTGCTGACGCGACCGCCGACGCTGACGCGACCGCCGACGAGGCCGTGGGCGTCGAGGAACTGACGGCGGGTCTGCTGCGTCTGCACGCCGAGCGCATGCAGGTCGTCGCCCGCGAGCACCGCACCCGCGACCGCTTCACCGCGCTGCACCCCGAGGTGCCGGTGACGGCCGTGGCAGCGCTGCCCGGCGACGTACACGACCTGAACGGCCTCCGGGCCATCGGCGACCGCCTGGCGGACGGTTCCACCCCGACCCCTGCCGGAGCGGCGTAGACCCCCTGACCCCTGCCGGAGCGCCGTAGACACCCCGACCGACCTCTGCCGGAGCGGCGCTACACACCACCCACCGGGCCTGATGGCATACACAGGCCGACTGAGCCGTGCCGACGCCTACCCGACGGCCGCGTACGTCTCGTGCAGCTGCTCCTCGTCCTCCAGCCCCATGACCCCCGGCAGAACACCGGTGGACCGCTCGTACTCGCTGCGCGCGGTCTCCAGCAGTCGGCGCCAGGACGTGACGGTGGGCCGGCGCCGCAGCAGTGCGCGGCGCTCCCTCTCCGTCATTCCACCCCACACGCCGAATTCGACGCGATGGTCGAGCGCATCGGCCAGGCACTCGGTCCGCACCGGACATCCGGTGCACACCGCCTTGGCCCTGTTCTGCGCTGCCCCTTGTACGAATAGTTCATCCGGATCGGTAGTGCGGCAGGCTGCCTGCGCACTCCAGTCGGTTACCCAGCCCATCCCGGCGCCGTCCTCTCCCGAATCGAGGCTCCCCCACGGCGGTAACGGCATATTCACCGCTGCCAGTTGAGGACGTTACGGAAGGTGGGGACAGCACAACACCCCCTTCGGGCCCAATCTTGAATGGTCCGAACGGACTATGCGTATGCGGCAGATCACCCAGGGGAGTGACCCGAGGACATGCGCGACTATCTCCGCGAAAAGGGGACAGTGCATTCAAATCGCAAGGGACTTCTCGCGACATACGGGGCGAATTCGGGTGCACCTCGATGGTCACGTGAAGAGCGATGCGGTTGCTCATCCGCCGGGTGAAGAATGACCAGAAGATGCGCATGGGGTTGCAGGGGGCTTGATACGGAACCGGTCTGCTGTGACAGTTGGGAGCAGCTTAGGCCAAGGCCTCTCCGTCTGTCCGGCGAATGAGAACGTAGGCGGTCCGCGCCCGCGCGCCCGCGCCGCGAAGCCCGACACGCTCTCACCCGTGAGGCAGGGGCCCGACCCGTTCGGACGTCACGGCGGGCCCGTCCGGACGCCACGGCGCACCCGTCCGGATGTCACGGTCCGGTACCCGAACGCTCCGATAGGCCCCTGCTCCTGCGACACGTTCATCACTACGGATTAGGCTGCCCCCTATGCCAAAGAAGCGCTCGGGCGGGGGTCTCACCACGACCCAGCAGGCCGCCAAGTTCCTCGGTGTCGCCGCGCTCTCCGGAGCTGTCCTGGCAGGCATCGCGCTGCCCGCAGCCGGAGCGCTGGGGCTCGCCGCCAAGGGGACGGTCGAAGGATTCGACGAGATCCCCTCCAACCTCAAAACTCCACCGCTCAGTCAGCGGACCACGATCCAGGACCGCGACGGCGGCACCATCGCCACGGTCTACTCCCGCGACCGCACGGTCGTCCCGCTCAAGGACATCTCGCCGTACATGCAGGACGCGATCATCGCGATCGAGGACTCCCGCTTCTACGAGCACGGCGCGGTCGACCTCAAGGGCATCCTCCGCGCGATGAACCGCAACGTGCAGGCGGGCGGGGCGGCGCAGGGCGCGTCGACCCTCACCCAGCAGTACGTGAAGAACGTCTTCGTCGAGGAGGCGGGCGACGACCCGGAGAAGGTCGCCGAGGCCACGCAGCAGACGCTCGGCCGCAAGGTCCGCGAGCTGAAGTACGCGATCCAGGTCGAGGAGGAGCTCGGCAAGAAGAAGATCCTGGAGAACTACCTCAACATCACGTTCTTCGGCCAGCAGGCGTACGGCGTCGAGGCCGCCTCCCAGCGTTACTTCTCCAAGCGCGCCAAGGACCTCAAGCTGGAGGAGGCCGCGCTGCTCGCCGGACTCGTGCAGTCGCCGAGCCGCTACGACCCGGTCAACGACTCGGAGGAAGCGACCAAGCGCCGCAACATCGTGCTGGCACGGATGGCCGCGGTCAAGACCATCTCGCAGGCCGAAGCCGACAAGGCGATGAAGTCGCCCATCAAGCTGAAGGTCTCCCGGCCGAAGAACGGCTGCATCACCGCCGTCAGCGGCTCCGGCTTCTTCTGCGACTACGTCCGCAAGACGATCCTCACCGACCCCGCCTTCGGCAAGACCGACGAGGACCGGGCCAAGCTCTGGAACCTCGGCGGTCTGACCATCCGGACCACGCTGGACCCGCGCGCCCAGAAGGCCGCCAACGAGGCCGCCACCGCGAGGGTCAACAAGGACGACAAGTTCGCGGCGTCCGTGGTGCAGGTCCGGCCGGGCAAGGGCGAGATCCTCTCCATGGGCCAGTCCCGCCCGTACGGCCTGGACCAGAAGCAGAACGAGACCGTGCTCAACCTCGCCGTCAGCAACAAGATGGGCGGCAGCACGTACGGATTCCAGGTCGGCTCCACGTTCAAGCCGTTCACCGCCGCGGCGGCGCTGGAGAAGGGCATCAGTCCGGCCACGACGTTCACGACGGACTGGAAGCTGACGGTGAAGGAACAGGACTTCCGGAACTGCGCCGGCTCCCCGGCCGGTTACGATGACTGGGATCTCGTGAACGAGCTGAAGTCCGAAAAGGGCACGTGGGACATGACGAGCGCGCTCGGCAAGTCCATCAACACCTACTTCGCGCTGCTGGAGCAGAAGGCCGGCCTCTGCGAGACCGTGGAGATGGCCAAGAAGCTCGGCTACGAGCGCGGCGACGGCAAGAAGATCGACGAGTACCCCTCGATCACCCTCGGCGGCGAGGTGAGCACCCCGCTCTCCATGGCCGGTGCCTACGCCGCGTTCGCCAACCGGGGCACGTACTGCACGCCGATCGCCATCAAGTCCATCAAGGACCCGCAGGGCAAGAAGGTCCCCGTCCCGAAGACGTCCTGCTCGCGGGCGATGAGCGAGAAGACCGCGGACACGATCAACCAGATGCTCAAGGGCGTCGTGGAGGACGGCACCGGTACGCAGGCCGGACTCAGCGACCGGGACAACGCGGGCAAGACCGGTACGACCAACGACCGCAAGGACGCCTGGTTCGTCGGGTACACGCCGAACCTCTCCACCGCGGTGTGGGTCGGTGACGACGTCGGCGACAAGAGCTCGATGTTCGGTGTCACCATCGGCGGCCAGTACTACGACAAGGTCTGCGGCGGCTGCCTGCCCGGTCCGATCTGGCGCATCGCGATGACCGGAGCCCTGGACGCGGCGGAGACTCCCGGGTTCAACCAGGTCGCCGTCCCCCGGGGCAAGGAGAAGAAGGACAAGGAGAAGGGCGACCGGGACCGGGATCGCAACCGCGACGACGAGGACCGCGACGACGCCAAGCCCGACGACGACGGCAACCGGTTCCCCGGCATCGAACTCCCGGACGGCGTGATCGGCGGACCGGGCGGCGGCGGTGGCGGCGGGCGAGGCCAGAACGGCCCCTGACCCGTATCCGTATCCCTGTCTCCCGCACTCGTACAGACAGGAAAAGGGTGGGCGCCCCGGTCGAGGACCGGGGCGCCCACCCTTTTCTCCGTCTTCTCCGTCTTCTCCGCGTGTGCCTCAGCCGGCGAGGAGCTTTTTCACCGCGGCGGCGACCCGGCCGCCCTCGGCGAGCCCGGCGACCTTCGGGTTGACGATCTTCATGACGGCGCCCATCGCACGCGGCCCCTCGGCCCCGGCGGCCTTCGCCTCCTCGACGGCGGACGCCACGATCGCGTTCAGCTCGTAGTCGGAGAGCTGCTGGGGCAGATAGCCGTCGAGGAGCTCGCCCTCCGCCTTCTCCCGCTCGGCCTGCTCGGTCCGGCCGCCCTGGGCGAAGGCCTCGGCCGCCTCACGGCGCTTCTTCGCCTCCTTGGCGATCACCTTCTGCACCTCGTCGTCGGAGAGCTCGCGCGCCGACGTGCCGCTGACCTCTTCCTTGGTGATCGCGGTGAGGGTGAGCCGAAGGGTGGACGAGGTCAGCTCGTCACGCGCCTTCATGGCCGTGTGGAGGTCTTCCTTGAGCTTGGACTTGAGCGTGGTCATGCCGCGATTGTGACAGGTACGGGGCCGGAGCCGCCCACCGGTTTTCCGGCCGCCCCACCGGTTTTCCGCTCACGGTTCCGCTTCTGCGACGATGGGCACATGCGCGCACGCTACGGAGTACCCCTGAAAGTCACGGCAGTCGGCGCGGCGGTCGGCGCCGCCGGACTCGCCTATGCCGCCGGGTTCGAGGCCCGCTCGTTCCGCCTGCGACGAGTCACCGTTCCCGTACTCCCGCCCGGGGCGCGTCCGTTGCGCGTGCTCCAGGTCTCCGACATCCACATGGTGAGCGGCCAGGGCAAGAAGCGCGCCTGGCTCCAGTCGCTCGCCGGCCTGCGCCCCGACTTCGTCGTGAACACCGGCGACAACCTCTCCGATCCGAAGGCCGTGCCCGAGGTGCTCGACGCGCTCGGCCCGCTGATGGAGTTCCCGGGGGTGTACGTCTTCGGCTCCAACGACTACTACGGCCCCAAGCTCCGCAACCCCGCCCGCTACCTCCTGGAGAAGGCCCGGGGCAAGCACGGCCTCAACGGCAACGCCCCCGCGGTCGGCGTCGTCCACAACCCGTGGGAGCCGATGCGTGACGCCTTCGACGAGGCGGGCTGGCTGAACCTGTCGAACACGCGGGGCCGGCTCAAGCTCGACGGCCTGGAGCTGGCGTTCACCGGTCTGGACGACCCGCACATCAAGCGGGACCGTTACGCCGAGGTCCAGGGCGGCCCCGTGAGCGGCGCCGACCTCTCCATCGGCGTGGTCCACGCCCCGTACCTGCGCTCCCTGGACGCCTTCACGGCCGACGGCTACCCCCTGATCCTGGCGGGCCACACGCACGGCGGACAGCTGTGCATCCCGTTCTACGGGGCGCTGGTCACCAACTGCGACCTGGACACCGACCGGGTCAAGGGCCTGTCCAGCCACACGGTCGGCGACCGGCGCGCCTACCTCCACGTCTCCGCGGGCTGCGGCACCAACCGCTACACCCCGGTCCGCTTCGCCTGCCCGCCCGAGGTCACCCTGCTGACGCTGACGCCGAAGGCCTGAGCGGGCGCGGGGCGGGGCGGGCCCACAGCGCGCGACGGACGCGGGGGCAGCGCGCGACGGACGCGGGGCGGGGGTAGGACGGGACCAGGGCACGCGAGGCGGGGCCGGGGCGGGACCAGCGCGCACGGGGCGGGTCCAGGGCGCTGACGCCGAGGCGTCGGCGGGTCCAGGGCGCTGACGCGCCGAGGCGTCCGAGCGAGGGGCACGCACGGCGGGCGGACGAATCGCGGGGGTCTTCCCACCCGCTTACGGTACGAATCATGACCCCGCCCCGGACCGCCCTGCTCCCCCGCCCCCGGGCGGCAGAGGTGCTCCCGGTCCCCCCAGCGCCCCGCCGCCCCTGGGCCACGGCCCTGCGCGCAAGCGCGTGCGGGGCGGCGGCCACGGGCCCGGTCATCGCCCTGGCGACCGGCTACGCGTCACCGACGCTGATCCACTTCACGGTCCTGTCGAACCTCCTGATCGCGGGCGCCTTCGGCTGGTCGGCCGTACGTTCCTGGCGGGGCGGGCCACCGCTGTCGCCGAGGCTGTCGGGCGGGGTGCTTCTGCTCGCCGCGGTCACCGCCCTGATGTACCACCTGGTGCTGGTGAACCACGGCGGCTCCCCGATGAGCGCCTCCCGCGCCGGTCCGGACACGGGGGCCGACTGGTCCACCACCGCGAGCCTCCTGCTCCACACGGTGACCCCCTCGGCCGTCGCCGCGGACTGGCTCCTGCTGACCGCCCCCCGCACGCTGCGCCTGGCCCACATCCCCCTCTGGCTGTCCGCCCCCGCGGCCTACCTGGCCCTCGTCCTGACCCGCGGAGCCCTGCTCTCCCCCGACGCCCCGGCCCGCTACCCGTACCCGTTCCTCGAGGTCGACACGTACGGCTACGCCGGGACCTTCATCCAGGCCATCGCCCTCGGCCTCCTCTTCGCCGCCCTGGGCGTCCTGATCACCACCGCGGACCACCTACGGCCGAACGTGGCGGGGCGGTTCCAGCACCGGAGAAACCGGATTTCGCCTCCGGCCGCCGGTGGGCTAAAGTAATCGATGTCGCCGGGAGTCCGGTGGACATCGGGGTGTAGCGCAGCTTGGCAGCGCGCTTCGTTCGGGACGAAGAGGTCGTGGGTTCAAATCCCGCCACCCCGACAGCTGAAACACCAGGTCAGGGGCCTGATCCACTTAGTGGATCAGGCCCCTGAGTGGTTTCCGGGGGCGTCTTGGGAGCCGTTTGGGAGCCAATCTCGGAACCCGGCTCCCATCGGCTCCCGAAGTGGTTCGGCGTTTCGATGATTCGGCGAGACAGCTCCCGGGGGCGGTCCCGTCCGCGTACGCTCTGGGCGTCCGACGCACCGCGCCGGGCGCACGAGGGGGCACCGTGGATCATCTGTTCACCGTCGACGGCCGGACGGCCACGCCGATATCGCGCACCGGGCTCGCCGCCGAGAGCCTGCTGGAGCGACAGCACCTCCAGGAGTGGGTGATCGCCCATCCTCAGGTGCTCGGGGAGTCGGTGCTCGTGATCACCTCCGAGTACGACCGGTGGGCCGACACCGACGGAGTGCCGGCCCGCGACCGGCTGGACGTGCTCGGACTGGATGCGACCGGGCGCCTCGTGGTGGTGGAGCTGAAGCGAGGGACGGCCGACCGGGATGTACACCTTCAGGCGATCACCTACGCCGCTCTGGTGTCCCGGTTCGACCTCGACACCCTCACCCAGGCGCACCGTGGCTTCCTGTCGCGTAGAGGGCAAGCCCTCGACATCGACGCGTGCAGGCAGCTCCTGCTCGACCACGTGGACGGGGAGTGGAGCCCGGAACTGCTCCAGCGTCCCCGGCAGGTGATCATCGCCGCCGACTTCCCCAAGCAGGTCACCCACTCCGTCGTCTGGCTTTCGGAAATGGGTATCGACATTGACCTCGTCCAGGTCGGCCTGTGGCGGGTGGAAGGACACCTCGTCGCCGGGTTCACCAAGGTCTATCCGACCCCGGAGGTCGAGGAGTTCACGCTTGCCCCAGCCCGGGTCGAAGGCGAGGCGGCGGCCAAGAAGCTGCAGGAACGCTCACGCTCGCGCAACGCCGTGCACGTCCTCGTCGGCGCGGGCCTGCTGCCGGACGGAACCAGGCTCCGGATGACGCCGCGTCACGGCGTGCCGGAACCCATCCGCAACGCCATCCACGCGTGGGTGGAAGAGGACATCAGCCGAGCAACGGTCACCTGGAACAACAACACCGCCAAGCCACTGATCTGGGACGCCGATGACGCGTCCTATTCACCAACCGGGCTCGCCAACCACATCTTCACGAGCGTGACAGGTCGCACCGCCGACGGCATACAGGGAACGACGTGGTGGGACGTCGACACCAACCATGTGCCCGCCGATGTCGACCCCGAAGAATGGGCCACCCTGGCGGGGATCGACCTCACAGGTCTGGCCAGGCAGCTCAACGGCACCCGCAAGGACTGGACGGTGCTGCACACCCTGCTGGGCGCCGTCCCCGCCGGACGGTGGACCACTTACGGAGACGTAGCCGCGGTGATCGGCAGCCATGCCGTCCCGGTCGGCACCCATCTGGCCGCCTGCGGCCAATGCCCCAACCCCTGGCGCGTGCTCAATGCGGCAGGACGCGTCAGCCAAGGCTTCCAGTGGCCCGATCAGACGCGTACGGACACGCCTACAGACGTCCTGATCGCCGAGGGTGTCCGTTTCAACAGGGATGTCGCCGATCCGGAAACGCGCCTGCGTCGGGACGCCCTCCGGCAAGTGCTCGACAACTAAGAGAGCCCCCGGGCTGCTGTGTTGTGACTAGTGCAGGGTGCCGCTCCTGTTCACTACCCAATGCCGCGGTCCGGGCTGCACCAAGGCTCGCGCATTCGTCGGGCGGCATCGGGAGATGTTACAGAAAACTGAGCTGTTGGGCCGGCCGTGTCGTCGCCGATCAGGCAGCGGTGGAGCCATTCGGCGAAGCTCCACGACGACGTGCCTTCCTGCGGCGGTGGAGCACAACACCGGCCTGGTCCTGGCCCAGCTCGACGTCGGCGAGAAGACCAGCGAGACCACCTGCTTCCAGCTGCTGCTGGCTTCCGTCGCCGACCTGGCCGGGACGGTCGTCACCAGCGACGCACTGCACACCCAGCGCGAGCCCGCCGGCTACCTTCTGGGCCGCCGGGCCCATTACATCGCCATCGTCAGGGCAATCAGAAGAAACTGCGCAAGCAGCTGAAGTCCCTTCCCTGGAAGGGCATCCCGCTCCAAGGCCGCACGCGCGACTGCGGCCACGGCCGCGTGGAGAACCACCGAATCAAGGTCGCCATCGTGATCAGCCTGCTCTTTCTCGGCGCCTGCCAGGCCGTCCAAGTCAAGCGCCGCCGCACCGACCGCAAGAACGGCAAGACCATCACCACCGTCTACGCGGTGACCAGCCTGACCGCGGAACAGGCCGCCCCCGCCCGGCTCGCTCAGCTGGTCCGGGACCGCTGGAAGATCGAGCCTTCGCCGAGGACGCCTCCCAACTGCGGACAGGCAATGCACCCCAGGGCGGCGTCAAGGGCATGGCCGTCGGCCTTCGCCGCAACGCACGCAACGCCTGCCGACTCCTCGCGTTCCTCGGCCTCACATAATCACAAACCGGACGCTATCCAGTTTCTGCCAAAGCCCTGGGTCGACGGCTGAGGGTCATCTACTCTGTCGTCATGGCATGCAGGGTATGTGGACTTGATGGGCACAACAATCGCACATGTCCGGGTGAACACCCCACGTGTCCGAACTGTGGTAGGCCGACAGCCAACATGAGCGACTATTCCGAGCGACACGACAGCGATTACTGCTCCCCGTTTACCTCCTCCGATTGCTGGGGTGCCGCGCGGTGACAGCGCTTGTATGTACAGGGTGTGACGACCCCGTCGAGAACGCGACTGACTGGGACGACGAGTCTCAGATGTGCAGCGCTTGTTTTGAAGTCAGCGGCGGCCCCACCTACTGCTGCGGCGTTATGTACGACGATGGCGAAGGCACCTGTAGGAGTTGCGGCGACCCGCTTTAAGGAACTTTTGTGCTCCAACGTTGCGTCGCGGGTCTGCGACGCAACGCCCGGGATCCCCGATGGCCCCTCACACTCCTCGACCTCGGGTGATCACAAACTGGACGCAACGCGAGTACGCCGAGGCCCTGGGGTCGGTAGGGGCACGAGAGGCACCGTCAGGCGTCGGCGCCGCCGAAGCGGGTGCGGTACGACTCCAGGTCCTCCTCGGAGATCTTCGCGAAGAGCACCGGCGGGACCGTGAACGGGGTGCCGGCCGGGACCGAGGCCAGGGACTTCGCCTCTTCGGCCGTCACCCAGGTCGGGGTGTCGGCGGTCAGGGCGAAGGCGCCCCGCATGGCGGCCGCCGAGGCCGGGATGAAGGGTTCGGAGACGATCGCGTACAGGTGGATGAGGTTCATCGCCGTGCGCAGGGTCAGGGCCGCGCCCTCGGGGTCGGTCTTGATCTCCAGCCAGGGGGCCTTCTCCTCCAGGTAGGAGTTGCCCGCCGACCACAGGGCCCTGAGCGCCGCCCCAGCCTTGCGGTACTGGAGGGCGTCCATGTGCTCCTCGTACTCGGCGAGGAGGTGGGCGATCTCCTCGCCCAGCCGTGTCTCCGGCTCGCCTGCCGCGTTGCCCGCAGGGGCCTCGTCGCCGAAGCGCTTGCGGGAGAAGGACAGGACGCGGTTGACGAAGTTGCCGAGGGTGTCGGCCAGGTCCTTGTTGACCGTAGCCGCGAAGTGCTCCCAGGTGAAGGAGGAGTCGTCGGACTCGGGGGCGTTGGCGATCAGGAAGTAGCGCCAGTAGTCGGCTGGCAGTGTTTCCAGCGCGGCGTCGGTGAAGATGCCGCGCTGCTGGGAGGTGGAGAACTTGCCGCCGTAGTACGTCAGCCAGTTGAAGCCCTTGACGACATCGACCTTCTTCCACGGTTCGCGGACACCCAGCTCGGTGGCGGGGAACATCACCGTGTGGAACGGGACGTTGTCCTTGGCCATGAACTGGGTGTAGCGGACCGTGTCGTCGGCCTCGTACCACCAGGACTTCCAGTCGCGCCTCTCGCTGTCCGGGGCGGCGTCCGCCCACTCCTTCGTCGCGCCGATGTACTCGATCGGGGCGTCGAACCAGACGTAGAAGACCTTGCCCTCGGCCGCCAGCTCCGGCCAGGTGTCCGCCGGGACCGGCACCCCCCAGTCCAGGTCGCGAGTGATCGCCCGGTCGTGCAGGCCCTCGGTCAGCCACTTGCGGGCGATGGAGGAGGACAGCTGCGGCCAGTCGGCCTCGTGCCGCGCCACCCACGCCTCGACCTCGTGCTGCAGCTTCGACTGGAGCAGGAAGAGGTGCTTGGTCTCGCGGACCTCCAGCTCCGTGGAGCCGCTGATCGCCGAGCGCGGGTCAAGCAGGTCGGTCGGGTCCAGGACGCGCGTGCAGTTCTCGCACTGGTCGCCACGCGCCTTGTCGTAACCACAGTGCGGGCAGGTCCCCTCGACGTACCGGTCGGGGAGGAAGCGGCCGTCGACCGGGGAGTACACCTGGCTGATCGCCCGCTCCTCGATGAAGCCGTTCTCCCGCAGCTTCCGCGCGAAGTGCTGCGTGATCTCGGCGTTCTGCTGCGAGGAGCTGCGGCCGAAGTAGTCGAAGGCCAGCTGGAAGCCTTCGTACACGGCCTTCTGCGCGTCGTGAGCCTGAACGCAGAACTCCGCCACCGACAGTCCGGCCGCCTTGGCGGCCAGCTCGGCCGGTGTCCCGTGCTCATCGGTGGCGCAGATGTACAGGACATCGTGGCCGCGCTGGCGGAGGTACCGGGAGTACACATCCGCCGGAAGCATCGACCCGACCATGTTGCCCAGGTGCTTGATCCCGTTGATGTAGGGAAGCGCGCTGGTTACCAGGTGTCGAGCCATCCTTGGATGCTCCATTTCGTACGTTTGGCGCCGGCGGCAGTGCCACGGCGGGCCGAAGTCGGGAGAGTGCAGCAGGCGCGACCGCGCAAGGTCGATCAACCGTGTCACGCTTGGTGACGGCCAGCTCTGCAAGCCGCCGCAATCGTATGGCACCCGGGTGCCACTCCGCCGAGTCGTTTACCGTCGGGCGGGCTCGCACGGAAAGGCGCTCGGCCGTCCGAGACAGGCGGCCAAGCAAGTCTCGAACGGCCGAGGCGGCCCTCATATTAGGGCCGTATGTCCGTGGTTACGCATTCCCTCTCTGCATCCGAGGCTCAAGAGGTGGTCCCCATGATCCGAGAAGCAACTTCCAGCAGCGCCGTGCGGGTCAGGCCCGAATTTCACCCCTGCGATCGGAAATCCGGGTGTCTCGCGCAGCCCGGACTTCGCCGCAGCCCGTGACGCATTCCGTGGGGCGTGAGGCCCTTGGCCATCGGGAGCCAGCAAGCGTCGGCCCGTTGGCCGGCACCGCGTCTGCGTGCGGGGACTCCGGGCCACGGCTCGCCGAGTAGTGGTACGGCGTGCTGCCTGCGGTGCCTTCTCCACGGAGAGCGACTCGGCCCGGGGCAGCGGCATTCCCCGGCCCGGTCTCAGGTGGCGGGGCACTCGGTGTGACGAGGAGGGGGGCGGCGGGCCGGGGGCCGTCGCCGGCGGGCAGCTCCTCGACGCGGATGCCGGTGAACCCGGCCTGGTCCAGGACCTTGATCCACACGTGCTCTTGCAGCACCCACCGGTACATCGTGGCGCTCTCACCCTCCGGGGTCTTCGCCGGCACCTCGGCGGCCGTGACGTCCGGCTGCGCGGGCTTGCCGGACAGGTAGTGGGCGAGGGTGGAGAAGACCAGGCGCCCACCGGGGCGGAGCGCGTCAGCGGCGGCCGGGAGCAGCTCGTGGGGGTCGGTGAAGTCCACCGCCCCGAAGTGGCTGTACAGCACGTCGTAGGCGCCCGGGTTCGCGCGGAGGTGGGTGACGACGTCCGCGTGGACGAAGTGCAGGCGCGGGGCGAGGTCGGCGTACAGGGCGGTGGCCGGCCATGCTGTGCTGGGCCGGGGACGCGTCCACGGCGTGCTTGACCGACCGCGCCCTCCTGGCGTGAGCACGGGCTCGTACTGTCGAAGTGGGCGCCCGAAATCACCCCTTACGGCTTCGGGCTCTCATTGGTGCTGTGTCAGGCGCGGGTGGCAGCGGTAGCGCCAGGTGGCAGCCGTGCGCAGAAGCCCCGGCAGGCGCGAAACGGACATCGGTTCGCGTGCTGCCTTCCGAGACGGCGCAGAGGTTCAGTCGTCAGGCTGTGTCGAGTCAGACGTTGCCGTAGACACGTCAGGGCAGGGCTCTTCGCCTGGTGTCTTGGCGAGCGGCACACCACGTAGGCAGAGCAGCGTCAGCGCGGCGCATCCGCAGAAGAGTGCGATGTCGGCGACGTTCCCCACGAACGGGCCGTAGTCGATGAAGTCCACGACATGCCCGCGGGCGAAGCCGGGCGCGCGGAAGAGCCTGTCGCCCAAGTGGGACATCGTGCCGCCGAGTAGCGTGCCCAGCACCAGCGCCCACCGACGTGAGGTCAGTCGGCGTGCGGCATAGAGGATGCCGACCACTGCGCCCGCCGTCGCCAGGGTGAACACCCATGTCGCGCCGGAGCCGATGGAGAACGCGGCGCCGGCGTTGTACAACAGCCGGAAACGGACCAGAGTCGGGATCGCGGTGACGCTCTCGCCGGTGGACAGTGCGGAGACCGCCCAGATCTTGGTGAGTTGGTCCACGAGCAGGACCACTGCCGCCAGCGTGAGCATCACGCCGTACAACCGTCCCGATCCCCGCTTCAGCCGCGTCATTCGCTGCCTCCTTCTCCTGTGGGTGTTACCTGCATCCGTGGTGGTCAGTCCTCCGCCCGACGACGACTCTCAGCCACCGGACGGCGGGGCTGCCGCCGTCACCAGGCCGCTCTCGTACGCGGCGATCACCAGCTGGGCGCGATCGCGCGCGGCGAGCTTGCCGAGCAGGTGGTTGACGTGGGTCTTGACGGTGGCAACGCCGAGAAAGAGCTGTCCGGCGATTTCGGTGTTGGAGAGGCCGCGGGCGATGAGGGTGAGGACCTCGCGTTCGCGCGCGGTGACGCCGTCCAGGGTGGGACTCCGCGGTCGCGAGGGCTCTGGGCGACGGGCGAACTCCGCGATCAGGCGCCGCGTCACCGCCGGCGCCAGAAGTGCGTCACCGGCGGCGAGGAGCCGGATCGCCGCGAGCAGCTCGCCTGGTGGCGTGTCCTTGAGCAGGAAGCCACTGGCGCCGGCTCGTAGGGCGGCGTAGACGTACTCGTCCAGGTCGAACATCGTCAGGATCAGCACCTTGACGTTCGCGGTCTCGGGGGAGCCGCAGATCAGCCGGGTCGCCTCGATGCCGTCCATCTCGGGCATGCGCACGTCCATCAGGACCACGTCCGGGGGATCCCGCCGGGCAAGCCGCACGGCCTCGGCCCCGGTGGCAGCCTCCGACGTGGTCGTCAGGCCGGGCTCGGTGTCGACGAGCACCCGCAGGCTGCCGCGCAACAGCGCCTGGTCGTCCGCGATCAGCACGCGTATCGCGTTGTCGGGTAGATCACCGGGCCGGGTCAAGCGTTCTCCTCGTATGGCAGTATCGCCCGGACCGCGAAGCCGCCCGTCGGACACGGTCCTGCGGTAAGGGTCCCGCCATGGACGGCGACGCGTTCACGCATGCCGACGATGCCGTGTCCGCCCGGTGGCATCGCGGGGCTCGCCCGGCCGGCGCCGTCGTCGACGATATCGAGCCGGACCTCGCGGCCGTTCGCTTCGACCTCCACGCGGCAACGGGTCGCGGGAGCGGTGTGCTTGGCGACGTTGGTCAGCGCCTCCTGCACGATCCGATAGACGGCCAGCGCGATGGCGTCTGGAAGATTTTCGACACCGCGCACGGCCAACCGCGCGCCGGCCTGCCGGACCAGCTCGGCGAGAGCATCGGTTCCGGGCGCCGGGCCAAGGGCCGCGACCTGCCGTTCACCTTCGGACGCGCGGAGCACGCCGAGCATCCGGCGCATGTCGTTCAGCGCGGTGCGGCTCGTGCGCTCGATGACCTGCAGTGCGTCGTACGCCTCCTGCGGCCGGACGTGGAGCACGTGGTTGGCGACGCCGGCCTTGACCGCGATCAGGCCCATGCTGTGGGTGACGACGTCGTGCAACTCGCGGGCGATCCGCAGGCGTTCCTCGGTGACGGCGCGCTGCGCGAGCTGCTCGGCCGCCCGCACGGCGAAGGCACGTCTCTGCCGCACGGCGCGTCCCAGCTCCCAGGAGCCGAGCAGCGCGACAAAGCCGAGCAGCAGCAGACCTGGGCCGTTGTGCCACCGGTCCGTTCCGCCGGCCCGCGCGGCCGCGACCACGCCGGCGACCGACAACACGGCGATCGCCAGGCCGGGCAGCCATCGCCGCCACCAACGGCGCGGCCGCGCCATGACGGCGACGGTGTAGAGGGCGAACGCCCCCGACAGGAACGGGTCCCACGCCTGGTCCCGCGCGACCGCCACGGCCGTGACCGCCAGCACGACCACGAACACGGGCACCGGCCAGACCCACCGTACGGCGACAGGCACCGTGGCCGCGGCGACGAGCACGAGCCGTTCCCACGACACCGGCGTCGAGGACGCCGGTGCGGCCGACGATCCCCCCGCCGGCCCGGACAACAACAGCGCGGCAACATAGCCGAGCACGAGCACGCAGTCCATGGTTGTGCGTTGGCGCCGGCTCAACCGCCGAGCCAGGAGGGGAGGGTCGTCGTCCACAGCCGTACCTGCTTGCACCGCTCGACCCTATCGAGGGGATACGCCGCGGCACCTCCACCCTGCGGCCGACACCGCCGCTCCGCCGCTCCACCCACAGTGGGGTGCCGTCGGCAGTCGACGGCCGTACTCCACCCAGGGGTGGACGAAGGGCAGTCCACCCCGAGCCGGACGCGGCCGCACCCTGTTGTGCCCGACCATCACCTCCATGATCGACGTCACCGACCTGACCAAGCGCTACGGGAAAGCCACCGTCGTGGAGGGGCTGACCTTTCGAGTGGAGCCCGGCCGGGTAACCGGATTCCTGGGCCCCAACGGAGCCGGGAAGTCCACCACGATGCGCATGATGCTGGGCCTGGACCGCCCGACGGGCGGCGAGGTACGCATCCACGGTGCCCACTACCGGCAGCTGCGCGACCCGCTGCGCACGGTGGGCGCGCTACTCGACGCCAAGGCGGTGCACCCCGGCCGCACCGCGCTCGACCACCTGCGCTGTCTGGCCCGCAGCAACCGGATCCCGTCACGCCGCGTGCGTGAGGTGATCGAGCTGACCGGCCTGGAGAGCGCCGCGCACCGTCGGGCCGGGAGGCTTTCGCTGGGCATGAGTCAGCGACTGGGGGTCGCAGCAGCGCTGCTCGGCGACCCCGCCGTCCTGATCCTGGACGAGCCGATCAACGGGCTCGACCCGGAGGGCATCCTGTGGATCCGCGGACTCATGCGAGAGCTGGCCCTCCTGGGGCGCACCATCCTCGTGTCCAGCCACCTGATGAGCGAGGCGGCGCTCACCGTGGACCACCTCGTGGTCATCGGCCGCGGCCGGCTACTCGCCGACACCGGCATGACCGCGTTCATCGACCGGCACACGAACGCCGGGGTGCGGGTACGCACACCCGAACCGCAACGGTTGCGCGCAGTGCTGGTCGGTGCGGGGATCACAGCCGCCGACCACGCGGACGGCAGCCTCGAAGTGGCCACCACGGCAGAGCGGTTCGGCGAACTGGTCGCAGCACACGCGGTAACGGTGCACGAGGTGACGCGCAAGGGCGTGTCCCTGGAAGAGGCATTCATACGACTGACGGCCGACGCGGTCGAATACCGGGCTGAGCCGGCGGGAGAACACCGATGACCGGAAACTCGCCCCGCGCGGTACTGGCCGCCGAATGGACCAAGGTGTGGACCGTGCGGTCGACCCGTCTCGCACTGCTACTGACCTTCGTGATCAGCACCGGCATCGGCACACTCGTCGCGTTCAACTGGCGTGGCGACATCGAGCACGTCGTCAATTTCAGCCCACTGGCCGCCGGCTTGTACAGCGTGACCATCGGTCAACTCGCCCTCGTCGCTTTCGGCGTCCTGCTCGTCGGCTCCGAGTACTCGTCCGGGACGATGCGCGCATCGCTGACCGCCGTGCCCCAACGCGGGCTGCTCTACGGCGGCAAACTACTCGCCGGCACGCTGGCCGCCCTCGCCGGCTCGACCGTCACCGTCATCGTCACCTTCGCCGGAGCACAGGCGATCCTGGGCCCATACGGCACCTCACTCACGTCGGACGGGATTCCGACGGCACTCACCGGCGCCATCACCTACCTGACTCTGATCTGCGCCCTGTCCATGGGAGTCACGGCCATCGTGCGTAGTTCGGCCGTCGCGTTGAGTCTCCTGCTGCCGCTGCTGTTCCTCGGTTCGCAGGGACTCGGCAACGTCCCCGCCCTCAAACCCGTCCTGCAGTACCTGCCCGACCAGGCCGGCCTGCACCTGATGCGCATCGCCCGACCACCCGACAACGACCGCTTCGGCCCCGACTACACCTCCGGCACGGCGCTCGCCATCCTGGTCGCTTGGACCGCCGCCGCTGTGCTCGGCGGCTACGTAGTTCTGCGCCACCGCGACGCCTGACGCCCGGCGGACCTGTGAGTGGTCGTTGGTTGTGGGGTGGTGCGGTGTGGCGGTGAATCGCTCCGGCAGGACCGGCGGCGGCTCGCGGACGCCGTGGACACGACCCTCGTCGGCGCCCATGTCGGCTCTCTCTGGAGGGGAGGGCCGCCAGGTGGACGGCGGCGCCGGCGCCGGAAACGTACTCGTTGACATCGCCAACGCACTACCCATCGGATCTCAGGCGAATACCGTGTACGGTGGAATCATGAAGGAATCAACTCCACCAGCCGCCGACTCGCTGATCACCGGAGCAGAGATCGCCAGGCTGGCGGGGGTGACCCGGGCCGCCGTCTCCAACTGGCGACGGCGGTACAGCGACTTCCCCGCCCCTGCCGATGCCGGAGCGAGCACGCCGCTCTTCTCTCTCGCCGAAGTGCGTTCCTGGCTCGCCAGACAACAGAAGGGCACGGACGTCTCGGACGACGTCCGCCTGTGGCAAGCGCTACGAGGTGGCTTCGGCGACGACATCATCACGGGTGTCACGTGCGTCGCCCGCCTCCTGGCTCGCGGCGACGCAAGCGGACTGGACGAGGATCTGGCCGAGCTGGCCACGGGTCTGGCCGCGAGGGAATCGCCGGCCCAGGTCGTCGAGCAGCTGGTGGAGCGTTTCCGCGACTCCTCACGACGCGTCGGCTCCGATCAGGTCACTTCGCTGCGCCTGGTCAAAGCAGTAAGGCACTTCGCGGGGGCCGTGTCCGGCGACTCCGTCATTTTCGATCCTGCCTGCGGTATCGGAACCCTGCTCCTGTCCGTCGGCCCCGCCGAGGGCCCTCTACGGCGTGGTCAGGAAGTCGATCCGGGGGTGGCGGAGCTGGCGCAGGCGCGAGCTGACCTCGCCGGGTACCGGAACACGGTCATCGAGACCGGAAACTCCCTGCGTCAGGACCTCTGGTCAGATCTCCGTGCCGACCTCGTCCTGTGCGACCCGCCGACCGCCGGTCCGGACTGGGGCCGTGAGGAGCTGCTCCTCGACTCCCGCTGGGAGCTGGGCACGCCCTCGAAGGCGGAGGGGGATCTGGCCTGGCTCCAGCACTGCTACGCCCGCACCGCGCCCGACGGCAGGGTCGTCGCCGTCATGCCCGCGTCCGTGGCCTACCGGAAGGCCGGCAGACGTATTCGGGCGGAGATGGTCCGTCGGGGCATCCTCACGGATGTCGTGGCCCTGCCGGCCGGGATGGTCGCCTCACACGCGCAACCCGTTCATCTGTGGGTCCTGCGCCGCCCGGCCGACGCGTCCAGCGTCGCCAGGTCGGTACGGATGGTGGACCTCACCTCCAACTCGGCCGACGGCCCGATGGAACCCGCGGCCGGGCAAGCCGTCGATGTGCCGCTCATCGACCTGCTCGACGACTCCGTCGATCTCACCCCGAGTGCCCATGTGGACGCCGCACGCGAGGATCTGCCCGCTGAATACCGTGCCCTCCGGCGACGCATCGAGGAGAGGCTGGGGCAGCTCAACGCCCTGCTGCCCGCCCTCTCGGCGGGCGAGGGGCCCGGAACGCTGGACGGCGCGACAGTCAGCTTGGCCGATCTGTCCCGCGCCGGACTTGTCGAGCTCACGGGTGCCGAACCACATTCGACGAGCGACCAGTTGGACACTGACTACCTACAGGGCTTTCTGCGCAGTGCGTCCAACAAGCGGCGCTCGACCAGCAGCAGCGGGACCTATCGCCTCGACGTGAAAGGCGCCCGTGTCCCGCAGATGGCCGTGAAGGAGCAACGGCGTTACGGTGCCGCCTTCCGCGCCTTGCGGGAGTTCGAGGCCTACGTGCGCGAAGTCGCCCGGTTGGCCGAGCAGGCGAGCGCTCTCGCTCGCGACGGTCTCACCAACGGGGCTCTCGTGCCGCCTGAGGACCCCACCTGACGGACGCGTCACCAGACCCGCCCGCCATCGTGTGGGCGATGGCCGCGATCTCGGCCAGCAGCTCTCCCGGCGGGCGGTCCAGGGCCAGGGCGTGCTGGTGGACGCGGATTGCGGCGTTCCGCACCTGGTGCGTCACGCTCGGCTCGTACCCCCTCGCGTACACGAGGTGGCCGTCCGGAAGGCCGAACGCCGTGCAGTAGGCGAGCATCTGGTAGAGATCGGCGTCGGGAAATCCCTCGGGCTTCTCCGCCTTGTACTTGGCGTCCGCGACAGCCCGTGGTTCACCGCCGTCCCCGTACCAGACCAGGTCCGGACGCATCGCTACGTTCCGGTCCTCGTCCAGGTGTACGCCGCGGGCCTGGAGAGCCGCGCGTCCCCCGTGTCGCGCCAACGCCTCACGCAGGGCCACGCAGACGAAGTCCTCGAAGATCTTGTGCGTGTCGATGAGGTACCCGTCGACGGAGGCCCGGCCCGCGCCGTGCTCCACCGACGAACCGCGCAGGATCGTCTCGGCCAGCCGCAGTGCGGGCTGGTAGCGGTGGTTCAGCCGGCCGGACCGCCACCGCGGTAGGTCGCGCACCCCCCGCTTCAGCGGTTGTACGTCCAGCAAGCGGCCTCTGTGGTGGCGGAGTCGGCGGCGTACGTCGTCGGGTACACGGTCCAAGGGAAGCAGCCGCTCCACCGCGCCCTTCAGGAGGCGGTTCTCCGGAATGTCGGTGCCGTAGTCGTCGTAGGCGATCTCGACCGGGAAGGCCCGCCCGTGGTGACGTTTGACCTGGTCGGCCTCCCGAATGCGCCCGCGGACCACCGGTGAGGTCTCCTCGGTGTGCCGGTAGCCCTGGAGAACGCCTTGACGCAGCGCGCGTTCGACAGCCCTCTCGAACCCGTGGGCCAGTGCGGGAAGGACCTCGTCGTGCTCGGTCACGTCCACCTCGCCGTCCCGGTGCACCCGGGGGTCGGCGGCGTAGCCGATCAGGAAGAACAGCCGCCGCACCGGCACCTTGGGCGCGATCCTGAGGGTCACGGGATCCTGCCCCGGCACCCTCACGGACACCGCTCCGACCTTGCCGCCGGCCCTCAGCCGCCAGGCGCCCGGCAGATACGGGTCGGGGGCCGCCTCGACGATGCGGGAGGCGGCGAGCGCCCGGCCGACCTCGTCCGGGAGCGGCACGCTGAGAGCGGCTCCGTGCTCGCCCAGTTCGACGGTCGTCACGGGGTCGCGGCGCCCGGTCCGCCGTCGCCGTCCCCGAGGGACCGGGACAGGGCGTCGAGTCCGTACCGCTTCGCGATGTCGAAGGTCTCACCGTAGTGGTGCTCCTCCAGCAGCGGGAGGATCTTGGTCCGCCAGATCCGGTCCAGGCCGCCTTCCCGGTGCACGCTCTTGTTCATCAGGTACGAGGGGCCGATGAGGAAGTCCGGGTCGTCGATACGGGAGTTGAGGGCGTCCAAGAGATCCGCCGGGCGGCTGTCGAACCCCTGCCGGCCGAGCCAGCGCCGCAACAGGCCACGGGTGGGCTCGGTGCGGGGTGACAACTCGACGAAGGCGAAACGCCTGCGCATCGCGGCGTCGACCAGTGCGATCGACCGGTCGGCGGTGTTCATGGTGCCGATGACGAAGAGGTTGGGCGGGAGCAGGAAGTCATCGCCGGAGTAGGTGAGCCGCACGGACCTCCTGCGGTACTCCAGGAGGAAGTACAGCTCGCCGAAGACCTTGGCCAGGTTGGCCCGGTTGATCTCGTCGATGATCAGGAAGTGCGGGATGTGGTGGTGGCCCTCGCGGGACGCCAGGTCTGCCAGCTCGCGCAGGGGCCCGGCCGTCAGGCGGAAGGCGACGTCACCCGTCTTGGGGTCCTCGCGGGGCCGGAAGCCCTCGAAGAAGTCCTCGTAGGAGTAGGAGGGGTGGAACTGCACGAGCTTCACGCGCTCGGCCCCGCCGCCGAGGTACTCGGCCAGTGCGAGGGCGGCGTACGTCTTGCCGGTGCCCGGCGGGCCGTAGAAGATCAACTGCCTCTCGTCCCAGAGCAGGTCGCGGACCTCCCTGAGCCAGCCGGCGTCGTGCGTCAGCAGCTCGTCGGCGAGGGCCTGGCCGGGGACGGGCAGCTCCAGCTCGCGGCGGGCTGCGAGCGCGGGTGTCGTACCACGGGGGTCGCGCTCCGTCTCCACGGCCTCGTCCGCCAGCTCCTCGTCGGTGCGGCCGAGCCCGTCGATGTGCGGCTGCACCACCGTGAGATCCACGACGTCGTGCTGGGCGGCGAGGCGCTGCTTGATCTCCTCGGGCAGGGTGTCGTAGGGGTGGCCCTTGCTCTGCCATTCGACGGGCCGCCGGAGATTGGACAGACCGCTGTCGGACGCGGTCTGTTCGGCCGGGCCGGAGATCTGTCCGACGTAGAGCCGCCCGCCCGAGAGCGTGCACACCGCGTCGCCCGGCTTCATCCGGGACAGGAACGCGTGCAGTTCCTCGACCAGTTCGAGCTTCTGGTTGTACGTGGCGGTGGTGCCCCAGTCCTCCTCCACGATGGCGCGCAGACGCTCCTTGCTCACCCCCTGGCCGACGCCCTGGCGCAAGCGCGGGGCGGCGACGGAGACGCGCCCCTCGGGAAGCCACAGCTTCTGGACGAGGTCGGCGCCGGAGACGTTGTTGCCGCGTACCAGCCAGGAGCGGGCGGGCCCGGACCGGACGCCCTCCATGAAGTCCGACAGCGGTATGTCGGCTTCCGTCTTCCAGTCGATCCACCCGTTGCGCGGTGCCCCCACCAGCACCCCGGCGGCGAAGGAGGGCGAGCCGCAGTCGATGTCCTCGGCCGTCTCCAGCCATCCCGGCCAGCGCGTGGACGGGCGCAGTACGCCCTTCCGCCTCAGCTCCGCGCGCGCCCTCGCCGTGCTGGCGAAGTGTTTCGAGAAGGACGGCATCTCCCGGTCCCGGGCCGGCGAACCGGCGAGGATGCGGAACTTGCGGCTTCCGTTGGTCCCGACCGCGTCCAGCAGGACGCCCCGGGCCCGGTCGACCTCGTCCGCACCGGGCAGCCTGAGCAGGAACTCGGGCGTCTCGTCCGGGCTGCCGGGCCCCGCCTCGGTCCCGCTCATGCCCACTTCTCCGCTCCGGAGGAAGACCGCATCGCCACTTTTTCCAACACCCATCCGTTTAGGCCCAGTTGCGCGCATAATCTCCGCCCAGGGGAGCACGGTGTGTGCCACCCCCACAGGGGAGGGCGTGGTCGCCATGACCATCATGGATCAGTTCGTTCTGCGACGGGACGGCCTGGTGCCGAAGGGCGTCGCGGCCACGTGCTCCGGCGAGCGGTGCGGGGGGACGGCGCTGGTGTGGCGCGTACGTCTGGAGGGCCGGCCGGAGCTCACGATCCATGACACCCGGTGGGAGAACGGCGAGCGGGATGTCGTCCTGTACCAGCCCGCCGTGGTCCCGGAGATGCCCGCTCCGCTGTCCAACCTGCACAACCGTCGTCGCGCGGGTGTCCAGGAGACCGCCCCGGGGGGCGAGGAACTCCGTGTCATGGGGTGGGTCGCGGTGCCCGGCGACCGGCCGACCGTCAAGAAGACGTTCACCACCGCGGACTTCGTCGAGGTGTGCGGCCTGGACGAGTTGCGGGAGCTGACCAGCAGGCCCGACGTGGAGCTGGGCACGGCGTTCGTGCTCGCGGACCCCGTCCACGTCGATCTGGACGACCCGCAGGACACCGTCGCCGTACAGCACGCGCTTTTCTTCCCCGAGGAGGACGAACGCACGCCCGTAGTCTTCTTCCTGCTCAGCCGGGTCGTGCCGACGCTCCGGCACATCGGGTGGCTGCCGAAGCCCGTCCGGCGGATGCCCGTCCGGTCGTGAGGGCGGGGGTCGCCGTCCGCCGTCGGCCGTGAGGACGGCTCCCCCTTACGCTCACGGGCCGCCGACGACCGGAGGCGCGGCCTGCCGCCCCGGGGGCGGGCCGGGCTTCGGAACGGTCCCGCTCGGCTGCCGGCCCGGTGCAGGGGGCGCGGTGGGGGTGGCGGTCGGCCGCCCCGCGTGGACCGGCCCCGAGGGCGAGGCCGACACGGAGTGCGGGACCGTCGGGCCTCTCTCCAGAGCCTCCAGCAGGGCCTCCACCTCCAGCAGGCGGCCCTGGATCTCCGAGGGCCCCGGGGGTAGTTCGTGCGCCCGGTAGTGGCAGGCCGTGCTGAGCGCGGACCAGATGAGGTAGCAGCGCCTGGCGGTCTCCCGGTCGGTGTACGCGCCCAGGCACAGGATGCGGTGCTTCCCGATGCGCGTCATGCCGGGGACCACGCCCTGCCAGAAGTCGTCCAGGCCGCGTTCGAGCGCCCGGCGCAGCAGCAGGGCCGAGGCACGGGCCCGCACCCCGGGGCCGAGCGCGGTCATCGTGCCGACTGCGGGGCGCAGGAGGGACCGGGCGGCGTTCACGTCCGCGCGCGCGGTGTCGTCCGTCATCGGGCACCACCCTGCGGGCCGACGGTGCCCCGGCCGAAGCGCAGGATGGCCTCGGCGAGCCGTTCGGTACGCCGCACCAGCTCCTTGCGGTCCGTGACGGTGGCCAGCCCACCGTGCGCTCCCCTGTTCAGCTCACCGATCAGCGCCCCGCCCCCGGGGTACAGGCGCTCGACGGCCGCACCGGCATCGCCGGAGGAATCTCCCAGCAGCGCGAAGGCCACGTACTCCCTGGTCCGCGCCTGTACGGGCACCCGCTTCTCGAACTCCGCGAGGTTCAGGCGACGACCCTGCTCGTCCCGCAGCGTGCGGCGGGCGGTCTCCACGCAGGCGACCTCCAGGGCGGCACGGCACATCATCGGGATGGTCCGGTCCGCCACGAACTCGGGCAGGTCCGCGTCATAGGAGATCTCCCGGGCCTCGCTGAGCGCCTGCTGAAGGGGGTCCCGCATCCGCTCGACGGTCACACGCGACTGCTCCTCGCGGGAGATGCGGTGGACCGTCGCGTCGATCCCGAGGTGGGTGATGGCCTGTTCCAGCCGGTTGTCGTGGGTGAAGACGACGACCTGGCGGTGCCGGGCGCACTCGCTGAGGACGGTGGCCAGCCCCTCCACCTTCTGCGTGTCCATCGACTGCACCGGGTCGTCGATGACGAGGAAGCCGAACGGGCTGGCCTCGTGCGTGGCCCGGGGGATGAACAACGACAGGGCGAGCGAGTGCAGTTCGCCCTGGCTCATGACGCTGTACGCGGCCGCCTCATGGTCGTCCACCGAGACGTCGAGCCGGACGCCGCCCAGCTTGGCCGTCCCGGTCAGGTCGACACGGCCGAGGGAGACGCTGCTGCTCTCGCAGAGCTTCGTCCACACCTCCTGGGCATGCTTGGCGAAGCGCTCCATCCGCTCGGCCCTCAGCTCGTCCGTCAGCTTCCTGAACCACGCGCGGGCTGCCTTGGCCGTCTTGCGCCGTCCGGTCGCCTCCTCCGCCTTCTCCGCCGCCTCGACCCACTCCGCGAGCCGCACGGCCACGGGCCGCCATACGGTGTCCCGGTCGGTCAGCTGACGTGCCGAGTCCTCCCCGACCTGACGGCAGGCAGCACCCAGCGCCGGTGCGAGGCGCCCGACCTGCTCGGCCAATTCGGCGGGGTCGGTGAGGCTCCGGCAGAGCGACCACTCGCGCCACAGTCCCGCCAGATCGGATTCCTCCGCCCTCAGCAGGTCGGGAACGGGCTGCACCAGGTCCTGCACGGCACGCTTGGCACCGCTGAGCGTGCGGCGTACGGCATCGGCCTCGGCCGCCTCCGCCTGGAGCCGCTCGATCGCGGCCCGCGTGGCCTCGGCCCATGCCTGGTCGAGACGGTCCTCGGTGCCGCAGACCGGACAGTGGGGGCTTCCCGACCGGCGGCGCTGTTCGAACGCGGCCTCCAACAGCGCGGCCAGGTGGCGCGCATCCTCCGCGTTGGAGTGCCGTACGTCCTCGAAGCCCGCGATGGCCTCCCTCAGCCGGGCCAGCGCCCCCGCCACCTCCGCCTCGTCAGGACCGGCCAGGGACGCCAGCGCGCGAAGGCGGGCCGCGTCACCCTGGCCGGCGACCGCGTCACGGTCTAGCAGATCCCGTACGGCGCCGATGTCGGGGGCACGCCCACCGAGAGCCCGCATCGCGTCGACGGCACGCCGGTCGTCCAGTCCGTCGAGCACCTCGACGGCCGCGGTCCTCAGCGGGCGGGGCCTGGCCTCGATCTCCTCGTACTCCTTGACGCGGGCCGCGAGCCGGATGTCCATCCCTGCGAGCTGGCCGAGCCCGATGAACGTGGAGATCTTCCGGTACAGATCGCTCATCGTGCCGTCCACCATCGAGCCCAGCTCGCTGTAGGGCAGGAACGGCCGGTAGACGTCGAGCATCGTGGCGTTCACGCACTCGTCCAGCTTCAGCTCGGTGCCGTCCTCCCGGACAACCGTCGTGCGCGCGTCCTCCACCTTCTCCCCGTGCCAGGTGCGGCGCACCGTGACCGGCTCGGCGTCGTCCAGGGTCAGGCTCACGGCGACCTGAGGCGTCGTGGCCTCGTGCAGGTTCCGCCACCCCTTCCGCCAAGGCGCCGCGCGGGGCTTACCGCCGTTGCTGCCGTCCCAGCGGGCGTTGAACCCGGTGAGCGCGATCTCGGCGGCCTCCGCGAAGCTCGACTTCCCGGTGCCGTTGCTGCCCGAGACCACGGTGAGGCCGGGGCCGTGCGGGAGGTCGAGCGTCGCCTCGGGGCCGACGCCCCGCCAGCCGGCCGCCGTGATGGACCGGAGGTAGACGGGACCGGCCCGCCCCTCCTCCTCCGGAGCGGGCTCCGGGAGCGTGTCCTGGAGCAGGGCGGCGGCCTCGGGGGACAGAACGGACGGATCGGCGGCGTCGATGCGCTCGGCGATCAGCTGGCGCAGGGGGGTCTCGTCGTACATGAAGTGCTCCTCACAGGAGTGGGCGGCGGTCGCGACGAGCGCGCCAAACCGTTCACTACTGAATCATCACGTACACACGTTGGCAATGTCAACAGATTCCATCTGCCCCGCCAGTCGCTCACACTCGCGTTCACGGAACCTTCGTTCGAGTCGCACGCGCCCGCGCCGGGCGCCCACGGCTTGGGCGCCCGGCAGTCATGCACCGTCAGGCGGCCTCCCCCTCGGCGGCACCCGGGCCGGCCGACCCCGCCAGGTCGAGCCCGATCGACGCCCAGGTGCACATACCCGTCGCGGGCGGGTGCGCGGCGGCGAACCCGCACTCGCCACCACGCCGCTCGGCCAACTCCCGCACCGCCGTGAGCGACACCCTGCGGCGCTCGGCGCACTGGCCGGCGAGACGGGAGTTGAGATGCGGGGTGTGCGTGTCGTGCACCACCACCTGGAGGACGCCGTCGGAGCGGCGGAGAACCAGGTGGATCATCTCCCCCGCCCCGGTGAACCGGCAGGCATGGACGGCGAGTTCATGGACCAATTCGAGGGCCGGTTCGATCAACTCGTCCTCGACCTCGTGTACGTCGAGCACCGCGTCCGCCGCCTCGTGCGCGATGAGCGGGGTCGCAGTGGCCGAGGGGAGCGTCAACCCGTAGACGAAGTGGGACGCCGCGGGCTCCCGGAGGTCCGGCGGGGGCGGCGGGCACTGGGTGATCCGGGACGCCACCTGGAGGGCGTACGGGGAGCCGAGAGTGAAGGCGGGGAGGGCGGATCGCCCGCCCGCCGGGCCGGGTTGACCTGCGCGGCGGGTAGCGGGGGTGTGGAGTGCGGGCGGGACGGCAGGGGAAGCGGGGTCGACGGCTGCGGCAGACGTTGCGGACACCCTGGGCAGACTCTCGGGCATGACGGCTCCAATCGATGGTGAACACCGTGACGCGATCGCGTCGTTGACGAGGCGTGATGACTGCGGGGTACGACCCCGACACGGCCGGAACGGAACGGATGTACGACGCGGCGAGGCAGTGGCCTGTCTCCCTGGCGCGAGCACACCCCTCCCAGGGCAGGAGGACGCGGGCAGGCTCACGCGATGCTCTTCTTGTTCGCCTTGCGTGAGCGTCGCGTGACTTAAGGTAGGGCAGAGGGTGGCGCATGTACCACCCCGTCGTAGGGATTGGCCCCGAATGGATTGCGCGAGGCTCACCCGGCAGACTGGCCTACGGCCCGAGGAGAGGGACGATCGATGCCGCCACGCACCACACCCACGCAGCAACAGCGCAGACTGGGCGCGGAGATCAAGAAGTTGCGCACGGAGGCGGGGCTCACCGCCGAGTACGTGGCGGGCTTGCTGGGAATCGATCGGGGCAAGATCTCCAACATCGAGTCAGGCGTCCGCACCATCAGTCCGGACCGGCTGCGGACGCTGGCGACGCACTGCGCCTGCGCGGACGAGCGGTACCTGGCCGCTCTTGAGGAGATGGCTCAACCAGCCAAACCCCAGTGGTGGAGCAAGTATCGAGGCAGCATCTCGCCGGGGTTGCTCGACATCGTCGAGCTGGAGTGGAACGCCGCCAGTATCCAGACGGTACAGACCGCCCACGTGCCCGGCCTTCTTCAGACAGCGGACTACGCTCGCAGCATCTTCGCCGCGGTGCTGCCACCCCTCCCTCGCGAGGAGGTCGAGTTGCGTGTGGCCCATCGTGTTGACCGGCAGCGCGTGCTGGAGCGCCGAGATCCGCCGACCTATACGGGCTACATTCACGAAGCCGCCCTGCGCATGCTCTTCGGGGGACGAGACGCCGCCAGAGCCCAGCTCGGAGCCTTGATCGAGTGGAGCGAGCGGGACAACGTCCTGGTGCGGGTCATTCCCTTTGCCCTCGGGAGCTTCCCCGGAGCGGGACATGCCGCGCTGTACGCGAAAGGTCCGGTGCCCCAGCTCGACACGGTGCAACTCGATACGGCTCACGGCCCCGCGTTCATGCACGCTGAGCTGCAACTGGCCAAGTATCGAGCTCACTTGGACTGGATGGACGGTAAGAGTCTGCCAGTCACAGCATCGCGTGACTTCATCCGCAACATCATCAAAGACCTGTGAGGAGAACGACCGTGGCGGACATCGAGTGGGAAGCCCCCTTCTGCGGAGAGGGCAACAACTGCTTTCGCATCGGCACCGATCCAGACGGCAACGCGTACATCGCCGTAGCCGGCCAAGAGGGTACCTATCTCACGGACACACGTGAGGCGCTGCGTACGCTGATCCGCGACATCAAGGCAGGTAGAGCCGACCACCTGCTGTAACGGTCCGGGGAGGACACGCGCGCCGCACGGCCACCACCAGCCCGGACCGCTGTGACGTCAGTCGGCCTCCGGCGCGGCCGGGTGACGCGGGTCGTGTCCCGGGGGCGGAGTAAGCGTGTATGTGTAGTTCTCGCCGTCCACGAGGGGCGTGCCGAGGCTGAGACCGGCGGTGGCCATGCGGTCGTACTCAGCGAGGACCAGAGTCTTCGGCGCGATGCACCTCACCCAACGAGAGCACTCCACCGCCCCAACCGGCCCGAGGCCGACGCGCCGGCTGCCCGGAGGCCAGTTCCGGCCACCCCGCATCGCCTGTCGGACCCTCCACGTAACCTCGCGGACATGGAGGAACCCACACCCGGCACACCGCCGGAACCCGGAGACGCGCACGCGGCACCCGACGCCGGCGAGACGCGCCGGCGCCTCGACGCGTACGCGTACCTCAGCGCGCCGGAGCGGCTGGAGTACCTCGCGATCATGCGGGTCTTCTGCGGCACCCTCCTGGCCGACCTGGCCGTCCCGGACGTGATGGGCAAGCTGCGCGAGGGCGGCGGGGCTGCCTCCGGGCTCGACGCCGACCCCCTCACCGCGCGGCTGGACCAGCTGGTGAAGTGGGGGAACCTGCTGCGCGGCAGCCACACCGTGAAGGCGTCCAGCATCACGGAGTACCAGCGTTCGCGGGCCCGCTACCAGCTGTCGCGGCTGGGCGAGCGCGTCCAGCGGGACGCCGACGGGGTGCTGGCCGAGGCCGACGCCGCCCGTGAGGTGAGCAACGAGCTGCTGGCCCTGGTCGAGCGGGGGCTGCGGGAGCTGGCCGAGCTGGTCGCCGAGCCGGGCGGCATCGCCCCGCAGGACGGGCTGGAGCGGGTCAGCACGTTGTTCGTGCAGTTCGCCGGGTTCGCGGACTCCGTCCGGGACTTCTACGCCTATCTCGGCCAGGTCCTCGCCCGGTACGACCTGGACAGCGGCGAGTACCAGGGCTTCAAGGAACTCCTCCTGGACTACGTCGAGGCGATCACGGAGGACGTGTCCTTCCGCGGCCCCCGCATCTCGGCGGCGCTGGACGTGCTCTGGCCCCACCTCCCGGGCCTGCTGGAGCAGTTGAACGCTCACGCGCAGGGGCTCGCCGGGCTGCCGGCGCAGAGCGGGAGCCGTACGGAGACCCGCGTGCAGCGCAGCCGGGGTCGCGAGCTCGCGGACTGGGAGGGGCTGCGGGGCTGGTTCAGGGACACCGACGGACAGGGCAGCCAGGTCGACCAGCTGCGCGACGCCACCCTGCGGGCCCTTCAGTCGCTGCTGGCCAATGCCAAGCGGATGCTGCGCTCGGCCACCGGCGAGATGTCGCGGCGCCGGGACCTGTTGCGGCTGGCCCGGTGGTTCGACGAGGCCGCGCCGCAGGACGCGCACGACATCGCCGTCGCCGCCTTCGGGCTGTACGGCGCGCGCCACCTGGGCATACCGCCCGCCGCCGACGAGGTGGTGCCCGCCTACACCAGCTGGTGGACGGGCCCGGTGGTCGAGGTACCGGTCGCCCTGCGCGAGCGGGGCAGCCGCGCCCAGCGGGGCCGGACGGCTTCGGTGGAGGACCATTCCGCCCAGAAGGAGCGGCTGCTGGAGGCGGCGCGTCAGCGGGCCGCCGACAGAAGCGCCGCGGCGGACGAGCTGTGCAGCGCGTCCGCCCGTTTCGACGGCGTACGGCTCACTTCGGCGGCGCTCAGCCTGCTCCTGGAGCTGCTGGCCACGGCGCTGGGGAACGCGCAGCTCAGGCGGCGTGCCGAGGCGGACGAGCGGGAGGAGCGGGGCTTCGGGCTGGACGCCGCGTGGAGCGAGGACGCCGATCTGGGCATCCGGCTCACCGTGCACCGGACGGCGGGAGCGCGCACGCTTCTCCACTCGGCCGACGGGGATCTGCTCCTGGACGACCTGGAGCTGGTGGTCCACAGGACGGCCGGCTCGGCGGAAGGGGCGGAGCCGACCGGCAGCGAGATTCCTCCCCCTCGGTCGCACGGCGCGCCTGCCGGCGGTACGAAGGAGGTGAGCGTGTCATGACGCTTCCCTCCGCCCACGATGTGGCTCTGGCCACCGAACGCCGCACCGCGGCACGGCTGTTGCTCGCCCACCCGCTGGTCACGTCGGACGGCCCGCACGCCGACCTCTTTCCGCTGGTCCGCAGGCACGCCGACTGGCTCCGCGGCCGGTTCCAGCAAGTGCTCGGCTACCGCCTCCTGGTCGACAGCTCCTACGCCCGGCTGTTCAAGGCCGGGCTCGGAGCCCGGTCGGGCCACCGGCTCGTACGGTCCACCGGCACCCCCTTCACCCCGCACGCCTACGCCTGTCTGGCGCTGGCCCTGTCCGTGCTGGTCACCGCGCCGGAGCAGTTGCTGTTGTCCCAGCTCGTCGCCGACATCCGGGCCGCGGCGGCCGACGCGGACGTCGAGCTGGAGGAGACCGGACGGGCGGCCGGGAAGCGGACGCTGGTCGCGGCCCTGCGGCAGCTCGTCGAGTGGGGCGTCCTGATCGAGACCCACGGTCACGTGGGCGTCATCGCCCAGGAGGCCGACGGGGAGGCGCTGATCACGGTCGACCGCGAGCTCGCCCGGGTCATCGTGGCCGGACCGCTCGCCCAGTCGCGGGACGGCGCCGACCTGGTCCGGCGGGCGGCGGACCCGGGGTTCGGAGGGCCGCGCACCTACGTGCGCCGGATGCTGGTCGAGACCCCTGTCGTCCACCTGGACGAACTGACCGACTCCGAACGCGACTGGCTCCGCACCCGCCAGCGCCGGGAGGGCCAGGCGTTCCTCGAACTCCTCGGCCTGGAGACGGAGATCCGCGCCGAGGGAGTGGCCCTGGTCGACCCCGAGGAGGAGCTGACCGACCTCCACCTGCCCGGGACGGGGACCGTCGCCCAGGCCGCGTTGCTCCTGGTGGAACGGCTGGTGGAGCGGCTCCGCCCGGCGGAGCCCGGACACCCCGCGACCGGCGGAGTCCTCGTCGTCGGGGTCGCCGTTCCGGACGGTGCGGTGGATGAGCTTCTGGCCGGGCTGGTCGCCGAGTACGGGCAGCGCGGCAACTGGCAGCGCGGTTACCTCGAAGACCCCGATGCCCTGCGTGAAGCCGTGCTGGACCTGCTCTCCCGCATGCGCTTGATCGCCCCGGCCGGTCCCCTGCGATCCGGGGGAGCGGGGCTGCCGGAGCAGCACGCCGGCGAGCTGCCGGAAGGGCGCCAGGTCACCGACGTCCGGGCGGCCCGGCCCGGCGACGGCGGCGCGGGCTGGGTCCTGCTCGCCTCGGCGGCCCGCTACGCCACCCGGGTCACCGTGCGGGCGATCGACCGGCGGCACGAACCGACCGACACACAGCAGGAGTTGCCGCTATGACCGCCGACGCCCGTGATCTCGTTCCGCCTCCGCGTCCAGGTCACGCGCCGACGGCGAGCACCCGCTTCCGGCTGCACCGGGCGGGCATCCAGAACGTCTGGCAGTACGACGAGCAGGAGTTCGCCTTCGGTGACGGGCGGCTGCTGCTGCGCGGCAAGAACGGGGCGGGCAAGTCCAAGGCCCTGGAGATGCTGCTCCCGTATCTCCTGGACGGCGATTCCCGGGCCCTCGACGCCACCGGCACCGGGCGGACGACGCTCGCCTGGCTGATGCTGGACGGCTTCGAGCAGACCAACCGCCTCGGCCATCTGTGGGTGGAGTTCCGGGGGACGGACGAGGCCGGTGACCACCGCTTTCTGACCCTCGGCGCCGCGATCCGTGCCTCGAAGTCGGCGCAGAAGGCGGTGCCGACCTTCTTCGTCACCCCGTTGCGCGTCGGCGAGGACCTGCACCTGGTCGAGGCGGGCAAGCCCCTTGCCCTCGACCGGCTCAAGCAGATCGTCGGCCCCGGGAACTGGACGGACCGGGCGGTCGAACACCGTGCCCGCGTGGCCCGGGACCTCTTCGGGATCACGGACGCGACGCGCTACCGCAACCTCACCCAGCTCCTGCACCGGCTGCGGCGACCCACGGTCGGGGACCGCATCGAGCACGGCGGCCTGGCCGTCCTGCTCAGTGAGACCCTGCCCGGACTCGACGAGGACGTGGTCGAGAAGGTGGCCCGCAACCTCCACGATCTGGACACCGTGCGCGCCGAACTGGGGCGCACGGAACGTACCGACGCGGCCCTGCGCGCCTTCCTCTCCGACTACCGCCGCTACCTCGCCGGAATCCTGCGCTCCGCGGCCCGGGACGTGAGCCGGGAACTGGACACTCTCTCCGAACGCCGCCGGAACGCCGGGGACGCCGCCCAGCACACGAGCGCCCTGAAGGCGCACGAGAAGGTGTCGGAGGAGGGGCTGAGGAACCTCCGCGAGGAGGAGGAGACCGCCCGGACCGAACTGGCCGCCCTGCACGGCAGCCACGCCTACCGCAGCCTGCGCGAACTGTCGGAGCGCCGCAGCACGGTGGAGGCACTTCACACCACGGCCGTGACCGCCTTCGCCGCGTTGCGCGGTGCGCACGAGGCGGAGGAGAGCGCGGCCGAACGGCTGGACGAGGGCGTCGAGGAGTTGGGGGCCCGGCTCACCGAACTGGCCACGGAGCACCGGGAACTCCTGGCCCAGGCGGAGCGGGCGGTACTTCCCGCCGCGCATCTCGGCGAGGCGGTCGCGCTGCCGCGCACCGTCCGTTCCTCGTCGACACAGTCGGAGCTGGCCGGCCCGGACGGGGAACCGCGGACCGTACGGCACCGACCGGTGGTGCGCGTGGACACGGCGACGACGGAGGCCGGGCTGCGGTCCTGGCAGGAACAGCTGGGAGCCGCCGAGACCGTCGTACGGAACCGACAGCGGATGGTGCGGGACGTGGCCCGGCTCTCCTCGCGGGCCGAAGAGGCGCGTGGCAGCGCGGTGCGGGCCGACGAGGAACGGGAACGGCTGGAGGGCGAGGCGGAGGAGGCCGCTGCCCGGCTCGAAGTCAGCCGGCAGAAGGTCGCCGAGGAGAGCCGGGGGTACGCCGACGCGGTCGCCGTGTGGGTGCGCGAGACGCGGACCACGGCGGGACCCGCGTGCCCACCGCTGGACGCCGTCCTCTCGGAGGTGGCCTGCGCGGCCGACTCCGACGCGGCGTTCTCCGCCCGCACGCTCCCGGCCGGCATCGACACCCACGCGCGACAGACGGCACACCTGGCTCTGGAGCCTTACGCCGACGCCCTCACCCGGCACCGCGACACCCTGGCGGTCGACGTCGCCCGGCTCGACGAGGAGACCGACCGCCTGGCACAGCGGAGGCGGGCCTGGGAACGTCGTACGGACCCGGAGCCTCCGGCCCCGTACCACCGCAGCGCGGCAAGAGACCCGGCCGGCGGCGCACCCTTCTACCGGCTGGTGGACTTCGCCGAGCACCTGACCCCCGCCGACCGGGCCGGTCTGGAGGCGGCACTGGAGGCGAGTGGCCTTCTCGACGCGTGGGTCGGCGCGGGCGGCGCCCTTCTCGATCCGCTCTCCGGGGATGCTCTTCTCGATCCACTCTCCGGGGACACCCATCCCGATCCCCTCTCCGGGGACACCCATCCCGACGCGGCTCCGGCCCACGGCCCGCTGCCCGTGGCGCAGACCCTCGCCTCGGCCCTGCGCCCGGTCGCGCGGCCGGAGAGCGGCATCACCACCGAGCAGGTGGAGCACCTGCTGTCAGCCATCGTGCTCGCACCGGCCGCGGGGACGACGGCCGCCGGCGCGGTCCACTTCGACGGCAGCTGGCGGCTGGGAGTCCTCCGGGGGCAGCACCACAAGAGCGCCGCCGAGTACGTGGGCGCGGCGGTACGGGCCGAGACCCGGCGACGGGCCCTGGCCGAGCTGGAAGAGCGGCTCGGCAAGACGGAACGGCAGTTGGCCGGAGCCCGTGCCGAACTCGCCGCAGCCGATTCCCGGCGACGGGCCCTGGCCCAAGCGGAACGCGACTTCCCCCAAGCGCAGCGGCTCTCCGACTCCTGGAACACGCATGCCGCACAGGAGAGGACGGCGCGAGCACGCTCCGCCGAGGCGGCCGAGGCGGCGCGCCGGGCGGAGGCGGCCCGCGCTCTGGCCGTTTCGACGCGCTCCGACGCCGACGCCACCGCGACCGCCCATGACCTGCCCACCGACACCGTCGCACTGGACCGCGTACGCACCGCGCTGGGCTCGCTGCTCACCGGCGTCGGCCACCTGCGCAGGGCGGTCAACGGTACGGTCGCCCGGCTCGGCGGAAGCCGGGCGGACGACCGGCGGTACGCGGGGGCCCGCGAGAAGCGGACGGAAGCGGAAGAGGGCTACCGGCTTCGCCACCGGCAGCTGCGCACCGCGCAGCAGGATCTGCGGACCCGGGAGGCCGCTGTCGGATCTTCCGAGGAGGAAATCCTCGCCGACGAACAGGCGGCCAAGGACCGCATCGCGAACGCCGTGGGGGCCATCCCGGCGAGAGAGCGCGACCACAACGGACTGCGCGACCGACGTGTGCGGGCGGAGGAGAAGGAGGAACGCCTGCGCGAGGAACTGGCAGACCAGCAAGCGGCCGTGATCGAGGCCGGCCGCGCTCTGCGCGGTGCTCTCAGCCGTCCGGAAGTCGTCACCGGAGCGGGGCTGGACCGTACGTCCCTCCCGGATCAGGTACCGGACGACCCGGGCTCCGACGCACGCGACCGCCTGCGCGCACTGCGGGCACTGGCGGAGGCGGTGGACCGGAGCCTCGGCCGTGACCGGGAAGAGGTGTCCGACAGCCTTCTCCTCAAGCGGCACACAACGCTGCGCGATCAACTGGCGGGCGGCTACGACGCACAGCTCGACGAACACGACGGCATCAAGGTGTGCCGTCTGCTCGACGACCACGGTTCGCACGACGTCGCGGTCGTGGGCGAGCGGATCGCCGTGGAGGCCGCCGAGGCGCGAGGACGGCTCACCGAGCGCGAGAGCGACGTGTTCCAGCGCTTCCTGACCGGCGAGCTCGGCGACCACCTCTCCACGCAGGTCATCACGGCGGCCAACCTGGTCGCGGCACTCAACGACACGCTGAAGACCGTACGGACCTCGCACGGCCTCGGCGTGGAGCTCCTCTGGAAACTCAACGAGGACGCCGACGCCGACGTGCGGGTGGCCGTCGAACTGTTGCGCAGCCCGTCGAGCCTCCGGACGCGCGAGCAGACCGAGCAGCTCCGCGACGTGACGCAACGCCGCATCGAGGACGCCCGCCGCGCCGACCCGTCGGCCGGCTACACCTCCCACCTCCGCACCGCGCTGGACTACCGCTCCTGGTTCACCTTCCACACCTTCGTGGTCGAGGACGCCGCCCCCGGACGCAGAAGGAAGCTGACCGGCCGCACCGGCCTGAGCCAGGGAGAGCAGCGCGTCCTCTCGTACCTCGTGCTCTTCGCCGCCGCTGCCGCCCACTTCACCAGCCTCGCCGACTCGGCCCCGCACGCGCCCCGGCTGATTCTCCTGGACGACGCCTTCGCCAAGGTCGACGAACCCACGCACGGGCGCCTGGGCCGCATTCTGGTCGATCTGGACCTGGACTTCGTGCTCACGAGCGAGCGCCTGATGGGCAATTGGGCCGAGGTCCCCTCCCTGCACATCTACGAGTGCCTGCGCGACCCTCACGTACGCGGAGTGGCCACGTTGCACTACACGTGGAACGGTCGCCACCGGCGGCCGTCGTCGGTATGAGCGCCCTTCCGCCCGCCACCCGCGACTGGCTGGCGGGCCCCGCTCTCGCGCGGCTCTGGAGTGGCGCGCGTAATCGCCTGGAGAGCAACGGGACGCGGTCCACCGGCTCCCTCCGGCTGACAGCGGTGAGCGCCCAGGAACGGAACGGCCTGTCACTCCTGTTGGGCAAGCCCCTCACGGGTACGGCGGTGACCGTGCGGCTCGACGCGCTCGACGAACGGCTGCGGGCCTCGGCCGCCGGGCTCGGGCTCAGGGAGGTCCTGGAGGAACTCGGCCCTCCGCTCGTCGACCGACGTGCGGCCCGCGAGGAGAACGCGGCGGAGCGGCAGCGTGTCTGGGCCTCGCTCGCCTCATCCCTCGACGCGTCGCCGCTGGCCGGGCTGGAGTGGGTGGAGCGGTGGTCGGATGTGCTGCGCCGCACCGGCGTCCCGAAGGGCGTGACACCGGAAGCAGCCGTACGGACGCTTCAGCAGGCGGTCCAGGTCCTGGGCGTGTTGCTCGACCCGCACCGTACCGACGCACAGGGCCGCGGTGAGCTGGCCGCGTCGGCGACGGGTTCGGCGCACGGTCTGGACGACGGCACCTGGCTCGCCCGTCTCGTCCAGCGCGGCATCGCCCTGGCCCACGGCACGGACCTTCCCGGCGACGCGGCCGGCCGACGGGCACTGTGGCGGCTGGTCTCGGTCACACCGGACGAGGTATCCAGCACCGTGCTGACGTACGGCCTCCGGCCCCTCGGCGAGGACTGGCGCGCGAGGTCACTGCGGGAGCGGGCCGATCACCGTGCGGAGACCCACCTGACGGCCCGGGACCTGCTCGACGTACGGCTTCACCTGCCCGCCGGAACGACCGTCCACATCTGCGAGAACCCACGGGTGGTGGAGGCCGCGGCGGACGCGGGCTGTTCGCACCCCCTGGTCTGTACCTCCGGCAGCGCCGCGACGGTGGTCCTCACACTTCTGGACGTTCTCGCCGCCACCGACTGTCGCTTCGCCTACCACGGCGACTTCGACTGGCCGGGCATCGCTCTGGCGAACCGGGTCATCCGCCGTTACGGAGCCCGGCCATGGCGCATGGGCGCCGAGGACTACGAGCGCCTGGCCGCGCGCAGCCAGGCCGAGGGGATCCCCCAGTTGCCGCTGGTCGGTCAGCCCGTCAGCGCGGTCTGGGACGCGGGGCTCGCCCCTGTCATGGCAGCGCTCGGGGTAGCGCTCCATGAGGAGGCGACGCTCGACCTGCTGGTGGACGATCTGCGGGGTGCCCCGTAAGGGAGGCGGAGTGGCCGGGCTGGGCCGGTCCCGCTCGCGCCGCCGATTCCGTCAGCGCGACCGCACGCGTCTCGACCGGCGCCCGGATCGCCCTGACGACGTGACCGGCAAGGCCGGCAGCCCGGCAAGTCCGGCAAGGCACGCCGTCAACCGCCCTGCAAGGCCCGCGCAACGGCCGCCCCGCCCTCACCCGTCCGGATGAAATCGCCGGTGCGGCGACGGCCGGACAGGGCCCTCGCGGCCCGCGCGTCACCGCCCGTCCGGCCCCTCCTGGACGCACAGAATTTCCTCGAACTTGCCAGGTCCGGCACGGAGTTGGCGGTTTATCTACGCGCAGAGCCCGGCCCCCCGAACGATCATTCGGGCATATCAGACGACTTCTCGCGTGGGCATTACCGGCGGGTACCGCGAGCTGCTAGAAACTGCATCGCTCCCCCAACCCCCCACCTGTCCCCCGCAGCTCGTCCTCCCACCCCCTCATCCCCCCACACCTCGAAGGGCCGGCAGCCATGTCAGTACGTAGAATTCGAGCATCTGTCGTCACTCTCGCGCTCGCCGCCGTGGCCGCGCTCGGCGTCGCGGGACCGGCCTCCGCGACCGACTCGGCCGCCGCCGGCGGCTATGTCGCGCTCGGCGACTCCTACTCCTCCGGCGTCGGCGCCGGAAGCTACCTCTCCGACAGCGGCGACTGCCGGCGCAGCACCAACGCCTACCCGTATCTGTGGCAGGCGGCGAACTCCCCGGCCTCGTTCGACTTCGTCGCCTGTTCGGGGGCGACCACCTCGTCCGTGGCGAGCACCCAGCTCGGCGTGCTCAGTGCGTCCACCTCTCTCGTCAGCGTCACCGCCGGAGGCAATGACGTCGGGTTCGCCGACGTCATGCAGGACTGCGTGCTGGCCGGCGAGGCCACCTGCCTCAACAGCGTGAACAACGCCGTCTCGCAGATGAACAACTCCCTGCCCGGCAGCCTCGATGCCCTCTACGACGGCATCCGGGCCCGCGCCCCGCAGGCCCAGGTCGTGGTGCTCGGCTATCCCCGCTTTTACCAGCTGTCCGGCAGCTGCGTCGCCGGGCTCTCCGAGGCCGAGCGGACCGCGATCAACAACGCCTCGGACGTGCTGAACGACGTCCTCGCCAAGCGGTCCGCCGACGCCGGGTTCACCTTCTCCAGCGTGGTGGACGAATTCACCGGGCACGAGCTGTGCTCCGGAGACGCCTGGCTCCACAGCGTCACGGTGCCGATCCACAACTCGTACCACCCCAAGGCCGCGGGGCAGTCGGGCGGCTATCTGCCCGCCCTCCGCTCGGCGGTGTAGTTCGGCGGGACCGACCGGCGGAACAGACCGGCGGGGCAGTCCGGCGGGGCAGTCCGGCGGTGTGACTCAGGGGGAGCGGCTCCGGGGTGCCTCTCCGCAGACAGCTCCTCGTACGGAACGGCGGTTCACCGGGGGATCGGTGGGCCGCCGTTCTCAGTAGCGCTCGACCAGATGCTCGCGGCCGGCCGGAGGCTCGTACGACTCGGGCCAGAAGTCCGTCACCCCGGTGATCAGCCCCTTCTCGTCGAAGGTGAAGAAGTGGATGGCGTCCATCTCCTGCGGCGCTTCCTTCGGCTCTTCCTCCGGCTGGTCCCCCGTCACCGTGAACCCGGTCCGGGCGGCGGCCTGCCGGCCCTCCGCGTCGACGACGATCCGCTCGACCCGCACGTGCCAGTCGCCCGGATACTCCTCGTTGAAACGGAGATACCGCTCCTTGCCGTGGATCCGCTCGCGGCTCTGCGGCAGCTCGTACACCACGTCCTCGGCGAGGGTCTCCCCGAACCCGGCCCAGTCGCGCGCCTCGGCCGACGACCAGTACGCCTCGACCACCCCGCGCAGCGCGGCCGTCGTCGTCCCGGGAGCCGTGCCCGGAGCCGTACCGGGCGTGGCTCCGCCCGCCGTTCCACCTGTCGTGTCGGTCATGGAAACGAGTCTGTACCCCACCACTGACAATCGGCCGGAGAAGTCCCGAAGGGCGGCGGCCCCCCGGTCACCCCTGCTACTCCGCGGGCCGCGACGCCTTGATCGAGTACATCAGCGGGATCCTCGGCCGGCCCGCCGGGAAGCGGTAGTGGCCGTCCGCGTGGCGCTCCAGGACGTCGAACCGCTGGACGAGCGAGAAGTCGTGCTCGTGGAGGAACTCGATCCGCAGGCCCGCCGCGACGAGCGCCGTCACCACCCGGCCCACCGGGTGCTGCCACTCGACGCTGCGGTTGTGCACGGTCGGCGCGTCGAGGTCGGCGTACGTACCCGGCGTCTCGTCCACCCAGGCGTCGCGGCTGAAGTAGTCGTCGGTGACGACCGAACCGGTCTCGTCCATCGAATCGGTCAGCGGGTGGAACTCCGCGAGGTAGAGGAATCCGCCGGGCGCGACCAGCGAGGCGGCGGTATCGGCCCAGCGGTCGAGGTCGGGCAGCCAGCCCAGCGCGCCGATGCCCGTGTAGACGATGTCGTACCCGGGATCGGGGACGGCTCCCGGTGCGTTGTACACGTCGGCCGCGACGAACAACGCCCGGTCCGGGCCCAGTTCCAGCGAACTCGCCAGGCCCCGGGCGGTCTCGACGGCGGGCTCGGAGAAGTCGAGGCCCACGACCCGCGCGGCGCCGCGCCGCGCCCAGGAGAGGGTGTCGAGGCCGAAATGGCACTGGAGGTGCAGCAGGGTCTTCCCGGTGACGTCGCCGACCTCGGCCGCTTCGAAGGCGCGCAGCACGTCCTTGCCCGCCAGGAACGCGTCCAGCTCGTAGAAGTCGCTCGCCACGTGGATCGGCACGCGTTCGTCCCAGCGCGCGCGGTTGGTGTCGTGCCAGTCGTCCGGAGTCGGGGAGTACATGTCCGGAAAGCTATCCGCGGGCCGGGAGGCGTGCGAGTGGTTATTCGGTGCCCTCCAGACCCATGAGGACGGCGTACGCGGACTCGGCCTGCCGGCCAGGAGCGGCGTCGGACCGCGCCTGGTCCAGGAAGCTCCGGGTCGCCCCGTGGTGGAGGACCCGGCCGCGGTCCATGAGGGTGACGGTGTTCGCCTCGTCGGCCAGGTCGGCGATGTCGTGGGTGGACATCAGGACCGGAACGCGGTCGGCGACCGTGCGCAGCACGTTGCGGAAGACGGTGCGCTGGTGCGGGTCGAGTCCGGCCGTGGGCTCGTCGAGGAGGATCACCCGCGCGTCGTGGGCGAGCGCGCACGCGATGCCGACCCGGCGGAGCTGGCCTCCGGAGAGCTTGGCCGTCTTCCGGCCGCTCTGTTCGGCGAGGCCCACCTGGTCGAGGGCCTTCCCCGCGCGCTCCCAGGCCCCCGTACGGTCCTCGCCCTTCAGCCAGGCCACGTACGCCACGTACTCGCGGGCGGTCAGCTGCCGTGACGTCGGTACCTTCTGCGGCAGCCACGCCACATGCCGGCGGTACGCGCGGGCGGCGGAGGTGAGAGCGGAGTCCTTGAGCCGGACCTTGCCTCCCTGGGGCTCCACCGTGCCCGCCAGGAGGGACATCGTGGTCGACTTGCCCGCTCCGTTGGGGCCGAGCAGGATCGTCAGGCCCTCGTCGGGGACCTCGTAGCTGAAGCCGGAGAGGACGGGGCGTTCCCAGCGGCGGTAGCGGAAGGTGACGCGGTCGAGCAGCAGGGTCATCGGTCGGTCCTTGGTGCGAAGCAGGCGAGGGAGAGAAGTCCGGCCAGGAAAACGGCGGCGGCTCCCACGGTGGCGTGGGTGACATGAGCTGCCTCGGTGACGATCACCCAGGGGTAGGGGTCGTCACGGCTGCGGCCGCCGAGGAACATGGACTGAATCATCCAGAAGACGGGAACCAGCGTCGCGCGGTGCCCCAGCAACGGCCAGACCCCCAGCGCGAGTCCGCAGAAGAGCAGATTGTTGCGCGCGGCCACCAGCATGGCGTCCGGCCCCACCAGGGACAGGCCCGCGGCCACCGCGGTCACGAGGAGCGCGAAGCCGGCCACGAGGACGGTGTCCCGGGCGTCGACACGCCGGACAGCGGAGCGTTCCACGGAGGGCATCCGCCGCTCCAGGCAGGCGATCACCGCGATGCCGGGGAGGACGGCGACGAAGGTGCTGAGCTCCGTCATCATCGCGTAGTGCCCCAGGAACGAGGGGAAGACGACGGACACACCGCTGGTCAGACCGATGCCCACGGCGAAGGCGAGCAGCACACCGGGCAGCAGTCCGAAAGCGCCCCGTTGGCGCAGCCACCAGATCATGCCGGGCCGCCGGCCCGGCAGGCGGACCGGAGCTTCTCCGCGTACCAGGCCCGCTGCTCCCGCGCGGACAGCTCGGCCACGCCGGCCGTCCCGGCCAGGAGCCGCTCCTTGGTCTGGCCCTGGCTGAACCCCTGGGTCTCCCGTGACAGCCATGCCAGGTACTGGTTCTCGACCCCTATCGCGCGGGCCGCCCAGAGGGTGTTGTAGTGCAGCACGTTCCAGTCGGGCTCGGCGCAGGGCGCTCCGACCACGGCGATGGCGATGTTCTCCCCGAGGGCCTGGTCCGCGGTGCCCGGTGCGAGGGCGAGTGTCCAGTGCTCTCCCTCGGTGTCGATCCGCCGGTCGTCCGCCACGGAGACGTCGGTGATGCGGCCGGGCTTCCGGTCGATGACACCCTTGGCCGCCAACTGTTCGGCCATCCGCCGGATTTCGGCCTGGATCTCACCGATGTGCTCGGCTCCGGCCTCCGGCAGGCAGACCTCGGGCGCTTCCCCTGCGCAGACGACCGGGGCCAGCCCCCGGGAGGCCGGAGGCATCGAGCGCCAGTCCGCCGTGATGCCGTAGGCGCCGAACAGGCCGCCAACGGCCAGGACCAAGGCCAGGGCGGCATAACGGACGGGATCGCGGCGGAGGGCCGCCAGCGCGACGCAGGCAAGTGCGAGGCAGACCGTGGGCAGGAGGGCGGCCAGCGTCATCGCCGGTGAGTACGCCTCGCCGAAGCCCACCCAGTCGATCGCCCCGGTGACATGGTGCGCCCAGTAGCTGTCCGTGCCCAGCGGAAAGGTGATGCCCACGAAAGCCACCACCGCCACCAGGGGTGCGGAGTACAGCGCGTGCAGGTGCCTGCCGACGACGAACCCGATGACGCCGTGGGCGGCGATCAGCACCACCACGATGCCCATGATCTGCAACGCGTACGGGTCGGGAAGGACTCCGACCACCCACAGCCCGCCCGCCATGACGCCGGCGGTGAGCGTCGAGAGGCACACCACGGTGACGAGGACGGAGTGCAGCGCGATACGCCACGTGGGCTGGACGGCGCCCAACTGCCACGTGCCCAGGGCCTTGAGCCGGGTCGCTTCCACGGCGGTCAGACCCGCGGCGGCCGCGGCCGCCATCGGCACGGGGGCGTGCAGCGCGTACGAAGCCGCCTGTGCGGCCCAGGGCAGGTCGATGAGCTGACCGATGCGCCGGGTGCTCGTCAGGAAGACGTAGGCGAAGAAGATCCCGATGAAAGGGGTGGCCAGCACGGCGGGGTGCGTGCGGAGAGAAGCGGTGATGCGCATAGGGCCTCGTCGTGGAGCGCGAAGCCGGGCCTCCGCGCGGGACACGCGGAGGCCCGGCGGGATCAGTCGGCCTTGGTGGTGTCGACGTTGACCTTGCCAACGACGACGGCGCAGGAAACGCATCCCGAACCGATGTTGCCGATTTCGAAGTAGTAGCTGTCCTTGGGCAGCCCCGACTGCGTGGCCGTGCTCTTGGAGCCCGAGCCCTTGAAGCAGTTGGTGAACTTGGAGGTGTCGTGCCTCTTGTCCTTCCCCCAGTCGATCTGCTGCCACAGCTCCACATCGACGCTCTTTCGGCCGTACACCTCACTGCAACCGGTGAAGTTGATTTCGTTGTACGACTCGTCGACCCACTGCTGGGACATCTTGCCCTGGTTTCCCACCCAGTTATTGGCGGTCCAGTTGGCCCAGGCACTGGTGTTCGTGGCGAACAGGAGAACCGCTGCGGCTCCGGCGACGAAACCGGCCTTGCGCATACGACCACTTACCACGGAAATACCCTCCCTCGACTCCCGGTCGCCGAGGCCCCCTCGAACGGAAAACCGAAAAGTCGATGGACATTAGCACTGGTCAGCGCAGTGCGGAGCCGGAGGGGCGGCGCGTGCCCGTATCGTCCGATCTTGGTCCGATCAATCACGCCGTCCACCAGGACCGACAAACGGAACAGGCCATTCCAGATTCCTGTCGCGCACGAACGACTCCATCGATCCTCTCGCCCTCAGTGAATTCGATCACAGTCGAATGCGCGAGCATCCGGAAAGACCGCCGCGCTTTTCTTTCGGTCGGGGCATGCGGCCCGGTGGCGAATTCGGGTGCACGACAGGACGCACGAGAGGGCGCACAACAGGACGCACGACAACGACTTCTGGTCGACTTCGCGTCGGCTTCATGTCTTCCGAATCCGGTTACGGGTCCGGCCCCCGGATCGGGTTGGATGAGGGGATGACCACTGATGCAGCAGCAGCTGTGCCCGACTGGGAGATGCGGTTCCGTGCGCCTCGCGTCTCCCTGCCCGACTGGGCCGAGGACGCCCCCGACCGCGCGCTGTTCGTCTCCAACGCCACCGGGACCTACGAGCTGTACGCGTGGGACCGGGCGAGCGGACGGCAGCGCCAGGTCACGGACCGGCCGAACGGCACGACGGACGGCGTGCTGACGCCGGACGGCGAGGCCGTCTGGTGGTTCAGCGACACCGACGGCGACGAGTTCGGGGTGTGGATGCGCCAGCCGTTCGACGGCGGTCAGGACGAGCCGGCCGCCCCCGGCCTCGCTCCCTCCTACCCGGCGGGCCTGGCCATCGGGCGGGACGGTTCGGCGGTGATCGGCCGCTCGACCGACGAGGACGGCACGACGGTCCACCTGGTGCGGACGCCGGGCGCCGAGCCCGTGGAGATCTACCGGCACCGGGAGTCCGCGGGGGTCGGGGACCTCTCCCACGACGGGACCCTGATCGCCCTGGAGCACACCGAGCACGGCGACGCGATGCACTCGGCGCTGCGCGTGGTGCGCCCCGACGGCTCCACGGTGGCCGAGCTGGACGACACCGAGGGCGGCACGAAGGAACTGGGCCTCGCCGTACTGGGCTTCGCCCCGGTGGCCGGTGACACCCGGCTCCTCGTCGGGCATCAGCGCCGGGGCCGCTGGGAGCCGATGATCTGGGACCCGGTCGCGGGCACGGAGACCGCGCTGCCGGTCGACCTCCCGGGCGACGTGGGGGCCGAGTGGTATCCGGACGGCTCCGCGCTGCTCGTCGAGCACGGCTTCGAGGCCCGCAGCGAGCTGTGGCGGTACGAGCCGGGGGCCCCGGCTCCCGTGCGCGTGGAGACGCCCGCGGGCACCGTGTCGGGCGCCACGGCCCGCCCGGACGGCACCGTGGAGTACCTGTGGTCCTCGGCCGAGCGGCCGCCCGTGGTGCGGTCGACGAGCGGTGCGGTGGTTCTGGACCCGCCGGGCGCGAAGGCCCCGCCGTCGGTGCCCGTCGAGGACGCCTGGGTGGAGGGGCCGGGCGGCCGTATCCACGCCCTCGTGCAGAAGCCCGCCGCCGGCGACGGCCCCTTCCCCACGGTCTTCGAGATCCACGGCGGGCCGACCTGGCACGACAGCGACGCCTTCGCCTCCGGCCCCGCCGCCTGGGTGGACCACGGCTTCGCGGTCGTCCGGGTCAACTACCGGGGCTCCACCGGCTACGGCCGCGCCTGGACGGACGCGCTGAAGCACCGGGTCGGCCTGATCGAGCTGGAGGACATCGCGGCCGTACGGGAGTGGGCGGTGGCCTCCGGGCTCGCGGACCCGGAGCGCCTGGTCCTGGCGGGCGGGTCCTGGGGCGGCTATCTGACCCTGCTCGGGCTCGGCACCCAGCCGGACTCCTGGACGCTGGGCCTGGCCGCTGTGCCGGTCGCGGACTACGTCACGGCGTACCACGACGAGATGGAGGCCCTGAAGGCGATGGACCGCACGCTGCTGGGCGGCACGCCGGAGGAGGTTCCCGAGCGCTTCGAGGCCTCGTCCCCGCTGACGTACGTCGACGCGGTGCGCGCCCCCCTCTACATCTCGGCGGGCGTCAACGATCCGCGCTGCCCCATCCGTCAGGTGGAGAACTACGTGGACCGGCTGGCGGCGCGCGGCGCGGTCCACGAGGTGTACCGGTACGACGCCGGGCACGGATCGCTGGTGGTGGAGGAGCGGATCAAGCAGGTGCGGCTGGAGTTGGAGTTCGCCCTGAAGCACCTCGGGGGAGGCGCCGTGGTAGGCACCCCGGGGCCGGAAGCGGCGTAAGTACCGGATAAATGGCGGACCCCGCCCCGGGAACCCGGGGCGGGGAACCGTACCTTTGAGGGGTGTACCGGTTCCTGCTGACCCCGCGATGGTGGGGGATCAACCTCTTCGTCGTGCTGGCCATCCCGTTCTGCGTGTTCATGGGCATGTGGCAGCTCGGCCGCTTCGAGGACCGCGTGCAGTCGCACGAACAGGCGGAGAAGCGGCCCGATCCCAGCACCCGGGCCGCGAAACCCCTGGACGAGCTGCTGCCCGTCGACAAGGTGACGTCCGGCCGCCCGGCCGTCGCCACCGGCACGTACGCCGACCAGTTCCTGGTGCCCGGCCGCGAGCTGGACGACCGTCGGGGCTTCTACGTCCTGAACATGCTGCGCACGGACAGCGGTAAGGCCCTGCCGGTGGTACGGGGCTGGCTGCCCGGCTCCGCGACCGGCGCCCGGGTGCCCGCCGCGCCGGAGGGCGAGGTCACGGTGACCGGCGACCTCCAGGCCTCTGAGAACTCCCGCAGCAAGGGCGTGAACGCCCGGGGCGGGCTGCCCGGGGGCCAGGTCGGCATGATCAGCGCGGCGACCCTGGTGAACCTCGTGCCGTACGACGTGTACGACGCCTGGGTGACGCTTCCCGAGGCCGAGGCGGGCGGTACGGGCGGTGCGATGAAGCCGGTGCCCGCGGCGGCCCCCGAGGGCAGCGGCCTCGACCTGAAGGCCTTCCAGAACCTGGGGTACACGGGCGAGTGGTTCGTCTTCGCCGGCTTCGTGCTCTTCATGTGGTTCCGGCTGGTGCGCCGCGAGGCGGAGGCCGAGCGCGACATCGCGCTGGGCCTCGTACCGGAGGACGCGGCGGCCCCGTCGTCGCCGGAGGCGCAGGAGGCGCAGGGGGCCCCGGAGGCGCCTGAGGCCTCTGAGGCGGCTCGGAAAGCCCCCGCGGCCCCGTAAGGACCCGGCGTGGCCGGACTACGACGGGAGGAGCCCGCGGTCGCCGGAGTACGACGGTGGGAGCCCGCGGTCGCCGGACTACGACGGGAGGTCCTGCGGTCGCCGGACTACGACGGGAGGTCCCGTCGCGCAGTGGCGGGACCGGCGTCACCCGACTACGACGTGGCGAGCACGCCCGTACGGTAGATGGTGCCCGAGCAGGCGTTGGGGATCTCCGTCTCCGCGGTGGGCGCTCCCGTCTCCGGGGTGTGCGTCACGGCGACGCTGCCCTCCGCCGCGCCCTCACCGTCCTCGTTCAGCGCCTGCGTGTCGACGCCCGAGGGCTCGTCGGTGTCTCCCTCGCCGACCGATCCGCCGGCCCCGTCCGCCGACGGGGTCGGGCTCGGTGACGGGCCCACGGCCGGACAGGTGTCGGCCGGCACCCAGGCGAACCGCACCTCGTACGCCATGGCCGGCTTCAGCAGCACCGTGCCCGGCTCCTGCGAGGGGTCGGGCAGCCCGGGGGCCGCGTCGCCCGCGGCGTGCTGGACCACGCCGATCTTGAGCGGGTCGGCCGCGCCCATGGCGGTGAAGCCCACCGTGCCGTTGCTGCTGACCGTGCAGTCGCTGCCGGACACGTTGGCGATCTTGAAGCTGCCGTAGACGGTGCCGTCGGCTCCCGGCGCGTCGGTGCCCGCGGACGCGACGCCGAGCTGACTCGGGTCGCAGACCGGCAGGGAGGCGAAGTCCGCGCTCGGGGAGTCGGTCGCCGCGCCCGTCGCCGCACCGCCGGGGTCACGGCCCTCGCCCGCGCTGGGGCTGGGCTCCGGGTCGGCCTCGCCCGCGCTGCCCTCGCTCTCCCGCTCGGTGGGCTCCACGGTCCGCCGGCCGGGCGCCTCGGAGCCGGTCTCGTCCCCGTTGCCGCCCTGGGCCTGCTCGCCGTGTCCGGCGATGGCGGGGCGGGCGTTGGACGGGCCGTCCGAGGTCGCGACGTGGACGAAGGCGGGGACGGCGGTGCCGATCAGCAGGGCTGCCGCAGCCGCCCCGACGACGGCCTGCCGTCGCCTGGCCCGGCGGGCGGGGACGGCGCGGTGGAGGTGGTCGAGGGTCCCCTCGGAGGGGGCCAGCTCCCGCACCGCGCCGTGCAGCATGCGGCGCAGGGCCACCTCGTCCAGCTCTTCGGAGGCGGGGGAGGCTCCGCCCCGGTCACGGGCGAAGAGGTCGGTCAGCGTGCCGACGAGGTCGTCGTCGCCCTGCGCCGTCCCCGGGTCCCGCTCGTCGGGGTCCTCGGCGGCCTCGTTGTCCGCCCGCGCGGGTGGCGCCGGTTCCGGGGTCTCGCCCGGCTCGGGCCCCGTGCTCCCGTCGTGCGGGCGGTCCGGATCGGTGTGCGGAGTCTTCTCCGGCCCGTGGTTCACAATTCCGTTTCCCGTCGGGTCATTCTCGTGCCTGTGCTCGTCGCGCTGCTCGGGCCCGCTCATGCCTGGGCCTCCATCACGACGCGCAGCGCCGCGATACCCCGGGAACCGTACGCCTTGACCGAGCCCAGCGAGACGCCCAGCGTCTCGGCGACCTGGGCCTCCGTCATGTCCGCGAAGTAGCGCAGCACCAGCACCTCGCGCTGGCGTCGCTGCAGCCCCTTCATGGCCTTGATCAGCGCGTCCCGTTCCAGTTGGTCGTAGGCGCCCTCCTCCGCGCTCGCCATGTCCGGCATCGGCTTGGAGAGCAGCTTCAGCCCGAGGATGCGGCGACGCAGCGCGGAGCGCGAGAGGTTGACGACCGTCTGCCGCAGATAGGCGAGAGTCTTCTCCGGTTCGCGGACCCGGTTCCGCGCGGAGTGCACGCGGATGAACGCCTCCTGCACCACGTCCTCGCAGGACGCGGTGTCGTCCAGCAGCAGGGCCGCGAGGCCGAGCAGGGAGCGGTAGTGGGCTCGATAGGTCTCGGTGAGATGGTCGACCGTGGTTCCCGCTGCCACCGTCTCTTCAGCATCCCCGCGCTGCGAGGGCAACTGTGCCGGGCGCGCGGCGGGCATGGGCGCGATCACCGGCATGCCGCCGGGCGCACGGGGCCGCCGGAGCGGACGCGCCGACGCGCCTCGCAACGGGCCCACCACGGTGATGTCGAGAACCTCTGCTGCCACGCCTGTTGGACACGCTGCCCCCCGTCAGGGTTGTACGCGTACGGCGTCACGTTCGACGCTGTGCGACATGCCCTCATACGTACCTGCTCTTCCCCAAATGCCCCGTCATAGCGTCTGGCCACGCAAGAAGTGACCGCATAGACGCAGCCCGACCAAGATGCGGTTGCAGATGGCCGGGAGATCATCGTCGGATACGACAACGTCCCAGCTCAAGAGGTTCAGACCAGCAAATTACTCATAGGGCGTTCACAGATCCTACAAAACAGGTTCGATCATGCCCGGGGGAATTCGGCGGCGACCGATTCGGCGATCTGCGCCACGTTCAAAGCCGCACCTTTTCGGAGGTTGTCACCGCAAAGGAACATTTCCAGGGCATGCGGATCGTCCATCGAGCGCCGGACGCGGCCCACCCAGGTGGGGTCGGTGCCCACCACATCGGACGGGGTCGGGAAATCTCCGGACGCCGGGCTGTCGAAGAGGACCACGCCGGGGGCGGTCGCCAGGATCTCGTGCGCCTTGCCCACGGCGACCTCGTTCTCGAAGCGGGCGTGGACGGACATCGAGTGCGTGGCGACCACGGGTACGTACACACAGGTCGCGGTGGCCTTCAGATCCGGCAGGCCCAGCACCTTGCGGCACTCCTCGCGGATGGCGATCTCCTCCGTGGACCAGCCGTCGCCGGCGTCCGTACCTGCCCAGGGCACGACGTTCAGGGCGACGGGTGCGGCGAACGGGCTCCCCGCCGCCTCCGCGCTGTCCCCCAGGGCCCGGCGTACGTCCCCGGGCTGGGTGCCCAGCTCCGTGCCGGCCACCAGCGCCAGCTGCTCGCGCAGGGCGGCGACGCCGTCCCGGCCCGCGCCGCTGACGGCCTGGTAGGAGGAGACGATCAGCTCGCGCAGTCCGTACTCGGCGTGCAGGGCGCCGATCGCGACGATCAGCGACAGCGTGGTGCAGTTCGGGGACGCGACGATGCCGCGTGGCCGGAGCCGGGCGGCATGGGAGTTGATCTCCGGGACGACCAGCGGCACGTCGTCGTCGAGCCGGAAGGCGGCCGAGTCGTCGATGACGACGACGCCCTTGGCGGCGGCGATCGGGGCCCAGCGGGCGGACACCTCGTCCGGCACCAGGAAGAGGGCCACGTCGATGCCGTCGAACACGTCCTCGGCGAGCGCGAGGACCTCGGTCTCCTCACCGCGCACGGCCAGCTTGCGGCCGGCCGAGCGCGGTGAGGCGACGAGTCTGACCTCGCCCCAGACGTCCGCGTGCTGCGAGAGGATCCGGAGCATGACACCGCCGATCGCCCCGGTCGCGCCGACGACCGCGAGCGAAGGGCGGTGTCCGGTCATCGGCCGGTGCCTCCGTAGACGACGGCCTCGTCGGAGTCGCTGTCGAGACCGAAGGCGGAGTGCACGGCGCGCACGGCCTCGTTGACGTCGTCGGCCCGGGTGACCACCGAGATGCGGATCTCGGATGTCGAGATCAGCTCGATGTTCACGCCCGCGTCGGCCAGCGCCTCGAAGAATCCGGCCGTGACGCCCGGGTTGGTCTTCATGCCGGCGCCGACCAGGGAGATCTTCGCGATCTGGTCGTCGTAACGGAGCGAGTCGAAGCCGATGGAGCTCCTGGTCCGCTCCAGGGCGTCGATGGCCTTGCGACCCTCGGCCTTGGGCAGGGTGAAGGAGATGTCCGTCAGGCCGGTCGACGCGGCGGAGACGTTCTGCACCACCATGTCGATGTTGACCTCGGCGTTCGCGATGGCGCGGAAGATCGCCGCCGCCTCGCCGGGCTTGTCCGGGACGCCGACGACGGTGACCTTGGCCTCCGAGACGTCATGGGCGACTCCGGAGATGATCGCGTGCTCCACCTGCTGGTCCCCTTGCGGCTCGTTGCTGACCCAGGTGCCGCGCAGTCCGGAGAAGGACGAGCGGACGTGGATCGGGATGTTGTAACGGCGTGCGTACTCGACGCAGCGGTGCAGCAGCACCTTGGAGCCGGACGCGGCCAGCTCCAGCATGTCCTCGAAGGAGATCCAGTCGATCTTCTTCGCCTTCTTCACGACCCGGGGGTCCGCGGTGAAGACGCCGTCGACGTCGGTGTAGATCTCACAGACCTCGGCGTCCAGCGCGGCGGCCAGCGCGACGGCGGTCGTGTCCGACCCGCCGCGGCCGAGGGTCGTGATGTTCTTGCCCTCCTGGCTCACGCCCTGGAACCCGGCGACGATGGCGATGTTGCCCTCGTCGATCGAGGTCCGGATGCGGCCCGGCGTGACGTCGATGATGCGCGCTTTGTTGTGGACCGAGTCGGTGATGACACCGGCCTGGCTGCCCGTGAACGACTGGGCCTCGTGGCCCAGGTTTTTGATCGCCATCGCCAGCAGGGCCATGGAGATCCGCTCGCCGGCGGTCAGCAGCATGTCGAACTCACGGCCGGTAGGCATCGGAGACACCTGCTCGGCGAGGTCTATCAACTCGTCCGTCGTGTCGCCCATCGCGGACACCACGACAACCACCTGGTTGCCGTTCTTCTTGGCGTCGACGACTCGCTTGGCGACCCGCTTGATGCCCTCGGCATCGGCTACGGAGGAGCCTCCGTACTTCTGCACGACAAGGCCCACGTGCGCTCCTCGCTCAGTCATTACTGCGGTCGGCTCAGTCTAACGAGCAGTCCGGAATAGACCCGCCCATATCGGATGATGAGATGTCCCGCTCACCACCCGGTACGGCGTGTCGCTCCGAACCGCTCGTACGGGGCTGTTGCCCACCCAGCCCGGCAGCACTCCCGTTTGTGTCCCAGCCCACACGATCGGGCACACCCAGCCCACACGATCCGCGGCGGGCGGGCGAGCCGAAAGGGTCAGTCGGCGTACACCGTCACTCGGCGTACTCCTTCACGCGGCGTACTCCTTGAGCTTCTCGGTGTCGAGCGCGAACCCGACCGGCGCGGGCAGTTCGACGACCGCGCCGAAGGGCCGGGTGGTGGCGGAGCGGTACGTCTCGACGGCGAGGCCACAGGCCGGGTAGAGCCACAGGTCCGGCCGGTGCTCCCGGCACCGCTTCATCAGCCACATCACGACCTGCCCGTGCGTACCGTCGGCCGGAGGCTTCGCCCGCACCTTCCCGCCGATGAACTCCAGACGCACCAGTTCCGGCGCGCGACGGGACAGCTCCTCGAACTCCTCCACGGACATCTCGGGCTCACCCGGCACGCGCCCGCTCACCGGCGCGACCTCGGAGCCGGGAGGACCGGGCGGACGGTGGCCGAGCGGACCTCGGCCATGCGGGCGGCGACGTCGACCTCGGCGCGCGGGCGGGCCAGGAAGGTGTCGGGGACGTCGCCGGTCAGGCCGGCCGCCTCGTCGCGGGCGACCTGGGCGCGGCAGTCGGAGCACACGCCGTGGTCCAGCGTGGTCGTCGTCTCGTCCTCGTCGCAGAAGAGGCACATCATCACCATGCCCACGATCTGCTCGCTCGGGTGGTCGTTCTCCGGCCGGGGTGCGGGGCTCGGCGGCATTTTGGTCTCCAGTCGTTTACGGAGGAGGGGTCCGGCGGAGTGCACGGACGCCGGCAGGCCCGAGGTCAGGGCCTGGGTGATCTGTTCGCGGCCGACGCCGCGCGCCAGCCACTCCCCGACCAGGTGTTCCAGCTGCACGCAGTCGCCCTCGGAGAGCTGGAGCCGGGGCTCGCGGCGGCCGAGCCCGGCGAGGACGTCGTACGCCTCCGAGCGCGGGGCGCGCACGCCGGGCTCGGGCTCCTCGGCCGATTCGGCGGCAGCGGGGGCCGGGGGCTGGCTGGCGGCAGCGGGGGCCGGGGGCTGGCCGGCGGCAGCGGGTGCCGGGGGCTGGCCGGCGGCAGCGGGTGCCGGGGGCTGGCCGGGCGCGTCCAGGCCCCGGACGAACCGCACATGGGCGGCCCACCAGGCGGCGTCGCGGGCGGTCCGGGAGAAGTACGTACGCGTCACCCAGCGCATCTGGCCGTCGGCCACAGTGACATGGACCCTGATACGCCGGAGGTGTCCGGCCCGGGTCAGCCGGTCGAGCGCGCTGCGGCACGCCTGCTGCCCGAAGTCCGGCAGCTCCTCGGCGAGGACCTTGTAGCCGATCGCCGCGCCTTCGGGGAGCCGGTCGATGTACGAGGCGATGGCCGCCTCACGCGGCTCCAGGTCGGAGAAGTCGTCGGCGCGGGACGGGGCTTGATCGGGGGCGTGACGCTTCCCGTACCCGGCTTTCGCCATGGGGTGGGCGACGGGTGCGCGCAGGGCGGCACTAAGGTTGGCGGCAGCCATGGGGATCGTCTTTCTAAAGGGTGCGATCTCTTACGGTCAGACCCCGGTCGGTGTTGCGAGCACCACCGGGGTTGTCCGTTTTACGGATAGTGGGTTGCTCATCGCGAACCTAGAGCGTGCATACGCTCCGGCGCAACCCGGTCACCAACCGTCACTTCTGGTCGAGTTCGCGCAGCCCACAGGGCGGTTCGAAACCTGGTCAGGGATCGGGAGGGAGGGTGGGTGGGTTGAACCCAACCACCCATACCTACAGAGAAAGCTCGAAGCCCGGTGCTCGCGGCTCGGGGCTTGAGCCTCGGGCGGACCTGCGGGATCGCGGTGTCGCACCGCACCCTGCCCGGTTCAACCGAAGATGGCGTCCTCGCGATCAACCCGCTCACCGCCGCCCGCCACATCGCAGTCGTGGTGCCTACCCCAGCCCCAGCGGCGCCGGGACGAGCGGCTCATCGTTCAGAGACCGGCAATCCTGGCCGCGATGCCACCACAGCCGGCGGTCCGGGGTCAGGTAGGGGTACATGTCGCGGACGCCACCGCCGGAGTGGAGAGCCCGGGAGACATCGTGTAGATATGCGGCCAGGCCGGGCCACGAGTCGGAGAAATCACCTCCGCCGGAGTGGCCGGCCCAGCCCAGACGTCCGGCCTCGTCTCCAGGGCGAAGGTCGATCACGTGGGCGTTTCCGTCGGCACTCACAGCCCAGGGAACCCACAAGGGGTGCCACCAGGGCTCATCGTCCCAGGGGCGCGCGACCAGGCCGTCGTCGTCCGACGCGATCTCCATGCACATCCGCCAATGCTCGGCGATGCCTGCCGCACCGAACGGCAACTGCTCCGGCAGCAGGCTCGTCCACTCGCTCACCCCGTTGTGACAGCTCAACGACTCACGCAGTTCGACGGGAAGCTGCACGCCGAGTGCCCGTTGAACCGATTCCAGCTCATCCGCAGCCACGGGGGGACGGAGAAACGCCAACGTCGTGGGCGCGTGCACCGCCAGCCAGGCATCGATCCGCTGCCACGACGACGAAACCGGCAACACCAGTTGCTCACTCATGCCGCCATCCTGCCTGCCCTGTCCGACAGGGCGAACGGTGCCTGATGCGGCACTAGATTCGCTGCGTGACCGAGCCTTCTTACCTGTCCGAGGTCCGGGAGTCGTACGACACCGTGGCCAACGCCTACGCCGCCCTCGTCAAGCCCCCATCAGAGCTAGACCCGTTGTCACGCTCGATGCTGACCGCGTTCGCCGAACTCGTGCAGGCATCTGGCCGAGGACCGGTCGCCGACGTGGGCTGCGGCCCGGGCAAAGTGACGGCGCACCTCGCCGGGCTCGGGGTGTCGCCGATCGGCATCGACGTGTCCCCGAAGATGATCGAACTGGCGCGCACCGCCTTTCCGGACCTGCCCTTCTCCGTGGGATCCATCACCGCCCTGGAGTTCGCGGACGACGCACTCGGCGGCATCCTGGCCTTCTACTCCACCCATCACACGCCTCCCGAGCTGCTGCCGCTCGTGTTCGCCGAGTTCCACCGCACCCTGGCACCCGGTGGACATCTGCTCCTCGTGAGCCACGTCGGTTCCGGTGAGCACCGTCGTCCTACACAGGCCTACGGCGGCCTTCCCGTGTCCTTCGAGTCCTACCGCCTGCCTCCGGGCCGACTTGCGCAGTTGCTGCACCGGGCCGGGTTCACCATCGACGCTCAACTGGTGCAGGAGCCCGACGAAGAGCTGACATGGAAGATCGCCGGCTTCCTTGCCCACAAGCCGACCTCCCAGAAGGCCAACTCGACTTCCTGACCTCCTGAGATCGCCAGGCCGCGCCCTTGCGCAGGACGTAGATCAGTACGTAGATGGTGCCGGCCGGCACGACACGACTGCCTGGCAGAGTCCCCGACCAGTTCCGCGAAGCGGAACTTCCGCCGCCCGTCGCCATCGCTCCAGAACATTCACAGATCCCGCCCGGCCGGAGCCGAGGCCGACCAGAGCTGGGCCGCCTGCTCGGCCGGCTACGTGCGGAGGTCCCAGCTCGGGCCCTCCGGGGAGTCGAGCCATACGCGCTGGGCCTCGTTGTCGACGGTGAGGCCGTAGCGCTCGGGGCCGGGCTCGTCGTGCTCGGTGAAGACGCGGTGCGCGTCTTCAAGCCGGGACCACAGAGAGCGGGGGCCCGCCTCGCTCACGGTGCCGTCGGCGTGGAGGCTGGCGATCGCGCCATCGCCAGCCTCGAAACGGCCGGAAGAGATGTGACCGCTGAGAACCTGGGTGAGGTTCTTGGCCGGGCCCCTCGTACGGCACGGCGCTACATGGCCCAGATGAAGCGGGCCGGGATCAAGGCCCGCAAGGTGGCAGAGCTGGAAACCGACCAGAAGGCAGCGGGAGACAGGCTCCCTCTGTCGATCTGACCAGGGAATGACGGAGGCCCGGACAGGCTAAAGGTCCGGGCCTCTCATTCATTCCTTCGGTGTCGAGATGATGCCGGTGATCTCCTTGCCGGTGAGCGCTTGGGCGATCTGCCACCGCATCCCGCCCCTGGATCCCTTGATCAGGACAATGTCCCCGGGCTGCAAGATCTTCTCCAGCAGAGCCGTTGCGGTCTCGTTGTCGCGGACGAGCGCCGCTTCGACGCCGGCGTGTGCTGCGCCGAGGGTGGTCTGTTTGGCGAGGTCGCCGCCAACTCCGATGAGTAGGTCGACACCATACTCGGCCGTCGATACTCCGAGGTCCCAGTGTGCCTTTGCGGCCTCGCCGCCCAGCTCCAGCATTTCCCCCAGGACAGCGATCCTCCTGGTGACCGAACCGGGCTCGGTCGCCCGGGGACTCGTCTGCTCAGGCACCTAGAACCACCCCCCGGCCCGCGTAGAAGGCGGCCAGCCGTGCCCAGGGAACCTCAGCGGCCTCCTGCGAGCGGCCGGGGAGGCCGGACGGGTTGTGCAGCAACACTGACTCCTCGGTGGCCCCCACTGCGAGTACGAGGTGTCCGCCTCTACTGGGAGGGTCGATGTCGGGGGTGCGGATCGTCTTGTGAACGGACAGCAAGGCCAAGCTGCCGGACGTGGTGATCTCCGGCAGCTCGTTGACCGGCAGGTCGGGCCGTACTTCAGCGGTCAGCCCCCATCGGGCCCGAACGTACTCGGCGAAGGGACGGTAGATGAGCCCCTTCACCGAGTCGCTTCCCTCCCGCACGTAGGCGCCAGCCTCAAGCAGCTCTCGGACGAGCGGGATGGAGGAAGGGACGGGGTGTCGCCAGTGGTCGAGGGCCATGCGTAAGCAGGCGACACCACACATCCGCGGTGCCCAGAACGCGTACTCCTCGGGGGAGTCGGCTCCACTCTTCTGCCAGAGCGGATCGTCAGCGGCGTCGAGCTGGCCGGAGACGAAGTCGGGTACCAGGTCCGCTGACTCCCACTGGGAGTAGTACGGCACCGCAGGTCTGAAGGTCGAATTGCTCATGCCCCCAGTCTGGCTTAGGGCACGTAGGAGGGCTTGGTAAAGGCCGTCCTGACGACGTGTTGCATGAGCGTCGGGTACGGGATTCCGCCGGCCTTGGCCATGGTGGCGAGGTTGCCGAGTTCGGAAAGGCCGGGGAGGGTGTTGCACTCCAACACGGTGATACGTCCGCTCGCCGCGACCATGAAGTCCACTCGGAGGACGCCGTGGGCGCCGATCATCCGGAAGACTCTGTTGGCGAGGTATTTCATGCTGTCGGTAGTCGGGGCGGGCAGGATCGACGGGCAGTGCTCGGTGCGGAGGCTCAGATCGTGCTTCGAGGCGTAGTCGTAGAAATCCCCCTTCGGCTCAACATCGTGAACCGGCAGGGTCTGCACCCGGCCCTCGACCTCTACGAGTCCCACGGTGCAGGGGATGCCCTGGACGTACTCCTCGACCACCAGCTCGGCGTACTGCTCGGCCTGGGCGGCCTCTACCATGGCGCGCAGCGCATGTTCGTCCTTTGCGATGCCGGCCGCGAGGCTTCCCCCGCCGGACGCGGGCTTGACGAAGGTCGGGAAGCCGAGCGTGTTGCGCACCATGGACAGGGTGCTCTCGACGGAGATCTTCGGGTCCACCATCACCCAGCGAGGGGTGTCGATGCGCTCCTGAGTGAGCAGCCCCTTAAACGTCGGCTTGTGCATGCCGAGCGCGGACGCGAGGACTCCCGACCCGGTGTACGGAATGCCTGCGGTCTCCAGAGACCCTTGGATCTTGCCGTCTTCACCGCCGGCCCATGAAGGGCGAGGAGGGCCACGTCGACAAGATCCCCCAGGGACTCCATGCGGAAGCTGGCAGGGTCGAACGTCTCGGCGTTGAGGCCGACGTCGCGCAGCGCCCGGTGCGCGTGCTCTCCGCTGGCGAGCGCTCCGGCGAGTCGCCACCGCACAGGACGCCGATCCGCAGGGACGTCAGGCCCGTCAAGGTTGTTGCCATGGGGTTCTTCCCCTTATCGGCGGGGGCCGCGATAGCGCCCACTAAGTCGTGGGTTTCAAGGTCAGGAAGCACGCTGCACCTTTCTGCTTGGCGGGGATGAGGGAGTCAGGACAAGTTGCCGTTGCCCTCGTCGGGGTCTTCCTGGGTGAAGTGCCGCAAGAGCGCGGCCGTCACGAGAAGGGGGAACAGAGCGAGGGCCCACTCGCGCCAGTCGCGCAGGCGGCGGGAGGGCTTCACCGCTCGCTCGCTATCGCGAGTGCCAGCGCGATACCGAGCGCGGCGACGCAGAGCACGTACGCGACCTGCTTCCACTTCTCACTCATTCCGAGACCGGCGGCATCGGCCTGTGTGTGGGGGCAGGCCACTCGGCACCAAGTACGCTCGTCGACTGGCGGCGAGCCTGGTCAACGAGGCCAGGGGCGATCGGGTGGGCAGCGCCGTCTTCTCACGGTCGAGTTGGTTGCGGTGCTCGGTCACGAGCCTTCTGAGCATGCGCGCCAGGTCGCGGGCGTAGTTCCACGCGTTGAACACGAGGACGCCGTCGGCAGGGCCGCTGTCAAGAAGGTGCTCAGCTTCCAACAACGTGCGCCGCAGATCGAAGCTGCCATCGTCCCGAACTTCCTCGACGAAGAGCGCGAGCTGTCCTCGGAGCTGAAGTGTGTACACGTCGATCTCTTCGCGCGTGGTCGTCCCGAGCTTGAGCCCCAGGGCTTCATCCGCAGCGCGATCCGCTTCCTCGATGTCAAGAGGAAGCTCGGTCTCGTCCGAAGCCGTGCCATTCCCGGCCGGCCCCTGTGGCCGGCTTGTGGTGATTTCCGTCATGAGAGAACTCCTGGCCCGTGAAGGGCATGGGGGGAGTGCGCACGCACCGGGCGTCTGCGCTCTGTAGTTGCTTCGTGCGCTCATGGGCAACTGTTAGTAATCGTTGCACCGCAGCAAGTACCGTTGGAAGGGTTCCAGCAGAATTCTGCGAGCTAGTTTCTGCGCGAAGTGCCGCGCGGGAGCGTCATGTTGGCGTCCCCAGGCGAGAGGTTCTGCGGGAGAGCAGAAGTCGCCTTGCAGGAGCGAGACATTCTCCGTCACACTGGGTTACACATACTGGGAGGCAAAAATGATCACGAGCGCAGAGGCCGCGACTCCTGCCCTCTGTCGCCTCCAGTTAGGTCTTGAGCTCAAGCAACTCCGCGTGGCCGCGGGGCTCACGTCCACTCAGGTGGTCCGTAAGCTGATGTGCAGTCCCTCGAAGCTCACCAGGTTGGAGCACGGAGAGAACGCTGTGGTCGAGCCTGCTGACGTCATGGCGCTCTGTGAGATCTACGGGGCGGACCCCGAGACCCGGGCTACGCTGGTGGGCTATGCCGCAGTAACCAAGACCAAGAAGGACTGGTGGCAGTCGCCGGAGTATCGGCCGGCGATAGCTCCGAGTTTCAAGGCGTATCTTGCTCTCGAAGCAACCGCCGAGGCCCTGCACGACTACCAGGCCGAGTTCGTTCCGGGGCTGCTTCAGACCGAGGAGTACGTCCGAGTCATCCACCAGCGGGCACACGAGGGCCTGCCGCCTGACGAGATCGATCGCGTTGTTGTCGTGCGGATGACTCGTCAAGAAGCTCTACGTCGAGACGAGCGCCCGCTCAAGTCTGCGTCGATCATCAACGAGGCGGTGCTGTATCGGGCGGTGGGAGGGGCATCGGTGATGCGGGCGCAGTTGGAGCACTTGGCGGAGATGGTGTCTCACCCTTCCATCACCCTTCAGATCATCCCGTTCAAGGCCGGGGCACACGCGGGCATGAACGGTGCCTTCACGTTGCTTCGTCTCCCGGACGCGCAGCCGATCGTCTACCTGGAGAACCTGGACGGGGCATCTGTCACCCGGAGACCCGGGAACGTGAAGGCGTACGAGGAGGCGTTCACGGACCTTCAGATTCTTGCTGTGGGGAAACAAGAATCCCTCAGCATGATTAGCAAAGCGATCAAGGAGCATTGAATAATGAACGGAAACGCCGTGCTGGCCGGCGCCAGCTGGTTCACGTCGAGCTACAGCAACGACCAGGGCGGCGCATGTGTTGAGGGCGCGCGGCTGCATGGGGCGAGAATGGCCGTGCGGGACTCCAAGGACCGGGAGGTCGGTACCTTCGTCTTCCCTGCGGCGTCGTGGGGGGCCTTCGTGGACGCCGTCAAGCAAGACACCTTGGCCTGACCCGAATCTCAAGGCCCCCCGGCTCGTTGAGCGGGGGGCTTCACCTTTTTGGCCTTCGTCGCTCTCGCAGCTAACGGTCGGCTTACCAGGCGCTCAGCCCCGTGAACGGGGCTATCCAGGACGGCTCCGACGCCGTGATCACACCAGACACAGCAAGATCGTTTCATGGTGCCCAGCACAACGTCGAGAATCCACCTATGACGGAAAAGCTGGTGAGGTTCATCAAGGCGCGGCTGGACGAGGAGGCAGACTTGGCCCGGCGCTGCGACGGTGACGGATGCGGGGAGTGGTCTGCTAACGGACACACGGTCGACTTCTGCCAGGTTGACCTCTCCGGGTTCCATCCCACGATCGCTCTGCATGTGGCCCTGCACGACCCGGCCCGTGTCTTGCGCGAGATCGAGGCCAAGCGGCGCATTCTCGCGCGTCACGCCCGGGACCCCTGGCCGTGCCACGACCTACGTGACCTTGCCTCGCCTTACACCGACCACCCTGACTTCCCCGCACGGGCCTGAAGCGGCGCAGCACGCAAACAGGGGCCCGAGTACGGCCGCGTGTTGGACTGAGCTTCGGCCTCCGGAGATCATTTACGGGACAGGTCTTAGCTTGACTCTGTCGGGGATCTTGGAGTGGTCGAGGTCAGGTGCCCAGGGTTCGCCAGGATTTCAGTCGGGGCAGCGCGCGCTGGTCGAGGTAGTTCTGGAAGGCAGTCGGTCGGCGGGGTGCAGGTGCGTTCTCAGCAGGTGGCAGTTTGCTGAGGCGCTCGATGTTGACGGCGATGGCCGTCAGGACGTGTTGGATGTGGGCTTTCCCCTGTCCTCGGTAGCGGCAGCGTCGCATGCCGTGTCCGTGGGCGAACTCGTTGACCGTGCCCTCCGCTCCGGAGCGGATCGCGTAGCGGGCCTTCCATTCGGGCGTCTGCTGCTCTGTTCGGACACGGAGTTGCAGATCGCGGAGTTCTCGCGGGGGAAAGCCCACCGTGCGGGCGCTGTCTGCGGTGCTGGTGCACTGCGCGCGGGTTGGGCAGGGGCGGCACTGACTCTTGGTGAACCTGGCCACGATCAGCGGAGCCGCGGTGGGTGAGGATGTCGGGTAGGGGCCGTGCCAGCCGGGGCTGACCTGTCCCTGGGGGCAGGTGACCTGTTGGCGGTCGTAGTCGATGTGGAAGTCGTCCCGGGCGAAGCCCTCGTTCCGACGGTGCTGGCGGGTGGGGTTGCTGTTCAGCGGCCCGGAGACGGTGACCTGGTGGTCACGGGTGGCTTGTTCCAGGAGGGGCAGGGAGGTGTAGCCGGCGTCGACCAGGTGCTCGGCGGGCAGCAGTCCGCGACGGGCCAGGCGGGTGTGGATGCCGGGCAGGACCTTGCTGTCGTGGGTGGTGGCCGCGGTGGTGGCCACGTCCGTGATCACGTTGGGGCTGTCGGGAGCACAGGTCTCGGTCAGGTGAGCGGTAAACCCCTTCCAGCTGATGATGTGTCCATGGCGTGCGTAGCGGGCCGAGGTGTCGTAGGGGGAGACGATCGCCCGGAACGAGGGCGGCAGCCCGGGCCCGTCTTCCTTTTCGGCGGTGCGCCAGCGCAGGTGTCCTGCGGTGTCATGGTGGTAGTTCTGCACGATGATCTGGCGCAGGGCCTGGACGCGAGGGCCGGACGCGCGGGCCGCTCCGTGCTGGTAGAGGTGTTCCAGTAGCCGGACAGCATCACTTCCGGTGGCAAGGATCCTGGTCTTGGGCCTGGTGGGGTTCTTGCCCAGGCGGACCGGCCGCCCGTAGCGGCGCCCCCAGTCCTCGACGACCAGTTCGTCCAGCAGGTGAGGGGCGGTGCCGGCGACTTCTTCGAGTGCGGCGCGGACCGCCTCGGTGATCAGCTCCAGGCGGGTCAAGTCGCGCACCAAGGCCAGGACGTGGGTGGAGTCGGTTCGCTGCGTGGTGCGCTCGCGCACCAGTCCGGCCTCCTTGAGGCGGGTCAGCGCGAGGTCGAGGAGGCGGTCGGCGCGGTCATCTTCGGCGAGACGGTCGCGGAAATCGGCCAGCACGCTGTGGTGGAAGCCGGGGTCATCCAGCTCCATGGCCATCGCGTACTTGAAGTCGATGCGGCAGCGGACCGCCTCGGCGGCCTGCCGGTCCGACAGACCGAGCAAGAACTGCAGCACACAGACGGTGGCCAGTTGAGCAGGCGAGAGACCCGGACGCCCGTCACGCGGGTGCCAGTCCGCGAAGTCCTCGTCGCACCACAGCCCATCCAGCCGATCGCGCACCCATATCGCCGTTGTACCAGCCGGGTTGCTCGCCCGCGCGATCCGCGCAGTCAGAGGCGGAACTTGCTCACCGGAACGGGGGCGAAGGGACAACGGGCACCTCGACAGCTGCATCGGTCGGCGGAACTATCCGAGCATGCCCGTCGATCGTGCTGCCGCACCGGGAAACTCCAAGACCCCGACAGAGTCAAGTTAGGAGACCTGGTTGCTCTGCGCGGCTTGCCGTGGACCGGGGTTCAGATGGCGTCCTCGCAGAAGCCATCGAGAAGGGCCTCAGGTCGCCACCCCGCCGCCTCCGTCGCGGTCGCGTCGTACGTCCTCCCGGATCCGCTCCGCCATCAGACCGGCGAGCGGATCCGTCACGTCCCAGGAGTGCGCGGCGGGGTGCCGCTCGTACAGCACGCAGGCGTCCCCGTCCTTGACGGACAGCCGGTGGATGACGGCCGGGCACGGCAGCAGTTCCGCGAAGCGGAACTGCTGCCGCCCGTCGCCATCGGTCCAGAACATCCACAGATTCCGCCCGGCCGGAGCCGCAGCCGACCAGAGCTGGGCCGCCTGCTCGGCCGGCTACGTGCGGAGGTCCCAGCTCGGGCCCTCCGGGGAGTCGAGCCATACGCGCTGGGCCTCGTTGTCGACGGTGAGGCCGTAGCGCTCGGGGCCGGGCTCGTCGTGCTCGGTGAAGACGCGGTGCGCGTCTTCAAGCCGGGACCACAGAGAGCGGGGGCCGGCCTCGCTCACGGTGCCGTCGGCGTGGAGGCTGGCGATCGCGCCATCGGCGGACCAGACGCGGACAGCGGTCGGCTTCTTGTCCGCGTCGAGGTCGTACTGCCAGTCGAGGTCGGGCTCGACGATGCTCAGCAGGAAGCGGTACGCGTTGTTGGCAACCGCGGCGGCGGGTACGTCCGTGGGGCGGCCCTCGCCGGTGGGGAGCTCGGGCCGGCGCGTCGGGACGCCGTCACCGGCGGCGCGTCGCAGCGGCATGAAGTAGGCGCCTCCGGGGAGGAACTGGCCCTCGGCTTTGAGGGGGCCGGTGCGGAGGATGCGGACCAAGGCGTTGCCGAGCGGGGCGAGGATCTGGCCTGCGCCGATGCCGGTGACGGTGCCATCGGCGAGTTGGCGTACCCAGGCGGGTGGTACGGAGTCGATGCGGCAGGTGGCGATGATGCGGTCGTACGGAGCGAGTTCCGCGTGTCCGTACGCGCCGTCGGCGAGGACGACACGCGGTTCGTATCCGGCTTCGGCGAGATGAGCGCGCGCTGCGGTGATGAGTTCGGGCTCGGTGTCGACGGTGGTCACGAGGTGGCTGCCGAGGCGGTGCGCGAGGAGTGCGGCGTTGTAGCCGGTCCCTGTGCCGATCTCCAGCGCCTTCATTCCTACACCGTCCTCGACCCGCAATGCCTCCAGCATCGTCGCCATGATCGAAGGCTGAGAGCTCGACGAGGTCGCCGCGCCGTCAGTGCGGTGCGTGACCAAGGCCCGGTCCTTGTGCACGGCCTCGAACCACTGGTCGCGCGTCTCGGCGTCGTCTGCAGAGATTTTGCGGCCAGTGTGGTCGTAGAAGTAGGGGACGAATACGTGCCGGGGCACTCTCGCGAACGCGGCTTGCCAGGCGGAGTCGGTCACGTCGCCTGAGTCGACCAGGGCTTGGGCGAGTCTGGCGCGTCCGACGGCGGCGGCCTGGGCGAGGTCGGGATCGGTGGTCACGGGGTGCCCTTCTCCAGTAGATCGGCGAGAGCGTGGGTGATGGCCTCGCGGGTGAGGTCGATCCACGCCCATTGCCCGCCGGGGTTCACGTCGATCAGGTAGTGCGTGCCTGTGGTGTCGACGATGAGGTCGAGCGCGGCGTAGACGAGGCCGAGGCCGCGCAGCATGGCGCGTATGCCGTGGGCGACGTCGCTCGGGAGCTCGGCGGGTGTGTAGGCGAGTATCGACGAGTCGCGGCGCCAGTCGAGGCTGGCGGGGCCTTCTGGTGCGTGGACGGCGACGGGAAAGAGCTGCCCGGCGACGGCGGTGACGCGCACCTCGAACGCCTTGTCGGTGATCTCGCGCTGGAACAGGTGGGCGGTGAGCCCAATGCGCGGGTCGCCGAACTGTTCGGGCGGGACGCGACGGGTGTACAGCTGCCCGCGCTTGCCGTCCTCGGTGTGGACGATACTGCCGAACACCTTGGTCACGATGCGCCCGCCGCACTTGGCGGCGAACGGGGCAACAGCGCCCGGGTCGTTCGTGATCAGCGTCTCCGGGACGCGGAGCCCGGCCTCGGCCGCAGCGGCGAGCTGTGCCGGCTTCGTGCAGTCGGCGTTCCGCTCTGGTCGGTTGACCCACAGCACGTCGGGGAGCGAGCCGAGCACACCCGGGAGCGCGCCCTTGGCCTGCGACGCGGCGAAGCGTCGTTCGGGTTCGCTCATGGTGTCAGGGAAGGAGTACCTGGTGGGTTTGCGCCACCACACCGATCGGACCTCGGACAGGTCGACGCCCCGCAGCTGGTCGTACATCCGTCCGCGCCATCGGCCATCGGGCCGTAACTCGGCGGTGAGCGTCGACCGGCTGGGGAAGTCGGCCAGGTCCGTACGCCAGAACGGCACGCCGCGCTCGCCCAGCTCACGCAACAGAAAGTCGGCGGTGGGGTCGAGTGCGTAGGTGATGACGAGCACGCGAGGCGCCACCGCGCCGCGCGTGCTCTCCCCATGGGTGGGGGTCATCAGTCGTCGTTCTGGTCGGTGTCGATGGCGATGGCGTCCCTGCCGTCCGTCTCGGTGTTGCACGACGTACCGGCCATCGCCTCGCTGTAGATGGCGATGGCGCCTTCGACAAGCGAGAGCTGCGAGTCCGGATCGACCGAGACCGCGGGCTGCCGGCCTACGGTGACAGGGGTGGTCAGTGCGTCCAGTCCGAAGGGCCGGGTGGCCGGAGGGCCAGCAGGCTGGGAGCGGGTCACGTGCGAGAGAGTCGGGACACGGTCAACGAGTACGGACATCACTGTCGCCTTTCACTGGAGTCGATGGTGCGGTAATTTCCGCCCAGCCGCCCGAGGAAAATGAACGCGCCTCGGGCACCGCGGCATCCGTTCGGGAGGACCTGCGCTCCGCCGAACCCAGCATCCGAGCGCAACTCCCATACCTACACGGTTGGTTCGTTCATCCAGGCAACCTCCAGGGCGCGTCCGGGGGTACCGTCGGAAGGGGTGGCAAGGGGTGGCACTTGAACTACCGGCCGCGGCGAAGGGGCAGGAACTCGACATGACGTCACCGAACAAAGACCTCGCACGGTGGCTTGAGCGCTCTGGCATGAGTAACAAGGAATTGGCTCGCCGCATCAAAGCCGCAGCTCAGGCATGGGGTCAGCCGCACATTCAGACGGACGCCACAGCGGTGAGGCGCTGGCTGGCCGGCCTTCAGCCACGGCCTCCGGTGCCGGAGATCATCGCCGACGTGATCTCCGCGAGCATCGGATTTCGGGTCACCACGTACGACCTCGGCTTCGCCGAGGGCGGCACCGCAGAGCGTTCGCTCGCCTACAACTCCTCTTTCGCCGTTACGGTGGAAGCCGTTGCCGACTTGGGGAGAGCGGACGTGGATCGTCGAAAGTTCCTGGCGGCGGCACCTTTCGCCGCAGTCGCAGCCGTTGGGCCCTCGCGCGACTGGCTGCTCAACACCATTGATCAGCAACCGGATCCCGGCCCGCGCGTACGCCTTGAAGACGTCACCGCGGTGAAGAACATGTTCGGCGAGTTCCAGAGAATGGACGTACTCCAGGGCGGCGGCTCGGGCCGTCTCATCCTCGCCGAGTACATGAATCAGCACGTCTACCCGCTGCTGCGCCGAACGCATGCGGACGAGGTGCGGCGGGCGCTGTGCGAAGCGGCGGCCGAACAGACGTACCTCCTCGGATGGATGGCGTACGACACCGGAGAACATGGCACGGCCCAGCGCTGCTTGATCCAGTCGCTGCGGCTGGCGGAGGAGTCCAAGAACGCGGCGCTCGGCGCCCACGTCCTCGCGGGTATGGCCGACCAGGCGACGCTCCTCGGCGACCCGGCGGAGGGCCGGCGGCTTGCCCAGGCCGGCCGCGCCGGGCTGGGCAGGAACACCTCCCCCGCATGCCTCGCCGATCTATGGGCCCTGGAGGCTCGTGCGCTGGCGAAGCTCGGTGACAAGTCCGACGCTGCTCGGGCTGTGGCGCAGTCCGAGACGGCGTACGGCCGCGTACGGCTGGAGGACGAGCAGGAGTGGGCGGCGTTCATCGACCCCGCCTACCTCCATGGCGAGCACGCGAACACCTTCCGGGACCTCGGACAGGCCGAGGCCGCCGAGCGGCACGCTCGCCAGTCGATCGACCACGCCCGCAAGCAGCGCCGCGCCCGCCGGGGTGCCATGTCGCAGGCCGCACTCGCTGTATCCCACTTGCAGCGGCGTGACCTTGAGGCGGCCCACTCCGCAGGGCTGCGGACACTCTCGCTGTCACGGCAGGTCAAGAGTTCGCGGTGCGTCGAGGCCGTGCAGGACTTGCAGCGACGTATGGAGCCGTTCGGGACGCATCGCCTGGTGGCCGACTTCAACGAACGGGCGCGTGAGCTGGTCGCCGCAGCGTAACGACCGCACCTCAACGACAAAGGTGCCCCGCCTCGGCATCAACCGAGGTGGGGCGCGCACCGGTAGCGGGTAAGTGGTACTCGATGCAGCCGTGCCAGTATCAGCCGTCGACGAACACGGCGACGCGGACCTTGGTCAACACGATGTCGGCCGTTGGCGCCGAGAGCCTCACCGTTCGAAACGCAGGCGCCGACAATTTCACGCAGGTGCTGACCGGCCTGCTCGATCGTGATGACGTCACCCGCGTCCGACAAAGTCGACTGGCGTCCCCGTCCACAGGGATGGCCGGTCAGTCCCCCATGGAGAACCGAAAGACCGTGGACTGCCTGGCCGTGAAACCCAGCCGCTCGTACAACCGGTTCGCCGCCTCACGGTCCGGACGGGACGTGAGGTCCACTGTCCGTGCTCCCGCATCCCGAGCCATGCCCACAGCATGTCGGGTCAGTGCTCCTGCCACTCCCTGGCCGCGTGCCGACCGGTCGACAACCACATCCTCCACCCGAGCCCGAAGTCCAGATGGAAGGGGGAACAGCAGCAGCGTCAGCGTCCCGACGATCTCACCCGCTACCCGCGCCACCAGCACGACGTTGGAGTCGCACCGCAGCAACCGGCCAACTGCTTCATGGTCCAGAGGCTTCGCCGACGTCGACAGTTGCGGCAACAGGCGACCGAACGCCTCCACGACTTCCTGGGTGGGCTGCTGAACGACTTCCACTCCGACACTCATGGGCATGAGCTTATCGATCACCTCCTGGTAGGAGGCCTGGTTGCTCTGCGCGGCTTGTCGTGGACCGGGGTTCAGATGGCGTCCTCGCAGAAGCCATCGAGAAGGGCCTCAGGTCGCCACCCCGCCGCCTCCGTCGCGGTCGCGGCGTACGTCCTCCCGGATGCGCTCCGCCATAAGGTCGGCGAGCGGGTCTCTCACGTCCCAGGAGTGCGCGGCGGGGTGCCGGTCGTACAGCACGCAGGCGTCTCCGTCCTTGACGGACAGGCGGTGGATGACGGCCGGGCACGGCAGCAGTTCCGCGAAGCGGAACTTCCGGCGCCCGTCGCCATCGGTCCAGAACATCCACAGATCCCGCCCGGCCGGAGCCGAGGCCGACCAGAGCTGGGCCGCGTGCTCGACCCCCTCGTCATGCTCGCCGAGCTCACAGAGCAGGCAGTCGTCCAGGTCGGGCGCGTCCGACGCCTGGCCGGGGCCGTCCGCCAGGCCCATGAGCGCGACCCGCGCACCCATCTCGGGGAGTTCACTGAAGGCGGTGCACTGCAACATGACGCTCATCCTTGCCGGAGAGAAGAGAGAGGGACAGAGGCACGGGCGGGGGCGGGGGCCAGGGGGCGCATGACGAGCCCGTACCAGGACGCGGTGTCCCGGGCGACGAACTCGTACGGCAGCCCCTCCGCGAGCCGCCCCAGCGC
>NZ_KB899000.1:0-200874 GCF_000377965.1 Streptomyces sp. CNB091
TGGTCCGCGGTGTCGTCCTCGATCGCTGATGTCATGCTGATGCTGCCTTCCCAGCCGAAGGTGGGCGCCGGCCGGGTGGCGCAGACAGGACATTGAGGGGGCTTCTGACCAAGCTCCTATCAGGTCATGTTCCGCCCGGCCGGAGCCATGAGAACAGGTCCCGGCAGCCGGACAGAACAGCACGAGGACAGCCCAGCAGGGCGTCAGTCAGTGGTCGAGCCACGACCACCGGGACCTGAGTACCAGCATCAATGTCAGTGGTGAAACGTAAGGTCGCCCCTGATGCCCAAAAAGCCTGCAGAGCGCACGGACCGGTCCGCCGTGCGCTCCCTCCTGCGCCTGTGGCCCTATGTCCGACCCGTGCGGGCGCGCCTGTTCACGGCCGCCTTCGTGGCGATCCTGGCGTCCTGCCTGGGGCTGGTGATCCCGCTGGTACTGAAGTGGATGGTGGACGGTCCCGTCGCCGAACGCGATCCGGGCGGGGTGTGGCTGGGGGCGCTGTACCTGCTGCTGCTGGGTATCGCGGAGGCGCTGCTGTTCGGGCTCCGGCGATGGCTGGTGGCGCGCCCACTGGCCGGGGTCGAGGCGTCGATGCGGGCGGATCTGTTCCGCCATCTGCAACGGCTGCCGATCGCGTTCCACGACCGCTGGGCCTCGGGTCAGCTGCTGTCGCGCGGGACGACGGACCTGATGCTGCTCCGGATGTTCCTGGCGTTCCCGCTGACCTTCCTGGTCGTCAACACGGCCACGATCCTGGTCGGGTTCGTCATCCTGTTCGCCCAGGACTGGGCGCTCGGTCTGGTGCTGCTGGCGCCCGCGGTGCCGCTGGTGATCCTGTGCTCGCTGTTCGAGACGAAGTTCTCAGTGGTCGCGCGCCGGGCCCAGGACCAGGTCGGCGATCTCACCACGGTCGTCGAGGAGAGCGTGCTGGGCATCCGGATCGTCAAGGGCTTCGGCCGGCACCGCAGCCAGGCGCAGGCCTTCCGGGCGCTCTCGCACCGGCTGCGCACAACGGAGCTGGGCAAGGCCCGGCTGCTCGCCGGGATCTGGGCGCTGATCACCGCCCTCCCAGAGCTGGCGATCGGTGCGGCGCTGGTGCTGGGCACGATCCAGGTGGCGGACGGGACACTGTCCGCGGGCACGCTGGTGGCGTTCCTGTCCACGGCGCTCGCCCTGCGCTGGCCGGTGGAGTCGATCGGCTTCCTGCTGGCGATGAGCCAGGAGTCGGCGACCGCGACCGACCGGTATTTCGAGGTGCTGGACGTCGCGGAGGAGCCCGGGGCCGTCGCCGTACGGGAGAGCACGCCGGCCACCGCCCCGGGGATGGTGTTCGAGGGCGTCGAGTTCCGCTACCCGGACGCGGAGCCGGGCTCGCCGCCGGTCCTCGCCGGGATCGATCTGCACGTCCGGCCCGGTGAGACGCTGGCCTTGGTCGGGGGCACGGGGTCGGGCAAGACGACGCTGACCGCCCTGGTGCCCCGGCTGCACGAGGTGACCGGTGGGCGGATCACGCTGGACGGCGAGGACATCGCCACGATGGAGCGTTCGCGGCTGCGGGAGCTGGTCTCGGTGGCGTTCGAGGAGCCGACGCTGTTCTCCGCGACGGTCGGCGAGAACGTGACGATGGGCGCGGCCGAAACGGACGAGAAGCAGGTGCGCCGGGCCCTGTCGGTCGCCCAGGCCGACTTCGTGCACGAGCTGCCGCAGGGGCTGGACACCGAGGTCGGCGAGCAGGGCCTGAGCCTGTCCGGCGGCCAGCGCCAGCGCCTCGCGCTGGCCCGCGCGGTGGTCGGGGAGCCGCGCTTCCTGGTGCTGGACGACCCGCTCTCCGCGCTGGACGTGCACACGGAGACGCTGGTGGAGGCGGCGCTGCGGCAGGTCCTGGAGCGGACGACCGCGGTGGTCGTGGCGCACCGGCCCTCCACCGTGATGCTGGCCGACCGGGTGGCGCTGCTGTCCGGGGGCCGGATCGCCGCCGTCGGCACCCACCAGGAGCTGTTGCGCGACAACGCGGAGTACGCCTGGCTGATGTCGGGCGCGGGCAGCGAGCCCACCGCACGGCCTCCCGCCGGCCCGGTGGACACGTCCACAGCGCCGGTGCACGTGTCGGCCGCACCGGTGGACACGTCCGCAGCACCCGTGAACACGTCGGCCGCACCGGCGGACACGTCCGCGGCACCCGTGAACACGTCGACCGCACCGGCCCACACGTCCGCAGCACCCGTGAACACGTCAACCGCACCGGCCCACACGTCCGCAGCACCGGTGGACGAGCCTGCCGCACCGGTGGACGAGCCTGCCGCGCCGCACCCCGCCACTGCGGTGAGCGCCCCCGTACAGCAGGTCCCCGCCGAGGAGGGCAGTGCCCGATGACCACGACCACCGACAACGCCTCGCTCCCGGCCGCCGACGACGACGGGCCGCCGAAGAGCCGGGTCGCGCCCGCGCCCGGGCGCGTGGACGACCCGTTCGACCGGGACGACCTGCCCGCGCCGCCCGGGGCGACCAGGGCGCTGCTGTTCTCGCTGCTGGCCCCGATGCGGGGCCGGGTCGCGGTCTCGGCCCTGCTCCTGCTCGTCCAGCAGGTCGCGATGCAGGCGGGCCCGCTGCTGGTGGCGTACGCCATCGACAGGGGGGTTCCGGCGTTCCGGGACCACGACTACGGGCCGCTGATCGCGGTCGCCATCGCCTACACGCTCTGCTCCACCGCCGCGGGCGTCCTCCAGTACACCTTCGTCCGGGCCGCCGCACGGATCAACCAGGACGTGCTGCTCGATCTGCGCGGCCGGATCTTCCGGCACGCGCAGGCGCTCAGCGTCGACTTCCACGAGCGCTACACCTCGGGCCGGCTGATCTCGCGCTCCACGACGGATGTGGAGTCGCTGCGGGAGCTGCTGAGCGAGGGGCTCCAGGAACTGATCGGCGTGGTCCTGTCGTTCGTGTCGATCGCGTTGGTACTGCTCTGGCTGGACCTGGGGATCGGCGCGATCGCCACGCTCTCCTTCGTACCGCTGTATCTGATGGTGCGCCTGTACCGGCGGCGGGCGTCCGTCGCGTTCGCGGCGCGGTCGACGGCGATCGCCGCGGTGATCGTGAAGTTCGCGGAGACGATGAACGGCATCCGTCCGGTCCAGGCCTTCCGCCGCGAGCGGAGCAACGACACCGTGTTCACGGCGCTGAACACCCGCCACGAGCGGGCGAACGGCGACGCGATACTGGAGATGGCCCGCTATGTCATCGGTTCGCGGCTGATCGCGAACACGGCGGTGGCCGGCATGGTTCTGTGGGGCGCCTACCGGGTCGCGGACGGAACGCTGGCGCTCGGGGTGCTGGCGGCGGCGGTGCTGTACATGCGCCGACTGTACGACCCGATCGACCGGCTGGGCATGTTCCTCAACTCCTACGAGTCGGCGGCCGCTTCGCTGGCGAAGATCGCCGGTCTGCTGGCCCAGACGCCGAACGTCCCGGAGACCGACCGGCCGAAGGAACTGCCGCCGCGCCAGGGCGGGCTCCCGGGCCGGGAGGTCACGTTCGAGGGGGTGCGGTTCGCCTACCGTACGGGCGGCGAGGTGCTGCCCACGTTCGACCTGCGCATCCCGGCGGGCCGGACGGTGGCGGTCGTCGGATCGACGGGCGCGGGCAAGTCGACGCTGGCCAAGCTGCTGGCCCGCTTCTACGACCCGACCGAGGGCCGGGTCCTGCTGGACGGCACCGACCTGCGCGACCTGGACACCGCCGAGCTGCGCCGGGGCGTGGTGATGGTGACGCAGGAGGCGTTCCTGTTCTCCGGGACGGTCGCGGAGAACATCGCGATCGGCCGCCCGGACGCCACCCGCGAGGAGATCGAGCACGCCGCGAGGGCGATCGGCGCGCACGACTTCATCGCCGCCCTGCCGGACGGCTACGACACGGACGTACGCAAACGGGGCGGGCGCATCTCGGCGGGCCAGCGGCAGTTGGTGGCGTTCGCCCGGGCCCTGCTGGCGAACCCGGCGGTGCTGATCCTGGACGAGGCGACCAGTTCCCTGGACGTCCCCGGCGAGCGGGCCGTGCAGCGGGCCATGGACACGGTGCTGCACGGCCGCACGGCGGTGGTGATCGCCCACCGGCTCTCCACGGTGGAGATCGCGGACCGGGTGCTGGTGATGGAGCACGGCCGGATCGTGGAGGACGGCGCACCCGCCGAACTGATCGGCGGTACGGGGCGGTTCGCGGGGTTGCACCGGACGTGGAAGGACAGCCTGGCCTGAGCCGAGGATGCTCTCCTCAACTACCGAAAGGCGCTACTGCCGAAAGGCGTTGACGGCAAGTGGCGCTGTGGGGGGGAGCTGTTGTCTGCGTCCCCCTCCACGGGGCCCCGAACCGCGCCAGGTAGTGCCACACCTTCTTGACCGCCTGGGGGTCATGGAGGCCCGCGCGTGCTGAGTTTCCGACGATCCGGGGATCGAGCATGCCGTCGACCGCGATCCGCGTGCCCAGGTCGACGTATTCCTGGCCGCGGTAGTCGGGGTGACGTCGGAGTTCTTCCACCCCGAGTCGGAAGCCGGGGTGCCACTCCACCGGGCAGCCGAGACGCAGAGCCGCGTCCTCGACCGCCGTGCCTCGGTAGCAGGGGTCCAGTACCAGCGCCTCCACATCACATCGCAGGTGGACAGACGCGTGCACCTGCGCCTCGATGTAGTCGTCGAGCTCGTCCTGACGACCGGCGCGGGCAAGCTCGATAAGCCCCATGCGGGCCGCGACACCGAAATCCGACGGTTCGAGGAAACTGTCCGGGTAGCAGAACGTGCTCCGCGTCAGTGCCCGGGCCGTCAGCCGGAAGTGGGCCGAGCCGAACCGCGGCGCCCCGCCGACCGGCTTGCGGCGGAAGTTCAACGCCCCGTAGACGGGATGCTCATGAGCGGTCGCTTCGTCGTAGGCCCCGCCGAAGATCCGGCTCTCCCAGCGCCACCGGTCGCCGCCTGGACGCGCGGTCAGGCCGCCGTTGCTGGTCCCCGTGACGAACTGCGAGTGGTAGACGCCGGCCTCGGCCATAGCGTCCAGGATCGGCTTGCCGTGCAGCAGACGGTCCGGGTGGAAATTGAGGGTCACCCGCAGTGCCGGGTCCATCGGAGGGCCCGACGCCAGTTCCGCGACATGCCGAAGGGCCCGTTCCTGCACTGTCCGGAAGGCTGCGGAGCTCATCAGCACAGTGTTCCCCACCCCGATCAACCGGTGCACGCGGATTATCCACCGTCAGCCCGTTCCAGCGTGACGGAGCGTTGACCGATCACACCGGGGTCCGGGCGGCCTCGCGCTACTGCGGTGCGAGGGCTTTGAGCCAGTCCTCGACCGCGACGACATCCGCCCACTGCGGAAACAGCTTCTCGGTGAGCATCCGGTGCACCTCGGGGTCGGTGTCGAGGCAGCCGTCGGCCAGCACGGTGAGGCCGAAGTCCAGGTCGATGGCGTGCCACAGAGTGGACAGCACTACAGCACTGGTGGCGATGCCTGTGAGAACAAGGCTGTCGATAGCGCGGACCCTCAGTACCAGGTCGAGGTCACTGCCCGAGAACGCGCTCCCCCGCCTTTTGGTCACCACGACGTCGCCCGGCCGGGGCGCGACGTCGTCATGGATCTCGGTGCCAGGGGCACCCTCGCGGAAAAGCCCGGCCCGCACGACGTTGGCCATCACTCGGCTGCGAGGGCTGACCGGATCGCCGGGGCGCAAACCCATCACCACGTAGATCACGGGGATGCCGGCAGCCCGGGCACCGTCGATCGCCCTGCGCAAGCGCCGCAGATATCCGGAACCGTCGTCGGCGATGGCCACGACGTCCCGTTGGACGTCCATCACCAGAAGTGCGCTGTTCACCGTGCGTGCCACCTCTTCTCCGTCGGGAAACACGCGCAAGTCTGGTCGAGTATTCGGTATCCGCACCGCCTATGACGACAGCAGTTCCGGGGCGAGGTCACGCCAGGACTGGCGGGCGAAGACGTCGAGGCGGTCGGTGACCACCTGGACGGCGATGTGGTCGGCCCCGGCCCGGTGGTGCGCGGTGAGCCGGGCGGCGATCTCGTCCGGTTTCCCCCAGGCGAACAGCTCGTCGATCAGCCGGTCGCTGCCGCCACCGGCCAGGTCCTCCTCGGTGAACCCCCCGCGCAGCCAGGCCGTCCGGTAGTTGCGCAGGGCGAGGTAGGGAGCGAGCATGCCCCTGGCCATGGCACGTGCGGCCCCCGCGTCGGTGTGCGGAATGACCGTCTGTTCCAGCGCCAGCAGAGGCCCTTCGCCCAGCATCGACCTGGCCCAGGCGGTGTGGGCGGGGCTGACGAGGTAGGGGTGAACTCCCAGGGACCCGGCGGCTGCCAGCCGGGTCATCTGTGGCCCGTGCGCGCCGACGATGCGCGCGGTCGACGGCAGGGGAGGAGCCGCGGCGTCCAGCGCCTCCAGATAGGAGCGCAGCGCATGGTACGGATCGCGGTACCGGCCGGAGACCTCGGCGTGGCTCACGCCCAGGCCCACCAGCAGCCGGTTCCGCTGCCGCTCCGGCAGAGCGTGGTAGGCGGCGGCGAGTTGGCCGGGCGGCCTGTCCCAGATGGACACGCAGCCGGTCGCGACGGTGATGCGGCTCGTCGCGGACAGGACCACCGAAGCCGTGCGCAGGTCCCCGCGGGGGTTGCCGCCCGGGTTGCCGCCGAGCCAGATGGCCCCGTACCCGAGTTCCTCCAGCTCGGACGCGGCGTCCCGCGCCTCCTCGTGGTCCCCGTGCGTGAACGCCAGGCTCCAGATACCGATCGTCCCGAGACGCATGACGAAGCCTTCCCCCGAGTGTGGAAGCTCCGTTGTAGCCGTGCGGGCGGGCCCTGTCGCCCCGAAGGCCCTGCGCTGTCCGGAAGCCGACCGTCTGCGTCCGGCCACTCCGCCTTGACGGCGCCGCCCGACGGAAGGCGAAGGCCGGCCGGGACAGGTCGGTCGGGGCGCGGCCGCCCCCGGGCGAACGGATGCGCTGCCCGTGGAACTCACCCTGGCAGCAGCCGCACCGCCGCGTCCCGCAGCCGGGTGCGCTCCGTGCTCATGAAGCGGTGCAGTGTCCGCGAGCCGAAGGCCGTCCGCTGGGCGCTGCGGCGGCGTTCGGCGTCATAGGCGCGCAGGGCCCCGGCGATGCCCGCCGGGCCCGGGGGCGCGGCGGCGAGTGCGCGGCTCAGAGCCTCCGCGTCCAGGATCGCGGTGCACGCGCCCTGGCCGAGGTTGGGCGTCATGGCGTGGGCCGCGTCGCCGACCAGGGCGACGGGGACGGGCCGGTCCTCGGAGGACCCACGGAAGGCGGGCCGGGTGCCGGAGGAGGCACGCGACGCGGGCCAGGACCCGGAGGAGACACGGGAGTCAGGCCCGGCGTCGGAGGAGGCAGACGAGACGGGGCGGGTGCCGGTGGAGACGAAAGTGGGCAGCGCCGGGTAGAGGTGGAGCATCTCGTAGCGGATCCAGGTGGCCGGGTCGGTGGCGTCCAGGATGCGCGGGACCGGGTCGTGCCAGCCGGCGAAGGAGGCGCGCAGCTCCTCGGCGGTGGTGGCCTCGGGCACGGTGGCGTACCAGTTGGTGCGGCCCGGTTCGACCGGGGTCATCCCGAAGAAGCGTCCACTGCCCCAGGTCTCGCCGTGCACCGGGCTCTCGAAGTCGGCGACGCCGATCCAGGCGACGGTGCCGATCCGGCGGGGGCCGCTGCGGTCGCCGAAGCGGGCGGTGCGCACGGCGCTGCGGATGCCGTCGGCGCCGACCACCAGGCCCTGGCCGGCGGCGAGGGCTTCCACGTCGGTGACCCGCTCGCCGAGCTTGAGCGGTACGTCCCCGAAGGCGTCCAGGCCCGCCAGCAGGGCGTCCAGCAAGTAGGGCCGGGAGATGAGGAGTTCGGGGCGGCCCGCCTTGCGTTCGATGCGCTCCAGCGGGAGGCGGCCGATCGACGTCCCGTCCGGGGTGCGGATGTGCGCGTCGCGGTAGGGCACGGCGTGGTCGCGCAGCGCGTCACCCACGCCGAGCCGGTCGAGCGCGGACTGTGCGGTGGGGTGGATGCCGAAGGCCCCGCCGTACCGCTCCAGTTCGGTGCGCCGCTCCAGCACCGTCACCGTCCAGCCCGCGCGGCGGAGTCCGAGCGCGGTCGCCAGACCGCCGATGCCCGCGCCGACCACGGTCGCCGTTCCTGTCATGTCGCGCTCCCGAACTCGTTCGGACCGTACGGAGGAGGAACCGTATGGAGGAGAAACCGTACGGAGGAGGCCGCACGGAGAACCACCACATCCGTGGTACCACGGATGGGGTAGCCTCGACAAGGACAGACCGAGAACGCGGCAGCGGTACGGGAGTGAGGGAGCGCGCGTGAATCCGGATCGCCGGGACCGGCTGCGGGACGCGGCCGTCGAGGTGCTGGCCGGGGAAGGCGGGCGCGGGCTGACCCACCGGGCCGTGGACCGGGCCGCCGAGGTGCCGCCGGGGACTGCCAAGAACTACTTCCCGACCCGGGACGCGGTGCTCCGCGCGGCGGCCGAGCGGTGCCTGGAGCAGTACCTCGCACTCACCGCGCGGTTGGCGGCGACTCCGGGGCCGGTGGACCGCGAGGGGCTGACGACCCTCTTCCGCTCGCTCCTGGAGAACGTCGCGGGGCCGGGCCGCTCCCGGCTGCTGGCGGTGCTGGAGCTCCAGGCCGAGGCGGCCCGGCGCCCCTGGCTGTCCGCCATCCTCGACCCGATGGCGAGCGGGGACTTCGTGGGCATGGAGCTGGCCCAGCGCTCCGCCGGACTGCCCGTCACCCCGGAGCGGGCCGCCGTCGTCACCCTCGCGCTGCACGCGGCGATCCCGCACCTGCTGACGAACGGCCCGGCCACGCTCGCGGCGTCGGGGCTGGACGACGTGGACCGCTTCGTGCGCGACCTTCTGGACGCGGTGTACCCGCCGGGGGCCACCGACTGAGCACCTCGGCCACCCGCACCCCGCCCTGACGGGTCGGCGTGTTCCGGCGCGTGAATCTGGCCAGAACCCGACGCCGTCTCACCAGGCGGTCATCCCGCCCCTTCCCGCCCGCGGCGCTGTGGCGTCCTTCGCCCACGAAACCTGTGACCACCCTGTGAATACCGGGCTCCCCAACCCTTGGTAACACTGCGGCAATGATCGACGAAACGTCCGCTTAACGAACATGACCTTTCCGGCAACGAACGAAAACCGGCCAACTTATTGACGCGCTCCTGACAGGTGCGGTCATCTGCTGACACTCTTCACCCCGTTCTGCGCACCGCCTGCACCGTCCGGACGGCCCGTCCAGCGCCGCCGGTACCCCCCTCGCAGAAGGAGTCCGCGTGAGATCCACGCCCAGCCGTCGCGCCACCGCGACCGGCGCTCTGATCGCCGCAGCAGCCCTCATAGCCGTCGCCATTCCGTCCGGCGCCGCGACCGCCACCTCCGCTCCCTCCTCGGCCCCGCTCGGCGGCATCACCGCCGGCACGAAGGCCGACCCGGGCGCCCTGCCCGTCAAGCTCTCCCCCGCCCAGCGGGCCGAGCTGCTCAGCGAGGCGAACGCCACCAAGGCGGCCACCGCCGAGGAGCTCGGCCTCGGGTCCACGGAGAAGCTCGTGGTCCGCGACGTCGTCCAGGACCGCGACGGCACGACGCACACCCGCTACGAGCGCACCCTGAACGGGCTTCCCGTCCTCGGCGGCGACCTCGTGGTCAAGGCGTCCCCGGCCGGAGCGACCCAGGGCGTCAGCAAGGCGTCGAAGGCGACCAGCGCGCAGCTGAAGGCCGTCGGCCTCACCGCCGACGTGGCCCCTGCGGCGGCCGAGAAGCAGGCGCTCGGCGCGGCGAAGGCCGAGGGCTCGAAGGCGAAGAAGGCCAGCGAGGCCCCGCGCAAGGTGGTGTGGCTGGGCAGCGGCTCGCCGCAGCTCGCGTACGAGACCGTGGTCGGCGGACTCCAGCACGACGGCACCCCGAACGAGCTGCACGTCGTCACCGACGCCGCCTCCGGCGAGAAGCTCTACGAGTGGCAGGCCGTCCACAACGGCACGGGCAACACGCAGTACAACGGCCAGGTCACCCTGGGCACCGCGCCCTCGTACACCCTGACCGACACCACGCGCGGAAACCACAAGACGTACAACCTGAACCGGGGCAGCTCCGGCACCGGCACGCTGTTCTCGGGCCCGGACGACATCTGGGGCGACGGCACTCCGCAGAACGCCGAGACGGCCGGCGCGGACGCCCACTACGGCGCGGCCGAGACGTGGGACTACTACAAGAACGTGCACGGCCGCTCCGGCATCCGCGGTGACGGCGTCGGCGCGTACTCCCGCGTCCACTACGGCAACAACTACGTCAACGCGTTCTGGCAGGACAGCTGCTTCTGCATGACGTACGGCGACGGCAGCGGCAACGTCAAGCCGCTGACCTCCCTGGACGTGGCCGCCCACGAGATGACGCACGGCCTGACCTCGGTCACGGCCAAGCTGGTCTACAGCGGCGAGTCCGGCGGTCTCAACGAGGCCACCTCCGACATCTTCGCCGCGGGCGTGGAGTTCTACTCCAACACGGCCCAGGACCCGGGCGACTACATGGTCGGCGAGAAGATCGACATCAACGGCGACGGCACCCCGCTGCGCTACATGGACAAGCCCTCCAAGGACGGCGCGTCCAAGGACGCCTGGTACTCGGGCATCGGCAACGTCGACGTCCACTACTCCTCGGGCCCGGCGAACCACTGGTTCTACCTGCTCTCCGAGGGCAGCGGCGCCAAGACCGTCAACGGCGTCAACTACGACTCGCCGACCTCCGACGGGCTCCCGGTGACCGGCATCGGCCGGGACAAGGCGCTGCAGATCTGGTTCAAGGCGCTCACCACCAAGTTCACCTCGACGACCAACTACGCCGCTGCCCGCACCGGCACGCTCGCGGTCGCCAGTGAGCTGTACGGGGCCACCAGCCCCGAGTACGCGGCCGTGGCCCACGCCTGGGCCGGCATCAACGTGGGCGCCCGCCCCGGCGGCGGCGACCCCGACCCGGGCGGCAAGGTGTTCGAGAACACCACCGCGGTGGCCATCCCGGACGCCGGCGCCGCCGTCACCAGCGCGGTCACCGTCTCCGGCGTGACCGGCAACGCGCCGAGCACCCTCAAGGCGGACGTCAACATCACGCACACCTGGCGCGGTGACCTCGTCGTCGACCTGGTGGCCCCGGACGGCACCGCCTACCGGCTGAAGAACTCCTCCTCCGGCGACTCCGCGGACAACGTGGTGGCGACCTACACGGTCAACGCCTCGTCCGAGGTGGCCAACGGGGTCTGGAAGCTGAAGGTCCAGGACATCGCCCGTCAGGACACCGGGCGGATCAACAGCTTCAAGCTCACCTTCTGACCCCACCGGCCCACCGGCCGGCTTCTGACTCCACCGGGCCCACCGGCCCGCTTCTGACCCCGCCGGGCCCACCGGCCCGCGGGGAGCACCGACGGAACGGCCCGGGAGGGGTTCGCCCCCTCCCGGGCCGTTCGCCATGGTGTGGACGAGGGGACCAGCGCATGCGCTGGCCCCCGGGGCGAGCACTCAGCGCAGCAGCACGCCCGCACCCTCCCCCGCCGCCTCGGTCGGCAGCGCGACCAGGCCCAGTTCGGCGCTGGTGGCCAGCAGCGGGTGGGCGGGCAGGACGCGCACGGTGTAGCCGTACGGTCCCGTCCGGTCCAGCGCGAGCGGCCCCTCGTACAGCCAGCGGTCCTCCAGGTCCTGGCCGCCCGCCGGCTTCAGCGGGAAGGTCTGGGCGTCCGCGATGGCATCGCCCGAGTCGACCCGGCCCGCGACCACCTGGACCTCCACGTCGTCCGGGTCCAGGCCGCCGAGCGCGATCCGCGCCCGCAGCGCCAGGCTGGCGCCGAGCTCCGCCGAGCCGCCCGCCGCGGTGTCGGTCACCGACTCCACATGGTCGACGGAGACCCCGCGCCAGGCCGCCCGGACCTTGGCCTTCCACTGGGCGAGGCCCCGCGCGGCCCCGGGATCCAGGGCCCGCCGCGACCGGGCGGCGGGGGCGTACAGACGCTCCACGTACTCGCGCACCATCCGCCCCGCGAGCACCCGCGGTCCCAGAGTGACCAGCGTGGAGCGGACCATCTCGATCCAGCGGTCGGGCAGGCCCCCGGCCCCCCGGTCGTAGAAGCGCGGGGCGACGCGGTCCTCGATCAGGGCGTACAGGGCGTTCGCCTCCAGCTCGTCGCGACGGTCCTCGTCGGTCGCCGAGCCGTCGGCGGTGGGGATCTCCCAGCCGAAGGCCGGGTCGAACCACTCGTCCCACCAGCCGTCGCGCACGGACAGGTTGAGGCAGCCGTTCAGCGCCGCCTTCATCCCGCTCGTGCCGCACGCCTCCAGCGGGCGCAGCGGGTTGTTGAGCCAGACGTCACAGCCCGGGTAGAGCTTCTGGGCCATGCCCATCCCGTAGTCCGGGAGGAAGACGATGCGGTGGCGGACCCCCGCGTCGTCCGCGAACCGCACCAGCTCCTGCACCAGCCGCTTGCCGCCGTCGTCGGCGGGGTGCGCCTTGCCCGCGACGACGATCTGGACCGGGCGGGCCGGGTGCAGCAGGAGCGCCCGCAGCCGGTCGCGGTCGCGCAGCATCAGCGTGAGCCGCTTGTACGAGGGGACGCGCCGGGCGAAGCCGATCGTCAGGACGTCCGGGTCGAGCACTCCGTCGATCCAGCCCAGTTCGGCGGTGCCGGCCCCACGCCGGCGCCAGGAGGCGTAGAGCCTGCGGCGGACCTCGGTGACCAGCTGGCCGCGCAGCTCCCGGCGCAGGTCCCAGATCTCCTGGTCGCCGATGCCGCTCACCGCGTCCCAGCGGCGCGGGGCGCCGCCCCGCGAGGAGTCCTCGCCCTCCACCGGGCCGCCCGCCAGGACCTGGTGGGCGCGGTCCTCGCCGACCTGGCCCGCGCCGAGCCGGAACACCTCGGAGGCGACCCAGGTCGGTGCGTGGACCCCGTTGGTGACCGAGGTGATCGGCACCTCGGCGGGGTCGAAGCCCGGCCAGAGCCCGGAGAACATCTCCCGGCTGACGGCACCGTGCAGGGTGGAGACGCCGTTGGCGCGCTGGGCGAGGCGGAGGCCCATCACCGCCATGTTGAACAGCTCCGGCTCTCCGCCGGGATAGGTCTCGGTGCCGAGCCGCAGGATCTTCTCGACGCCGACGCCGGGCAGCTCGCCGTCGTCGCCGAAGTGGCGGGCGACGAGCCCCCGGTCGAAACGGTCTATCCCGGCGGGCACCGGGGTGTGGGTGGTGAAGACCGTCCCGGCCCGGACCACCTCCAGGGCGGCGTCGAAGTCGAGTCCGGTGGCGTTCAGTTCGCGGATGCGCTCCAGGCCGAGGAAGCCGGCGTGGCCCTCGTTGGTGTGGAACACCTCCGGCTCCGGGGTGCCGGTCAGCCGGCACCAGGTGCGCACCGCGCGCACTCCGCCGATGCCGAGCAGCATCTCCTGGAGCAGACGGTGGTCGCTGCCGCCGCCGTACAGCCGGTCGGTGACCTCGCGCTCACCCGGGGCGTTCTCCTCGACGTCGGAGTCGAGCAGGAGCAGCGGCACCCGGCCGACCCGGGCCAGCCAGATACAGGCGTGCAGCGAGCGTCCGCCGGGCAGGGCGAGCACCACCCGGGCGGGGGCGCCGTCGGCCTCGCGGACCAGGTCGAGCGGGAGCTCGTTGGGGTCGAGGACCGGATAGTGCTCCTGCTGCCAGCCCTCGCGGGAGAGGGTCTGGCGGAAGTAGCCGTGCCGGTAGAGCAGGCCGACGCCGATGAGCGGGACGCCTAGGTCGCTGGCGGCCTTGAGGTGGTCGCCGGCCAGGATGCCGAGGCCGCCGCTGTACTGGGGCAGCGCCGCGGTGACGCCGAATTCGGGGGAGAAGTAGGCGACGGCGGAGGGCAGTTCCCCTCCGGCGGCCACCTGCTCCTGGTACCAGCGGGGGCCGTTCAGATATTCGGCCAGATCTGCGGAGGCCTCGGCGAGGCGGCCGAGGTACTCCTCGTCCCCGGCCAGTTCGGCGAGCCGCCCGGCGGAGAGCGAGCCGAGCAGGCGTACGGGGTCGGCGTCCGCGGGCCGCCAGCCCTCGGGGTCGGCGGACCGGAAGAGCTCACGGGTCTCGGTATGCCACGACCAGCGCAGGTTGTGCGCGAGGTCGTGGAGAGGTCGGAGGGGTTCGGGGAGGACAGGACGCACGGTGAATCGACGAATGGCCTTCACGTACTCCACCTTTACAGGGGACTTGCGCATCCGGGCGGACGCACCACGGTGTGCGTCCCTTCCGTCACCCCTGAAGGTAGCGGCCGTCCGTGGCGCCCTGCCACGGCGCGCGGACGGCGCGCGAGGCCCCGGCACGGCCGGCACGCGCCTCCCCGCAGGGGCACCTCGTGCCCCGCCCGTGCTCCCCCGTCACTCCGCTCACCTGGGGGTTTGGCCGATTTCACCCCGTACGCAGCCTTGTGGACCTCCCTGCCACAGGGAAGGCTGCCGTGTGGCGCCGCAGAGCGGGTATCCGGAATCCGCGGAGGCGCTTCGGGCTCCCACGGGTTCCGGGGGCGTGCGCGCCGCGTGCGGCGGGGCCCGGGCGGTCGGCTACGACCGAGTAGTTAACACAGCGCCGGATTTCCCACCCGCGGACGCGGGGAAGGCTCCCCCGGTACGCGGCACGTCCCCACACGACCCGGCCCGCAGACCTTCTCCGTGCGTCCAGAAACATGCGCGAAACCCCCGCGACCCACCCATTCGAGTGCCATTCGAGTGAACGCGGACAGGAGCGGCCATGCCCACAGCCCGTCAGCAGACAGCCGAGCAGCTACAAAGGACAGATCCCCGTCCTCGCGGCACACGCGGTCGGTCCTCCGCGCCCGTGCCGTCCCCCGTGCACGCCGAGCTCCTTCAGCCCTCAGGTGATTCCATGATCGGTCGTATTCCCGTCCTGGACGTCCGTCCTCTCGTCGACTGCGGCAGACGGGCGGCGAAGGCCGTCACCGGTGAGACCTTCCAGGTCAGCGCCACCGTCTTCCGCGAAGGCCATGACGCGGTGGCCGCCAATGTCGTGCTGCGCGATCCGAGCGGACGGGTCGGGCCGTGGACCCCGATGTGCGAGCTGGCGCCGGGCACGGACCGGTGGGGGGCCGATGTCACTCCGACCTCCGAGGGCCGCTGGACGTACACGGTGGAAGCCTGGAGCGATCCGGTCACCACCTGGCGGCACCACGCCGCGATCAAGATCCCGGCGGGCATCGACACGGATCTCGTGCTGGCGGAGGGCGCGGCGCTGCTGGAGCGGGCCGCTGCGGGCGTCCCGAAGAAGCACGGCCGCGAGGCGGTGCTGGCCGCGGTGGACGCGCTGCGTGACACGGCCCACCCGCCGGCCGCCCGGCTGGCCGCCGCCCTGACCCCGGCCGCCGACGCCGTCCTGGCCCGGTATCCGCTGCGCGAACTGGTCACCCGCTCCAAGCCGCTGGCGGTGCGGGTGGAACGCGAGCGGGCGCTGTCCGGGTCGTGGTACGAGCTGTTCCCCCGCTCGGAGGGCGCGAAGCGGGTGCCGGTGGACCCGGCGGACACCTCGCCGGACGCGGAGACACGGCTGGTCAGCGGCACCTTCCGGACGGCTGCCGAGCGGCTGCCTGCGGTCGCCGCGATGGGGTTCGACGTCGTGTACCTGCCGCCGGTCCACCCGATCGGGACGACCCACCGCAAGGGCCCGGACAACAGCCTGACGGCCGGGGAGCACGACCCGGGCGTGCCGTGGGCGATCGGTTCGCCGGACGGCGGGCACGACGCGGTCCACCCGGAGCTGGGGACGCTGGAGGACTTCGACCACTTCGTGTCGGTGGCCCGCAATCTGCGGATGGAGATCGCGCTGGACTTCGCGCTCCAGTGCTCGCCGGACCACCCGTGGGTCAAGGAGCACCCGGACTGGTTCCACCACCGCCCCGACGGTTCGATCGCGTACGCCGAGAACCCGCCGAAGAAGTACCAGGACATCTATCCGATCGCCTTCGACAAGGACATGCGCGGTCTGGTGGCGGAGACGGTACGGATCCTGCGCTTCTGGATGGACCGCGGGGTGCGGATCTTCCGGGTCGACAACCCGCACACCAAGCCGGTGGTCTTCTGGGAGAAGGTCATCGGGGAGATCAACGGCGCCGACCCCGACGTCATCTTCCTGGCTGAGGCGTTCACCCGCCCGGCGATGATGCACACCCTGGGCGCGGTCGGCTTCCAGCAGTCGTACACGTACTTCACCTGGCGCGACACCAAGCAGGAGCTGACCGAGTACGTCACGGAGCTGGCCGGCGAGGCCGCCTCGTACATGCGGCCCAACTTCTTCGTGAACACCCCCGACATCCTTCCCGGCTACCTCCAGGAGGGCGGCCGCCCGGCCTTTGAAGCACGGGCGGTCCTGGCCGCGACGCTGGCCCCCTCCTGGGGCGTGTACGCGGGATTCGAGCTGTGCGAGAACACCCCGGCCAAGCCGGGGAGCGAGGAGTACCTGCACTCGGAGAAGTACGAACTGCGCCCGAGGGACTGGGAGTCGGCGGAACGCGAGGGCCGCACGCTGACGCCCCTGATCACCTCGCTGAACCGGATCCGCCGGCGTAACCCCGCTCTGCGGCAGCTGCGCGACGTCCACTTCCACCACACCGACAACGAAGCGCTGATCGCCTACAGCAAGCGCTCCGGAACGAACACCGTCCTGGTGGTCGTGAACCTCGACCCGCACCACACCCAGGAGGCCACGGTCTCGTTGGACATGGAGCGGCTCGGCCTGCCATGGCACGAGCGCGTACCGGTGCGCGACGAGCTCACCGGCGATACCTACCACTGGGGCAGGGCCTTCTATGTGCGCCTAGAACCGGGCATCACGCCCGCGCACATCGCCGTCCTGCGACCGTCCCCGCCGACCGGAGGGTCACCCACACCATGATCGTCAATGAGCCTGTCCACGACACGTTCGAGGACACTCCCGCCAAGGACCGCGATCCCGACTGGTTCAAGCGCGCCGTCTTCTACGAGGTACTCGTCCGGTCCTTCCAGGACTCCAACGGCGACGGAATCGGCGACCTCAAGGGCATCACCGCCAAGCTGGACTACCTCCAGTGGCTCGGCGTCGACTGCCTCTGGCTGCCGCCGTTCTTCAAGTCGCCGCTGCGCGACGGGGGCTACGACGTCTCCGACTACACCGCCGTCCTGCCGGAGTTCGGCGATCTCGCCGACTTCGTGGAGTTCGTGGACGCCTCGCACCAGCGGGGCATGCGCGTCATCATCGACTTCGTCATGAACCACACGAGCGATCAGCACGAGTGGTTCCAGCAGTCCCGCACCGACCCGGACGGGCCGTACGGCGACTACTACGTCTGGGCGGACGACGACAAGCAGTTCCAGGACGCCCGGATCATCTTCGTCGACACCGAGACGTCCAACTGGACCTTCGACCCGGTGCGCAAGCAGTACTACTGGCACCGCTTCTTCTCGCACCAGCCGGACCTCAACTACGAGAACCCGGCGGTGCAGGAGGAGATCCTGGCGGCCCTGCGCTTCTGGCTGGACCTGGGCATCGACGGCTTCCGGGTCGACGCGGTGCCCTACCTCTACCAGCGCGAGGGCACCAACTGCGAGAACCTCCCCGAGACCCACCACTTCCTCAAGCGGGTCCGCAAGGAGATCGACGCCAACTACCCCGACACCGTGCTGCTCGCCGAGGCCAACCAGTGGCCGGAGGACGTCGTCGACTACTTCGGCGACTACGAGCAGGGCGGGGACGAGTGCCACATGGCGTTCCACTTCCCCGTGATGCCGCGGATCTTCATGGCGGTGCGCCGCGAGAGCCGCTATCCGGTCTCCGAGATCCTGGCCAAGACCCCGGCGATCCCGAAGAACTGCCAGTGGGGCATCTTCCTGCGCAACCACGACGAGCTGACCCTCGAAATGGTCACGGACGAAGAGCGCGACTACATGTACGCGGAGTACGCCAAGGACCCGCGGATGCGCGCCAACATCGGCATCCGGCGGCGTCTTGCCCCCCTGCTGGACAACGACCGCAACCAGATCGAGCTGTTCACCGCCCTGCTGCTGTCGCTGCCCGGCTCCCCGATCCTCTACTACGGGGACGAGATCGGGATGGGCGACAACATCTGGCTGGGCGACCGGGACGCGGTGCGCACCCCGATGCAGTGGACGCCCGACCGCAACGCCGGGTTCTCCTCCAGCGATCCGGGGCGGCTCTACCTCCCCACGATCATGGACCCGGTCCACGGCTACCAGGTCACCAACGTCGAGGCGTCGATGGCCTCGCCGTCCTCGCTGCTGCACTGGACCCGCCGGATGATCGAGATCCGTAAGCAGAATCCGGCCTTCGGTCTCGGCGAGTACACCGAACTGCCCTCGTCCAACCCGGCGGTGCTGGCGTTCACCCGCGAGTACGGGGACGATCTCGTCCTGTGCGTGCACAACTTCTCGCGGTTCGCACAGCCGACGGAACTGGACCTGCGATCGTTCAACGGACGTCATCCGGTGGAACTGATCGGCGGGGTACGCTTCCCGGCCATCGGCCAGTGGCCCTACCTGCTGACCCTTGCGGGACACGGCTTCTACTGGTTCCGGCTGCGCAAGGACGCGCCGCCGGCCTGATGCCGGTCCCGCCCCGTGCGGGGCGGTTTCCGCCGTCCCGCACGGGGCACCCTGACGCCAGGGAAAGGCCTTGGCCCTTGCTTGCCCCTTCCGGCGTCTTCGGCCCTCACCGTTCCGCCGTTCGAGTCCGTAGAGACGCTCCTGACCCGACACGTCCCGCACAGCCGGACAGCCATTGCCGCAATCCGGGACACTCTTCGCATCCTGTGGTGTGCCCGGGGAAAGGACGCGATGCCATGTCGGAGGCTGCATCCACTCACGTCGCCCTGGCGAAGAGCACGAGGAACAGCGCAACGACCGGAGTGACGAAGGACGGGAACCTGCTGCCGTCCCTCGCCCCGCTGCTCCACGCCTGGCTGCCCCGGCAGCGGTGGTTCGCCGGCAAGGGCCGGCCGGTCACCGGCTTCTCCCTGGTCTCCGCCACCGAGATGCTGCCGCTGGACGGCACGGCGGGCCCGGGGCTGCTGCACCTGCTGGTGCGGGTCGAGCAGCCCTCCCAGCCGACCCGCCCGGCCGAGGACTGCTACCAACTGCTCCTCGGTGCAAGAACGTCACTTCCACCCCGCCTCGCGGGCGCCCTGATCGGCCGGGTCGAACGGGGCCCGCTCGCCGGACGGGCCGTCTACGACGCGCTGCACGACCCGCGGCTGGCCGATCTGCTGCTGGAGCGCTTCCGCCGCCCCGGGAGTCTCGGCTCGCTGCGCTTCGAGCGGACCGCCGCGATCCCGGCCGGTCTCGCGCCCCGGGTGCTGGACGCCGAACAGTCCAACTCCTCGCTCGTCTACGGGGACGCGTACATCCTCAAGATCTTCCGGCGGGTCTTCCCGGGCACCAACCCGGACCTGGAACTGCCGCTCGCCCTCAACGGCGAGGGGTGCGAGCGGGTACCGGCCCCCGTCGCCTGGTTCGAGGCGCCAGGACCCGAACCGCTCACCCTGGGCGTCCTCCAGCCCTTCCTGCACGGCGCGCGCGACGGCTGGCAGCTCGCGCTGGGCGCGCTCGCCGCGGGCCGCGACTTCCTCACCGAGGCCCGGGCGCTGGGCCGGGCCACCGCCGAGGTCCACACCGCGCTCGCCGCCGCGCTGCCGACCCCGGCGCTGCACGGCACCCAGACGCGGCAGCTCGTCTCCCGGATGGCCCAGCGTCTCGATGCCGCCGCCCAGGCGGTCCCCGCGCTCGTGCCGTACGTCCCCGGACTGCGCGCCGCGTTCGAGGCGGTGACGGACCTCGGGGTCCGGGGCAGCTGCTGGGCCCAGCAGCGGGTGCACGGCGATCTCCACCTCGGACAGACGCTGCGCTCCGCCGACGGGTTCTGGTCGCTGATCGACTTCGAGGGCGAACCGGCCCGCCCGCTCCCCGAGCGCCGCATGCCCGCGCCCCCCGTCCGTGATGTCGCGGGCATGCTGCGGTCCTTCGACTACGCGGCCCGCTCGCACCGCCCGTGGAACCCGGAGTGGGCGGCCCGCTGCCGTGCCGCCTACTGCGAGGGCTACGCGCAGGCGTCGGGCAGCGACCCGCGCGGGGAACCGGAGCTGCTGCGGGCCCATGAGACCGACAAGGCCGTGTACGAGGTGCTGTACGAGGCCCGGCACCGCCCCGACTGGCTGCCGGTCCCGATGGCGGCCATCCAGCGACTGGCCCAGTCCGCAGCGGCCTGAGCCGCACCCCGCGTTCCTTCCCGCCACCCCGCGTTCCTTCCCTCCACCCCGCGCTTTCCCCCTTCACCCTCCGAGGAGGCAGTCCCTGTGACCGCCCGCAAGCCGTCCCGCAAGGCATCCCGCAAGACCGCCGACGTGCCCGCCGAACTGCCCGTCGAGATCCCTGCCGAAGCGCCGGTCGAGGCACCCGCCGAAGCCGCCGACGACGTGGCGGCGGCGCCGACGCCCGCGACCGCCGCGACCACCACGAGGACCGCGACCGCCGGGCGTGCCCGGCCCCGGCGCGCCGACGCGGGCCCGCCGCGTCCCCGGCCGGCCGGGGACGGCCAGGGCGCCCGCCCCGCACCGGCCCTGGACGGCGCGGACCGCGGCCGGCTGCTGGCCGGTGACCACCACGCGCCGCACGACGTGCTCGGCGCGCATCCGATCCCCGGCGGAGTGCTGGTACGGGCGCTGCGGCCGTTCGCCCGGTCGGTCACGGTGCTGGCGACCGGGCTGCGGGCCGAACTGCACGACGACGGCGACGGCTTCTTCTCCGGTGTGCTGCCGGTGCCGGAGGCCCCCGCGTACCGGCTCGAAGTGGCGTACGACGACAACACCATCGAGGTGGAGGACGCGTATCGCTTCTGGCCCGCGATCGGCGAGCTCGATCTGCACCTGATCGGCGAGGGCCGCCACGAGGAGCTGTGGCGGGCGCTCGGCGCGGAGCCGATGGAGCACCAGGGGGTGGCCGGGACCCGGTTCACCCTCTGGGCGCCGAACGCGCGCGGCGTGCGGATCACCGGTGACTTCAACTACTGGGACGGCACGGGCTTCCCGATGCGTTCGCTCGGCTCGACCGGGGTGTGGGAGCTGTTCCTGCCCGGGGTCGGCGAGGGCGCGCTGTACAAGTACGACATCTGCCGCCCGGACGGTTCGCACACGGTGCGGGCCGACCCGATGGCCCGGCGCACCGAGGTGCCGCCCGCGACCGCCTCGATCGTCACCGCGTCGCACCATCAGTGGCAGGACGCAGACTGGATGGCCCACCGGGGCGACCGGCCGGTCCACGAGGCCCCGTTCTCGGTGTACGAGGTGCATCTCGCTTCCTGGCGGCCGGGTTTGACGTACCGTCAGCTCGCCGAGCAGCTCCCGGCCTACGTCAAGGACCTGGGCTTCACTCATGTCGAGCTGATGCCGGTCTCCGAGCATCCCTTCGGCGGTTCCTGGGGCTATCAGGTCACCGGGTTCTACGCGCCGACCTCGCGGATGGGCACCCCGGACGACTTCCGCTTCCTGGTGGACGCCCTGCACCGGGCGGGCATCGGCGTGATCATGGACTGGGTTCCGGCGCACTTCCCGCGCGACGACTGGGCGCTGGCCGAGTTCGACGGACGCCCGCTGTACGAGCACTCCGACCCGCGGCGCGCGGCGCACCCGGACTGGGGGACGCTGGAGTTCGACTACGGCCGCACCGAGGTCCGCAACTTCCTCGTCGCCAACGCCACGTACTGGTGCGAGGAGTTCCACATCGACGGGCTGCGGGTCGACGCGGTGGCCTCGATGCTCTACCTCGACTACTCCCGCGAGGACGGCCAGTGGTCGCCCAACGAGTTCGGCGGCCGGGAGAACCTGGACGCGGTCGCCTTCCTCCAGGAGATGAACGCGACGGTCTACCGGCGCAACCCCGGTGTCGTCACCATCGCCGAGGAGTCCACCGCCTGGGACGGCGTCACCCGGCCCACCGACGGCGGGGGCCTGGGCTTCGGGCTGAAGTGGAACATGGGCTGGATGCACGACTCGCTCCAGTACATCGCCAAGGAGCCGGTCCACCGCAAGTACCACCACGACGAGATGACGTTCTCGATGGTGTACGCGTACAGCGAGAACTACGTGCTGCCGATCTCGCACGACGAGGTGGTGCACGGCAAGCAGGCGCTGGTGGCGAAGATGCCCGGCGACTGGTGGCAGCAGCGCGCCAACCACCGCGCCTACCTGGGCTTCATGTGGGCCCATCCCGGCAAGCAACTCCTGTTCATGGGCCAGGAGTTCGCCCAGGGGGCGGAATGGTCCGAGGGGCACGGGCCGGACTGGTGGCTGCTGGACCCCTCCTACGGGGCGTCCGGCGACCACCGCGGGGTGCGCGACCTGGTCCGGGACCTGAACGCGGTGTACGGGGCGGTGCCCGCGCTGTGGCAGCGGGACACGGTGCCGGAGGGGTTCAGCTGGGTGGACGGCGGGGCGGCCGAGGACAACGTGTTCGCGTTCCTGCGGTACGACGCGGACGGCTCCCCGCTGCTGGCGGTCTCGCACTTCTCCCCGGCGGTCCGGAGCGACTACCGCCTCGGGGTGCCGGAGACCGGTACGGAGGGCTGGGTGGAGGTGCTGAACACCGACGCCGCCCGGTACGGCGGTGGCGACGTGCGCAACGAGGAGCCGCTGAAGGCGGAGGCGGTGTCCGCGCACGGCCGCCCGTGCAGCATCTCGCTGACGCTGCCGCCGCTGGCCACGGTGTGGTTCCGCCCGGCGTAGCACGGCCGGGGTGAACGGGCCCGGGGCCCGTACCGCGTCGGTGACGACGTGGTACGGGCCTGGTGCGGACCCCTCCCCCGTAGCCGGCGGGTCAGTGATCGGCGGCCATCACCTCGACGATGCTCGACCAGGAGTCGGGGCCGTGGCCCTTGGCGATCGCCCGGTCGGTGACGCCCTTGAGCGCGGCGAGCTGCGAGACGTCCAGGCCGCGGCCCTTCGCGGTGTGCAGGATGTGGTCGACGCTGGCCGCCATCATGGCGAGGTTGGCGCCCTCGCCCGCGTACGAACGCGTGTCGATGTCCTTCGCCGTCTCAGCGGCGATCGGCGGCAGGATGCCCGCGATCGTGTTGAGGTAGGGGGCGAGCGAGGCGCCGTCGATGCCCTCCGCCCGGGCCAGTGCGAAGGCGTGGACGAGGCCGCCCATGGCTCCGTAGAAGAAGTCCAGCATCGCCATGTCATAGGCGGCGGCGAGCCCGTGGTCCTCGCCGAGGAAGGTGGCGGGCGCGCCGAGCGCCTGGAGGGTGGTTTCGTGCGCCTCGAACGCGGCCCGGTCGCCGGAGTGGAACACCAGTGCGTCCGCAGAGCCGACCACGTCGACCGGCACCATGATCGCCCCGTCGAGGTACGCCAGGGAGTGCTTCTCGGCCCAGGCGGCGGTCTCCCGCGACCGGGCCGGGGTGTCCGACGAGAGGTTGACCAGGACCCGCCCTTCCAGCGCCCCGACCAGCGGCTGCAGGACCGCGTCGGAGGCGTCGTAGTCGACGAGGCAGACCACGACGAGTCCGCTCGCCCGCACGGCCTCCTCGGCGGAGGCGGCCCGCACCGCGCCCAGGGAGACGACGTCCTCGCCCTTCTCGGGGGAACGGTTCCAGACGGTGGTGGGATGGCCGGCGGCCACGAAGGCGCGGGCCAGGGAGCGGCCCATGTCACCGAGGCCGAGGACGGTGACGGGGGTGAGGTCGGAGGTGGGGGCAGTGGTCGTGTTCGCTCGCGTCATGGGGATCATGCTGGCCGGGCGAACCGCCCCTGACCATAACCCACTTGACTGTCAGATACGCACTTCGGGGAAAGCGTCCAGGTCAGTGCGGTTCAGGCAGGGGCAGTTCAGGTCAGGGGCGGTGCGGCTCTGTGCGATCAGGGGCGGTTCAGGTCGGTGGGGGCGGCCGGGGCGAGGACGTCCGCCAGCTCCTGGAGCAGCTTCCGCTTCGGTCGGGCGCCGACGATCGACTTCACCGGCTCGCCCGCCCGGAAGACCATCAGGGTGGGTGTCGCCAGCACGCCGTACCGGACGGGGATGCCGGGTTCCCGGTCGACGTCGAGCTGGACGATCTTGATTCGGTCGGCCTCCTGGCGGGCGATCTCCCCCAGCACGGGGGCGAGTTGGCGGCAGGGGCCGCACCAGTCGGCGGTGAACTTCACCAGCACGGGCAGCGCGGATGCCAGCACCTCCGCCTCGAAGGTCTCCTCGGTGACGTCGGTGACGGCTTCGGTCCGGATCATGGGTGTCCTCCCAGTTCGCAGCGGGGCGCCGGTCCACCGCGCAGGGCGGCCGACGCCTCCAGTTCGGCTCGGGCGAGCTGTGCGCCGACCTCGGCACGCACCGACGTGAGCTGGCCGATCAGCGCGTCCAGCTCGTCGAGCTTGCGCCGGTAGACGGCGAGCGAGGCGGGACAGGAGTCCCCGGCCGGGTGACCGGCGCGCAGGCAGTCGACGAAGGGCCTCGTCTCCTCCAGGTCGAACCCGAAGTCCTGGAGGGTCCGGATCTGCTGGAGGAGGCGCAGGTCGCCCTCGTCGTAGCTGCGGTAGCCGTTCTCCGCGCGCCGCGCGGGCAGCAGTCCGCGCGACTCGTAGTAGCGGAGCGTCCGCGTCGTCGTCCCGGCTCGTCTCGCCAGCTCCCCGATTCGCATGGGACGAACGTATTCCTTGACGCCGACGTCAACGCAAGGGCAACCGCAAGGGCACAACGCAAGGGCGTCGGCGCCGCGCCGTCAGTTGGCGCGGGCCGCCGTCCGCCGGCGTACGGCCCAGATGATGCCGCCGCCCGCGGCGACCGCCGCGGCCGCCATGCCGACGAGCGGGGCGGTGGAGTCCGAGCCGGTCGCGGCGAGGTTGCCGCCGGTCGTCTGCGGGGTCGCGCCCCCGGCCGTCGAGCCGCCCGTGTCGGCGGAGCCGCCGGTGGTGCCGGTCCCGCCGACGGTGCTCGTGGAGCCGGTGGAGCCGGTGGACCCGGAGCCTCCGGTGGACGGGGAGCCGCCCGTACCCCCCGTACCGCCGGTGGAACCGGTGGAGCCCGAGGTGTCCGATTCCTTGCCGGTGTCGATCACGATCCGCGCGGTGTCATTGGCCGCGTTCCGGTCGAAGGGCCGCTCCTGCCCGCTGAAGGAGACCTCGCCGGTGGTGCGGCCGACCGCCTTGTCGATGCGCAGGACGAAGGGGTAGCTCTCGCCGCCGTCCGCGTCCACCCAGGACTGCGAGGTCCCGCAGCTGTAGTGCGTCTTGGTGACCGCGTCGCAGTATCCGTGCGCCTTGACGACGGAGGTGCCCTTCGGGATGCGGATGTCGACGGTGGTCACGCTCTCGTCGATCTTCCCCTGCACCCGGGCGGGGCCCTTGTTGGCGAACTTCACCGTCGCGTCGACCTTGTCGCCGACCTTCCCCTTCAGCTCGGCGCCGGTCAGGCCGAAGTCGGCGGTGTTCGCCGCGGTGACGTCGGCCGAGGCGGCCGGTTCGGGGTGGTTCTTCCGGTCGGCGTCGGTGGCGGGGCCCTTCTCCACGAGGGTGAGCGGGTCGCCGGTGCCCTGGACCGGGTCGGTGGAGCCGCTGTCGCCCTGGTCCGGGTCCGGCTCGGTGACGCCCAGCGTCACCCGCAGGTCGTCGTTGAGCGCGGAGTCGAGCGCCTTGAGCGAGAGCGGCTTCTCCGTCCCGTAGACGACGCCGGGCTTCAGCGGCTGGTCGATCGTGCAGGCGGCGACGTGGGAGTCGGGCATCTCGTCGTGGGAGGGGATCGTGTAGTAGCTGCAGTTCTTGTACATCTCGTCGGCCTGGAGACCGGGCGACACGGCGTACGTCACGTAGGAGACGGGCACCTCCTCCGTCCCCTTGTTGAGGAAGGTCAGGGGTGTGGAGAACGCGCTGCCGGCCTGAACCCCCTTGATCGGTGCGATCGTTCCGACGCCGAGGTCCGGCTCCGGCTCGGTGGCGAGCGCCGGCACGGCGCCCAGCGCCACCATCGCCGCGGTGGCTACGGCGGCGGTCCCGCCGCGCAGGGTACGGCTGCGGGAAGGGGGGATGCGCATGGAAGTCCTTCGGTCGTGGGGGCTCGTGGGCGGACTGCGGTCCTGCACCTCTCAAGACCGGTGCCGGACGGGGAGGGTTGCGCGGTCCGGAGCAGTCGTGACAGAACACGGACACAAGGCACCAGTACCGGACATGGAGACCGAGGACACCCGTACCGGGGGTACGGGTGTCCTCGGGTGGGGGGCGCCGCAGTGGCTGTGAGGGATGAGGAATGTGGGAGCGGGGCGTCGGGTCAGACCTTCGCGGGCTGCTCCGCGGTGTCCCGCTGCTCGGGGACCTCGCCCGAGCCGCCTGCCGGCGCGTGGTCGTCGACGAGGGTCTTCTCGTCGAACGGGACCCGGCCGGCCAGCACCTCGTCGACCCGGTCCTTGTCGATCTCCTTGGTCCAGTGGCCGACCAGCACCGTGGCGACGGCGTTGCCCGCGAAGTTGGTCAGCGCGCGGGCCTCGCTCATGAAGCGGTCGATGCCGACGATCAGGCCGACGCCGTCGACGAGCTCGGGGCGGTGCGACTGGAGTCCGCCGGCCAGGGTCGCCAGACCCGCGCCGGTCACGCCCGCCGCGCCCTTCGAGGCGATGACCATGAAGATCAGGAGCGAGATCTGCTCGCTCGCGCTCAGCGGGTCGCCCATCGCGTTGGCGATGAACAGCGAGGACATCGTGAGGTAGATCGCGGTGCCGTCGAGGTTGAAGGAGTAGCCGGTCGGCACGGTGATGCCGACGACGGGCTTGCTGACGCCGAGGTGCTCCATCTTCGCGATCAGCCGCGGCAGGGCCGACTCGGAGGAGGAGGTGGACAGGATGAGCAGGAACTCGCGTCCCAGGTACTTCAGCAGCGAGAACAGGTTCACCCCGGCGACCAGGCGCAGGATCGCGCCGAGCACCACGAAGACGAACAGCGCGCAGGTGACGTAGAACCCGATCATGATGATCGCCAGGGACTTCAGGGCGTCGAGGCCCGTCTCGCCGACCACCGCGGCGATCGCGCCGAACGCGCCGACCGGGGCGGCCCACATGATCATGGCGAGGATGCGGAAGACGAGGCGCTGGATGTGGGTGATGCCGCGGATGATCGGCTCGCCGGTCGAGCCCATCGCCTGGAGCGCGAAGCCCGCGAGCAGCGCGACGAGCAGGGTCTGGAGGACCTCGCCCGCGGTGAAGGCGGAGACGATCGTGGTCGGGATGATGCCGAGCAGGAAGTCCACGGTGGACTCGCTCGCGCCCGACGCCTGCGCCTCGCCGGCGGCCCGCGCCTGCTCGGTGATGTGGAGGGTGGAGCCGGGCTCCAGGACGTTGCCGACGAGCAGGCCGATGGCGAGGGCCACGGTCGACATGACCAGGAAGTAGCCCAGCGCGAGACCGCCGACCGCGCCGACCTTGGCGGCCTTGCGCACCGAGCCGACGCCCAGGACGATCGTGCAGAAGATGATCGGCGAGATCATCATCTTGATCAGGTTCACGAAGCCGGCACCGATGGGCTTCAGCTCGACGGCCACCCCGGGGGCCGCGAAGCCCACCAGGATGCCGAGCGCCACGGCGGCGATCACGGCGATGTACAGGTAGTGGGTGCGGTCCCGTTGTTTGGCTGCCACAGCCATGGTGGGGCTCCTCGGCTCGGTCATAGCGCCCCCGTCCCTGGGGGCTTCGGTGACTATCCACTGAGCTGTGACCCCGGTCACCCTTGCGTTCATATCGTTCACGGTCGCTTTCCGGCCACCCGGAGAAGGCCCGGCGGGGCGAGGCAGACTGTGGGGTATGCGCCTCCCCCGTACCCGCCCCCGGTCCCTGGCGGGCCAACTCTTCGCCATGCAGGTCGTACTGATCGCCGCGGTGGTGGCCGGGTGCGCCGTCTTCGCGTACGTCTCGGGCAGCGCGCAGGCCGAGGAGACAGCTGCCCGGCAGGTGCGGGTGGCGGCGCTGGCGGTGGCCGACTCCCCTTCCGTACGGGAGGCCATCCGCACGCCGGACCCGTCCGCCGCGCTCCAGCCGTACGCGGAGCGGGTGCGCGAGGACACCGGGATCGCCTTCATCACGATCATGGACACCGAACGGGTCCGCTGGACGCATCCGGACACCGATCAGATCGGGGACACCTTCCTCGGGAACACCGCGAAGGCCCTGCGCGGGCAGACCTTCACCGAGACGTACACCGGCACACTGGGCCCCTCGATACGGGTGGTGACCCCGATCCGCGACAACGGGCGGATCGTCGGCCTGGTCAGCGCGGGCATCACCGTGGACCGGGTCTCCTCGCAGGTACGGGACCAGCTCGGCGCGCTCGCGCTGGCGGCGGGCGGGGCGCTGGCGCTCGGCGGGATCGGCACGTACGTGGTCAACGCCCGGCTGCGGCGGCACACCCACGGGATGAACGCGGCCGAGCTGAGCCGGCTGCACGACTACCACCAGGCCACCCTGCACGCGGTGCGCGAGGGGCTGCTGATGCTCGACGGGCGGCGGCGGATCGCGCTGATCAACGACGCCGGGCGGGAGCTGCTGGGTCTGGAGCCGGACGCGGAGGCGGTCGGCCGTACGGTCGACGAGCTGGCCCTGCCCGCGCCGCTGACCGGGGCGCTGCTGGCGTCCGAGGCGCGGGTGGACGAGCTGCACCTGACGGCGGAGCGGGTCGTCGTGGTCAACACCCGTCCGGTGGTGGGCGGTGAGCGGCGCGGCACGGTGGTGACCCTGCGGGACCACACCGAATTGCAGGCGCTGACCGGGGAGCTGGACTCGGAGCGCGGTTTCACGCAGGCGCTGCGCTCCCAGGCCCACGAGGCGGCGAACCGGCTGCACACCGTGGTGTCGCTGATCGAGCTGGGCCGGGTGGAGGAGGCGGTCGACTTCGCGACGGCGGAGCTGGAGCTGGCGCAGGTGCTGACCGACCGGGTGGTGGGGGCGGTGGAGGAACCGGTACTGGCGGCGCTGCTGCTGGGCAAGGCCGCCCAGGCGCACGAGCGGGGCGTGGAGCTGGTGCTCGCGGAGGACAGCCTGATCGACGACGGGGCGCTCCCGCCCTCGCTGGCCCAGCGTGATCTGGTGACGATCCTGGGCAACCTGATCGACAACGCGGTGGAAGCGGCTTCGGACGGCGCCGACGACGGCTCGGACGTCGGCGCCGCGACGGTGCCCGCGCCCCGGACGCCCGGAGGCCCGGTGGGGCGGGCCCGGGTCACCGTGACGGCGCTCGCGGACGAGCGGGAGCTGCTGCTGCGGGTCGCGGACACCGGAGCGGGCATCCGCCCGGAGGCAGCGGACGAGGTGTTCCGGCGCGGCTGGTCGACGCACGGGGCGGGGCGCGGGCTCGGTCTGGCGCTGGTGCGGCAGGCGGCGTACCGCAACGGGGGCACCGTGGAGCTGGACGCGGGTCCGGACGGCGGCGCGCGGTTCACCGTACGGCTGCCGCTGCCGGCCCGGGCGCCGGCGGGTTCACGGCCCGCGCCCGGGTCCGGGTCCGCGCCCGGGTCCGGGTCCGGGTCCGGGTCCACGCACCAGGAGGTCACGGCATGATCCGGGTCCTGGTGGTGGAGGACGATCCGGTGGCCGCCGACGCCCACCAGATGTACGTCGAGCGGGTGGAGGGCTTCACGGTCACGGCGGTGGCGCACACCCGGGCGGCGGCGGTGCGGGCACTGGAGCGGACGCCGGTGGATCTGCTGCTCCTCGACCTCTATCTGCCCGACGGGCACGGGCTCGGGCTGCTGCGCTCGCTGCGCGCCTCCGGCCACGGGGCGGACGTGATCGCGGTGACCTCGGCGCGGGATCTCGCGGTGGTGCGGGAGGGGGTGTCGCTCGGCGTCGTGCAGTACGTGCTGAAGCCGTTCACGTACCCCACGCTCCGGGACCGGCTGGTGCGGTACGCGGAGTTCCGGGCCGCCGCCGGGGAGGCGAGCGGACAGGAGGAGGTGGACCGGGCGCTGGGCGCGCTGCGGGTCGCGCATCCGGCCGCGCTGCCCAAGGGGCTCAGCGGCCCGACGCTGGAGTCCGTGACCCGGGTGCTGAAGGAGTCGCCGGAAGGGGTGACGGCGGCCGCCGCCGGGGAGCGGCTGGGCATGTCGCGGATCACGGCCCGGCGGTATCTGGAGCACCTGGTGACCGTCGGCAGCGCCACGAGGCGTCCGCATTATGGGCAGGTCGGCCGACCGGAACTGCACTACCGCTGGCTGGCCTCGGGGCGCTGACCGTTCGGCACGGGAAGGGCCGACAAGCGCTTGCCGGTCGGTTTCACGGCCGTGGCACGCTCCTCCGGAGGAGCAAAAGAAAGCGCTGGTGGGACGGTATTCGCGTACCGCCCGCCCGGTTCGCGACTGGAGGTTCCTACGAAGCGTGATCTGTGGGGAACGTACCGTAGCCAGGGCGGAAATGGACTTCTACGGTGGGCCCGTGCACCCCACCCCGCCATTCAACGCCCCTGCCGCGCGCCGTCTCCGTGAGGCTCTGGGGATGGCTCCCGGCCATGTCGCCTACGGGCTCGCCGCCCAGTACGGACTCCGGATCAGCGCAGAGACCGTCATCGCCTGGGAGCGCGGCCTCGCGACGCCCGGGGAGCGCGAGCTGACCGCCCTCGCCGGCGTACTCTGGTGCGCCCCCGGGGAGCTGCTGGCGGCCGCCGCCACGCTGCGCGAGCACCGGATGACGCGGGAACTGACCGTGGACGACCTGGCCCGCCTGCTGGGCATGACCGGCGCCTCGTACCTGCGGATGGAGGAGTCGGGGCGCTGGCGGGGCAACGAGAAGCAGTCGGCGGCCCTGTGCCGGGCGCTGGAGCTGACGGCCGCGCAGTTCCTGACGGCGACGGGCCGCGACGCGGAGCTGGCGGAGCTGCTGAGCAGCGCGGTCACCACGCGCTGGCAGGCGTACGTCCGCCCGGTCGCCAAGATCGTCCCGCTGGACCGGGCGCTGATCCAGGACGTGCTGGAACAGCTGCACGCCGACTACCAGGCCCTGATGGTCTCCACGCTGAGCTGGAGCAGCACGGGCCAGGAACGCGCCGGGTCGACGGGCGACGCGGGCCGGGCGTTCCTGTCCCGGGTGGTGGACCAGTTCTGGCGGACCGCCGGGGTGTGACCCCGCACGGGCCGCCCGTGCGGCCGGTGCGGCCCGTGCGGTTCTGGAGGGGCTGCCGCTGCCTGAAACACGACCACCGGAAGGGCGGCTAGAAGACCGACTCGGCCTCGTACATCCGCTCGGCGGGCACCCTCTTCAGCTGGGTGACGGCGTCGGCGAGCGGGACCATGGCGATGTCGTTGCCGCGCAGGGCGGTCATCCGGCCGAAGTCGCCGCGGTGCACGGCCTCCACGGCGTTCCAGCCGAAGCGGGTGGCGAGCACCCGGTCGTACGCGGTCGGCGTGCCGCCGCGCTGGACATGGCCGAGAATGACCGGCCGGGCCTCCTTGCCGAGCCGGGTCTCCAGCTCGATGGCGAGGCGGTTGCCGATGCCCTGGAAGCGCTCGTGGCCGTACTGGTCGATCGCGCCCTTGGCGTACGGCATGGAGCCCTCCGCCGGGTGCGCGCCCTCGGCGACGCAGATGACGGCGAACTTCTTGCCGCGCGCGAACCGCTCCTCGACCATCCTGACCAGGTCGTCGACCTGGAAGGGGCGCTCGGGCAGGCAGATGCCGTGGGCGCCGCCGGCCATGCCGGACTCCAGCGCGATCCAGCCCGCGTGCCGGCCCATGACCTCGACGACCATCACCCGCTGGTGGGACTCGGCGGTGGTCTTGAGGCGGTCTATGGCCTCGGTCGCGACGCCCACCGCCGTGTCGAACCCGAAGGTCCGGTCGGTGGAGGAGATGTCGTTGTCGATGGTCTTCGGGACGCCGACGACCGGCATGCCCGCGTCGGCGAGCATGCGGGCCGCGGTGAGCGTGCCCTCGCCGCCGATCGGGATGAGCGCGTCGATGCCGTAGCGGCGGGACAGCTCCTCGCAGTTCTCGGCGGCCTCGCGCAGCCGGTCGCGCTCCAGGCGGGCCGAGCCGAGGATGGTGCCGCCGCGGGCGAGGATGCCGCTGACCGCGTTGAGGTCGAGGGGGCGGAAGTGGCCGTCGAGCAGCCCCTTGAAGCCGTCCTCGAAGCCGATGACCTCGTCGCCGTGGCCGACCACGGCCCGGTGGACGACCGACCGGATCACTGCGTTCAGGCCGGGGCAGTCGCCGCCCGCGGTGAGAATTCCGATGCGCATCGAGGTGTGTCTCCTGCTCGCTAGTCGCGCTTTTCCGGGAGACCGACCGTGGCGGCCTCCGTGCCCTGAACCAGGACGATTGTCCCACGCCCGGCACGGGCCCCGCGCTTTCGGCCGGGCGCAGGGGGTAGGAGGGCCCTCGGCCGGTGGCCGCTGTGCCCGGCCGACCGGGCGAGGCCTCCGGCGGGCGGCATAGCGGCCCCCGCAGGTATCGTCAAGAGGCAATGCAGGCCAATGCCGCACCCGGCGGATCACCGGGCGGGCACGGGGGGCGTCACCGCACGTCCGGACGCCCTACGGGTCGCGGCACCGAACACGAGGACGGGAGAGCACGCGTGGCGCGCAGCGTGTACGTGACCGGGATCGACCGGGGGGACGGCCGGCAGGTCGTCGAGCTGGGAGTCATGGAGCTTCTGACGCGTCAGGTGGACCGGGTCGGCGTCTTCCGTCCGCTGGTCCACGACGGGCCCGACCGGCTCTACGAGCTGCTGCGGGCCCGCTACCGGCTCTCCCAGAGCCCGGCCTCCGTCTACGGTCTGGACTACCACGAGGCCTCCGCCGTGCAGGCGGAGAAGGGCACGGACGAGCTGGTCTCCCGGCTCGTCGAACGCTTCCACCAGGTGGCTCGCGACTACGAGGTGGTCCTGGTCCTGGGCAGCGACTTCGCCGCCACCCAGCTCCCCGACGAGCTGGCGCTGAACGCCCGGCTGGCCAACGAGTTCGGGGCCTCGGTGATCGCGGTGGTCGGCGGCAAGGGGCAGAACGCGGAGTCCGTCCGCGCCGAGACCCGTAACGCCTACCGCGCCTACGCGGGCCTCGGCTGCGATGTGCTGGCCATGGTGGTGAACCGGGTCGCCGCCGAGGACCGCGCGACGATCGCGGAGCGGCTCGCGGCCCGGCTGCCGGTGCCCGTCTCCGTCCTGCCGGACGACCCGGCGCTCTCGGCGCCCACGGTCGCCCAGATCACCGCGGCGCTGGACGGTACGGTGCTGCTCGGCGACGACTCGGGGCTCGCGCGCGACGCGCTGGACTTCGTGTTCGGCGGGGCCATGCTGCCGAACCTGCTGAACGCGCTGACGCCCGGCTGTCTGGTGGTCACCCCCGGGGACCGGGCGGACCTGGTGGTGGGTTCGCTGGCCGCGCACAGCGCGGGCACCCCGCCCATCGCGGGCGTCCTGCTGACCCTGAACGAGCGCCCCGGCGAGGAGATACTCACGCTGGCCGCCCGGCTCGCACCGGGGACCCCGGTCGTGTCGGTGGCCGGCGGCTCCTTCCCCACCGCCGGTGAACTCTTCGCCCTCGAAGGGAAGCTGAACGCGGCGACCCCCCGCAAGGCGGAGACCGCCCTCGGCCTGTTCGAGCGACATGTCGACACCGCCGCCCTCCTCGACCGGATCTCGGTGGCCCGCAGCGGACGCGTCACGCCGATGATGTTCGAGCACGAGCTGCTGGAGCAGGCCCGCTCCGACCGCAAGCGCGTGGTGCTGCCGGAAGGAACCGAGGAGCGGGTGCTGCGCGCCGCCGACGTACTGCTGCGCCGGGACGTCTGCGACCTCACGCTGCTCGGCGACGTGGACGTGATCCGGAAGAAGGCCGCCGATCTCGGCATCGATCTCGCGGACACCCAGCTGATCGACCCGCACACCTCGGAGTTGCGGGGCGTCTTCGCCGAGCGGTACGCCGAACTGCGCGCGCACCGCGGGGTGACGGTGGAGCTGGCCGTCGACGTGGTGGCGGACGTGAACTACTTCGGCACGCTGATGGTGCGGGAGGGTCTCGCCGACGGGATGGTGTCCGGGTCGGTGCACTCCACGGCGGCCACCATCCGCCCGGCGTTCGAGATCATCAAGACGAAGCCGGACGCGTCGATCGTGTCGTCCGTCTTCTTCATGTGCCTGGCCGACAAGGTCCTCGTGTACGGCGACTGCGCCGTCAACCCGGACCCGAACGCGGAGCAGCTCGCGGACATCGCGGTGCAGTCGGCGGTGACGGCGGCCCGGTTCGGCGTGGAGCCCCGGATCGCGATGCTGTCGTACTCCACCGGGACCTCCGGCTCCGGCGCGGACGTCGACAAGGTCCGCGAGGCCACCGAGCGGGTGCGGGCGGAGCGGCCCGAGCTGCGGGTGGAGGGGCCCATCCAGTACGACGCGGCGGTCGAGCCGTCCGTCGCGGCGACGAAGCTGCCCGGCTCCGAGGTGGCCGGCCAGGCGACCGTGCTGATCTTCCCGGACCTGAACACCGGCAACAACACCTACAAGGCCGTGCAGCGCTCGGCGGGCGCGGTGGCGGTCGGCCCGGTGCTCCAGGGTCTGCGCAAGCCGGTCAACGACCTGTCGCGCGGCGCGCTCGTCCAGGACATCGTCAACACCGTGGCGATCACGGCGATCCAGGCGCAGGGCGAGGAGCGCCCCGCATGACGACACCCACTCCCCCGGCCACTCCCCCGGCCACCGACTCCGGAAACGAAAGCACGGCAGCCCCTGTGGAACCGCACCGCGTCCTCGTCCTCAACTCCGGCTCCTCGTCGGTGAAGTACCAGCTCCTCGACATGCGCGACCGCTCCCGGCTCGCCTCGGGTCTGGTCGAGCGGATCGGCGAGGAGACCTCGCGCCTGGTGCACACGCCGCTGACCGGCGGCGGTGCCGAGCCCCGTGAGCGTACGGGCCGGATCGCGGACCACGACGCGGCGCTCAAGGCGGCGGCCGAGGAGCTGGCGGCGGACGGCCTCGGCCTCGACTCCCCCGAACTCGCCGCGGTCGGGCACCGGGTGGTGCACGGCGGGCTGCGGTTCACCGCGCCGACCGTGGTCACCGACGAGGTGCTGAAGGAGATCGAGCGCCTCGTCCCGGTCGCACCGCTGCACAATCCGGCGAACATCACGGGCATCGTCACGGCGCGGGCGCTGCGCCCGGACCTGCCGCAGGTCGCGGTCTTCGACACGGCGTTCCACACGACGATGCCGGAGGCGGCCGCGCGGTACGCGATCGATGTGGAGACCGCCGACGCGCACCGCATCCGCCGCTACGGCTTCCACGGCACCTCGCACGCGTACGTCTCGCGGAAGACGGCCGAGCTGCTGGGCCGGGCGCCGGAGGACGTGAACGTCATCGTGCTGCACCTGGGCAACGGGGCGTCCGCCTCGGCGGTCGCGGGCGGGCGGTGCGTGGACACCTCCATGGGGCTGACGCCCTTGGAAGGGCTCGTGATGGGTACGCGCTCCGGGGACATCGATCCGGCGGTCACCTTCCACCTGAAGCGGGTGGCGGGCATGTCGGCCGACGACATCGACGTCCTGCTGAACAAGAAGAGCGGGCTGGTCGGCCTCTGCGGCGACAACGACATGCGGGTGATCCGCCGCCGGATCGACGAGGGCGACGAGCGGGCCGCGCTGGCCTTCGACATCTACATCCACCGGCTGAAGAAGTACATCGGCGCCTATACGGCGGTGCTCGGCCGGGTGGACGCGGTGGCGTTCACGGCGGGGGTCGGGGAGAACGCGGCCCCGGTGCGGGAAGCTGCCATCGCGGGCCTGGAGGAGCTGGGCATGGCGGTGGACGCCTCGCTCAACGCCGTACGGTCCCCAGAGCCGCGGCTGATCTCGCCGGAGTACGCGCGGGTGGCGGTCGCCGTGGTACCGACGGACGAGGAGCTGGAGATCGCCGACCAGACGTTCGCGCTCGTCGGCCGGCCGTAGCCCGCGGGGCCTCGGAGGGGTCGACAACTGAGCACCCCCGCGCCCCTTTGTATCTTCCACCAGACGGAATATTCCGCAGTGAAACAAACCGATAGGATCCGCCTCATGCGCCGTTCCAAAATCGTCTGCACCCTCGGTCCCGCCGTCGACTCCCATGAGCAGCTCGTCGCTCTGATCGAGGCCGGCATGAGCGTGGCCCGTTTCAACTTCAGTCACGGTACCCACGAGGAACACCAGGGCCGTTACGACCGTGTCCGCAAGGCGGCCGCCGAGACCGGCCGCGCGGTGGGCGTGCTCGCCGACCTCCAGGGCCCGAAGATCCGGCTGGCGAAGTTCGCCGAGGGCCCGGTCGAGCTGGTCCGCGGGGACGAGTTCACCATCACCTCCGAGGACGTCCCCGGCGACAAGTCGATCTGCGGCACGACCTACAAGGGCCTGCCCGGCGACGTCGTCAAGGGCGACCCGATCCTGATCAACGACGGCAACGTCGAGCTGAAGGTCGTCGCGGTCGAGGGCCCCCGGGTGAGGACCATCGTCATCGAGGGCGGTGTCATCTCCGACCACAAGGGCATCAACCTGCCCGGCGCGGCGGTCAACGTCCCCGCCCTGTCCGGGAAGGACGTCGAGGACCTGCGCTTCGCGCTGCGGATGGGCTGCGACCTGGTCGCCCTCTCCTTCGTCCGGGACGCCGAGGACGTCAAGGACGTCCACAAGGTGATGGACGAGGAGGGCCGCCGGGTCCCCGTCATCGCCAAGGTGGAGAAGCCGCAGGCGGTCGAGCACATGGAGGGCGTCGTCATGGCGTTCGACGGTGTGATGGTGGCCCGCGGCGACCTGGCCGTCGAGTACCCGCTGGAGAAGGTCCCGATGGTGCAGAAGCGCCTGGTGGAGCTGTGCCGGCGCAACGCCAAGCCGGTGATCGTGGCGACCCAGATGATGGAGTCGATGATCACCAACTCGCGCCCGACCCGCGCCGAGGCGTCCGACGTCGCCAACGCGATCCTGGACGGCGCGGACGCGGTCATGCTCTCCGCCGAGTCCTCGGTGGGCGCCTACCCGATCGAGACGGTCAAGACGATGGCGAAGATCGTCGTCGCGGCGGAGGAGGAGCTGCTCTCCAAGGGCCTCCAGCCGCTGGTCCCCGGCAAGAAGCCCCGTACGCAGGGCGGTTCGGTGGCCCGCGCCGCCTGCGAGATCGCGGACTTCCTGGACGGCAAGGCCCTGGTCGCCTTCACCCAGTCCGGCGACACCGCCCGCCGTCTCTCCCGCTACCGCACGGCCCAGCCGATCCTGGCCTTCACCACGGACGAGGCCACCCGCAACCAGCTCGCCCTGAGCTGGGGCGTCGAGTCGCACGTCGTCCCGCACGCGGACAACACCGACGCGATGGTCGACCTGGTCGACGCGGAGCTGCTGAAGCTGAACCGCTACAACGACGGCGACACGATGATCATCACCGCCGGCTCGCCCCCCGGCGTCCCCGGCACCACCAACATGGTCCGGGTGCACCACCTGGGCGGCGAGCGGGACTGACCCGCACCCCGCACCGACAGGGCCGTGGGCGGTACTCCTGATCAGGAGTACCGCCCACGGCCCTGTGCGGCTCCCGGGCGGGACCGGGGGCGGGCGGCTGTCAGCCGTTGCCGCCGTCGAGGTAGTTCTTCAGCCCCGGAACGGTGAGCGTGCCACCGAACTGGCCGGCCTGGACCACCTTCACCTTGGTGAAGAAGGCGAAGGGCACGTTCAGCGGCGGCGGGGTCTGAGGGCTGAAGGTGATCGGGATGAGACCGAAGAGGTTGCCCTTCAGCTCCTCCGTGTACATCGTCACCTCGCCGTCGCGGATCGTCGAGGTGGATCCTGGCCGCGACTTCACATGGCCGGTCGTGCCCGCGGGGCCGACGGTCAGCTGGTGCAGGTCCTTGATGTCGATGGAACCGGCGGTGAACTTGAGCACCTTCTTGATGCTGCCGTCCGCCTTCTTCACCTCGACGATGCCGTGGTAGTCCAGGCCGTTGAGGGTGAGCAGCGTCGACTCCAGGATCCACGGGTCGGACGGGAGCAGCGGCATGCCGGGCTCCAGTTCGGCCGCGGCGAGCGCGTCCGGGTCGGGCTCGGGGCACGGGAAGCGGGGTTTGGCGCCGTCCGGGATGTCCTCGTCCTTCTTGGGGTCGAGTCCCTTGACGTCCTCGTCGAGTTCCTCGACGTCCTTGCCCGCCCTCCGGGCCGCCTCGCGGATGGCGTCGGCCGTCTTGTCGGACGTCTCCTGCGCCTTGTCCGCCGCGCTCCCGGCCGTGTCCTTCGCCGGGTCCTTCGCCGGGTCCTCCGGCTCGTCGGACGGCTTCGGGGCCTCGGTCGTCGGGCTCGGGGACGGAGTCGCCGGCTTCTCGGTCCCGGCCCCGTCGTCCGGCCCGTCGAAGAGGTCCTTGAGCGCGTCGCCGACCCCGAGCGGGTCCAGCGGGTTCTTCGACTTCGTGGGCGTCGGGGTCGCGGAGGGCGCCTCGGCGGGCGTCTCCCCGGCGGCCCGCGCCGGCTTGTCCGCGTCCGCGTCGGGCTTCGCCCCGTCGGCGGAACCGCCGGCCGAGGGCGAGGTCGTGGGCGTGGCGGTGGCGTCGTCGCCGGGCTTCGCGTCCTTGTCGGACTCGCCCTTGTCGGACTCGTCCTTCGCCGTGGCCGACGGGGACGGGGTGGCGTTCGGCGACTCGGACGCGCTCGGCTCGTCGGACCGGGTGACGCACGGTCCGGGCGCGAACGGGATGTCGGCGCGGTCGTCGGCCAGGGCCAGCCTGGGCGTCAGCCCCATGCCCACGAAGACCGCCGTCGGCATCGCGGCGAGCGCCAGGGCCTTCTTGCCGCTGGGCAGGTGGAGTTTGGTCAGCAGCGACTTCCTGGGGGCCGCGTGACGGGGGCCCCTGCGCTCGCGGAGGTCGTCGCCGGGGTGGGCGTTCACCTGCTGTCCGTCGTCACCCCGCACGATGCCTCCCGCCGTCGGCGCCGGCTGCCAGGTCGTACCCGGCGCCCTGCTGCTGCGGCACGGCCGCGGCGCGCGACTCGCCCGCGGAGCGCTCCTCGTCGGGGTGCTCGGCGAGCGGGGTCCCCTCGGCGTCCTCCGGCTTGCCCGGGGCCCAGGAGATGGACATGGCTCCGCCGACGAGGGCGAGGGCGAATCCGATGACGAAGCCGCCGATGTTGGCGACGGGGATGGAGATCAGCGCGAGCAGGATGGCCGCGACACCGGCGAAGACCCGCACGATGCTGTGGTACCACATCGTCAGGCCGAGCGTGATCAGCAGGACCCCGATGATCAGGGATCCGGCGCCGGCCGTGGTGGACATGGCCAGCGTCATGTTGCCGAGCGTCATGCTGGCGTACGGGAAGTAGGCGATGGGGATACCACCGGCCATGGTGAACAGTCCGGCCCAGAACGGCCGGTGACCCCGCCAGGCGCGGAAGCGTCGCCGAATGACGCGGATGTAGTGCTCGTTCTGCCCTGTGGACTCGGGGCTCATGGAAAACAGCTCCCTGGAACCGGTACTGCCGTGAGATGGGGAGGGTGGGCGACCGGAAGGCCCGGAGAGGACGTTCCGGTCACCCTGGCCGGAGTGCTAGAAGCACTCCTTGACGCCGGTGTGCAGCTTCAGCTTCAGGTCGCTGAGCTTGAAGGTGCCGGCGGTGGTCGCCCACGCCGTCTGCTTCACCTTGGTCAGGATGGCCCGGTCGGCACGTTGCGCGAAGCCGGCCTTGTTGGCCTCGGTACCGGGCTGGATGCCTATCCCGTTCGGCCGGTCCTTCTTCTTCAGTTCACCGGCCGCGACACCGATGTCGATGTTCTGGAAGTCGGCGTCGGCGTCCAGCTGTGCGACGTCCAGGTAGAGGTTGGTGGCCTCGACCGGCCGGTCCGGGTCGGTGCCCGCCGTCAGCTCAAGACTGACGCTCTTGCCGATGAAGGGGACCTTCGGCGTGACCACCGACTGGCACATGTTGGTGATCGTGGCGCTGCTGAAGCCCGACACCGCGACCGGGTGCGCGGCTTTCCTGCCCTTGAGGTCCTTGCCGACCGCGACACTGCCGTACTGGACGAAGTCGTGGCCGTCCAGCTTGTCGGTGCTGACCTTGAAGCTCTGCCCGGACACACTGAACGACGCGGCGAGCGCGCCCTGTGCGAGGCCGACGCCCACCGCCGCCGTGGCGGCGACGCTCGGCACCATGACCAGGGCGAACCGCTTCCATCTCGTCCCACCGCGAACCTGGGAACTCATATTTGCTCCTTCTTCTCGGACGTACATCTCCGGTCCGGGCGTCGTGCCCGTCCTGGGATGGGAGAAGTGCTACGTCCTCGGGAAGGAGAGCGCCCGCACTCGGAGACGTGTCCCGCATCCGATCCACCGGCGTTCACCCCCGAGCGACAACCACTGGCCGCGCTGTCCGCGCGGCCGGTCGGACAGGCCCCGCCCGGTGGGCGGGAACCCCCCTGTCCGCGGTCGGCCCACTGCCGCCGACCACTCGGTGGGGACCCAACAGACCCTCGGGCACCGGCTGGAGACCGGGCCGAGGCTATGGGACCGAGCGTGGCCGATCGTGGTGCATTCACGGCCGTGACACAAGGGGGATCATTACTGGCTAGTAACGGCCCGATAACCACAGGCGGACAGGGCGGCGTCACGCGGCGACACAGGGTGGCACGAAAGGGACATCCGAATGGCGGGAAACTTCCTGGAAACAGGACAGAATCACCGACGCGCCTTACTGCGAGTAACAGCTTGCATCTTTGTCAAGATTTGGTAAAGCGCGGTCTTCTCGCGTTCCTCTTTGGCGTCAGGACGGCAAAACGGCCGCGCCGCCCGGGGGGCGGTGCGGCCGTCTTGTCACATCGGAACAACCGGGCGCGTCCGGAGCGGACCTGAGGTGAACGAAAGCCCCGGGCTCAGAACAGGACGCGGGCCAGCGCGGTGCGCGCGGCGGTGACCCTGGGGTCCTCCGGGCCGATCACCTCGAACAGTTCGAGGAGTCGCAGCCGGGCGGCGTCGCGGTCGTCGCCCGCGGTACGACGGACCGCTTCGACGAGCCGGCCGAAGGCGTCCTCGACATGCCCGCCGACCAGGTCGAGATCGGCGGCGGCCAGCTGGGCGTTCACATCGCCCGGGCTGTCCGCGGCTTCCTTGCGGACCGCCTGCGGGTCCAGGCCCTGGACGCGGCCGAGCAACTCCGCCTGGGCCAGGCCCAGCTTGGCCTCCGGATTGCCCGGGTCGTCCGCGAGGACGTTCTTGTACGCCTGGACCGCGCCACCGAAGTCGTTGGCGTCGAGAGCGGACGCGGCGGCCTCCAGTACGGCGTCGTACGGGCCGGCCGGCACCTCGGCCGGGACCGCGTCCGCCGGGGCGGCGTCCGGGTCGACGGCGATCCCGGTCAGCCCGAAGCGCTCCTCGCCGACCTGGATCAGCTGATCCAGCGTCTCGCGGATCTGGGCCTCGGGAGCCGCGCCCTGGAAGAGCGGGAGGGCCTGCCCGGCGACGACGGCGAAGACCGCCGGGATGCCCTGGATGCCGAACTGCTGCATCAGCATCTGGTTCGCGTCGACATCGACCTTGGCCAGCAGGAAGCGGCCGTTGTACTCGACGGCCAGGCGCTCCAGCAGGGGGCCCAGCTGCTTGCACGGCTCGCACCACTCGGCCCAGAAGTCGATGACGACGGGGACTTCGGCGGAGCGCTGGAGGACATCGCGCTCGAATCCGGCTTCATCGACGTCGATCACCAGGGCGGTGGGCGCGACGGCGCCGGCGCCCCCGGTACGGGCGGCCTCCGCGCGGGCCTGCTCCGCCTTGGCCTTGGCCTCACCGGCCGCCTTGACAGCGGCGAGGTCGACAACACCGCTCATGGACATGTTCCTAGGCTGCATGCGTACATCCTCCCCCCTGAGCACACCGTTCCGGAAAGCGAGTGCGAGAACCGGACCGGCCCGGGCGCCCCCAACCGGTGTGCGGGGGGCGGACGGGCCGAGACGGTCCGGCTCCCCGGAGCGCCCGTGGGGCCCGGAGGAACCGGTCGGGCCCCTGAAAGACCCTGGCCAAAACTGACCGGACCCCGAAAGGCCCGGGTGGACCTTCCGGATCCCCATCCGGCCGGTCCGTGCGGCTCCGGGTCCCCACCCGGCGCCTGGGATCCCCGTGGAGACCCCGATGGTTGTCACTCGTTCGTTCCGTGGCGCAGGGGGCGATCCGGCCGCCTTCCTTACGCTACGACCCGTAGCGTAACTGCCGATCACCCCGCCCGGACAGGTGCTCCCGGTGATCTGTCTCACGGGTACCGGAGCACAACCGTCTCCCCTACCGGCCGGTATGGTCGCCGCATCATGAGCGACACCGACCCCCGAGCCACCCGAACAGGACGTCCGCGGAGCACCGCGGCCGATGCCGCGATCCTCGAAGCGACGCGGGCTTCCCTGGTCGATCTCGGCTGGTCGAAGCTGACGATGGGCGATGTGGCGACCCGGGCCGGTGTCGCCAAGACGACCCTGTACCGGCGCTGGGCGGGCAAGAACGAGCTGGTCGTGGACGCGGTCGCCGTCCTCTTCGACGAGCTGGAGCTGCCCGACCGGGGCAGCCTGGCCGCCGACGTCCAGGGCGTCGTGCTCCAGTTCGCCGCCCTGCTGGAGCGGCCGGAGGCCCGTACGGCGCTGATGGCGGTGGTCGCCGAGTCCACCCGCGACGAATCGTTGCGCCTGAGGATCCGCTCGGCGATCGTGGACCGGCAGAAGCGGCTGGTGCTGCTGGGCCGGGAACGCGCCCAGGCCCGCGGCGAGCTGCGGTACGAGGACGACTCCTCGACCGCCGCCCGCAACGCGGACCTGATCTTCGACGTGATCGCCGGGGCCGTGGTGCACCGCACGCTGGTGAGCGCGGAGCCGGTCGACTCCGCGTGGGCGAGCGGCTTCACCTCACTGCTCCTGCTGGGGCTGGCGGGCGCGCAGACCGGGTAGCCGGGGCCGGGACCGGGCGTACGCGGCGGCTCCCGCGACCCGGCGGGAAGCCACCGGGTCGCGGGGAGGGTGACGGGTCCTCAGAACCCCGGCGGCTCCGTGTAGGTGCCCCACTCCTCGCGCAGCACCCCGCAGATCTCGCCGAGCGTGGCCTCGGCCCGTACCGCGTCCAGCATCGGCGCGATCATGTTCGAGCCGTCGCGGGCGGAGGCGAGCATCGCGTCGAGGGCGGCGGTCACCTTGGCGTCGTCGCGGTGCGACTTGCGGTCCGCGAGCTGGCTGACCTGGTCGCGCTCGACCTCGTGGCTGACCCGGAGGATCTCCAGGTCGCCGGTGACCGAGCCGTGGTGGACGTTGACGCCGACGACCCGCTTGTCGCCCTTCTCCAGGGCCCGCTGGTACTGGAACGCGGACTCGGCGATCTCGCCGGTGAACCAGCCGTCCTCGATGCCGCGCAGGATGCCGGAGGTCATCGGCCCGATGGGGTGCTGCCCGTCGGGGTGCGCCCGGGTGCCGCGCTCCTTGATCTGGTCGAAGATCTTCTCGGCCTCGGCCTCGATCCGGTCGGTGAGCTGCTCGACGTACCAGGAGCCGCCCAGCGGGTCGGCCACGTTGGCGACGCCGGTCTCCTCCATCAGCACCTGCTGGGTGCGCAGGGCGATCTCGGCGGCCTGCTCGGAGGGGAGGGCGAGGGTCTCGTCGAGGGCGTTGGTGTGGAGCGAGTTGGTGCCGCCGAGCACGGCGGAGAGCGCCTCGACGGCGGTGCGCACCACGTTGTTGTACGGCTGCTGCGCGGTGAGCGAGACACCGGCGGTCTGGGTGTGGAAGCGGAGCCACTGCGCCTTGTCGGTCCTGGCGCCGTACGTCTCCTTCATCCAGCGGGCCCAGATGCGGCGGGCGGCGCGGAACTTGGCGATCTCCTCGAAGAAGTCCAGGTGCGCGTCGAAGAAGAAGGAGAGCCCGGGGGCGAAGGTGTCGACGTCCAGGCCGCGCGAGAGGCCCAGCTCCACGTAGCCGAAGCCGTCCGCGAGGGTGTACGCCAGTTCCTGCGCGGCCGTCGCCCCGGCCTCGCGGATGTGGTAGCCGGAGACGGAGAGCGGCTTGTAGGCGGGGATGTCGCGGGCGCAGTGCTCCATCAGGTCGCCGATGAGGCGCAGGTGGGGCTCGGGCTGGAAGAGCCACTCCTTCTGCGCGATGTACTCCTTGAAGATGTCGGTCTGGAGCGTGCCGTTGAGCACGCCCGGATCGACGCCCTGGCGCTCGGCGGCGACCAGGTACATGCAGAAGACGGGCACGGCCGGGCCGCTGATCGTCATCGAGGTGGTGACGTCGCCGAGGGGGATGTCCCCGAAGAGGACCTCCATGTCGGCGGCGGAGTCGATGGCGACCCCGCAGTGGCCGACCTCGCCCAGCGAGCGCGGGTCGTCGGAGTCCCGGCCCATGAGCGTCGGCATGTCGAAGGCGACGCTGAGGCCGCCGCCGCCCGCCGCGAGGATCATCTTGTAGCGCTCGTTGGTCTGCTGGGCATTGCCGAAGCCGGCGAACTGGCGGATCGTCCACGTGCGGCCCCGGTAGCCGGTGGCGTGCAGTCCGCGGGTGAAGGGGTACTCCCCCGGCCAGCCGATCCGCTCGAATCCCTCGTACGTGTCGCCGGGGCGTGGCCCGTACGCGGGCTCGACCGGGTCGCCGGAGAGCGTGGTGAAGTCCGCGTCACGCTTGCGGGCCTTGTCGTAACGGGCCTGCCAGCGGAGGCGGCCTTCCTCGATCGCGTCAGCGTCCATACCTCGAATTTACTAGGACGTCCTAGTAAATGTCGATGGCAAACCGCCCGGCGCTTTGCGCGCGGGGCGGTTCGGGGTGATCCGGGGCCCTCGGCTCAGGCCTTGGCGGTCACCGGTGCGGGGTCGGTGACCAGGGCGCGGGCCTCGCGGCTGACCTTCGGTTCGACGAAGAACGAGGCGAAGGGGATGCAGCCGGCGGCCAGCACCCACAGGAGCTTGCCGAAGGGCCACTTCGCCTTGGAGCCGAGATCGAACGCGAAGACGACGTAGACGATGAACAGCACGCCGTGGATCTGCGAGATCAGCATGGTGTCGCCGGTCTCGAAGCCGTACTTCGCGATGATCGCCACGGTGAAGACGAGCAGCCAGATGGCGGTGACGTAGGCCATCACCCGGTAGCGGGTGAGCACGTTCTGTTTCATGGCTACGAGCGTAACGGGACGACCGGCGCGATCTTCGCGCGGCCCCGGCCTCACCGGAGGCCCGCGTTCACTTCTCCTCGAAGTCCTGGGCCGCCACCCGGAGCGGACGCAGCATGGCGAAGATCTCGGCGCACTCCTCGGAGTCGTACACCCCGAGCCCGAAGTCGATCGCGACCAGGTCCCGTGTGGCCGCCTCGACGACGTCGCGGCCCTTGTCGGTGATGGACGCCAGCGTTCCGCGGCCGTCGTCGGGGTTCGGCCGCTTCCCGACGAGACCGGACCTGACCAGCCGGTCCACGGTGTTGGTGACCGAGGTGGGATGCACCATCAGCCGCTCCCCGATCTTGGACATCGGCAGCTCACCGGCCTTGGAGAAGGCGAGCAGCACCAGCGCCTCGTACCGCGCGAAGGTCAGCCCGTACGGCTTGACGACGGCGTCGACCTCGGCGAGCAGGATCTGCTGGGCCCGCATGATCGAGGTGATCGCCCCCATCGAGGGCACGGGTCCCCAGCGCTGCTGCCAGAGCTCGTCGGCGCGGGCGATGGGATCGAAGGCAAGACTGAGCGGCTTCGGCACGGCATCGACCTTACCGATTGGTCACATGCCGGTCAGCCCCGTCTCGCCTTTCGGTATCGGACATGCGTCCGGGGGCTGTCCTGCGGACCTCGGCGACCAACAGGAGCGTGCAGACGGTACCGATGATTCCGGATCCGGCGACCACCTGGTGCACGGGGAAGAACTCGGCCGCGAGCCCCGCCAGCGCCATCCCGAACCCCTGGACGGTCATCAGCCCGGCGGTGAGCAGCGTCATCGCCCGGCCGCGCAGCTCCCGGGGCACGGCGTCGACGAACCACTGGTCGAGCCCGATCACATAGGCGGCGCCCGCGCCGGCCAGGGCGAGGGCCGCCACGGCGAGCGGCAGCCCGGGGCGGACCACGTACACGAGGAGCGGAAGAAGGCCGACGGCGGCGACCGGTAGGACGATCCGGGAGCGGTTACGGGGGCTGAGGGCGGAGCCCACGAACAGCTCGGCCCCGATGTGCCCGGCGGCCATCGCGCAGAGCAGCAGCCCGAGCGCGGCGGGCGGAGCCCCGATCTCGTCGGCGTACGGGGCGGCGAGCGCCTCCGGGGCCACCACGAACATCGCGGGCAGCCAGAACAGCAGCGTCAGCGCCCGGATACGGCGGTCGCCCAGCACCAGACGGGCCCCGGAGAGCGACTCCTTGAGCAGGTTTTTGCCGCGGCCGCCGCCACCGCCACCGGCGCCGGCACGGGCGGGGCGGTCGCGGGTCCCGAAGCGGAGCAGCGCGGCCGAGCACAGGAAGGTCACCACGGTGACGGTGATCGCGCCGCGCGGGGACAGCACGGTGAGCAGCACCCCTCCGGCGCCGAACCCGATGAGCATCGCGCTCTGCGAGACGATCCGCAGCAGCGAACGGCCCAGTACGTAGAGGTCGCCCTCGCCGAGGATGTCGGTGAGCGCCGCCATCCGCGTCCCGGTGAAGACGGGCGCGATGGCGGCGACCAGGCAGCGCAGGGCGAGGAGTCCGGCGACCGGGGTGGCGGGCACCAGCATCACGGCGACGCAGGCCGCGCAGAGCAGGTCGCAGACGACCAGGACGCGGCGGGCCGGGTAGCGGTCGGCGACCCCCGCGAACAGCGTCCCTCCGATCATGTACGGGAGCAGCCCGAGCGCGAACGTCAGGGCACTGAGCAGCGGGGAGCCGGTGAGGTCGTAGACGAGCACGGTGAGCGCCAGCTCGCTGACGACGACGCCGAGCAGCGAGAGGAGGTGCGCGGCGAAGACGGCCCGGAACTCGGTGACGGCGAAGACGGCGCGGTAGCCGCGCGGGGCGTCGGCGGGGGCCTTGGGGGCGGTGGGCTCCCGGAGCGTGGGCCCGGGGCCCGGGTCATGGTGGGCGGCACGCTCCGGGGGCGGAGCCGGGACCGGTGCCGCCGGGGCGGGCGGTGTACGGGGTGTTTCCGCCGGGGCGGGTCTTTCGGTCGGCATGGGACGAGCCTGGGGCCGGAGCGCGGTCGGCCCTAGACTTTCGGCTGGAGACGAATGTTCGGGCGGCGGGGCGAGGGAGGGGCATGCCGTTCCAGCTGCACTTCGGCGAGAGCGATCTGCTGCGCTGCCGGTTCGCGCTGTCGCCGCTGTTCGAGACCCAGGAGGCGGTGCGCACCCTGCACCGCACCGGCCGCCACGGCTACCACCTGCCGTGGCTCCGCCGGATCCGGGAGGCGTCGGGGGCGCTGGACCTGGAGCCGCTGTGGCTGCTGATGCCGGCCATCGGTCACAACCCGGACTTCATCTGCCCGCCGCCGATCGGGCCGCTCGCGACGTTCGAGGAGGAGATCGCGGCCGTCCGGGCGGTCGATCCGGAGGTGGCGCGGGCCGACATGGCGCTGGCCCTGGCGGACCGGCCCGGCGGGACCGCGTCGCCGACGGGCCGGCGGCTGCTGGCCGATCCGGCGCGGGCCGTGCGCGAGCTCGCCGACCTGCTGGAGCGGGCCTGGCAGGCGTTGATCGAGCCGTACTGGCCCCGGCTGCGGGCGCTGCTGGAGGCGGACATCGCCTACCACTCGCGGCGGCTCGCGGACAGCGGGCTGGAGCAGCTGCTGGGTGAGCTGAGCCCCCGGCTGAGCTGGAACGGCTCGACGCTCACCGTGGCCGGGACCCAGGGCGACCACGAGCGGGTGCTGGGCGGGCAGGGGCTGGTCCTGATGCCGAGCGTCTTCGTCTGGCCGGAGGTGGTAGGCGGCCACGAGGAGCCGTGGCGGCCCGGGCTGATCTACCCGGCGCGCGGCATCGGCGGGCTGTGGAGCGAGTCCGGCGACCGGACCCCGGAGACCCTCGCCCGGCTGCTCGGCCGGGTCCGGGCAGACGTGCTGTGCGCCCTGGACGAACCGGCCGGGACGAGCGCGCTGGCCCACCGGATGGGCCTCGCCCCGTCGTCCGTGTCGGCCCATCTGTCCGTGCTGCGCGGGGCGGGGCTGCTGACCTCGCGGCGCTACGGACACCAGGTGCTGTACGAGCGCACCCCGCTGGGGATCGCGCTGACCGCCTCGGACTGACGCGCGCCGGCGGCCGTCGCACGCATAGGAATCACGGACGGTGTCGCACCGCCACTCTCCGTGACCGATATGTCACGATGGCCCACGCTCCCTGTGCTCCGTGTCCGTGAGTCATCACCGTCCGAGGGGTCTGGATGTCCGGCCGCAGAATCGTCCCCCGCGCTCTCCCCCGTACCGTCCCCGTCCTGGCCGCCCTCGCCCTGGCGACCGTTCTCACCGCGGGCTGCTCGACACCGGAACCGCGCGTCACCGGCACCGTCGACGCGGCGGACGAACTCGTCCGGGGAGAACCCGCCCCGGACGCGGCCTCCCCGTACTGGGTCGACCCGAACAGCGACGCGGCCCGACAGGTGCGCGCCTGGGAGAAGGAGGGGCGCGAGGCGGAGGCGAAGATCCTGCGGCGGATCTCCGGCCGGCCGGTGGCCGACTGGCCCGCGTGGGACGATCCGGCCCCCGGCATCCGGGCCGCCGCGAAGTCCGCCGCCCGCACGAAGAAGACCATCCTGCTGGTGGCGTACAACATCCCGCACCGCGACTGCGGGCTCTACTCCGCGGGTGGCGCGAAGGACGCGGACTCCTACCGTTCCTGGATCGGGGAGTTCGCCGACGCCATCGGCAACGCGCCCGCCACCGTGATCCTGGAGCCGGACGCCCTCCCCCACATCACCGACGGCTGCACCCCGCCCGAGCACCACGCCGAGCGCTACCAGCTCCTCTCCGAGGCGGTGGACACGCTCAAGGCCCTGCCGAACACCCAGGTCTACCTGGACGCGGGCAACCCGGAGTGGATCGACGAGCCGTCCAAGATGGCGCAGCCGCTGCGTCAGGCCGGCATCGACCGGGCCGACGGCTTCTCCCTGAACGTCTCCAACTTCCAGTCGAACGAGAGCGTGAAGACGTACGCGAAGCGGCTCTCCGACGCCGTGGGCGGCTCGCACTTCGTGATCGACACCAGCCGCAACGGCAACGGCCCCCTGTCCGGGGGCCGTGAGGAGGCCTGGTGCAATCCGCCGGGCCGGGGGCTCGGCACGCCGCCGACCACCGACACCGGCGACGACCGGCTCGACGCCTATCTGTGGATCAAGCGGCCGGGCGACTCCGACGGCACCTGCCGGGGAGGCCCGCCGGCCGGCGACTGGTGGCCGGAGTACGCGCTCGGCCTGGCGAGGCGCGCCGCCTCCTGAGCCGGTCGCGGCGCGCCCCCGGGGTCAGGCGACCTTGACCCACTTCGCCTCGGAGGGAACGCCGTCGGTGTCGGTGACGAAGAGCATGTACCAGCCGGGCGGCACCAGCGTGGGGTCGTCCGGCACGGTCACGCTCACCTTGCCGTCGCCCTTCTTCAGGCCCAGTTCGATGGAGCGCTGCTCCACGTCGGTGGTGTGGGTGACGGCGCTCGGCCGCATCAGCCGGGCCGTGGCGATCCGGTCGGCGTCGGCGCTCTCGTACGTGACCGTGGCGCCGCGCTCGGCGTTCTCGGGGCCGTTGCCGATCACCGGGCGCTCGTCCCCGCCCCGGTGCAGGGCGGGCGGGGTGTAGACCTCCATGCGCTGCTCGAACTTGCCGAGCTTGGTGTTGTCCTTGTCGCCGTAGAGCGAGTCGGAGCCGAAGGTCGCCACCCGCCCGTCGGGCAGCAGCAGCGCCTCGGAGTGGTAGTTGCGCCCCACCGTCGGCGCCGCCGCCTCCTTGAAGGTGTTGGTCTTCGGGTCGTAGGACTGCGCCTTCAGGATGTTGCTCGCCCCGCGGCCCCGGTAGTCCTCGGATCCGCCGCTGGTGAAGACGGTGTCGTCGGGCATGATCACGCTGTTCAGATAGCGCGTGCCCTGCGGCAGGTCGGGGCCCGGCTCGAAGGCCGGGTTCTCCTGCTTGAGGTCGATGACCGCCGTGCGGGCGGTGGACTTCTTCGACTCGCCGACCCCGCCGCCGCCGAGCACCATCACCTTCTGGTCCTGCACGGGCGGCAGCAGCAGCGAGGCCGCGGTCTCCAGCTGGTCGGTGTCGGTCAGTCCGGGCACCTTGGTGAAGGTGTTCTTCTTGATGTCCCAGATCCCGGGCTCGCGCCCCTTGTCCGCCGGGCCGTAACCGGCGTTGGCGCCCGGGTAGAAGAGCTTGCCGCCCTTGGTCAGGAAGAGCGCCGGGTAGGTCGGGAAGTACTGGAAGGGGCCCTCGGACCACTTCTTCGTCTTCGGGTCGTAGACCTCGTTGTCGCCCGGGAGGATCGCCCCGACGTCGTCGAGGCCGGAGACGGAGAGCACCCGGCCGTCCTCGAGACCGACGAGCGTCGGATACCAGCGGGCCTCCTTCATCGGGTCGACCTTGATGTACTTCTCCGCCGTCGGGTCGAACTCGTAGGCGGCACGGATCCCCTGGAAGTCCTGCTTGTCCATGGTGATCTTCTCGGCGAGGCCGTAGGAGTTGTCGGCGGCCTTGCCCTTCAGCCCGACGATCTCGTACTGGGCGGCGTCCGCCGCCACCGCCTCGGGTCCTTCGTCCACCGCCTCGACGAAGACCCGCTGCTCGGAGGCGGTCACCTTCGTCTTCCACGGCTTCATCTGGCCGCTCTCGAAGTAGTCGACCTCGAACTCGCGCTTGGCCTTGGGGACGGTGACGTCGAACTTGGCCACGTACTCGACGCCGGAGGGCGAGCGGAAGACCGTGCCCTTCTTGAGCTTCAGCGGCTTGTCCGGGTTCTCGTTCTTGACCCGCATGCCGCCGCCGGCCCGCTTCACCTTGTCGTCGAGCACCTCGTAGCGGGCGGTGCCGCCGGCGATCAGGAGGCGGCCGTCGGGGAGCTGGGCGTGGCCGCCGCAGAAGAAGTCCTCGGGGGTGGGGATCTTCTGGAAGGTGTTCTCGGCCGGGTCCCACAGCACCGTGTCGAAGGTGCCCGCGTCGAAGTGCGCCTCGTCGTTGCCGGAGCCCGCGACGATCAGCACCTTCCCGGTGTGCAGGAGCGCCGCGTGGATCGCGTTGGTCCGGTACTCCTTCGGGATGTCCACCCGGTCCCAGGAGCCGTACTCCGCCTTGTACTCCGGCTGGTCGATCTTGTACGCGTGGTACCTGTCCTCGGCGAAGGACAGGGCCGCGGGAGCGTTCAGCCCGGCGAGCAGCACCACCGCGCCGCCTCCCAGGAGCGTCTTCCTCATCTGCTTCGAGGGCCGGTAGGCCATGGGTCAGTTCCCTCCTGCGGTGGTGGTGGCGGTGGTGCCGGCGCTCGCCTTGGTGGCCGCCGGCGGGGCGGGGGCGGTGGTGGTGACGTACGCCGGTTCGGGCGGCGGGGGCGCCGGGACGGGGACGGCGCGCGCGGCCTCGGCGCGCCTGTCCTGCCGGACGGTCCAGGCCCAGACGGCGACCGGGGAGAGGGATATCGCAAGCCCCAGCGTCGCCCAGGTCCGCATCGCCACATGGGTGTGGTCCAGGTACACCGACGCGGCGAGCGAGGAGAGCAGGACCGCCGCCCAGCAGAGGTGGATACGGAAGGTGAGCAGCCGGTCCGGGGAGGTCTGCCCGCCCTTGGGCGTGACGACGAACCGACCGTCGGTGCGCAGCACGGCCGAGCCCAGCGACTTCAGGTAGATCGGGGCGGAGAGCGCGGACATGGCCATGCCGGCGAGACCGCCGGAACCCTCGGGCTCGTGCGGGGAGACGTTGTGCCGGCGGTTCCAGAGGTAGAGCCCGATCTGGAGGGCGGCGGCGTCGCTGTAGAGCATCAGCCAGATGGAGGCGGCGACCTGGGTGCCGGACGCCCCGAACCAGAGGAACAGCACGCAGCTGCCCACGCCGAGCAGCCAGTTGACCGCGGTCATCGGGTAGTAGACGAGCATCAGCGTGTAGCTGAGGAGGCGGCCGGGGGGCACCCGGAACAGCGCCTTGCCGTACTGCTTGAACAGCGTCTCGTACGTTCCCCGGGACCAGCGCAGCTGCTGGGTGAAGAAGTCCGTCCAGGAGGCGGGCCCCTCGCCCACGGCGAGCACGTCGGGGGTGTAGACGGAACGCCAGTAGTGCCCGGTGTGCGGGTTGCGGCGGCGGTGGATCTCGAAGCCGGTGGCCATGTCCTCGGTGATCGAGTCGTACAGGCCGCCGACCTGCCGCAGCGCGGCGATGCGCACGACGTTGTTGGTGCCGACGAACATCGGGGCGCCGTAACGGTTGCCCGCGCGCTGGATCAGGGCGTGGAAGAGGAACTGCTGCGACTCGGCGGCCTTGGTGACGGCCGAGTCGTAGTTCCCGTAGACCTGCGGTCCGACGACGAAGGCGACGTCCGGGTCGCGGAAGTAGCCCATCATCCGTTCCAGGAAGTTGGGCATGGGCACGTGGTCGGTGTCCACGGAGGCGAAGAAGTCGTAGTCACCGCCGTGCAGCGCGATCCAGGCGTTGTAGTTGCCGTGCTTCGTCTTCGCCTTGTGGACGCCTTTGTCACGGTTCCACTCGGGGACGCCGCGGCGGGTGAAGTGGTGGACGCCCAGTTCGGCGCAGAGCATCCGGGCCCCGGGGTCGTCGCCCTCGTCGAGGAGCCAGACGTCCAGCGGGCCGGGGTGCTTCAGGCGTACGGCGCCCTTGAGGGTGGCGCGGACCATGGAGAGCGGTTCCTTGCCGGGGACGTACGTGGTCAGGAAGGCGACTCTGGTGCCGGGCTCGGGCGTCACCGGGACCGGGTCCCGCGCGACGAGCGTGGCATGCGCGATGGAGACCACGTTGACCAGCATGAACAGCTCGATCAGCGCGATCGACACCAGCATCACGGTGTCGGCGACGACCAGCCAGCGCTCCCCGTTCTCCCGCTCGGTCCAGTGCGTGGGCCAGACCAGGTACAGCAGCAGGACGCCCGTGAGCACCGGGGCGAGGGTCATCAGCAGGACGGCTCTTATTCGGTGCTTCTCCGTCGAGAGCAGGCTCCTGTACCGCACCCGGTACCCCGTCGGTTCCGGCTCCGTGAGCGGACCCGCGAGCCGGCTGTAGGTGTCGTAGTCGTAGCCCTCCGACCGCACCGTGCCTCCCACTGTCGAACGGGTTGATATCCCCACAGAAGGGGACGGCTAACGGTGTGTCGACTTGGCGGGTCCGAGTGAGCGGTTTTTGGTCCGGAGCCGGAAAAGCCCCCGACCGTGTGGCGGCGGGGGCTTTTCGGGTGAACGCGGGCGGAGGCGGGACGTCCGCGCGGACGGTGCGTCAGGACGAGAGGTGACGCTCCACGGTCGCGACCTTGGAGGTCAGGCCGTCGGTGACGCCGGGGCGGATGTCGGCCTTCAGTACCAGGGAGACACGGCCGGCGCGGGCCTCGACGGCGGCCACGGCGCGCTTGACGACGTCCATGACCTCGTCCCACTCCCCCTCGACGGAGGTGAACATCGCGTCGGTGCGGTTGGGGAGCCCGGATTCACGCACGACCCGCACGGCGTCGGCCACGTACTCCCCGACGTCCTCGCCGACACCGAGCGGGGAGACGGAGAACGCGACGATCATGCGCTGACCGTGCCCTCGCGGCGGGCGCGGGCGGCGATGACGCCGTCGGCCTCGTACTGCTTGAGGAGCTTGTCGCCGTAGAGCCCGCCGAAGGGGATCAGGGACAGGACGAAGAAGAGGGCGACACGCTTGAGCGGCCACTTGGCCTTCATCCAGACGTCGAGCAGGAACACGGCGTAGATCACGAAGAGCACGCCGTGGATCATGCCGAGCGGCATCATCAGGAAGTCGATGTCCGAGACGCGGCTGAGGACCGAGCCGAAGAGGATCAGGGCGGGGAAGGACAGCGCCTCGGGAATCGAGATGAGGCGCAGCCGGTGCAGGGCGGAAGCGGTCTTGATGTCCACAGGGGCACCTTCGGTGGGAGGGTCGCGAGGGCTTGTGAACCCAGGCACAAGCCGCCCCCATTGTGGCATCGCTCCGGCGTGCCCCCGGCGGCGGGGGCCGCCCCGTCCGCCGGTGCGCGTATCGCCGCATAGCAGGGCCGGTCCGCGTGCGCATCAGGGGCGTAACGGTTCCGGAGCCTCTGGCCGGGGTGCGGCGGGGACGGCTACCGTCGTCGCGTGGCGATGTTCCGACTCCAAGGCAGCAAGACGCTCGCCGTCGATCTGACGGGTGATGCCGTCAAGGCGAAGAACGGCTCGATGGTCGCGTACGACGGCCGGATGTCCTTCAAGAAGATGTCCGGCGGCGGTGAGGGGCTCCGGGGCATGGTGACCCGCCGGCTGACCGGCGAGCAGATGACGGTGATGGAGGTGTCCGGGCAGGGCACCTGCTACTTCGCCGACCGGGCGAGCGAGATCAACCTGGTCTCGCTGCGCGGCGACACCCTGTACGTGGAGGCGAGCAATCTGCTGGCCACCGACGCCGGGCTGCGCACGGGCACGACGTTCACCGGGCTGCGCGGCGGGGCGAGCGGCAACGGCCTGTTCACCACCACGGTGGAGGGCACCGGGCAGGCGGCGATCACGTCGGACGGCACGGCGGTGCTGCTGCGGGTGTCGCCGCAGTATCCGCTGACGGTCGACCCCGGCGCGTACATCGCCCACCAGGGCCGGCTCCAGCAGAGTTTCCAGGCGGGGGTGAACTTCCGGACGCTGATGGGCGAGGGCTCCGGCGAGGCGTTCCAGATCCGCTTCGAGGGCGACGGCCTGGTCTATGTGCAGCCGAGCGAGCGCAACACCGTGGGGGGCGATGTCTGATGCCGTTCCGGGAGATCAACTCCAAGATGGTCGAGGCCACCCTGGCCCCGGGCCAGAAGCTGTTCAGCCAGCGCGGCGCGATGCTGGCGTACCGGGGCGAGGTGTCCTTCACCCCGAACCTCCAGGGCGGGCAGGGCGGCGTCGCGTCGATGATCGGCCGCCGGGTGGCGGGCGAGTCGACGCCGCTGATGACGGTCGAGGGCTCGGGCACGGTGATGTTCGGCCACGGCGGCCACCACATCCAGGTGATCGAACTGGCGGGCGACACCCTGTACGTGGAGGCGGACCGGCTGCTCGCGTTCGACGGGACGCTCCAGCAGGGCACGATGTTCATGGGCTCGCAGGGCGGGGTGATGGGCATGGTGCGCGGCCAGGTGACCGGCCAGGGCCTGTTCACCACCACACTCAAGGGGCACGGCGCGGTGGCGGTGATGGCGCACGGCGGGGTGATCGAACTGCCGATCACGCCGGGCCGGGACGTCCATGTGGACCCGCAGGCCTACGTCGCCCACCACGGTGAGGTCCGGAACAAGCTGTCCACGGCGGTCGGCTGGCGGGACATGGTGGGGCGGGGCTCCGGCGAGGCGTTCCAGCTGGAGCTGAGCGGCAGTGGTGCGGTGTACGTCCAGGCGTCGGAGGAGAAGCTTTGAGCACGCCCGTGGTCCTCGACCCGATGACGCTGCCGTCGGACGACAACGTCAACTCCTACACCTTCTGCGTGGAGCTCAAGGGGAGCCGGTGGTTCCTGCAGAAGGGCAAGATGATCGCCTACTACGGGCAGATCCAGTTCGACGGCATCGGACACGGCCGGTTCGAGCGGCTGGTGCGCTCCAGTTTCCACTCGCCGCTGCACGCGAGCGACTGGGTGGTGGCCGAGGGCAGCGGCAAGATGCTGCTGGCGGACCGGGCGTTCGATGTGAACTCCTTCGACCTGGAGGACGGGAACCTCACCATCCGGTCCGGGAACCTGCTGGCGTACCAGCCGACGATGGCGCTGAAGCAGTCGATCGTGCCGGGGTTCGTGACGCTGATCGGCACGGGGAAGTTCGTGGCCGCGTCGAACGGCCCGGTGGTGTTCATGGAGCCGCCGCTGCGGGTGGATCCGCAGGCGCTGGTGGGCTGGGCCGACTGCCCCTCCCCGTGCCACCACTACGACCACGGCTACATGACGGGCGTGATGGGCGGCATCCGGTCGCTCACGGGGATCGGCGGGACGTCGGGCGAGGAGCACCAGTTCGAGTTCGTCGGGGCGGGCACGGTGCTGCTCCAGTCGAGCGAGGCGCTGATGCCGGAGCAGGCGGCGGGCGTGGTCCCGAACGAACCGGGCGTTCCGGGTGGCGGGGGTCAACCCGGATCCGCTCCGCGCATGCCCGGCCAGCTGGGGGACCTCCAGCGTCGCTTCGGGTTGTGAGCGGTAGTCTGCGGAGTGTGACGTCGAACGCCTGCGCCCAGCCGTCGGTGCTTGCCGACGGGCCCCTCGGCACTCCCGCGGGCCGGGAGTGCCCGTCGTCACACACCCCAATTTCGTCCGGCTTTCAACTTCTTAGGTAGAATCCATATATGGAGACCGAGACGGCCACCCGCTGGCTGAGCGACGCGGAGCAGTGCGCCTGGCGCACCCACCTGGACGTCAGCAGGCTGCTGATGCACCAACTGGAGAAGGACCTCCAGCCGTTCGGCCTGACCATGAACGACTACGAGATCCTGGTCAACCTCTCCGAATCGGACGACCAGCGCATGCGGATGAGCGACCTCGCCGCCGCCACCCTCCAGTCCAAGAGCCGGCTCTCGCACCAGATCACCCGTATGGAGACCGCCGGGCTGGTCCGCCGCACCCACTGCGAATCGGACCGGCGCGGACTGTTCGCGGTCCTCACCGACCACGGCGCGGAGACCATGCGCAAGGTCGCCCCGCACCACGTCGCCTCGGTGCGGCAGCACTTCATGGACCTGCTGTCCCCCGAGGCGCTGGCCGACCTGCACGCCGCGCTGACCCCGATCGCGGAACACCTGCGCGGCAAGCGCGGCAAGCTGTAGGGCCCGGGACCGTCAGGCGGGGCGGGGCAGCCACAGCCGGAAGGCCGCACCGCCCTCCGCCGCCGCGTGCACCGTCAGCGTCCCGCCGTGGCGCGAGGCGACGTCCCGGGCGATGGCCAGCCCGAGTCCCGCGCCGCCGTCGTCCCGGCTGCGGGCGTCGTCGAGCCGGACGAACCGTTCGAAGATCCGCTCCCGCTCGTCCTCGGGGACGCCCGCCCCGTCGTCCCTGACCTCCACCCGTACGCCGCGCCCGTCGGCCGCCACCGACACCGCGACGCTCCCCTCGGCGTGCCGCTGGGCGTTGTCCAGCAGATTGCCGATCACCCGGGACAGCTGCCCGCGCGACCCGCTCACCTCGAACGCACCGCCCTCCGGCGCCTCGACGCTCACCGCGATCCGGTCCCCGGTCCGCTGCGACACCTCCTCCCGGACCAGCGCGCCCAGCTCCACCGTCGCGCTCCCGGGCTTCTCCCCCGCGTCGAGGCGGGCCAGCAGCAGCAGATCCGCCGCCAGCACCTGGAGCCGTACGGTGTCGGCGACCGCGCCCGGGAGGTCCAGCAGCTCCGGATGGGCCTCGGCCACCTCCAGCTGGGTGCGCAGCGAGGCGATCGGGGAACGCAGCTCGTGCGAGGCGTCCGCGACGAACCGGCGCTGGCGTTCCACGGACGCCTCCAGGACGGTGAGCGTCTCGTTCGTCGTCCGGGCCAGCGCCGCGATCTCGTCCCGCGAACCGGGCTCCGGAACCCGGCGGGCCAGGTCCTCGGAGGCGGTGATCGCCGCCATCTCGCGGCGGATGCCCTCGACCGGCCGCAGGGCCCGGCGGGTCACCAGCCAGGTCACCCCGGCGACGACCACCAGGAGCAGCGGCAGTCCGGTGAGCATCGCCCCGCGCACCGTGTTCACCGCCTCCTGCTCGGCGGCGAGCGGTGCGCCGGCGTGCACGGTCAGGGTGACGCCGCGGGGGGTCGTCGCCTCGACGGCGGCGAAGCGGTAGTCGGCGGTGGTGCGGTCGACGGTGGCGGTGCCGTCGGAGAAGTCCGGGTCGTCGGAGGAGACCTGGCCGCGGCCGGGGCGGCTGCCGTCATCGTCGTCGTCGGCGCTGTCGTCGTCCCCGTCCCCGTCGTCTTCGCCGGGCGACGGGGAGGCCCCCGCCGAGGCCGAGGGCACCGGGGTGACACCGCTCGTGCCGGTGCCGGTGACGGCCCGCAGGTCCTTGGAGACGATGACGACCCGGCCCTCCTCGTCGGTCACCTGGACCGGGTGGTCCTCCTCGTCGTCCAGTTCCAGTTCGGCGTACGGGGTGCCCGTGGCCAGCTGTCCGGCCACCTCGCGGGCCGCCACCTCGGCCTGGAGGTCCGCCTGGTCGATCAGGTTGGCCCGCAGGACCAGGAGCACGGCGAGGCCGGCCGCCACCAGGGCGACGGCGACGACCAGGGTGGCCCCGATGGCGGCCCTGGCCCGTACGGACCTCACTGCGCCTCCAGCCGGTAGCCCGCGCCGCGCACGGTACGGATGGCACGCGCGCCGAGCTTGCGCCGCAGGGTGGAGATGTAGACCTCGACGATGTTCGGGTCGCCGTCGTAGGCGAAGTCCCAGACGTGCTCCAGGATCTCCGCCTTGCTGACGACCTGGCCCGCGCGCAGGGCGAGCTGCTCCAGCACCGCGAACTCCTTGGCGGTGAGCGTGATCTCGTCCTCGCCGCGGATCACCCGGCGGGCGGCGGTCTCGACGCGCAGGGACCCGACGGTCAGGACGGGCGCGGCGGTGCCGCCTCCCCGGCGGCGCAGCAGGGCGCGGACCCGGGCGACGAGGACGACGTAGCTGAAGGGCTTGGTCAGATAGTCGTCGGCGCCGGTGTCCAGGCCCTCGGCCTCGTCGTACTCGCCGTCCTTGGCGGTCAGCATGAGGATCGGCACCTCGTGGCCTGCGGCGCGCAGGTTCGAGCAGACGCGGTAGCCGTTCATGCCGGGCAGCATGATGTCGAGGATCACCAGGTCGTAGGAGCCCTCGCTCGCCCGGTGCAGCCCTTCGAGCCCGTCGTGCACGACATCCACGGCGAAGCCCTCGGCGGTCAGTCCCCTGGCCAGGGACACCGCGAGTCGCTTCTCGTCCTCCACGATCAACAGGCGCATGCGCACAGCCTCGCAAACTCAACCTGAAGGCGCCTTCAGGTGGCTTCAGGTTGCGTTCAGCTACCTCCCGGCAGTGTGGGTCACGTCGAACAGCAGCAGCTCTCGGGAGGAACCCTCATGAAGCGCAACGTCACCATCGCGGCGATCACCGCGGCCGTGCTCATCGGCGGCACCACCGCCGCCACCGTCGCCTTCGCGGACGACGGCGGCCGTACGCCCGCCGGGAGCGTGAGCGCCGTGAGCCTCGCCGACGACTCCGACGACCGCACGGACGACGCTTCCGACGACCGGGCCCCGGCCGCCGCGAAGAGCACCCGGGTCACCCTCGACCAGGCCGTCGCCGCCGCCCTGAAGAGCGTCCCGGGCACGGTCACCGAGGCCGAGCTGGACGATGACGACGACGACAACGACCGCGCGGTCTGGGAGCTGGACGTCCGCGGTTCCGACAAGAAGTGGCACGACGTGACGGTGGACGCCGGCAACGGCAAGGTCCTGAAGACCCGCGACGACGACAACGACGACCGCGACCACCACGCGCCCCGCTCCTCCGCCGTCACCCTGAACGAGGCGGTGGACGCGGCTCTGAAGACCGCGCCGGGCAGCGTCACGTCGATCGACCTGGACGACGATGACGATGACGACGACAACCGGGGCAACGTCCTGCGCTGGGACATCGACATCACGGGCAAGGACGGCAAGCAGCACGAGCTGAGCGTCGACGCGAAGACCGGCAAGGTCACCGTGGACCACGACGACGACGGCGACGACGACGACCGGGACGACCGCGCGGACGACAAGGACGACGACCGCGCGGACGACAAGGACGACGACCGCGGCGACGACCGGGATGACCGGGACGGCGACGACAGCTGACGGGAGCCCGGGCGGGCACACGTAAACCAGAAGGAGGCCCTCGGAGCGGCACACGCCGCTCCGAGGGCCTTCGTCGTGTCGCTCAGGAGCTTCCCGTCAGCCCCGCCACCAGCTCATCGGCCGCCGCGTAGGGGTCCAGGGTCCCCGCCACGATGCGCTCGGCCAGGGCGTGCAGCCGGCGGTCGCCGCGCAGGTCGGCGATCCTCTCGCGGAGCGCGGTGACGGCGATCGTCTCGACCTCGTGCGCGGCACGGGCGGTGCGGCGTTCGGCCAGGACGCCGTGCTCCTCCATCCACGCCCGGTGCTTCTCCAGCGCCTCGACGACCTCGTCCGTGCCCTGGCCCCGGGCGGCGACCGTCTTCACGATCGGGGGGCGCCAGTCGCCGGGGCCCCGGGCCTCCCCCAGGCCCAGCATGTGGTTCAGCTCGCGGGCGGTGGCGTCCGCGCCGTCCCGGTCCGCCTTGTTGACCACGTAGACGTCACCGATCTCCAGGATCCCGGCCTTGGCCGCCTGGATGCCGTCGCCCATGCCCGGGGCGAGCAGCACGACCGAGGTGTCGGCCTGGGAGGCGATCTCCACCTCGGACTGGCCGACGCCGACCGTCTCGACGAGGATCACGTCGCAGCCCGCCGCGTCCAGCACCCGGATGGCCTGCGGCGCGGACCAGGCGAGGCCGCCCAGGTGGCCCCGGGTCGCCATCGAGCGGATGTAGACGCCCGGGTCGGAGACGTGGTCCGCCATCCGGATCCGGTCGCCCAGCAGCGCCCCACCGGAGAACGGCGAGGACGGGTCGACGGCGAGGACGCCGACCCGCTTGCCCGCCCGGCGGTAGGCGGAGACCAGCGCCGAGGTGGAGGTGGACTTGCCGACGCCCGGCGAGCCCGTGAGCCCGACGACGTAGGCGTGGCCCGCCAGCGGCGCCAGCGCGGCCATCACCTCCCGCAGCTGCGGGGACGCCCCCTCCACCAGCGAGATCAGCCGGGCCACCGCACGCGGCCTGCCTGCTCGCGCCTGCTCGACCAGCGTGGGGACATCCACGTCCACGTTCACCGCTCCGTTCGCCTTGCCCTGCCCGGAATCCGTACGGGTACTACTTGCCCGGAACGCGGATGATCAGCGCGTCGCCCTGACCGCCGCCGCCGCACAGCGCGGCCGCGCCGGTGCCGCCGCCGCGCCGCTTCAGCTCCAGGGCCAGGTGCAGGACGATCCGGGCGCCTGACATGCCGATGGGGTGGCCGAGCGCGATGGCGCCGCCGTTGACGTTGACCTTGTCCGAGGTGACGCCCAGGTCCTTCATGGACTGGACGGCGACGGCCGCGAACGCCTCGTTGATCTCGATCAGGTCGAGGTCCTCGACGCCGAGGCCGTCCTTCTTCAGGGCGTGCCGGATGGCGTTCGAGGGCTGCGACTGGAGGGAGTTGTCGGGGCCCGCGACGTTTCCGTGGGCGCCGATCTCGGCGATCCAGTCGAGGCCCAGCTCCTCCGCCTTCGCCTTGCTCATCACGACGACCGCGGCGGCGCCGTCGGAGATCTGCGAGGAGGTGCCGGCGGTGATCGTCCCGTCCTTGGCGAAGGCCGGGCGCAGCTTCCCGAGGGTCTCCGCGGTCGTCTCGGCGCGGATGCCCTCGTCCCTGGCGAAGAGGACCGGGTCGCCCTTGCGCTGCGGGATCTCGACCGGGGTGATCTCCGCCTCGAAGAGGCCGTTCTTCTGGGCGGCGGCGGCCCGCTGGTGGGACTGCGCGCCGATCGCGTCCTGGGCGGCGCGGTCGAGCCCGAGGCGGCCGTTGTGCTTCTCGGTGGACTCTCCCATCGGGATGTTCTCGTACGCGTCGGTGAGCCCGTCGTGCGCCATCGAGTCCAGCATCCCGATCGCGCCGTACTTGTGGCCCTCACGGGACTTGGGGAGCAGGTGCGGGGCGTTGGTCATGGACTCCTGACCGCCCGCGACCACCACGTCGAACTCCCCGGCGCGGATGAGCTGGTCGGCCAGCGCGATGGCGTCGAGCCCGGACAGACACACCTTGTTGACGGTGAGCGCGGGGACGTTCATCGGGATGCCGGCCTTGACCGCGGCCTGCCGGGCGGGCATCTGGCCCGCACCGGCCGTGAGCACCTGACCCATGATCACGTACTGCACCTGGTCACCGCCGATGCCGGCCCGGTCCAGGGCGGCCTTGATGGCGAAGCCGCCGAGGTCGGCGCCGGAGAAGCTCTTGAGGGAGCCGAGGAGGCGGCCCATGGGCGTCCGGGCGCCCGCGACGATCACTGAGGTGGTGGTACCGGTCGTTGCTGGCATGGGCACGGCCCCTTGGGATCGGATGTGAACGAGGGTTTACCTGAATGTACTGAGCGGTGTCGCGCCCGTCATCCGGCAACCGGTGTGACGGCGCGCACGTTGCGTAACCATGGCGGTGGCGCTGCACTGGATCCATGCTGACGCGAATCGACCACATCGGGATCGCCTGTTTCGACCTGGACAGGACGGTCGAGTTCTACCGGGCCACGTACGGCTTCGAGGTGTACCACTCCGAGATCAACGAGGAGCAGGGCGTCCGGGAGGCGATGCTCAGGATCAACGGGACCTCGGACGGCGGGGCCTCCTACCTCCAGCTGCTGGAGCCCACCCGGGAGGACTCGGCCGTCGGCAAGTGGCTGGCGAAGAACGGGGAGGGCGTGCACCACATCGCCTTCGGTACGGAGGATGTGGACGGGGACGCCGCGGACATCCGCGAGAAGGGCGTCCGGGTGCTGTACGACGAGCCCAGGACGGGGTCGATGGGGTCCCGGATCACGTTCCTGCACCCCAAGGACTGCCACGGTGTCCTGACCGAACTGGTCACGAGCCGGGCGGAGCACTGACCACCGCATACCCGGCCCGGTAGAGTGGGCGGTTCCGGGCCGGGGCCGGGTCGGGGCCGTACCGCGTCCTCGTCGTTCGTCTGTCACCATTCCCCGGGGGACTCACGCCGACGAGCAGCTCGTGCGGAGAGTCGCGACCAGGGTAGGGGTCTCCCCCGCTCGAACTAAGTTGAGCTCGGGGAAGGATGGGACCGCGCAGTGCGGGGCTACGAACGCCAGGAGAGCCACCTCGCTGAAGACGACCATCTCTCGCGGTTCGAAGCCGAGATGGACCGGCTGAAGACCGACCGGGAGAAGGCCGTCCAGCACGCCGAGGACCTCGGCTACCAGGTCGAGGTCTTGCGTGCCAAGCTGCACGAGGCCCGGCGCAATCTCGCGACCCGTCCCGCCTACGACAGCGCGGACATCGGCTACCAGACCGAGCAGATGCTGCGGAACGCGCAGGCCCAGGCCGAGCAGATGCGCGGCGACGCCGAGCGCGAGCTGCGCGAGGCCCGGGCCCAGACACAGCGGATCCTCCAGGAGCACGCCGAGCACCAGGCGCGCCTGCAGGCCGAGTTGCACGCCGAGGCCGTCCAGCGCAGGCAGCGGCTCGACCAGGAGCTGGCGGAGCGCCGCCAGACCGTCGAGTCGCACGTCAACGAGAACGTCGCCTGGGCCGAACAGCTGCGCGCCCGCACCGAGTCACAGGCCCGCCGGCTGCTGGAGGAGTCCCGCGCCGAGGCCGAACAGGCGCTGGCCGCCGCCCGCGACGAGGCCGCCCGGCTGGCCGAGGAGACCCGTCGGCGGGCCGGCTCGGAGACCGAGACCGCCAGGGCCGAGGCCGAAGCGATCCTGCTGCGCGCCCGCAAGGACGCCGAGCGGCTCCTCGGGGCCGCCTCCGCCCAAGCGCAGGAGGCCACCAGCCACGCGGAGCAGCTGCGCTCCAGCACCACCGCGGAGACCTCCCAGACCCGCCGGCAGACCGCCGAGCTGAACCGGTCCGCCGAGCAGCGCCTCTCGGAGGCCGAGACCCGGCTGCGCGAGTCCCGTCTGGAGGCGGAGAAGCTCCTCGCCGAGGCGAAGGACGCCGCCGCCAAGCAGTTGGCCGCCGCCGAGTCGCAGAACGAACAGCGCACCCGTACGGCCAGGTCGGAAATCGCCCGGCTGGTCGGCGAGGCCACCAAGAGCACCGAGGCGCTGAAGGAAGAGGCCGAGCAGGCGCTCGTCGACGCCCGCGCCGAAGCGGAGCGGCTGGTCGCCGAGGCGGGCGAGAAGGCCCGTACGGTCGCCGCCGAGGACGCCGCCGCCCAGCTGGCGAAGGCGGCCCGCAGCGCCGAGGAGGTGCTCACCAAGGCCTCCGATGACGCGAAGTCGACGACGAGGGCGGCGAGCGAGGAGGCCGAGCGGATCCGCCGCGAGGCGGAGGCCGAGGCGGACCGACTGCGCGGCGAGGCCGCCGAGCAGGCCGACGAGCTCAAGGGCGCGGCGAAGGACGACACCAAGGAGTACCGGGCCAAGACGGTCGAGCTCCAGGAGGAGGCCCGCCGGCTACGCGGCGAGGCCGAGACGCTGCGCTCCGAGGCGGTCGCCGAGGGCGAGCGGATCCGGGGCGAGGCCCGCCGCGAGGCGGTCCAGCAGCTGGAGGAGGGCGCCCGCACCGCCGAGGAGCTGCTGACCGAGGCACGCTCCGACGCGGACGAGCTGCGCACCAAGGCGAACGGCGAGAGCGAGCGCATCCGCGCCGAGGCCGCCGAGCGGGCCGCGACCCTGCGCAAGCAGGCCGAGGAGACGCTGGAGCGCACCCGGGCCGAGGCCGACCGGCTGCGGGCCGAGGCCGAGGAGCAGGCGGCGGCCGTCACGGAGGAGGCCGAGCGGGCCGCGACCGAGCTGCGCGAGGAGACCGAGCGCGGTGTCGCCGCCCGGCAGGCCGAGGCCGCCGACGAGCTGACCCGGCTGCACACCGAGGCCGATTCCCGGCTCGCCGCGGCCGAGGAGGCGCTCGGCGAGGCCCGGACCCAGGCCGAGCGGATCCGCCGCGAGACGAGCGAGGAGTCCGAGCGGCAGCGCGCGGAGGCCGCCGAGCGGGCACGGGCGCTGACCGAGCAGGCCGGGGCGGAGGCCGAGCGGCTGCGCGACGAGGCGGCGGCCGACGCCGCCAAGGCCCGTGCCGAGGGCGAGAACCTCGCTGTACGGCTGCGCGGTGAGGCCACCGCCGAGGCGGAGCGGCTCAAGTCCGAGGCGCAGGAGAGCGCCGACCGGGTGCGCGCGGAGGCCGCGGCCGCCGCCGAGCGGGTCGCCGCCGAGGCCGCCGAGGCGCTGAACGCCGCCCAGGAGGAGGCCACGCGCCGCCGCCGGGAGGCCGAGGAGATCCTCGGCGCGGCCCGGACCGAGGCGGAGCAGGAGCGCGAGCGGGCCCGCGAGCAGAGCGAGGAGCTGCTCGCCTCCGCCCGCAAGCGGGTCGCGGAGGCCCAGGCCGAGGCGCATCGGCTGGTCGAGGAGGCGGACGCCCGGGCGACCGAGCTGGTCACGGCGGCCGAGCAGACGGCCCAGCAGGTACGGGACTCCGTCGCGGGCCTTCAGGAGCAGGCCGAGGAGGAGATCGCCGGGCTGCGCTCGACGGCGGAGCACGTCGCGGAACGCACCCGGAGCGAGGCGCAGGAGGAGGCGGACCGGGTCCGCTCCGACGCGCACGCGGAGCGGGAGCGGGCCGCCGAGGACGCGGTCCGGCTGCGCCGCGAGGCGAACGAGGAGGCGGCCCGTCTCCGGCGGGAGGCCGAGGAGGAGACCGACGCCGCGAAGGCGCTGGCCGAGCGGACGGTCTCCGACGCGATCGGTGAGTCGGAGCGGCTGCGCGCCGACACCTCCGAGTACAGCCAGCGGATGCGCACCGAGGCGTCCGACGCGCTGGCGTCGGCGGAGCAGGACGCGTCGAAGGCCCGTGCCGAGGCCCGGCAGGACGCCAACCGGATCCGTTCGGAGGCGGCGGCCCAGTCGGACCGGCTGATGGCCGAGGCGTCCAACGAGAGCGAACGCGTCCGCAACGAGGCGGCCCAGGCCTCCGAGCAGCTCGTCGTCGAGGCCACCACGGAGGCCAACCGCCGCCGGGCCGAGTCCACGGAGCAGGCGGACCGGATGCTGGCCGAGGCGACCGGCGAGTCCGAGCGGCTGCGCGCGGAGGCGGCGGAGCGGCTCGGCTCCGCGCAGGAGCACGCGGCCCGCACCCGCGAGGAGGCGGCACGGCTGCACGCGGAGGCGGAGTCGGCGGCCGAGGAGATGCGTTCGGAGGCCCGCCAGGAGGCGGACCGGTTGCTGGACGAGGCCCGCGAGGCGGCGGCCAAGCGCCGGGCGGACGCGGCCGAGCAGGCGGACCAGCTCATCAACAAGGCGCGGGAAGAGGCGCTGCGTACGGCCACCGAGGCCGAGGGGCAGGCCGACACGATGGTCGGCGCGGCCCGCAAGGAGGCCGTACGCATCACCTCGGAGGCGACCGTCGAGGGCAACACCCTGGTCGAGCGCGCCCGTACCGACGCCGACGAACTGCTGGTCGGCGCACGGCGCGACGCGACGGCGATCCGGGAGCGGGCCGAGGAGCTGCGGGCCCGGCTGGAGAGCGAGATCGAGGAGCTGCACGAGCGGGCCCGCCGGGAGACGTCCGAGCAGATGAAGACCGCCGGCGAGCGTGTCGACAACCTGATGAAGGCGGCGACCGAGCAGCGCGACGAGGCCGAGGCGAAGGCCAAGGAGCTGATGGCGCAGGCCAATTCGGAGGCGAGCAAGGTCCGTATCGCCGCGGTGAAACGGGCCGAGTCGCTGCTGAAGGAGGCCGAGACCAAGAAGGCCCTGCTGATCCGCGAGGCGGAGAAGCTGCGCGCCGACGCCGAGGCCGAGGCCAAGCAGACGGTCGACGAGGGCAAGCGCGAGCTGGACGTCCTGGTGCGCAGGCGCGAGGACATCAACGCGGAGATCTCCCGTGTCCAGGACGTGCTGGAGGCGTTGGAGTCTTTCGAGGCTCCGACCGGGGGCGGGAAAGCGGGCGGCGGTTCCGCGGGGGGCGCCAAGGCTCCGGCGGCGGCGGGCACTCGGTCGGGGGGCAAGTCGTCCGAGCGGTAGTCGATCCGCGCTGCGTGCCGTGCTTCGTCATGGACATTCAACCCTCCGAGTGGCAAGCACTCCTGGGGTCAGCCACTCAAAAGGGGTGTCATTCTCCAGATCAAACCGGCATCTTCACGCTGACACGCCGCCATGGCCCCTAGGATTCCCCCTATCACCTCACCGGTCTCATTCGACAGGAACCTCATGAGTGACCCTTCCTCCCCCTTCGGCTTCGAGCTCGTGCGACGAGGCTACGACCGCGGTCAGGTGGACGACCGCATCACCAAGCTCGTCGCCGACCGTGACAGTGCACTGGCCCGAATCACCTCTCTGGAAAAGCGCATCGAGGAGCTGCACCTCGAAACGCAGAACGCCCAGGCCCAGGTAAACGACGCCGAGCCGTCGTACGCCGGTCTCGGCGCCCGTGTCGAGAAGATTCTCCGCCTCGCCGAGGAGGAGGCCAAGGACCTGCGCGAGGAGGCCCGCCGCGCGGCCGAGCAGCACCGGGAGCTCGCCGAGTCGGCGGCCCAGCAGGTGCGCAACGACGCCGAGTCGTTCGCCGCCGAGCGCAAGGCGAAGGCCGAGGACGAGGGCGTCCGCATCGTCGAGAAGGCCCAGGGCGAGGCGAACACGCTCCGCACCGACGCCCAGAAGGACGCCCAGCAGAAGCGCGAGGAGGCCGACGCCCTCTTCGAGGAGACCCGCGCCAAGGCCGCCCAGGCCGCGGCCGACTTCGAGACCAACCTCGCCAAGCGCCGCGAGCAGTCGGAGCGCGACCTCGCGTCCCGCCAGGCCAAGGCCGAGAAGCGTCTCGCCGAGATCGAGCACCGCGCCGAGCAGCTCCGCCTGGAGGCCGAGAAGCTCCGCACGGACGCCGAGCGCCGGGCCCGCCAGACGGTGGAGACCGCCCAGCGCCAGGCCGAGGACATCGTCGCCGACGCCAACGCCAAGGCCGACCGGATCCGCAGCGAGTCGGAGCGCGAGCTGGCGGCGCTCACCAACCGCCGCGACTCGATCAACGCGCAGCTGACCAACGTCCGCGAGATGCTGGCGACGCTGACCGGCGCCGCCGTGGCCGCCGCCGGCTCCCCGGTGGAGGACGAGCCCGCCACCCGCGGTGTCCCGGCCCAGCAGACCCGCTGACCCCCGGCGCGTGTAGTCCCCCCGTGTGCGCCCGGTTCCGCCCTTGTGGTGGCGCCGGGCGCTCGGGCGTTCTAGCGTGAACGCATGATCGAGCTCGAGGGACTCACCAAACGTTTCGGCAGCAAGATCGCCGTCGATCATTTGTCGTGTCAGGTAAGACCGGGCATCGTGACCGGCTTCCTCGGCCCGAACGGGGCGGGCAAGTCCACCACGATGCGGATGATGCTCGATCTCGACAACCCGACCAGCGGTACGGTCCGCATCGACGGCAAGCACTACCGCGAACTCCAGGAGCCACTGAAGTACATCGGGGCGCTCCTCGACGCCAAGGCGATGCACGGCGGCCGCAGCGCGTACAACAACCTGCTGTGCCTGGCGCAGAGCAACCGCATCCCGAGCAGCCGGGTGGACGAGGTGCTCGACATGGTCGGGCTGAGCGCGGTGGCGAAGAAGAAGTCCAAGGGGTTCTCCCTCGGCATGGGCCAGCGGCTCGGCATCGCGTCCGCACTGCTCGGCGACCCCGAGATCCTGATGTTCGACGAGCCGGTCAACGGACTGGACCCCGAGGGCATCCACTGGATCCGCAATCTGATGAAGGCGCTCGCGTCGGAGGGCCGGACGATCTTCGTCTCGTCCCACCTGATGAGCGAAATGGCGCTGACCGCCGACCATTTGATCGTGATCGGCCAGGGCAAGCTGCTCGCCGACACCTCGATGGCGGACTTCATCCACGAGAACTCCCGCAGTTACGCGCGGCTGCGCTCCCCGCAGCAGGAGCGGCTGCGCGACGTGCTGCACCAGGAGGGCTTCACCGCCGTCGAGACGGCGGGCGGCGTCCTGGAGATCGACGGCGCCACCACCGAGGAGCTGGGTGAGCTGGCCGCCCGGCACCAGCTGGTGCTGCACGAGCTGAGTTCCCAGCGGGCCTCCCTGGAGGAGGCGTTCATGCAGATGACCGCCGGTTCGGTGGAGTACCACGCCCATTCGGAACGGGACCCGGCGGTCGAACCACCCGCGGTGGGAGCCGGCTGGGGCGAGAACTGGAACAAGCCCGGGGGCACCGGCGACACCGACGGCAAGGGGGCGTGACGACCATGGCATCGGTACCCGCGGTTCTCACCTCGGAATGGACCAAGATCCGGTCGGTCTCCTCGACGACCTGGACCCTCATCGCCGCGTTCGCCGTCACGGTCGTGATGGGCGCGGCGCTGAGCGCCCTGCTGAACGCTACGTTCGACGACCTCTCGGAGGCTGAGCAGGCCACGTTCGACCCGACCTTCGTCAGCTTCTCCGGGACCGTTCTCGGCCAGCTCGCGATGGTGGTGTTCGGGGTGCTCGTGGTCGGCACCGAGTACAGCTCCGGCATGATCCGCACCTCGCTGGCGGCGGTGCCCCAGCGCGGGACCTTCCTCCTCAGCAAGATCACGGTGGCCGGTGTGCTGGCCCTCGCCGTGGGGCTGCTCACCAGCTTCGTCTCCTTCTTCCTGAGCCAGGCCATGCTCGGCGACCGGGGCACCGACATCGGCGCGGAGAACGTGCTGCGCGCGGTCGTCGGCGGCGGGCTCTACATGGGGCTGATCGCGATCTTCTCCATGGGGGTCGCGGCGATGCTGCGCAGTTCCATGCTGTCGCTCGGCATCCTGATGCCGTTCTTCTTCCTGGTCTCGCAGATCCTCGCGGCGGTGCCGGGCGCCAAGAGCGTCGCCCGGTACTTCCCCGACCAGGCCGGGTCGAAGATCATGCAGGTCGTCCCGGACGCGTTGAACAGCGACCCGGCCCCGTACGGCCCCTGGGCGGGGCTCGGGATCATGGCGCTCTGGGTACTGGCGGCGGTGCTCGGCGGCTTCCTCGTCCTGAAGAAGCGGGACGCGTAACGGCCCGGTAGCACGCTGTGCGCAACTTGGCCGGAACCGTCACCGCCTGGTTATCCTCCTAACTCTTACGGGGGTGCGCGGCCGGGCGGCCCGAGCCCCGAACGACAGAGTGAGTCGATGGGGCTGGAGAATGATCGAGGCAGTCGGCCTGACCAAGCGCTACGGCGCGAAGACGGCCGTGGACGACCTTTCCTTCCAGGTGCGGCCGGGGGCCGTCACCGGGTTCCTCGGTCCGAACGGGTCGGGCAAGTCCACGACCATGCGCATGATCCTCGGCCTGGACCGCCCCACCGCAGGTCACGTCACGATCGGCGGCCACCCCTACCGCGACCTGCCGAACGCCCCGCGCCAGGTGGGCGCCCTGCTGGACGCCAAGGGCGTGCACGGCGGACGCACCGCCCGCAACCACCTGCTGGCCCTGGCCCAGCTGGCCGGCATCCCGGCGGCCCGGGTCGACGAGGTGCTGGGCGTCGTCGGCCTCCAGGACGTCGCCAAGCAGCGTTCCAGGGGCTTCTCGCTCGGGATGGGGCAGCGGCTCGGGATCGCGGCGGCGCTGCTCGGCGATCCGCAGGTGCTGCTGTTCGACGAGCCGGTCAACGGTCTCGACCCGGAGGGCATCCACTGGGTCCGCAACCTGATGAAGGCGCTCGCCGCCGAAGGACGCACGGTCTTCGTCTCGTCCCACCTGATGAGCGAGATGGCCCTCACCGCCGACCACCTGATCGTGATCGGGCGCGGCCGGCTGCTCTCCGACATGAGCGTCACGGACTTCATCTCCGCGAACTCCGCCGACTTCGCCCGGGTCCGGGTGCCGGACGACGGCCCCGAGGAGCGGCAGAAGCTGACGGCCTCGCTCATCGAGGCGGGCGGCCGGGTCATGACGGAGCCGGGCGGCGCGCTGCGGGTCACCGGGCTGCCGCTGCCGCGGATCAGTGACCTGGCCCACGGCTGCGACGTACGGCTCTGGGAGCTGTCGCCGCACCAGGCCTCCCTGGAGGAGGCGTACATGCGCCTCACGCAGGGCCTGGTGGACTACCGCTCGACGGACGACGCCAAGAAGGGGCTCGTGGAGCCGCTCCCCCAGGACGCGTACGGGAGCGCCGACAGCTTCGTGTACCCCGAGCCGGTGGCGGTGCCGCAGGAGGGCTGGTACGCCCCGCCGCCGCCCGTTCCGGGCCGGGGCCCCGCACCCGCGGCGCCCGCCCCCGAAGCCGAGCCCTCTTCCGCCGCCGCGGCCGGAGAGCAGACGAGCGAGGACCTCCGATGACGACGCCGGCCACCCCGCGGGCCCACCAGCAGGCGCCGGACGCCGGCCCGCCGGGCTCCTACGAGTCGCCGATCCCGATCCGGCCCGCCACCCTCGGCGACGCGGTCGCATCGGAGTGGACCAAGATCCGTTCCGTGCGCGCCACGATCTGGACGCTCGGCGTGATGATCACGCTGATGCTGACGATCGGGCCGGGCACCGCGCTGCTGCTGGCAGCGGACAGCGGCGGCGGTATGCCGGACGAGCCGGTCCTGGCCCTCGGCTTCTTCGGGGTGCTGCTGGGCTCGATCTGTGTGATCACGCTCGGTGTGCTGACCATCGGGTCCGAGTACAGCACCGGCATGATCCGTACGACGCTGACAGCCTGCCCGAGCCGGGGCCGGGTGCTCGCGGCGAAGGCGATCGTCTTCGCCACGCTGTCCTTCGCCGTCACGACGGTGACCTCCGCGGTCGTGGCGGCGCTCCAGACCCTGATCCTGGACGGCCCCGCGGCGTCGGGCGGCGACTGGGCGCTCGCCACGGCCGGTGTCGGGCTCTATCTCGCGGCCCTCGGCCTGCTGTCGCTCGGGGTCGGCGCGATCGTGCGGCACTCGGCGGGTGCGATCACCATCATGATCGGCGTGGTGCTGGCGCCCCTGGTCCTCGCGCTGTTCATGTTCGACGACAGCCTGCGGGGCCTTCGGCACTTCCTGATCGACTACTCGATCCCCAACCAGATCGGCGGGATATACGGCACGACGATGACCAGTACCGGTCCGACCGGCTGGGAGCCGCCGCTGCTGATGCTGGGCCTGGCCGCCGCGGTTCTGTGCGGGGCCGTCGCGATACTGAACCGGCGCGACGTCTGAGGGACCGAGCGGGACCCAAGGGGGCCGCGCGAGGCCCAAGGGGATCGCGCCGAGGCCCAAGGGGATCGCGCGAGGCCTGAAGGGGCCGCGCGAGGCCTGAGGTCGACGGGGCCGGTCGCCCTCAATAGCGCGGAGCGTTCCGGGACCGCTGCACCCGGGTGGTGCGGCGGTCCTTCGCGTTCCAGCACGCCTTGTGCCAGTGCCTGCGGTCGTCGATGCCGCCGAACTCGGGCCAGCTCACGAGGTGCGGGACCCCGGAGGGGATCTCCTGGTCGCAGCCGGGGCAGCGGTACCGCTTGCCCTGGGCGCTCGCGCCGCTGACCGGGCGCACCGACCACTCCTCGCCCTGCCAGCTCTCGGTGGCCCCTCCCCCGCCGTACCTGCCGAGCGCCGAGCCGGGGTGTTCGTCGGGAGTCTCGCCACCACGGGGGCGGTTACGGCGCGGGGACACAGGACACCTCACGGGGCGGATCGGACACGGTTCCGCCCAAGCCTAGAGCCTGGCGTCGGGGGCGGCGTTCGGGCTGTCCGGCGGCTCTGTTCGGCAGTGGGATGAGTTAGCGGAAAATCGCAACAACTTCCGCCGGGACCGTGCCTTTGGCACGTGTCAGACGTTGTTGCCGGTGGGGGAGAAACGCGTCGGCCGCAAGGAGGCAATAGGCGATGCGCATCGGAACGTTCGTTCTGGCAGCCCAGTTCCCGGGACAGGGGCCCGGTGAGGCCCTGCACCGGGCCGTCCGGTCCACCGAGGCGGCGGAGGAGAGCGGTCTCGACTCGGTCTGGCTGGCCGAGCACCACTTCGTGCCGTACGGGGTCTGCCCGTCCGCGACCACGCTGGCGGCGCTGCTGCTGGGCCGCACCCGCAGAATCCGGGTCGGCACAGCGGTCAGCGTGCTGCCCAACCACCACCCGGTCGCGCTCGCCGAGCAGGCCGCGCTGCTGCATCTGACCAGCGGCGGGCGCTTCTCGCTCGGGGTGGGGCGGGGTGGTCCATGGGTGGACCTGGAAGTGTTCGGAGGCGGTCTCGACGCGTACGAGAACGGCTTCCCCGAGGCGCTCGACCTGGTGCTCGACTGGCTGCGGGAGCCGCGCGTCGCGGGGCCCGGGCCGCGGTTCGGCTTCCGCGAGGTGGCGGTGGTGCCGCGCGCGGACGAGCTGCTGGAGGGCCCGGCCGACGCGGGGCCGGGTGGAGCGGGGCCCGAGGTCGTCGTGGCGTGCACCTCGCCGAAGAGCGTGCGGCTCGCGGCCCGGCAGGCGCTGCCGATGCTGCTGGGCATGCACTGCGGGGACGAGGAGAAGGCGGAGATGGTCGCCCTGTGGCGTACGGCCGCCCGGGAGGCCGGCCATCCGCCCGAGGTGGTGGAGGGGGCCGCGCATGTGTCCGCCGGGGTGGCCCAGATCGAGGACGGCGCCGGAGAGGCCACGGAGCTGCTGGTGAAGTCGATGCCCGGCTGGCTGCGCCAGGGGCTCGACGCCCATGTCACGGTCGACGGCAGGCACCGCGTGATGCGGGACCCGGTCGCGTACACGGAACTGCTGTGCGGGCTGCACCCGGTGGGCCCGCCGCGGCTGGCGGCCGACCGGCTGACGGCCACCGCCGAGCGGACCGGGATCACGCGCTTCGCCCTCCTGGTGGAGGGATCGGGCGATCTCGCGGCGACCGAGGAGAACGTCCGGCGGCTGGGCGCCGACGTGCTGCCGCTGCTCACCTGACCTGCGCATGCCGGTGTTTCCTCGGAGCCATCCGACAGCCGAGGCCGGTGGGACGAGTAGTGCGGCGGTGCGGGGGCTGCCGCCCCGGGCCCAGTTGCACCTCCCGCGGCCCGGGGCGGCAGCAGAAGCGTTCAGCAGTCCCGAAGTCCGGGCGACTGGTTGAGCAACTGGCCCCTCACCGAAGTGAACTTGGCCAGTCGGTCGTCGACCGAGGCGTCCAGCGGGAACACCGCGACGCGGTGGCAGTTCTGGAATGCGATGCGCACTCCGAAGTGCCGCTGGAGCGCGCCGCGTATCGCATCACTCGCGAGCGCGCGCAGCAGCTGACCACGTGCCTGCTCGTCCGGCGGCGGCGTCTGGTTGTCGGCGAACTGTCCGCCGTCGACCTTCAACTGAGCCACCAGCGAGCTGATCATCTCCCATGCGAAGGGCAGGGAGGTCCGGACGCAGTCGACGAAGTCGGCTTCGTCGACCTCGCCTCGCTCGGCCTGTTCCAACAGCGCCGGTGAGACGTCGAGCGACATGGGTTCTCCTCTCGCGACCCCGGGCGATTGCCGGGGCCTTACGGGCAGGGAAGGGGGGCGGCGACGACGCAGCGTGCACGGACGGCGACCTCCTGCTTCCACGGTAAGCGCGCAGTCGGGGCCGCACCAGGAGATTGGGAACACAACCGGCCAATAACGAAGGGGCGCAAAGAGGGGCAAGCCCGCATCGCCGCGTCGCGGTGTGCACCGAGTGACAGGGGGCGACGGGTGGGGAAATCGCGTCGAGCCCCCGTCGTCGAGTAGCGTTGCCGACCATGCGTCTCGTCATCGCCCGTTGCTCCGTGGACTACGCGGGCCGGCTCACAGCCCACCTGCCCTCCGCCCCCCGACTGATCCTGGTGAAGGCGGACGGAAGCGTCTCCATCCACGCCGACGACCGGGCGTACAAACCGCTCAACTGGATGTCCCCGCCGTGCACCCTGAAGGAGGGCGCCGACGGTGAGGAAGGCGTCTGGACCGTGGTGAACAAGGCGGGCGAAAAACTGATCATCACGATGGAGGAAGTCCTCCACGACTCGTCGTACGAGCTGGGCGTCGACCCGGGGCTCATCAAGGACGGCGTGGAAGCGCACCTCCAGGAGCTGCTCGCGGACCGGATGGAGATCCTCGGCGAGGGGCACACCCTGATCCGCCGCGAATACCCCACCGCCATCGGGCCGGTGGACATCCTCTGCCGGGACGCGAACGGGCAGACGGTGGCCGTGGAGTTGAAGCGGCGGGGCGACATCGACGGCGTGGAGCAGCTGACGCGCTATCTGGAGCTGCTGAACCGCGACCCGCACCTCGCGCCGGTCCGGGGCGTCTTCGCCGCGCAGGAGATCAAGCCGCAGGCCCGGGTGCTGGCGACGGACCGCGGCATCGGCTGCCTCATCCTGGACTACGACGCGATGCGGGGCATCGAGGACGACAAGCTGCGGCTGTTCTGAGCGACGCCGTCAACGGGGGGGCCGGGTGGCTCACGCGGAAGCGTGAGCCACCCGGCCCCCCCGTACGTTCGGCCGTGCGGCGCGCTCAGACCGCCGGATCGGGGGCCGCTTCGGACTCCGGGGCGCTCGCCGACTCGGCGGGGCCGACCGCGGAGGAGGAGCCCTGGGCCGGGGGCGGGTCCGTGTCGTCGGTGGGCGTCGGGGACGGGTCCGGCGACTCGCTCTCCGACTCGGACGGCGTGGGGCTCGGGCTCTCGCTGTCGGTCTCCGTCGGCCGGGGCGAGGTCCTCGTCGGCGTCGGCTCGCTCGGGGAGCTGCTCCCGTCGTCGGTCGGGTCGTCCGTCTCCGGCGGCGTACCGTCCGTCGCGGAGGAGCTCGGGGACGGGGAGCCGGAGGTGCTCGGGCTCGCCGAATCCGAGGCGCTCGGGGTCGCGGACGTCTCGCCGCCGGTGGTCTCCCCGGCCGGGACGGAGCCGTCCTCCGACTCCTTGGGGGGCAGGCCGTCGTCGGTCGGGTCCTCGGTGGCCGTCTGCTCGGTGGTGACGTTGCGGCTGCCCGGCTCGTCGCCGTCGCCCGCGGTGACCCCGAGCGTGACGACGGTGCCGAGCACCGCGATCAGCACGGCGCCCGCGCCCGCGGCGGCCAGGTTGCGCCGGGCGCCGCCCAGGACCGCCCGGCCGGCCCCCTTGCGCGCGGCGGGGCCGGGCTGCGGCGGGAAGACGACGGTGGGCCGCTCCTCGGCCGGCTGCCGCAGGAACACCGGTGCGCCCGGGAACCCGCCGGGCGGTGTCCCCGGACCGTCCTGGCGCACCGTGGGCACCTCGTCGCCCGATGCCGTGCGGCCGAGGGGGGCGAAGTCGCCGGAGCGGTCCGCGACCAGGGCGAGCGCGCGGCGTCCGGCCACGGCCCCGGACCTGTCGGCGAGGGCGCCGCGCATCCCGATCGAGGTCTCCAGCTCGGTCCTGGCCCGGTCCGGATTGCCGGTGCAGAGTGCGAGGACGCCCAACTCGTGGTGGAAGTAGGCCTCCTCGGCGACCTCGCCGGCGATCCTGGCGGCCTCCTGGCCGATCCTGAGGGCCCGCTCCCAGGCTCCCCAGCCCAGGCCCGCCGCGAAGGCCGGGGAGGCGCTGCGGGCCAGCAGGACGGCCGCGCTGGCCGCCCCCGCCTCGTCGCCCGGGACCAGCCGGCCCAGGGAGGCGACGATCGCGTCCGCCTCGGCGACGGCCCGTTCCGGGGTGACCGAGGGGTGCGAGGCCCACCAGGCGTAGTGCTGGGCGGCGGTACGGGCGTGGGCGGCGGCGTCGTCCTCGTAACCGGCCGCCGCGAGCTGGGCGAGGACTCCGGCGGCGAGGCGGTAGCGGGGGCCGGCCGGGGAGAGCAGGCCGCAGCCGGCGAGCTCGCCGAGCGCGGCGTCCGCGTGGGTGTCGCCCACGAGGGCCGGCAGATGGGCCTGGTGGGGCACCTCGCCGCCGAGGGCGACGGCGAAGCGCAGGGTGGCACGGGCCGCCTCGCTGAGCCGGGAGGCGAGCAGCACGGCGGGCGCGGCGCCCTCGCCGAGGCTCGGCAGCGGGACGTCGAGGGCTTCGGCGGCGGGCGCCGCGGGGGCCGGCGGCGCGTCGTCCGCGCGTGGCTCGAAGTAGTCGTACTCGTCGAAGGCTTCGGGGCCCGCGCGCAGCCGGTCGCGCTGCACGAGGAGCGATCCGGCCTGGACGAAGCGGAGCGGCAGGCCCTCGGACTCGAACCAGAGGTCGCCCGCCCAGTTCCGCTCCTCCTCCGTGAGGGGGCGCTCGACGACCTTCTCCAGCAGGGCCAGCGAGGCGCCGCGGCCGAGGCCGGCGAGGAGCACCTCCTCCAGGTGGGCGTCGACGCCGGGGGTGGTGGTCTCGGGGGTGGCGGCGAGCAGGAAGGCGCACTCGGGGGTGGCGGCGAGCAGTTCGTCGAGGGCCGCTCCGCCGATCTCCAGGTCGTCGATGGTGACGACGGCGCCGATGGACCGGACGAGCGCGAGCAGTGCGTCGCGGTCGGGGCGGTGGTTCGGGGCCTTGTGGACGGTGTCGAAGAGGGCGTGCAGCAGATCGGCGCCGGTGCGGCCCCGGCCGTTGAGCCGGACGACCCCGTCGGGGGCCAGGTCCGCGCAGTCGGCGGCGACGGCGTCCAGCAGCGCGGTGCGGCCGGACCCGGCCTGACCGGTGAGGCGGACGCTGCGACCGCGCGCCAGCAGGCGGACCAGGCGTTCGCGCTCCTCTTCGCGTTCCAGGAGCGGCAGCTGCGCGGCGGGCGGTCCCGCGGGCACCGGGGGCGCTCCGGCGCGTTCGTGGTCGGCGCGTTCGGCGGGGGTGCGGCGGAGCGGGGCGTCGGGGCCCGAGCCGGGCGGGCAGGACTCGACCTCGCTGCCGTCGACGGGGTTGACCGTGAGCAGCAGGTCGCCGACGGTCAGCTGGACGACGCGGACCTGTTGCGGTGTCCCCGGGCCGAAGTCGGCGCCGCCTGATTCGCGGGACGGCCGGCGGTGGCCGGGATCGCCGCCGGAGCGGTCGTGGCCCTGCCCGTACTCATCGGGTGCCCGGTGTGTCGGGTCCATCGCAAAGTCCCCCAGACGCGTCGTGCGCGGTCGCCCCGCCCGGCCTCACACGCGCCCCGCTGTCGCTTCCGGTCCGGTGTCCGCCCATGGGTTCGTTGTCATTCGGCGGACGGCCGAACCCTAGACCTTGGCACAGTATTCATGAACCGCCGGGGTACCACGCCGTCCAGGACGTCACGTTCCGGTGAGGATTGCGTGACTTCTTCCCCCGGGTACGTTCCGTCCGGCTCCCCGAGGGCGTGCGCGCGGCCGCTCGCCCCGCCGGGATCCGGACGGACGCGCGCACGCCCTCAGACGCGCGGCAGCGACTCGGCGGCGATGCCGCCCTCGATGGCCAGGATGCGGTGCAGCCGGGTGGCCACCAGGAGGCGCTGCATCTGTGGCGGCACGCCACGCAGCACGAGGCGGCGTCCGGCCCGTCCCGCCCGTCGGTGGGCTCCCATGATGACGCCGAGTCCCGTGGCGTCCCAGGAGTCCAGCTCGGTCAGGTCCAGCACGAGGTCGCCGACTCCGTCGTCCACGGCCGAGTGCAGGACCGTACGGGCGTCCGCCGCGCTTCGGACGTCGAGGCGGCCCCCGACGACCAGCTCGGCGTGGTCGCCCCTGATGTGCATATGTGCTCCCCGGTCATGCTCCGTAGAAGGTCCGTCTGTCTGCTCTGCCGCCGGCCGTCTGTTCCGCCGACGGCTCTGTCGTAGGCCCTGCCTCCGCCACGCGTGGCGCCCAGTCTCTGCCACCACTGACTGTCGCGACGACGGGGAAGTTGCCGTCTGTAAGCGAACTGATATCGAATTCACTCGGTGGAGTGACTCCGGTTTATCGGGGACCGGTCCCCGCCGGGTAGAATCCCCGGCTCCCCCGGCCCGGACGGTGGCGGGCCGGACCGGGCCGGGGAGCGGGTCCGGTCAGTACGTGTAGAAGCCCTGCCCGCTCTTGCGCCCGATGTCACCTGCGTCGACCATCCGGCGCATCAGCTCCGGAGCGGCGAACTTCTCGTCCTGCGACTCGGTGTAGATGTTGCCGGTGGCGTGCAGGAGGATGTCGACGCCGGTCAGGTCCGCGGTGGCGAGCGGGCCCATGGCGTGGCCGAAGCCCAGCTTGCAGGCGATGTCGATGTCCTCGGCCGAGGCGACGCCCGACTCGTACAGCTTGGCGGCCTCGACGACGAGCGCCGAGATCAGCCGGGTGGTGACGAAGCCCGCCACGTCACGGTTGACGACGATGCAGGTCTTGCCGACCGACTCGGCGAACTCCCGGGCGGTGGCGAGGGTTTCGTCGCTGGTCTTGTAGCCGCGCACCAGCTCGCAGAGCTGCATCATCGGGACCGGCGAGAAGAAGTGCACGCCGACGACGCGTTCCGGACGCTCCGTCACGGCCGCGATCTTGGTGATCGGGATGGCGGAGGTGTTGGACGCGAGGACGGTGTGCTCGCCGACGACCTCGTCCAGGGCCCGGAAGATCTCGTGCTTGACTTCCAGCTTCTCGAAGACGGCTTCCACGACGACGTCCGCGTCGGCGACGGCGTCGAGGTCCGTGGTCGTGGTGATGCGGGCGAGCGCGGCCTCGGCGTCGGCCGCGTCCAGCTTGCCCTTGGAGACGAACCTGTCGTACGAGGCCTTGATGCCGTCACGGCCCCGGGTCAGCGCGGCGTCGGTGACGTCCCGCAGCACGACGTCCCAGCCCGCCTGGGCGGAGACCTGCGCGATCCCGGATCCCATGAGTCCGGCCCCGATGACGGCGAGCTTCCTGGCCACGTTCGCACCCCTTGGTCTCTGTTCGCCCGTGCCCGATTGTTCACGGCGGTTCACATGCTCTCCGGCGGAGGTTAGTACCCGTCGGGCGCGCTGGGGCGGTGAAGAGATGCGCGTCACGTCTCAGATGACGGACATCACACCGGGACGCGTCATTCGGCTCCGCGTCGCGCGTAGTTGAGGACCCGTTCCACTGTCCGGTGGAAGCGGTACGGGACGCCTGCACCGGCTCGTACGCCACCGCGCCCATGCTCTACGGGGTCCTCGTCGCCGTGGGCTTCGCCGCCGCGGCCGTGACAGTGGGCACACGGGTCGTCCGGCGGGCCGGAGCGTAACTACGCTGGGCCCATGGTCAATCTGACGCGCATCTACACCCGGACCGGCGACCAGGGCACCACGGCCCTCGGCGACATGAGCCGCACCGCCAAGACCGATCTGCGGATCTCGGCGTACGCGGACGCCAACGAGGCCAACGCGGCCATCGGCGCGGCCATCGCGCTGGGGCAGCTGCCCGAGGAGCTGGTGAAGGTCCTCGTACGCGTCCAGAACGACCTCTTCGACGTGGGCGCGGACCTCTGCACCCCGGTGATCGAGGACCCGAAGCATCCGCCCCTGCGGGTCGAGCAGTCCTACATCGACAAGCTGGAGGCGGACTGCGACACCTTCCTGGAGGAGCTGGAGAAGCTGCGCAGCTTCATCCTCCCCGGCGGTACGCCCGGCGCGGCCCTGCTGCACCAGGCGTGCACCGTGGTCCGGCGCGCCGAGCGGTCCACCTGGGCGGCGCTGGAGGTGCACGGGGAGTCGATGAACACCCTGACCGCCACCTACCTCAACCGCCTCTCCGACCTCCTGTTCATCCTGGCGCGGAGCGCGAACAAGGAGGTCGGGGACGTGCTGTGGGTGCCGGGCGGCGAGCGGTAGGCCTACAGCCCGTCCGCCGGCTCCCGCTCCGTCACCGCGTCCTTCGGGGCCTGCTTCGGGGCTTGCTTCGGGAACAGCGTGTAGCCCCCGGCGATGATCAGGTTGATGCCGATCACCAGGCCCATCTTCTGCTGCCAGCCCCGCAGCGAGCTGATCTCCCCGCCGGAGCCGACGTACCAGACGGCTGCCTGGAGCAGGCCCAGCGCGACCACCGCGGCGAGGATCCAGCGGGCGGCGGCGCGCCACTCGTGGGCGGCGCGCGCCATGCCGTACTTCGGCGGCTTCACCGGCGGCGGGCCGCCGAACCAGCGGTGGGCGACGCGGGCGTCCACCCACTTGATGGTGGAGTGGCCCAGACCCACCGTGAAGCCGATGTAGACGGCGGCCAGCCCGTGCTTCCAGTCGGGCTCGGCCCCGTTCTTCAGGTCGATGGCCGTCACCACCAGCAGCACGACCTCCAGCAGCGGCTCGCACAGCAGCACGGCCGCGCCGAGCTTCGGTTTCCTCGCGACGTACCGCAGGGCGAGCCCGGCGGCCAGCAGAACCCAGAATGCGACCTCGCAGGCCACGATCAGTAGGGCGATCACGACTCTCTCCTCCCGTTCCCTTCCAGCCTCCCGGCCGACGGGCGCGGACACGTCGTCGGCAGTGACGAAACCGGACTGCATCCTTCGATGTAGTAGCGGATCAGCCGATGAAGGGAGGCCCGGGGGCGGCGGTGCGTGTTGGATGGAGAGGTGCTCACCCGGATCCGCCCCGACCGCGACGACGTGACCCTCGGCGTCTCCGGGCTGCTCGGCGGGCTGCTCCTGTGGCTGCTGGGCCTCGACACCCAGGGCGGCCACTCCCCCTTCGCACCCTGGGTCACCCTCGTACCGCTGACCGCCATGGCCGCGGCCGAGCTGCTGCGCCGCACCGCCCCCCGCACGGCGCTGACGATCGGCACGCTCGCGCTGGTGGCGAACCAGTTCACCCCGGGCAACCTCGCCACCGTCCTGATGTTCACGGACGTCATGTACGCGGCCGTGCTGTACGGCACCCCGGCCGCCGCCCGCCGGCTCCCGGTGGCCACGCTCCTGATCACCGTCGCGTCCACGATCGGCTTCCTGGCCTGGTTCCGTAAGCCCGAGGCACTGCTGATCGGCCTGGTCATCGGACTGGTCTCCTTCGTCCCCGCCATCACCGGCGTCAGCGTGCGCACCCACCGCGCCGCCGCCGACGCGGCCCGGCTGGCCGCCGCACAGACCGCGCGGCTGGCCGAGATGGACCGGACGCAGGCGGTGATCGCCGAGCGGGCCCGGATGGCCCGGGAGCTGCACGACATGGTGGCCAACCACCTCTCCGCCGTGGCGATCCACTCCACCGCGGCCCTGTCCATCGACGACCCGGAGACCTCGCGGAGCGCCCTGAAGGTGATCCGCGAGAACAGCGTCGAGGGGCTCGCGGAGATGCGCCGGCTGATCGGGCTGCTGCGGGAGGGCGGCGAGGACGACGCCCCGGCGGCGGCCCCGACGCTCGCCTCCCTGGACGTGCTCGTCGAGCAGACGAACGTCAACGGGGCGTCCGGCGGACTGGTCTGCACCCTGGAGGACACTCGGGAGGCGGCGGCCGGGGCGCTGCCGACGCCGGTCGAGCTGGCCGCGTACAGGATCGTGCAGGAGTCCCTGACCAACGCCCTCAAGCACGCGGCGCCGGGGCCGGTCGTGGTGCGGCTCGCCCACGGCGACGGGGTGCTGACGATCGAGGTGACCAGTGTGTCCGGCAGCCGCCCCGGACCGACGGCGCCCGGTTCGGGGGCGGGCCTGGTGGGCATGCGGGAGCGGGTGACGCTGCTCGGCGGGACGTTCGAGGCCGGGGCCGAGGTGGGCGGCGACAGCGACGACGGAACCAGGATCTGGCGGGTGCGGGCTCAACTGCCCGTGACAGAAGGGGCGATGCGGGAATGACGATCCGGGTACTGGTCGCGGAGGACCAGTCGGCGGTGCGCGCGGGGCTGGTGCTGATCCTCTCCAGCGCGCCGGACATCGAGGTCGTCGGAGAGGCGGGGGACGGCGAGGCAGCGGTGCGCCTGGCGCGTGAACTCCGCCCGGACCTGGTGCTGATGGACGTGCAGATGCCGCGCCTCGACGGCGTGGCGGCGACGCGGCAGGTGGTCGGGGAGGAGCTCGCGGACGTCCTGGTGCTGACCACGTTCGATCTGGACGAGTACGTCTTCGGGGCGCTGCGCGCGGGGGCCTCCGGCTTTCTGCTGAAGAACACCGACGCCCGCGATCTGCTGGAGGCGGTACGGACGGTGGCGCGCGGCGAGGGGCTGATCGCCCCGGCCGTGACCCGGCGGCTGATCGCGGAGTTCGCCGGGGCGTCCCCCGTACGCGGCCGGCAGGCGTCCGATCCGGCGGTGCTGGACACGCTCACCCGGCGCGAGCGCGAGGTGCTGGGGTGCCTGGGCGAGGGCCTGTCGAACGCGGAGATCGCGCTGCGTCTCTCGATGGCCGAGGCCACGGTGAAGACCCACGTCAGCAGGGTGCTGGGCAAACTGGAGCTGCGCAGCCGCGTTCAGGCGGCAGTTCTAGCACAGGAGTTGGGCGTCCGGGCCACTTCCTGATCTTTGGTCCAGACCTCTTGACGATTGGTCCAGACCTTCCTACTGTCACCGTCACACACTGCGGTGAGTACGAGAGCAACCGTACTCAGGGCGGCGCAGGGTTTGCAGTCCACGAATCATCCCCGTTTGTTGGACCTCACCCGAGGAGCTCCGTTGAGCACAGATTCCCCCCAACGCCGATCCAGATTTCGATGGGTCCCGGTCCGCAGCGGCCGGTCCAAGATCATCGCGGGCCTGACCGCGCTGGTCGTGCCGCTGGCCGCGATGGTGGGGCTCGCCGCCCCCGCATCGGCGGCCACGTCGGCCACCGCCACGTACACCAAGAAGTCGGACTGGGGCAGCGGCTTCGAGGGCCAGTGGACGGTGAAGAACACCGGCACCACCGCGCTCTCCTCCTGGACCATCGAGTGGGACTTCCCCTCGGGCACCACGGCGGGCTCCGCCTGGGACGCCAACCTCACCAAGAGCGGTAACCACTACACCGCCAAGAACCTCTCCTGGAACGGGTCCGTGGCGCCCGGCGCCAGCATCAGCTTCGGCTTCAACGGCACCGGCTCCGGCTCCCCCACGGGCTGCAAGCTGAACGGCGCCTCCTGTGACGGCGGCAGCGTCCCCGGCGACAACGCCCCCTCGGCGCCCGGCACCCCGACCACCAGCGACGTCACCGACACCTCGGTCAAGCTCAGCTGGAGCGCGGCGACCGACGACAAGGGCGTCAAGAACTACGACGTGCTGCGCGACGGCGCGAAGGTCGCCACGGTCACCGGTACGACGTACACCAACACCGGCCTGACCGCGGGCACCGACTACTCCTACACCGTGCAGGCCCGGGACACCGCGGACCAGACCGGCCCGGCCTCCGGCGCCGTCTCCGTGCGGACCACCGGCGGCGGTGGCGAGCAGCCCGGCGGCGACAAGATCACCATGGGCTACTTCACCAACTGGGGCGTCTACGGGCGCAACTACCACGTCAAGAACCTGGTGACGTCCGGCACGGCCGCGAAGATCACGCACATCAACTACGCCTTCGGCAACGTGCAGAACGGCAAGTGCACCATCGGTGACGCGTACGCCGACTACGAGAAGGCGTACACCGCCGACCAGTCCGTCGACGGCGTCGCCGACACCTGGGACCAGCCGGTGCGCGGCAACTTCAACCAGCTGCGCAAGCTGAAGGCCAAGTTCCCGCACATCAAGATCCTCTGGTCGTTCGGCGGCTGGACCTGGTCCGGCGGCTTCGGCCAGGCCGTGCAGAACCCCGCCGCCTTCGCCCAGTCCTGCCACGACCTGGTCGAGGACCCCCGCTGGGCCGATGTCTTCGACGGCATCGACCTCGACTGGGAGTACCCCAACGCCTGTGGTCTGACCTGTGACACCAGCGGCCCGGCCTCGATCAAGACCATGGCCGACGCCATGCGGGCGAAGTTCGGCCCGAAGTACCTGGTCACCGCCGCCATCACCGCGGACGGCTCCAACGGCGGCAAGATCGACGCGGCCGACTACGCCGGCGCCTCCCAGTCCTTCGACTGGTACAACGTGATGACGTACGACTTCTTCGGCGCCTGGGCGGCCAAGGGCCCGACGGCCCCGCACTCGCCGCTGACCCCCTACACCGGCATCCCGCAGCAGGGCTTCACCTCCTCCGAGGCCATCGCCAAGCTGAAGGCCAAGGGCGTCCCCGCCAAGAAGCTGCTCCTCGGCATCGGCTTCTACGGCCGCGGCTGGACCGGCGTCACCCAGTCCGCCCCCGGCGGCACGGCGACCGGCGCGGCCCCGGGCACGTACGAGGCGGGCTTCGAGGACTACAAGGTCCTCAAGAACACCTGCCCGTCCACCGGCACCGTCGGCGGCACCGCGTACGCCCACTGCGGCACCAACTGGTGGAGCTACGACACCCCGGCCACCATCGGCTCGAAGATGAACTGGACGAAGAACCAGGGCATGGGCGGAGCGTTCATCTGGGAGCTCTCCGGTGACACCAGCAACGGCGAACTGGTGACCGCGGTCACCAGCGGCCTGAAGTAACGATGACGGTGCTCCCCACGCCGTAACGGCAAGCACCACCCCGGAAAAGCACCGGGGAGACGGGTCCGCCCCCCGTCTCCCCGGTTTTTCGCTGTGTACGCGCGGTTACCCGACGTTCTCGGGCCACATTGCCCTCCCCCAGACTTCGTCCGGGGGATCCCCTTCCTGCGGGGCTGCCTGTCAGGTTCCAGCGGGACCGTCTATCAGGCCACATTCACCCGCTGGCCGGGCGGCGCCGCCTCCAGCCAGGCGAGGAAGCCGGTCAGGGCGTCCTCGCTCATCGCCAGCTCCAGGCGTGTCCCGTGGTGGAGACAGCCGAGCACGACGGAGTCGGACAGGAGCGCGAGCTCCTCCTCGCCCTCCGGAAGCCGGCGGGCGATCACCTCGATCGCAGAACGCTCCAGGCCCCGGCGGGGGCGAGGAGCGTAGGAGAAGACCCGGAACCAGTCGACGCGGTCACCGCTGTAGCGGGCGACCCCGTAGACCCAGCCCTTGCCGAGCGCATCGGGTTCCTCCGACACGTCCCAGCGCAGGCTGCAGTCGAAGGTCCCTCCGGACCGCTGGATCAGCCTCCGGCGCAGGCCGAAGACGAACAGTCCCAACAGAACCGTGACGATGACGGACGCTCCCACCCACAACGCGAGGACCATCTCCACCGACCTCCTCGCATCGTCGAGTAACGAACACCGAAACCGTATTGCACCTGCATCGCCTCAGCCGCGACACGGCTGGATCGCTCCAGCTCGGGCCGCGGCTGAGTAAAGACATCTGTCAGTGGGGGTGCTAGCGCACCGCCACCGCGCGCAGTCGTACGTCGGCGCGCCGCTGGGCAGCGGCGTCCGCGTCCGACTTCGCGAGTTCCAGCGCCCGCTCGGCGCGCTCGACATCGATCTCGTCGGCCAGCTCGGCGATCTCGGCCAGCAGCGACAGCTTGTCGTCCGCGAACGAGATGAATCCACCGTGCACAGCGGCGATGACGGTGCCGCCCTCACTCGTGCGGATCGTCACCGGGCCCGATTCCAGCACACCGAGAAGCGGCTGGTGACCGGGCATGACGCCGATGTCGCCGGACGTGGTGCGCGCGACGACCAGGGTGGCCTCGCCGGACCAGACGCTTCGGTCGGCGGCGACCAGCTCGACATGCAGCTCAGCAGCCAAGGGTGGCTCCTCGGGTCACCACCCGGCCGCCCGGCCGGGTGTCGGTTCAATTCTACGGGGCGTGGTGAGGGGGGCGGGACACACCCACCCCCCTCGGTGAGCCGGAGGCTCAGGAGACGCCGAGCTCCTTGGCCTTGGCCTTGAGGTCGTCCAGGCCACCGCACATGAAGAACGCCTGCTCGGGGAAGTGGTCGTAGTCCCCGTCGCAGATCGCGTTGAACGCGGAGATCGACTCGTCGAGCGGAACGTCCGAACCGTCCAGGCCGGTGAACTGCTTGGCGGCGTGGGTGTTCTGCGACAGGAAGCGCTCGACGCGACGGGCACGGTGGACAACGAGCTTGTCCTCCTCGCCCAGCTCGTCGATACCGAGGATCGCGATGATGTCCTGGAGGTCCTTGTACTTCTGGAGGATCCCCTTGACGCGGCTGGCCGCGGCGTAGTGGTCCTGCGAGATGTAACGCGGGTCCAGGATGCGGGACGTGGAGTCCAGCGGGTCCACGGCCGGGTAGATGCCCTTCTCGGAGATCGGACGGGAGAGAACCGTCGTCGCGTCGAGGTGGGCGAACGTGGTGGCCGGGGCCGGGTCGGTCAGGTCGTCCGCGGGGACGTAGATCGCCTGCATCGAGGTGATCGAGTGACCACGCGTCGAGGTGATGCGCTCCTGGAGCACACCCATCTCGTCGGCCAGGGTCGGCTGGTAACCCACCGCGGACGGCATGCGGCCGAGCAGCGTGGAGACCTCGGAGCCGGCCTGCGTGAAGCGGAAGATGTTGTCGATGAAGAGCAGCACGTCCTGCTTCTGCACATCGCGGAAGTACTCCGCCATGGTCAGAGCGGACAGGGCCACGCGCAGACGCGTCCCCGGCGGCTCGTCCATCTGGCCGAAGACGAGCGCGGTCTTCTCCAGAACGCCCGACTCGGTCATCTCGTCGATGAGGTCGTTGCCCTCACGGGTGCGCTCACCGACACCGGCGAACACCGACACACCGTCGTGCAGCTTCGCCACACGCATGATCATTTCCTGGATGAGGACCGTCTTGCCGACGCCCGCACCACCGAAGAGACCGATCTTGCCGCCCTTGACGTACGGGGTCAGCAGGTCGACGACCTTCAGGCCGGTCTCGAACATCTCGGTCTTCGACTCGAGCTGGTCGAAGGCCGGGGCCTTGCGGTGGATCGGCCAGCGCTCGGTGATCTGCGCCTCGGCCTCCGGCTCGTTCAGGATCTGACCGAGGGTGTTGAACACCTTGCCCTTGGTGATGTCACCGACGGGGACGGTGATGCCCTCGCCCGTGTTGGTCACCGGGGCCTGGCGGACCAGGCCGTCGGTGGGCTGCATCGAGATCGCACGGACCACGCCGTCACCCAGGTGCTGGGCGACTTCCAGGGTCAGCGTCTTGCGGGCGCCGTCCTCGGCCGGGTCCGCGACCTCGACGTGGAGGGCGTTGTAGATCTCCGGCATCGCGTCGACGGGGAACTCCACGTCGACGACCGGGCCGATGACCCGGGCGACGCGGCCCGTGGCAGCGGCCGTCTCAACTGTCGTCGTCATTACTTGTCACTCCCCGCGGTCGCGTCGGCCAGAGCACTGGCACCGCCGACGATCTCGCTGATTTCCTGGGTGATTTCGGCCTGTCGGGCCGCGTTGGCAAGCCGGGACAGGCTCTTGATGAGGTCCCCGGCGTTGTCGGTCGCCGACTTCATCGCGCGGCGGCGGGCAGCGTGCTCGGAAGCGGCTGCCTGCAGCAGTGCGTTGTAGATGCGGCTCTCGACGTAGCGCGGCAGAAGGGCGTCGAGGACGTCCTCGGCCGACGGCTCGAAGTCGAACAGCGGAAGGATCTCCCCCTTGCGGGTGCTCTCCTCCGCCACCTCGTCGAGCGAAAGCGGCAGCATCCGGGCGTCGACCGCGTTCTGCGTCATCATCGACACGAATTCCGTGAAGACGATGTGCAGCTCGTCGACGCCGCCCTCGGCCGTGTCCTTCTGGATGGCCTCGATCAACGGGGCGGCGATGCTCTTGGCATCGGAGTACGCCGGGTTGTCGGTGAAGCCGGTCCAGGATTCCTCGACCTTGCGCTCGCGGAAGCCGTAGTACGCGACACCCTTGCGGCCGACGATGTACGCGTCGACCTCCTTGCCCTCGGAGGCAAGGCGCTCCCGCAGTCGCTCCGCGGCCTTGATGGCGTTGGAGGAGTAGCCGCCGGCCAGACCGCGGTCGCTCGTGACGAGCAGGACCGCGGCCCGGGTCGGGGCTTCGACCTCGGTGGTGAGCGGGTGCTTGGCGTTGGAGCCGGTCGCCACCGCGGTCACCGCACGGGTGAGCTCGGTCGCGTACGGCTGGGACGCCGCCACCTTGCGCTGCGCCTTGACGATGCGCGAGGCGGCGATCATCTCCATCGCCTTGGTGATCTTCTTGGTCGCGGTGACGGCTTGGATGCGGCGCTTGTAAACGCGAAGCTGAGCGCCCATCGATCAGCCCTCGCCCAGGAGCTTGCCGTCCGAGGTCTCGAACTGCTGCTTGAAGGCGGCGATCGCGTCGGCGATCGACTGCAGCGTGTCGTCGGACATCTTGCCGCCCTCGGCGATGCTGGTCAGGAGGTCCTTGCGCTCACGGCGCAGGTACTCCAGCAGCTCGCCCTCGAAGCGACGGATGTCCTCGACCGGGACGTCGTCCATCTTGCCCGTGGTGCCGGCCCAGACCGAGACGACCTGCTCCTCCATCGGGAACGGGGCGTACTGCGGCTGCTTCAGCAGCTCGACCATGCGCTTACCGCGCTCCAGCGAGGCCTTCGAGGCCGCGTCCAGGTCGGAACCGAAGGCGGCGAACGCCTCCAGCTCGCGGTACTGGGCGAGGTCCACGCGGAGCCGGCCGGAGACCTGCTTCATGGCCTTGTGCTGGGCGGAGCCACCGACTCGGGAGACCGAGATACCGACGTTGAGCGCCGGACGCTGACCCGCGTTGAACAGGTCGGACTCCAGGAAGCACTGGCCGTCGGTGATGGAGATGACGTTGGTCGGAATGAACGCCGACACGTCGTTCGCCTTGGTCTCGACGATCGGGAGGCCCGTCATCGAACCGGCGCCCATCGCGTCGGAGAGCTTGGCGCAGCGCTCCAGCAGACGCGAGTGCAGGTAGAAGACGTCACCCGGGTAGGCCTCGCGGCCCGGCGGGCGGCGCAGCAGCAGGGACACGGCGCGGTAGGCGTCGGCCTGCTTCGAGAGGTCGTCGAAGATGATCAGGACGTGCTTGCCGTCGTACATCCAGTGCTGGCCGATGGCCGAACCGGTGTACGGCGCCAGGTACTTGAAGCCGGCCGGGTCGGACGCCGGGGCGGCGACGATGGTCGTGTACTCCAGCGCACCGGCCTCTTCGAGCGCACCACGCACGGAGGCGATGGTGGAACCCTTCTGACCGATGGCGACGTAGATGCAGCGCACCTGCTTGTTCACGTCGCCCGAGCGCCAGTTGTCGCGCTGGTTGATGATCGTGTCGACGGCCAGAGCGGTCTTACCCGTCTGACGGTCGCCGATGATCAGCTGACGCTGGCCGCGGCCGATCGGCACCATGGCGTCGACGGCCTTGTAGCCGGTCTGCATCGGCTCGTGCACCGACTTGCGGACCATGACGCCAGGGGCCTGCAGCTCGAGGGCGCGGCGGCTGTCGGTCTCGATCTCGCCGAGACCGTCGATCGGGTTGCCGAGCGGGTCGACGACGCGGCCGAGGTAGCCCTCGCCGACGCCTACGGAGAGCACCTCACCGGTGCGCTGCACCGGCTGGCCCTCCTCGATGCCGCTGAACTCGCCGAGGACGATCGCACCGATCTCGCGCTCCTCGAGGTTGAGGGCGAGACCGAGGGTGCCGTCCTCGAACTTCAGCAGCTCGTTCGCCATGGCGGAGGGAAGACCCTCCACCTTCGCGATGCCGTCGCCGGCAACGCTGACCGTACCGACCTCCTCGCGCGAGGCCGCGTCCGGCTGGTACGACTGGACAAAGTTATCCAGTGCGTCCCGGATCTCCTCCGGCCGGATCGTGAGCTCCGCCATCTGGGTTCCCTGCTCTCCTTGTTGGGCCCGAAGTTTCTTAAGGGGGTCTGGGGGCCGACCCCCAGGAATCTTCTGCAATTTCTGCACGGCCCAACCGGGCCGCTGGTCTTGCTTGTTCTTCTGCGCTGCGCTGTGTCAGCCGGCCATGCGGCGGGTCGCCTCTTCGAGGCGCTCCGCGACGGTGCCGTTGATGATCTCGTCACCGACGCGCACCGAGATCCCGCCGAGGACCGCGGGGTCCACGTCCAGGTTCAGGTGCATCTGCCGGCCGTAGAGCTTCGCCAGGGCGTCGCCGAGGCGCTGCTTCTGCCGGTCGCTGAGCGGCACCGCCGAGGTGACGACGGCGACCACGCGGTCCCGGCGCTCCGCGGCGAGCCTGGACAGTGAGTCCAGCCCTGCTTCCAGGCTACGTCCACGGGGCTGGGTGACCAGGCGGACGATGATCCGCTCGGTGACCGGCTGCGCCTTGCCGCCGAGCAGGCTGCGCAGCAGCTCGCCCTTGGCGGACGCCGTGGCCGTACGGCTGGTGAGCGCGGAGCGCAGCTCCTTGTCGGAGCCGACGATCCGGCCGAACCGGAACAGCTCGTCCTCGACGTCGTCGAGGCTGCCGCCGCGCTGGGCCGCGGTGAGGTCTGCGGTGTTCGCCAGCTCCTCGACCGAGTCCACCAGGTCACGCGACTGCGACCAGCGGGACCGGACCAGTCCGGAGACCAGGTCGACGGTCTCGCCGCCCACCTGTCCGCCGAGCAGACGCGCGGCCAGCTCGGCCTTGCTCTCGCCGCTCTGGGCCGGGTCGGTGAGGACCCGGCGCAGGGATACTTCGCGGTGGAGGAGCGCGGTGACCGATGCCAGCTCCTCGGCGAGCTTCGCCGCGTCGACCGACGTGTTGTCGGTCAGCGCGTCGAGACGCTCGCGTGCGGAAGCCAGTGCTTCGCGGCTCGCGCTGTTCATCGGGCGGCCTCGGCCTTCGCCTCGAGCTCGTCGAGGAAACGGTCGACGGTGCCGCTCTGCCGGGCGTGGTCCTGGAGGGACTCGCCGACGAGCTTGCCGGCCAGGTCGGTGGCGAGCTTGCCCACGTCCTGACGCAGCGCCGAGGCAGCGGCCTTGCGGTCGGCCTCGATCTGGGTGTGGCCGGCGGCGATGATCTCTTCGCGCTGCCGCTGACCTTCCGCCTTCATCTCCTGGATGATGACGGCACCCTGCTCCTGCGCCTCCTGGCGCAGACGGGCGGCCTCGTGACGGGCTTCGGCGAGCTGAGCCTTGTACTGCTCAAGAACGCTCTGCGCCTCGGTCTGAGCCGCTTCGGCCTTCTCGATGCCACCTTCGATCGCCTCGCGACGCTCGTCCAGGGCCTTGTTGATGGCCGGGAGGAGCTTCTTGTAGAACGCGAAGAAGACAACGCTGAAGCAGATCAGACCGATGACGATCTCGGGCCAGACCGGCAGCAGCGGTGACTGCGGCTCCTCGGCTGCCAGATGCAACATGGTGGACCTTTCGTCGAAAACGTATCGTCAGGTCGCCGGGACTACTTCGGGAAGATGAAGGGCGCGACGAAGCCGATCAGCGCCAGGGCCTCGATGACCGCGAAGCCGAGCAGCATGTTCTGGCGGATGAGGCCGGCCGCCTCGGGCTGGCGGGCGATGGCCTGCACACCGTTACCGAAGATGATGCCGATACCGACGCCGGGGCCGATCGCCGCGAGGCCGTAACCGATGGTTCCGACGTTGCCCACAACGGCTGCGAGAGTCTCAGACATTGATCTGTGATTCCTTCTCTTGAGTGGCCGGTGGAGATTGCATCCACCGGACGTCTAGGGGGTGTCCGGGTGGTGGCCCGGGTGTCCTCAGTGCGCTTCTTCGAGTGCCTGGGACAAGTACGTGGCGGTCAGCACGGTGAAGACGTAGGCCTGGAGCGCCTGGATGAACATCTCGAAGACGGTCAGGGCCAACGTCACGGCGAACGACGCGGTGGCGTACACCGTGCCGAGCACGGTGCCGAGCATGTACCACGTCGCGATCGTGAAGACCAGGATGAGGATGTGACCCGCGAACATGTTCGCGAAGAGTCGGACCGCCAGCGTGAAGGGTCGCACGAAGATGTTCGAGACGAACTCGATCGGCGTCAGGATCACGTAGATCGGCTTGGGCAGGCCGCTCGGGACGCACAGGTTGCGGATACCGCCCACGAAGCCGTTGTTCCGGAACGTCACCGACATGTAGACGACCCAGACCAGCAGCGCCAGTCCGACCGGGTAGGCGATGAGCGAGGTCACCGGGAACTGCGCGAGCGGGATGATCGCCCAGAGGTTCATCACCCAGATGAAGAAGAACAGGGACACCAGCAGCGGGACGAACGGCTCGCCCTTCTTGCCAATGATCTCCTTGGCGATGCCCCGGTGCACGAAGTCGTAAAGAATTTCGGCGACCATCTGCAGCTTGCCCGGAACGACCTTGGGCTTGGAGAAGCCCATCCAGAACAGGGTCAGGATCGCAATCGTTCCGATGATCGCCAGCAGCATCGGCTTGTTGAACTCGACCGGACCGATAGTGAAGATCGGGTCGAAAATGAACGACCACGCGCTCGGGGCTGGGAATCCGCACGAGCCCTGGAACAGGTGGCAGTCAACCTCGAAGGCGAGCGTCTGGGCGTCAGCAGTCACCAGGAGCTCCTTCTGCATGGCGCATGGATACGGCTACCTCGTTGTATCGGAGCGGCTGGCAGCCGCAGGTCGGCACCGGACTGGTTCTTACGGTGGGGAGGCGGCGGCCGGGCCCGAAGCCTCGCGATGTATCAGGCGACAGTCGTTTTGTCCGCGCCCGCAGTACCGCAACCGAGACCGGACGATAGCAGCATGTCGAACAGGGCTTTATCCCGGCCCTACTGGTCATGCTTTCCCTCGGTTCCGCCCGGGGCGTTCCGGCTCTCCGCCTCCGGATCGACGTACAGGATCTTGCTCCTGGAGTGCAGCACGGTCTGCGTGACGATCCATGTGATCACCGAGACGACCAGCGTGAGGGCGAAGGTCTGGAGGTCGAACAGAGTGGTGTTCCGGATGCCCATGATGAGGCCGAGCAGGACCACCAACTGCACCGAGTAGACCAGCAGCCCCATGCCCTGGAAGAGGTGGGGCATGGCCTTGGCGACCCACTGCAGCGTCAGCTGCCCGAGCCCCATGAAGAGGATGACCACCACGCAGCCGACCACGGCGCCGATTGCCCCCTCGCCGCCGACGACGAGCCCGCCGACAAGCGTGGCGATGGCTCCCACCGCGGCGGTGGGGGTGGCGATGCGCAGTAGTTCGCGCATGTCGGACTGCATGGCGGCAGCTCCACTGGTCTGAGGGGAGGAATGGGGCGTCGTCATGGACGAGCGTAGGCCCGGTCCGCGAGGCGGATTTTCGGGCCAAGGGACCGTCCTGCATGGGTCCTTCGGCTCCGTCACCGGGTCTCGTGAACGGTATCACAAACTATTTGAGGAGGTCTTTACCTCAAACGTGTGCCGACTGTCACACATGAGAGTTAATCCGCGCGTGTGCGCACGACAAGACGGCGTAATGTCTGGTAATGCACCGCGGGTTCCGAATCGTCAGCGCGAAGAGTCGATCGAGCGTCGATCCGGGAACCGAGAACGCGGGCCGATCGCGGTAGCGCCGTTGACGCCGGACACTCCGACCGCCACGGGAGCCCGTTCGGCGGCCTCCTCGCCCATCGACGCGTCTGCCGAGCCCTGTTGGGCCCCGGAGGCCACGGGCGCCGGCTTCTCCTCGTACGGGACGGCCGGATCCTCCTCCGCTCCGCGGTGGCGGTAGCGCGGCGGCACGAAGCGGTTGGCCCAGTGCGGGGCGCGCGGGGTGAAGCGCGGCATCAGCAGCAGGACGAGGCCCACCGCGCTCGCCGCGATGATGACGAACACGATCCACGAGGACGCCGAGTGCACCGAGTAGCCGACGGCGCCGAAGGCGATGAGGGCCGACCAGAAGTACATGATCAGCACGGCCCGGCTGTGCGAGTGACCGATCTCCAGCAGCCGGTGGTGCAGATGGCCCCGGTCGGCGGCGAACGGCGACTGGCCGTTCCAGGTGCGGCGGACGATGGCGAGGACCAGGTCGGCGGCCGGGATCGCGATGATCGTCAGCGGCAGCACCAGCGGGATGAAGACCGGGAGCAGGGCGTGGGTGGCCTCGCGCTCGCTGCCCTCGAAGATCTTCATGAGGTCCGGGTCGACCTGGCCGGTGATCGAGATCGCGCCGGCCGCCAGCACCAGCCCGATCAGCATCGAGCCCGAGTCGCCCATGAAGATCCGCGCCGGATGCATGTTGTGCGGCATGAAGCCGAGGCACATCCCCATCAGGATCGCCGCGAACAGGGTCGCGGGGGCCGCCGCCTCGATGCCGTACCCCATCCAGAGGCGGTACGCGTACAGGAAGAACGCCGTCGACGCGATGCACACCATGCCCGCCGCGAGCCCGTCCAGGCCGTCGACGAAGTTGACCGCGTTGATCGTGATGACGACCAGCGCCACCGTGAGCAGCGTGCCCTGCCACTGGGTGAGGGCCACCGTGCCGACGCCGGGGATCGGCAGCCACAGGATCGTGAGCCCCTGGATGACCATGACGGCGGCGGCGATCATCTGGCCGCCGAGCTTGATCAGGGCGTCGATCTCGAACTTGTCGTCGAGGACGCCGATCAGCCAGATCAGGGCGGCTCCGGAGAGCAACGCCCTGGGCTCGTTGGAGAGTTCGAAGACACCCTGCAGATTGAAGAGGTGGTCCGCGACGATCAGGCCCGCGCACAGTCCGCCGAACATGGCGATCCCACCGAGCCGGGGTGTCGGCTCACGGTGGACGTCGCGCGCGCGGATCGCGGGCATCGCCCCGACCGCGATGGCGAACTTACGCACCGGTCCGGTCAGCAGATAGGTCACCGCTGCCGTAACACAGAGCGTCAGCAGGTAATCACGCACGGGCTGCCCCACAGAACTCGCCGGTCATCCAAAAACCACACCCTAGTCTCTGGAACAAGGACTTCAGGCTACGGATGATGGTTGCACAGGCTTCGGGTGCCCCGGATACGGCGGAGTGATCCGCTCCGGTCGCCTCGGACTCCCTACCCCGGATACGGCGGATGGCGCGCGACGAGTTCCCCGACCTCCGCCGCGATCGGGCTCACGTCGCCCGGCTCCCGTACGGCCGCTCCGAACAGGGCCGCGATCCGGGCCATGTCCCCGTCGTCCATCCCCTGGGTGGTGACGGCGGCCGTGCCCAGGCGGATGCCCCGGGCGTCCCCGTACGGCAGTGCGCAGGTGTCCAGGACCACACCGGCCGCCGCCAGCCGCTCCCGGGCTGTGCGGCCGTCGACGCCGAGCGGGGCCGGGTCCGCGACGACGAGGTGGGTGTCCGTGCCGCCCGTGGTGACCTCGAAGCCCTCCGCCTCCAGGCCGGCGGCGAGCACCCGGGCGTGGGCGACGACCTGGTGGGCGTAGCGGGTGTACGCGGGGGTCGCCGCCTCCCCGAACGCGACGGCCTTCGCCGCCACCGTGTGCATCTGCGCGCCACCCTGGGTGAACGGGAACACGGCCCGGTCGATCCGCTCGGCCAGCTCCGCGCCGCACAGGATCATGCCGCCGCGCGGGCCGCGCAGCACCTTGTGCGTGGTGGCGCAGACCACGTCGGCGTACGGGACCGGGCTCGGCGCCGCTCCCCCGGCGATCAGCCCCATCGGGTGGGCGGCGTCCACGATCAGGTACGCGCCCACCTCGTCGGCGATCTCCCGGAACAGCTCGTAGTCGGGGTGGCGGGGATAGGTGGTCGAGCCGCAGACGATCGCCTTGGGGCGGCGGGCGCGGGCCAGGGCGCGGAGCCGGGTGTGGTCGATCAGCCCGGTCTCCGGGTCGACCCCGTAGCCGACGAAGTCGAACCAGCGGCCGGAGAAGTTGCCCGGCGCCCCGTGGGTGAGGTGTCCCCCGTACGGGAGCCCCATCGCGAGCACCGTGTCGCCCGGGCGCAGCAGCGCGGCGTAGGCGGCGAGGACGGCCGAGGAGCCGGAGTGCGGCTGCACGTTGGCGTGTTCGGCGCCGAAGAGGGCGGTGGCCCGGCGGACCGCGACGCGTTCGGCGGCGTCCGCGTGCTCGCAGCCGCCGTGGTGGCGGGCGCCCGGGTACCCCTCGGCGTATTTGTTGGCGAGCGGGGAGCCGAGGGCGGCGAGGACCGCGGGCGAGGCGAAGTTCTCGGCGGCGATCAGCTGGAGGGTGGTGGCCTGCCGGCCGCTCTCGGCGAGCAGGACCCCGGCGAGCTCCGGGTCCTGGCGGAGCAGCGCGCCGAAGTCCTGGGGCAGGGCGTCGGGCGCGGGCGACACGGCTGCGGGTGCGGCGGGAGAGGTGACCGGCATGGGACGGCTCCGGGCCTGGAGGTGGGTGCGCCGGCGAGGGATGCCGGTGTCAGCTCCAATGTAGGCCGGGGCCGGGCGCCGTGCCCGCTGTCGCGGCGTGCCGTACGCCGGTCGGCGCACCCGCCCCGCCGCGGCGCGGGCAGCTCCCGGTCAGTGCGGGGCGGGTACGCCGGTGAGGGCGGTGACGACGGGGTCGAGCGCCTGGTTGATCTCGTCGCCGATGGAGCGGAAGAAGGTGATGGGGGCGCCGTAGGGGTCGTAGACCTCGTCCGCCTCGGCGGTCGGGGCCAGCAGCCAGCCGCGCAGCGCGGCGGCGGCGCGCACCAGGGCGCGGGCGCGCTCGACGACGCCCTCGTCGCGCGGGTCGGGCAGGGTGGCCGGGTCTATGGCCCGCACCAGCCGGGTGAACTCCTTGAGCGTGAAGGTGCGCAGGCCCGCGGAGTGGCCCATCGAGATGACCTGGGCACGGTGGTCGCGGGTGGCGGTGAGGACCAGGTCGGCGCGGATCACGTGCTCGTCGAGCAGTTCGCGGCCGACGAAGCCGGTGGCGTCCGCGCCGAAGTCGGCGAGGACGACCTCGGCGTTGGCCTCCATGGGCGCGCCCTCGTGGCCCCAGGTGCCCGCGCTCTCCACGACGAGGCCGCCGCTGAGCGGGTCGCCGAGCCGGTCCACCAGGGCATGGCGGGTCAGCCGCTCGGTGATCGGTGAGCGGCAGACGTTGCCGGTGCTGACGTGGAGGATGCGGAAGGTGTCGGTCCGCCCCGCTATGCCACGCCCCTCGGGGGCGGTCAATTGGCCACCTCGAGGTCGGGGACCACCTTGCGCAGCTCCTCCGCGGAGAGGGCGCCGGCGCGCAGCAGGACCGGGGTGGCGCCGGTGACGTCGACGATCGAGGACGGCACGATGCCGGGCGTCGGGCCGCCGTCGAGGTAGACGGAGACGGAGTCCCCGAGCATCCCCTGGGCGGCGTCGCAGTCCTCGGGCGAGGGGTGTCCGGTGAGGTTGGCGCTGGAGACTGCCATCGGGCCGACCTCGGTGAGCAGCTCGATGGCGACCGGGTGCAGGGGCATCCGGATGGCGACGGTGCCGCGGGTGTCGCCGAGGTCCCACTGGAGGGAGGGCTGGTGCTTGGCGACGAGGGTGAGGGCGCCGGGCCAGAAGGCGTCGACGAGTTCCCAGGCCTCCTCGGAGAAGTCGGTGACCAGGCCGTGCAGCGTGTTCGGCGAGCCGATGAGGACGGGGGTGGGCATGTTGCGGCCCCGGCCCTTGGCGTCCAGCAGGTCCGCGACGGCCTCCGAGGTGAAGGCGTCCGCACCGATCCCGTACACGGTGTCGGTGGGCAGCACGACCAGTTCGCCCCGGCGGACGGCCGACGCGGCCTCGCGCAGGCCCGTGGTCCGGTCGGTGGCGTCGTTGCAGTCGTATCGCCGAGCCATCAGCCGGCCTCCTGGAGCGGGTACGGGTACGGGTGGTGGTGCCGGGGGCCGGTCACGGCATGGCCTTGCGGGCGGTGGCGAACCGGGGGCGCCTGTTCAGGTCGGGGTGGTCGGCGGCATCCGCCCAGCCCCGCTCCTCGGTGAAGATCCACGGCACCTGGCCGCCCTGCGTGTCGGCGTGCTCGATGACGACGAGGCCGCCGGGGCGCAGCAGACGGTGGGCGGTGCGCTCGATGCCGCGGATGGTGTCGAGGCCGTCCTCGCCCGAGAACAGGGCCATCTCCGGGTCGTGGTCGCGGGCCTCGGGGGCGACGTACTCCCACTCGGTCAGCGGGATGTACGGCGGGTTGGAGATGACCAGGTCGACCTGGCCGTCGAGCTCGGGAAGGGCGCTCAGGGCGTCTCCCTTGTGCACGGTGACCCTGGACCCCTCGGCGTTCTTCCGCGTCCACCTGAGGGCGTCCTCGGAGAGCTCCACGGCGTGCACCTTGGAGCGGGGGACCTCCTGCGCCATGGCGAGCGCGATGGCGCCCGATCCGGTGCAGAGGTCGACGACCACGGGCTCGACGACGTCCATCGCGCGCACCGCATCTATGGCCCAGCCGACGACGGACTCGGTCTCCGGCCGGGGCACGAAGACACCGGGTCCGACCTGGAGCTCCAGATAGCGGAAGAAGGCGCGGCCGGTGATGTGCTGGAGGGGTTCGCGGGCCTCGCGGCGGGCGATCGTCTCCCAGTACCGGGCGTCGAAGTCGGTGTCGGGCACCGTGTGCAGCGCGCCCCGCTTCACCCCGTGGACGAAGGCCGCGAGTTCCTCGGCGTCGAATCGCGGTGAGGGGACACCGGCGTCGGCCAGCCGCTGGGTGGCCTGGGCCACCTCGGCGAGCAGCAGGTTCATCGCGGATCTCCGTACGGGTTACGGGTGTGCGGGGCGGGCGGGACGCTTACGCGTTGGCGAGCTTGGCGGCGGAGTCGGCGTCGACGCATGCCTGGATGACGGCGCCCAGCTCTCCGTCGAGCACCTGGTCCAAGTTGTACGCCTTGAAGCCGACGCGGTGGTCCGAGATGCGGTTTTCCGGGAAGTTGTACGTCCGGATCTTCTCGGAGCGGTCGACGGTGCGGACCTGGCTGCGGCGTACGTCGGAGGCCTCCTGCTCGGCGGCTTCCTGGGCGGCGGCCAGCAGCCGGGAGCGCAGGATGCGCATGGCCTGCTCCTTGTTCTGGAGCTGGCTCTTCTCGTTCTGGCAGGAGGCGACGACGCCGGTGGGCAGGTGCGTGATGCGGACGGCGGAGTCGGTCGTGTTGACGGACTGGCCGCCGGGGCCCGAGGAGCGGTAGACGTCGATGCGCAGGTCGTTGGCGTGGATCTCGACCTCGACCTCCTCGGCCTCGGGGGTGACGAGCACGCCCGCGGCGGAGGTGTGGATGCGTCCCTGGGACTCGGTGGAGGGCACGCGCTGCACGCGGTGCACGCCGCCCTCGTACTTCATCCGGGCCCAGACGCCCTGGCCGGGCTCGGTGGCGCCGTTGCCGCCCTTGGTCTTCACGGCGACCTGGACGTCCTTGTAGCCGCCGAGCTCGGACTCGGTGGAGTCGATGATCTCGGTCTTCCAGCCGACGCGCTCGGCGTAGCGCAGGTACATGCGCAGCAGGTCGCCCGCGAACAGGGCGGACTCGTCGCCGCCGGCGCCCGCCTTGATCTCCAGGAGCACGTCCTTGTCGTCGCTGGGGTCGCGCGGGACGAGGAGGAGGCGGAGCTTCTCGGTGAGCTCTTCGCGCTGCTTCTCCAGGTCCTTGACCTCGGCGGCGAAGTCGGGGTCGTCCGCGGCGTACTCGCGCGCGGTCTCGATGTCCTCACCGGTCTGCTTCCAGGCCCGGTACGTGGAGACGATCGGGGTCAGCTCCGCGTAGCGCTTGTTCAGCTTGCGCGCGTTGGCCTGGTCGGCGTGGACCGACGGGTCGGCGAGCTTCTTCTCAAGACCGGTGTGTTCACCGATCAGTTCCTCGACCGCCTCGAACATTCGGGGGCTCCTGGTTGGTTGTGCGTCTGCGGGCCTGCTGGAGGGCGTACTGCCCGGTGGGGCGTCCGGCGGGGGTTCCCCCGGGCACCCGACCGGAAAAACGCCGGTTCCGACGCCCCCGGGAAGAGGGCGCCGAGAACCGGCGCAGTGGCTCGCTACTTGCTGGCGGAGCCGGCAGCCTTGCCGAAGCGGGCCTCGAAGCGGGCCACGCGGCCGCCGGTGTCGAGGATCTTCTGCTTGCCCGTGTAGAACGGGTGGCACTCGGAGCAGACGTCGGCGCGGATGTTGCCGCTGTCGATGGTGCTCCGGGTGGTGAACGACGCACCGCAGGTGCAGCTGACCTGCGTCTCGACGTACTCGGGGTGGATGTCGCGCTTCAAGGTGTCTCCTAGTTTCGGGAGGGCGCCGGGTCGTCCGCGCGGATTGCGCGGCCGTGAACCGGGGCCGACGTACCAGTCTGCCAGGACCGGCCGTATCTCCCAAAACCGGGGGCGGGGCGCAGGTATTCCCCCGTTGCCCGCGCACGGAGCGTGACGGGTGGGCGGCTACTCGACGACCTCGGCGGCGTCGCCCTTGTCGCCGGCCGACTTCTCGGTGGCGGAGGCGGGGATCGGCCGGTCGTGTGCGAGGGCGGCCCAGACCTGCCGGCCGGCCTTCTCCTGCGGCAGGACCCGGTTCGGGTCGGCCGGGTCGTACTCCACGGGCAGGGTCACCATGTGGACGTTCTCGGCGTTCAGCCCCTTGAGGCCGCCCGCGAAACCGGTGAGCTTCTTGACGGAGCCGAGCCCGGAGTCGGTGGTGACGGCCTTGGTGGCGGCGTCCGCGAGGCCGTAGAGCCTGGTGGGGCTGGTGAACACCCCGACGCTCTTCGCCTGCTCCATGAGCGCCTTGATGAACGCCTGCTGGAGCTGGATGCGTCCGAGGTCGCTGCCGTCGCCGACGCTCTTGCGCGTACGGACGAGGCCGAGGGACTCCTCGCCGTTCAGCGTGTGGGTGCCCGGCTCCAGGTCCAGGTGGCTCTTGGAGTCGTCGATCGCGGTCTTCGTGGTGATCTCCACGCCGCCGAGCTCGTCGATGAGCTCCTTGAAGCCAGTGAAGTCGACTTCCAGGTAGTGGTCCATGCGGATGCCGGACAGCGACTCGACGGTCTTCACCGCGCAGGCGGGGCCGCCGACCTCGTAGGCGGTGTTGAACATCGTCCGGTGCTCGGCGGGGACCTCGTCGCCGGTGGTGTCGCTCTCGCAGGCGGGGCGCTCTATCAGGGTGTCGCGGGGTATCGAGACGACGCTCGCGGACTTGTGGCCCTTGTCGATGTGCATGACCATCGCCGTGTCGGAGCGGGCCGCGCCCTCGTCCTCGCCGTACTCCCCGTTGTCGCCGGAGCGCGAGTCGGAGCCCAGCACCAGGATGTCCTGCGAGCCGTCGTCCACGTCGTCGGGACGGTCGGTGCCGAGCTTGGCGTCGATGTCGATGCTGGAGAGGTTGCCGTCGAGCGCCAGGTAGGCGTATCCGAGCCCGGCCCCGCCGACGACCACCACACCCGCCGCCGTCCAGGCCGCGACGACCTTGGCACGGTGCCGGCGGGACGGCTTCCTCCGTCGGCTGCCGGTGCCGCGTATGCGGCCGGTGCTCCTGCTCTGCTCGCTCACGCGTCTCCTCGTCACTCCCGTTGCCCGTCTGCCCCCTGCCGTGGTGCCCACGCGCGGTCGGCCTCTCCCGGTGGGACGGCCGAAGCAGCAAGAAGGGTTGCATACGCGCCTGTGGCCCCCGCCGGAGGACGGGGGCCACAGGGCGCTCGGGCGAACGGGCCGCGAGGCGGCGTTCACCTGGGGTTTCGTGCTCGGTACAGCGATGTGGCGGACGGTCCGTGGACCGGGGCCGGTGTGGCCAAGGTCTCGGGCCGGCCGGCGTCGGCCGGGATCAGCCGAAGAGGTTGAATCCGTTCCAGCCGGTGCCGGCCTTCAGCTTCGGTCCGAAGGGCTTGGTGGCCGAACCGCTGGTCGGGTAGAACCACATCGCGCCCGTGCTGTCACGGACGGTGAGGTCCGCCTTGCCGTCACCGGTGTTGTCCCCGGTGGCGATGTAGGCCGAGAAGTGCCAGCCGGTGCCGACCAGGACCTTGTTGGCGAACGGCGAGGCGACGTTGTGACGGCCGGCGTAGAGCCACAGCTGGCCCTTCCCGTCACGGGCCAGCAGGTCCGCGATGCCGTCACCGCTGTAGTCGCCCTTGCCGAACAGCTTCAGCGATCCCCATCCGGAGCCCGCCGTGACCTTGGCCGCGAAGGTGCCGTCGCCGCGGCCCGGGTAGGTGACGAGGGTGCCCGTGCTGTCGATGCCGACGAGGTCGGGGTTCCCGTCACCGGTGATGTCGCCGGGGAAGAGGATGTTCTTGAACGAGGACCAGCCCGTGCCGATCTTCTTCTCGGCCCAGTCCGTGCCGTCGAAGTAGAACCAGTACAGGTCGTTGCCGACGCGGTAGACGTAGTCCTGGTAGAAGTCGCGGTCCCAGTCGACCTGACGCACCAGGTTGACCGCGCCCCAGTTGCCGAGGGCCGCCGGCGCGGTGAACGCCTTGCCGTTCGAGTAGTACTCGAACGCCTCGCCCTTCGACTGCCGGGCGAACAGGTCCGCCGTGGTGTCGAAGTTGAGGTTGGCGTCGTCGATCCGGGGGTTGATCTGCCCGAAGAACGAGCTGACCTTGGAGTAGACGCTGTACGCGCCGGTGGCGACGCAGTCCTTGACGCCCCACGAAACGACGCCCGCGATACGGCCGTTGACCACGAGCGGACCACCGGAGTCGCCGTTGCACGGCGATACGGTGCCCTCGTCCTGGCCTGCCGCGGGCACTCCGGCACACGTCATCTTCCCGGCCATGAACTCGGAGCCGTAGAAGGACGCGCAGGTCGAGTCGGCGTTGATCGGCACCGTGGCCTTGCGCAGCGTCGGCGAGATGGCCTCGCTGGTGGAGCTGGTGCGGCCCCAGCCGTAGACGGTGGCACGGGTGCCCTGCCTGTACAGCGCCGTCTCGGCGCCGGAGGCCGGCTGGAGCGTCTTGTACGGGAGGGCCGCGCCCAGCGTCAGCACGGCGACGTCGCTGCTCAACTCGGCGTCGTCGTAAGCGGGGTGGACCCACTGACGCCAGACGCCCACGGCCTGGCCGCCGTTCAGGTCACTGCCGACCGGGAGCTTGGCGGTGCCGCCCACGACGGTACCGTTCTTGTTCCAGTCCAGTCCGTCCACGCAGTGCGCGGCGGTCAGGACCTTGGCGGGCGCGACGAGGGTGCCACCGCAGAAGTAGCTCTCGTCGTCCGCGGTGCCGGAGGTTCCCTTGTCGTCGTAGTAGTGCAGCTGCACCATCCACGGCGCCTCGGAGATCAGGGCGTCGGCCCCCCCGATGATCTTCGGATCGGCGGTGCGCTCCGGCGCCGGTTCCGTGGCTCCGCCGGGCGCGGGCGCACCCGACTCGCCCTCCGCCAGCTCGGCGGCCGATCGCTTGACGATGTCGAGCAGTTCGGTCTGCGGTACGTCGGACCGCTTCTGGGTGTTGTTCTGCTTGCCCGGAAGCGGGACCGTGTCCGCGGCCTGCGCGGGAACGGCGGCGAGTGCCCCCGCTCCCAGAGCGAGCACGGCAGTTGCCACGGGGAGGGTCATGAAACCCCTCCGTCTGCCAGATGTCACAGGTCTCCCCTCGATGAACACGGCGCACCTCGGTGACGGCGCCGTGTACGTGCGTGCGAAGGAGAGAGTTCTCCCCACTGGAGACATCACAGTGGGCGTATAGAAAATACGTTCCCCCCCACCTACTGCCGCTGATCGTATAACGCGAAAACGCCCTCGTCACCGGGGTAACGGGGCGCTTTCGCAGAACAGCGGAACAGCGGAACAGCGGAACAGCGGGGTGAACGTCAGTCGTTGCCGTTTCCGCTGCCCGGCGTCGTCTTCTGGATCTGGAGCAGGAACTCCGCGTTGGACTGGGTCTTCTTCATCCGGTCCAGGAGGAGCTCGATCGCCTGCTGCTGGTCGAGCGCGTGCAGCACCCGGCGCAGCTTCCAGACGACCGCCAGCTCGTCGGTGCCGAGCAGGATCTCTTCCTTACGGGTGGAGGACGCGTCGACGTCCACCGCCGGGAAGATGCGCTTGTCCGAGAGCTTCCGGTCGAGCTTGAGCTCCATGTTGCCGGTGCCCTTGAACTCCTCGAAGATCACCTCGTCCATGCGCGAGCCGGTCTCGACGAGCGCGGTGGCGAGGATGGTCAGCGAGCCGCCGTCCTCGATGTTGCGCGCGGCGCCGAAGAAGCGCTTCGGGGGGTAGAGCGCGGTCGAGTCGACACCACCGGACAGGATGCGGCCGGAGGCCGGCGCCGCGAGGTTGTACGCGCGGCCCAGACGGGTGATCGAGTCGAGCAGGACGACCACGTCGTGACCCAGCTCGACGAGACGCTTGGCGCGCTCGATGGCCAGCTCGGCGACGGTGGTGTGGTCCTCGGCGGGACGGTCGAAGGTCGAGGAGATGACCTCGCCCTTCACCGACCGCTGCATGTCGGTGACCTCTTCCGGACGCTCGTCGACCAGGACGACCATCAGGTGGCACTCGGGGCTGTTGACCGTGATCGCGTTGGCGATGGCCTGAAGGATCATGGTCTTGCCGGTCTTCGGCGGGGCCACGATGAGCCCGCGCTGCCCCTTGCCGATCGGGGCCACCAGGTCGATGATCCGCGTCGTCAGGATGTTGGAGTCGGTCTCCAGACGGAGCCGGTCCTGCGGGTAGAGCGGGGTCAGCTTCTGGAACTCGGGGCGACCGCGGCCCGACTCCGGGGCCATGCCGTTGACCGAGTCGAGGCGGACCAGCGCGTTGAACTTCTCGCGCCGCTCGCCGTCCTTGGGCTGGCGCACCGCGCCGGTGACGTGGTCGCCCTTGCGCAGGCCGTTCTTGCGGACCTGGGCGAGCGAGACGTACACGTCGTTCGGGCCCGGCAGGTAGCCGGAGGTCCGGATGAACGCGTAGTTGTCGAGGATGTCCAGGATGCCCGCGACGGGGATCAGGACGTCGTCGTCGGCCACCTGCACATCGCTGGCGAAGTCGTCGCGCCCGCGACGGCCACGGCGGTCGCGGTAGCGGCCGCGGCGGCCGCGACGGCCGCCCGCCTCGTCGTCGAAGTCGTCCTGCGGCCCGGTGTCACGGTTCTGCTGGCCCTGGCCCTGACCGCCGCCCTGGCCCTGGCCCTGGCGCTGCGGGCGCTGCCCGCCGCCGCCCTGCTGGCCCTGGTCGTCGCCCTTGCCGCGGCGGTCGCGCTGACGCTCACGGCGCTCGCCGCGCTCACCCCGCTCACCGCGGCCCTGACGGTCGCCGCGACGGCCCTCGGCCGTGTCGGCCGCGGCCTCGGCCTTGGCGTCGCCCTTCGGCTCGCCCCGCTCCTCGGTCTTCTGCTCGGCCTGGGGCTCCGCCTTGGCCTTGACCTCGGTCTTCGCCTCGGTCTTGGTGTCGGGGCTGCCCGCCTGCGCGGTCGCACGACGGCGACGACGCTCGCCCGCGGGCTGGTCGTCGCTGGCCGGCTGACCGGGGATGTCGATCTGCTGCTGGGCCGTGTCCTTCTCGGCGGCGGCAGCGGCGGCCTCGTCCCCGGTGCGCGCCTTCGAGGTCGCGCGGCGCTTCGGCTTGCTCTCCGCCTCGGCGGGGGCCTCTGCGGCCTTGGAGGAGGCCTTGGGGGCGGCGGATCCGCCACCCGCCTGCGCCTCCTTGATGACCTCGATCAGCTGGCTCTTGCGCATCCGCGCGGTGCCCCTGATGCCGAGGCCGGACGCGACCTGCTGCAGCTCGGCCAGGACCATGCCCTCGAGGCCGGTGCCGGAGCGGCGGCGCCGTGCGGTGGTGCCAGTGGCAGCACCTTCGGCGGGCGCGGCGCTGTCGACGCTCTTGTCGGCAGTCACGCCCATCAGATCGGTGGTGTCGCTCACGAAGGGTCCTTCCCTGGAGCGGACGTCGGCCTTCTGGCTCGGCGACCGGTTGTGCTGTCCGACAGCGGTCTGTTGATCTTGCTGGATCGCGGACCTTGCCGGGGCGGTGGTCCGCCGGGTGTACGGCGGAGAGATGAACGTGCGGGGTCCGGCGCGAGATCCCCCTGCTCGGCCCACTCCTGGACGAGCGAGGGGTGTCGTGCCGGTTCCGGAGCGTGCTCGAAACTGCTCAGGCAGGCTGCTCAGGCAGTTGGGGAGGCTCCCGGAAGAATGGTGGTCCCGAAGGGGGACACGAAGCAACGCGCCTCAAAGACGTCGGTTGCAGACTTGAGGTTAACACTACCGGCTCCAACAAACATTCCCCCTCTCGCTCACCGGCAATCACATGCGGTTACGCGGCCAGCGGCAGCACACTGGCGCCCGTCGCGTCGAGGGCCAGCCGGTTCGCCGCCCAGCCCTCCCCCGCCAGTCGGGCCACCTTGTCGGCCGAGCCTTCCTCCGTCAGCGCGAGGACCGTGGGTCCCGCGCCGGAGATGACCGCGGGCACGCCGTCGGCGCGCAGGCGGTTGACCAGTTCCACGCTCTCCGGCATGGCGGGGCCCCGGTACTCCTGGTGGATCCGGTCCTCGGTGGCGGCGAGCAGCAGCTCCGGGCGGCGGGTCAGGGCCTCGACGAGCAGGGCCGCCCGGCCGGCGTTGAGGGCCGCGTCGACGTGCGGGACGGTGCGCGGGAGCAGGCCGCGCGCCGTCTCGGTGAGCACCGGGCGCCCGGGTACGAAGACCACCGGGACGACGGATTCGGCGGGGTCCATCCGGATCGCCCGGGCCGCGCCGCCGTCCATCCAGGCGAGGGTGAAGCCGCCGAGCAGACAGGCCGCGACGTTGTCGGGGTGTCCCTCGATCTCGGTCGCCAGCTCCAGCAGGGCCGCGTCGTCGAGGCGGGCGTCGCCGCCCGTCGTCACGGCGCGGGCGGCGACGATTCCGGCGCAGATGGCGGCGGAGGAGGAGCCGAGACCGCGGCCGTGCGGGATGCGGTTGGCACAGACGATCTCCAGCCCGCGGGGCTGGCCGCCGAGCAGGTCGAACGCGGTGCGCAGGGAGCGCACGAGCAGGTGGCTCTCGTCGCGGGGCAGCGTCTCACTGCCCTCACCTGCGATGTCGATGTGCAGCCCGGAGTCGGCGACCCGGACGACGACGTCGTCGTACAGCCCCAGCGAGAGGCCCAGGGCGTCGAAACCCGGGCCCAGGTTGGCGCTGGTTGCGGGGACGCGCACCCTGACGGCGGCGGCTCGGAACGCGGGACCGGCCATCGGTCGGACCACTCCTTGTAAGGCGGCGGGGATGCAGTGCGGGTGGCTCTGCGGCGGCGGGGCGTGAGGGCGGTGGTGAGGGGTGGTGTTCAGGGGTGGTTCAGAGGTGGGGGCGATCGGCGGGGGTCATGGCGGTGGGGGTCGCGGCTGTGCGGAGGGCTCCGAATCGATGCGGGAATCCGGCGACCGGCCCGACGGCCGTGACGGGGACCGCAGGCGTGGCGGTCCGGCGGGCGGATGCCGGGCGGATGGGGTACAGCTTATCGAAGGAAGGTTCTGTGGCGACATAGGGCGCACAGGAGGCGCACGATGCGTGTCGCCCGCCTCCCATGCGCTCTCGCCCCGGAAAGGGGCTGGTTGGGCGGGTTGTCGCGGTTCCCGGACCGGCCGCGGCGCGTGCCGGCGCCCGGCCCGGGACCGGATCAGACGAGGCCGAGCTTCTCGGCGGCGGTGGCCGCGTCGACCGGGACGGTGACCGGCTGCGGTGCGCCCGCGACAGCCCAGTCGGGGTCCTTGAGGCCGTTGCCGGTGACCGTGCAGACGATGCGCTGGCCGGGGTCGACCTTGCCCTCCTCGGCGGCCTTGAGCAGGCCGGCGACGGAGGCGGCCGACGCGGGCTCCACGAAGACGCCCTCCTGGGAGGCCAACAGCCGGTACGCGGACAGGATCTGCCGGTCCGTCACCTCGTCGATGAAGCCGCCCGACTCGTCGCGCGCGGCCAGTGCGTAGTCCCAGGAGGCCGGGTTGCCGATACGGATCGCGGTGGCGATGGTGGAGGGGTCCTTGACGACCTCGCCGCGCACGATGGGCGCGGAGCCGGAGGCCTGGAAGCCCCACATGCGCGGGGAGCGGGTCGAGACGCCGTCACCGGCGTACTCGGTGTATCCCTTCCAGTACGCGGTGATGTTGCCCGCGTTCCCGACCGGCAGGACGTGGATGTCGGGGGCGTCCCCGAGCGCGTCGACGATCTCGAACGCGGCGGTCTTCTGGCCTTCGATACGGACCGGGTTGACCGAATTGACCAGCGCCACCGGGTAGTTGTCCGAGAGCGAGCGGGCCAGGGTCAGGCAGTCGTCGAAGTTGCCGTCGACCTGGAGGATCTTGGCGCCGTGCACGAGCGCCTGGCCCATCTTGCCGAGCGCGATCTTGCCCTGCGGTACGAGGACGGCGCAGACCATCCCCGCGCGCACGGCGTACGCCGCGGCGGAGGCCGAGGTGTTGCCGGTGGAGGCGCAGATGACGGCCTTCGCCCCCTCCTCCTTGGCCCGGGTGATGGCCATGGTCATGCCGCGGTCCTTGAACGAACCGGTGGGGTTGGCGCCCTCGACCTTGAGGTGCACCTCGCAGCCCGTGCGCTCGGAGAGGACCTGTGCCGGAACGAGCGGCGTACCGCCCTCACGAAGCGTGACGACCTGAGTCGTCGCCGTGACCGGAAGCCGGTCCCGGTACTCCTCGATGATGCCGCGCCACTGGTGGGTGCCCTTGCTGGTCATGGGTCCTTTACTCCCCTTCAACACGCATGATGCTGGCGACACCGCGCACGGTGTCGAGCTTGCGCAGCGCTTCGACGGTCCCGGAGAGGGCGGCGTCGGGCGCGCGGTGGGTGACGACGACGAGGGACGCCTCGCCGTCCCCGTCTGGACGTCCTTGCTGGCGTACGGTGTCGATCGACACGCCCTGCTCGGCGAAGACCGTCGCGACCTGGGCGAGGACGCCCGGCTTGTCGGCCACGTCGAGGCTGATGTGGTACCGCGTGACGACCTCGCCCATGGGGCTGACCGGCAGGCGGGTGTAGGCGGACTCACCGGGGCCGGTGGCCTCGCCCAGTTTGTTGCGGCAGACCGCGACGAGGTCGCCGAGGACCGCGGAGGCGGTCGGCGAGCCGCCGGCGCCGGGCCCGTAGAACATGAGCTGCCCGGCCGCGTCGGCCTCGATGAAGACCGCGTTGTACGCCTCGCGGACCGAGGCCAGCGGGTGGCTGAGCGGGATCATCGCGGGGTGGACGCGTGCGGTGACGGAGGCCCCGTCGGCGGCGCGCTCGCAGATGGCCAGCAGTTTGACCGTACAGCCCATCCGGCGGGCCGAGGCGATGTCGGCGGCGGTGACCTCGGTGATGCCCTCGCGGTGCACGTCGCCGATCCTCACGCGGGTGTGGAAGGCGATCCCGGCGAGGATCGCGGCCTTCGCGGCGGCGTCGAAGCCCTCGACGTCGGCGGTCGGGTCGGCCTCGGCGTACCCGAGGGCGGTGGCCTCGTCGAGCGCCTCGGAGTAGCCGGCCCCGCTGGTGTCCATCTTGTCGAGGATGAAGTTGGTCGTGCCGTTCACGATGCCGAGGACCCGGTTGACCTTGTCCCCGGCGAGCGACTCGCGCAGCGGCCGCACCAGCGGGATGGCCCCGGCGACGGCGGCCTCGTAGTACAGGTCGCGGCCGTACTTCTCGGCGGCGGCGTGCAGGGCCGCGCCGTCCTCGGCGAGCAGCGCCTTGTTGGCGGAGACGACGCTCGCGCCGTTCTCGAAGGCGGCGGTGATGAGCGCCCGGGCCGGCTCGATGCCCCCGATGACCTCGATGACGACGTCGATGTCGCCACGCCGCACGAGCGCGGTGGCGTCGGTGGTGATCAGCGCGGGGTCGATGCCCTCACGCACCTTCGAGGGCCGGCGGACGGCCACGCCGGCGAGCTCGACGGGCGCGCCGATGCGCGCCGCGAGGTCGTCGGCGTGCGTCGTCATGATGCGCGCCACCTCTGAGCCGACCACACCACAGCCCAGCAGCGCCACCTTCAGCGGACGCGTACGCATCATCCGACCTCGTTTCTCATACCTGGACCCTCCGGAGACGGGGGGCGGCGTCGCACCCCCGACCGCCGGAGGGCCATGCTCATTGGGGACCAGTCTCACTCACCGGACGGGAGTTTCTGACCGTCGTCCGGATCCTGAGATGACTATTTCATCAGCCGACATCGAGGCGCAGGAGATCTTCCTCCGTCTCGCGCCGGACGATGACGCGTGCCTCTCCGTCGCGGACCGCGACGACCGGCGGGCGCAGCGCGTGGTTGTAGTTGCTCGCCATGGAACGGCAGTACGCGCCGGTGGCGGGGACGGCGATCAGGTCGCCGGGGGCCAGGTCGGCGGGGAGGAACGCGTCCTTGACCACGATGTCGCCGCTCTCGCAGTGCTTGCCGACGACCCTGACCAGCATCGGTTCGGCGTCCGAGGTGCGGGAGACGAGCGCGACGCTGTACTCGGCGTCGTACAGCGCGGTGCGGATGTTGTCCGACATGCCGCCGTCGACGCTGACGTACGTCCGCAGCCCCTCCAGGGGCTTGATCGTGCCGACCTCGTACAGCGTGAACGCGGTGGGGCCGACGATGGCGCGCCCCGGCTCGACGGAGATCCGGGGGGTGCGCAGCTTCGCGGCCTCGCACTCGCGGGTGACGATGTCGCTGAGCGCCTTGGCGATCTCGTGCGGCTCGCGGGGGTCGTCCTCGGAGGTGTACGCGATGCCGAGGCCGCCGCCGAGGTCGATCTCGGGCAGTTCGACGCCGTGCTCGTCGCGGATCTCGGCGAGCAGCTGCACCACGCGGCGGGCGGAGACCTCGAAGCCGGCCATGTCGAAGATCTGCGAGCCGATGTGCGAGTGGACGCCGATGAGTTCGAGGCCGTCGAGGGCGAGGGCGCGGCGCACGGCCTCGGCGGCCTGCCCGTCGGCGAGCGCGATGCCGAACTTCTGGTCCTCGTGCGCGGTGGCGATGAACTCGTGGGTGTGGGCCTCGACGCCGACGGTGACGCGGATCTGCACCCGCTGGCGGACGCCGTGGCGCCGGGCGATGTGGGCGACGCGGACGATCTCCTGGAAGGAGTCGAGCACGATCCGCCCGACGCCCGCCTCGACGGCCCGCTCGATCTCGGCGACGGTCTTGTTGTTGCCGTGGAAGGCGATGCGCTCGGCGGGCATACCGGCGTCGAGCGCGGTGGTCAGCTCCCCGCCGGAGCACACGTCGAGGTTCAGCCCCTCTTCCTTCAGCCAGCGCACGACGGCGCGGGAGAGGAAGGCCTTCCCGGCGTAGAAGACGTCGGCGTCCGGCCCGAAGGCGTCGGACCAGGCGCGGCAGCGGGCCCGGAAGTCGCTCTCGTCGAGGAAATAGGCGGGGGTGCCGAACTCCTCCGCGAGCCGGGCGACGGTCATCCCGCCGACGGTGAGGGCGCCGTCCGCGTCACGGGTGACGGTGCGCGACCAGACCTTCTCGTCGAGGACGTTGAGGTCGGCGGCGGGCGCGGAGTAGTGCCCCTCGGTGAGGACGTCGGCGTGACGGGGTCCTGCGGGGTGTGCGGAGCGGCTCATCGTGATGGTTCTTTCGGGTCTCTGTCTGATCGCGTCAGAGGTGTTCGGGCGCGCGGATGCCGAGCAGGGACAGGCCGCCTGCCAGCACCGTCCCGGCGGCTTCGGCGAGAGCCAGCCGGGCGCGGTGGGCGGCCGAGGGTTTCTCGTCACCGGCGGGCAGGGACGGGCAGGAGTCGTGGAAGTCGAAGAACGCGTGGGCGACGGCTTCCAGCTGCCGGGCGACCCGGTCGGGCGCGCGGTGACGGGCTGCTGCGAGCAGGACGCCAGGGTGGTCGGCGATGAGGTCGAGGAGGGGGCGGGCGGCACTGTCGTACGGGGCGGGGCCTTCGGCGCCCGGGGCGGGCTCGGGATGGCTTCCGCGGTGCGCGGCGGGCCCGGCGGGCTGGGCGGGCTCGGCATGCCGGCCGTACGCGGCTGGCCCGGCGTACGCGGCTGGCCCGGCGTACGCGGCTGGCCCGGCGTACGCGGCTGGCCCGGCGTACGGGGCGGGCCCGGGGCGGCTTCCGCTGTGCGCGGCGGGCCCGGCGGGCTGGGCGTACGGGGCGGGCTCGGCGTGGCTTCCGCTGTGCGCGGCATGCCCGGCGCCCGGGGCGGGCTCGGCGGTGAAGCCGAGGAGGGCGGCCCCACGGGTGAGGGCGCGGGCCCTGGCGTGGGCGTGACGGACCCGGAAGAGCGGGTTCGCCTCGCCCTGGACGAGCAGTCCGGGGCCGAGGGCGGCTCGGTCGTGCCCGGCGGGCCGCAGGAGTCCCCAGCGGGCGGCGTCGGACCCGAGCCGCTCCAGCAGCTCCCCCGCGGTGGCCCCGGCGGGGACGGGCCGGATCCCGGTGAGCGGCACGGGGGGCGTCCCGTGCGCGTCCACGGTGACGCCGAGGCGGGCCCAGTCCGGGTCGGGCGTCTCCTCGCAGCTGACCCGGACCCGGGCGCCCTGGGCGATGACGAGCCGGCGGACGGCGTGGGCGGTGACGGCGGCGCGGACCTCCCGGGCGTGGTGGAACTGGAGGGTCTCGTCCCGGAGCGCGTCCCCGTGTCCGTACGCGAGGCCCTGTTCCCGTACGGCGTCGAGCACGGCACGGTCGCCCGCGGCCGGTGCGTCGAGGGTGAAGCTCAGGAACCCCGGTCCGGTGATCTCGACCCGTCCGACGCCGGGTTCGGCGACGACGCGTTCCCGCAGGATGCGGGCGACTTCCAGGGGGGGCAACGCGGCGGGCCCGGCGAGCTGGAGCGCGACGGCGCAGGCGTAGTCCCCGCTGCCGCCGGGCCGGGTCCTCTCCACCCGCACGCGCGCGGGCACGGGTGCGCGCAAGGCATCCTCGTCGACCGCGCGGCGCACGGCGCGCAGCACGGTCCGGGAGAGGTCGGCGGGGGTCACGGGTCAAGCGTAGGTGAGAGAGGGGGGCACTCCGCGACCCGGTTTCGCCATCCGGTCGGCCGGACCCGGCCCGGCGCCCGGGTCGGCCGGACCGGCGGCACCGCCCCGGTGGGCCCGGGACCGGTTCGCCGCCCCGGTCAGCCGGTGGCGCTCCCCGCCCGCCCGGCACCGCGCCGGCCGTCCTCCGAGGGCTGTTCCTCCCCCGTCACCAGCCGGCGCATGATCCGCACCAGCTCGCTGGGCTCGAAGGGCTTCGCCAGGAACGCGTCGACCCCGGCCGCCACACCCGCGTCGACCTCGTAGGGCGTACAGGCGCTGATGACGGCGATGGGAAGGCTACGGGTCCGGGGGTCGGAGCGCAGGCGGGTGGCGGTCTCCAGACCGTCCAGCCGGGGCATCACGACATCGAGGGTGATCGCGTCGGGGCGGACCCGCTCGACCAGGTCCAGGCACTCGACACCATCGGCCGCGGTCACGACCTCGAAGCCCTCCAGCTCGAGATTGACCCTGATCAGCTGCCGGATGACCTTGTTGTCGTCGACAACAAGCACGCGGCCGTAAGCCCCTGGCACCCTTCGAGAGTAGGTCGGCCGGAGGTGCGGCGTCCGGGTTTTGTCCACTTCGGCCCCCGTGGGGCGGCCACGGCTCCCACGGACCGCCCGACCGGGAGGAAGAGGCGCGGCGACCGGGAGGAAGAGGCGCGGAGGCACGGCGGAATACCTGTTCACGGGCACCCCGCGGGAGCTGGTAGTGTTTCACCCGTCGCAGAGCAGCACCGCGATACGCCCCCGTAGCTCAGGGGATAGAGCATCGGCCTCCGGAGCCGGGTGCGCAGGTTCGAATCCTGCCGGGGGCACCATAGTTCAGGTGCCATACAGGCCCTCTGATCAGGCATTCAGCCAGATCGGGGGGTCTGTTTCCATGAGTGGGCAGTTGGCAGATGCCAGGGGCGCGGCCCCGGGACGGCCCGCTGTGCGGCACCGAGCATCCGCGCGGAGGTAACCGAGCCGGGTACGGCCGACGCCGACGGCGGCCGGGCGCCGTCCGCCCCGTCCCTCTTCGAGCGGCGCCGGTCGGCCGCCGAGGGGGATTCCTCCGATCCGCCTGCGCTCCGACCGGTCCGCCTCGCGTATGCGCGGGAGTATGGTTCAATCCGGCCAGGCAGGCGCCAGACGGGAGGCTCGGTTCGTGCGAGAAGGCGACCGCAGGAGGGGCCCGCTGCGCACACGGAGCGGGGCCGCCACAGCGATCTCCCGGCACCGTCGCAGCGCGGCATCGGCCGGCCGTTCCGTGATCCGCGACCACTTGGAGTGGCTCAACGAGGCGAGTACGAGCATCGGGACCACGCTCGATCTGGAGCGCACGGCGCAGGAGTTGGTCGAGTTCGTCGTGCCCCGGCTGGCGGACGGCGGGGCCGTCGATCTCCTCGAGTCGGTGCTTCGTGGCGAGGAGGGTGTGCGGGCCGACGCACAGCCGACCGGCACCCGAGCCATCGCCGTGGCCGTCATCGACGCGCTGGCGCACCTGGAGCCGGACCCGGTCGGGGAGATCTCCGTCTATCAGGAGAGAGCGGTGGACCGCTGCCTGACCGAGCGGAAGCCTGTGCTGCTGGCCCGGTTGAGCGCCGACGACTACGGGTGGGTGGCTCCTACACCCGAAGCGGCGGCGTTGTTGCGCGCCGGGGGGGTGCACAGCTACATGGCTGTGCCGCTGATCTCTCGGGGCGTACTGCTGGGCGTGGCCGATTTCATTCGCGCGGGCAACAGGCCTCCTTTCACCGACACCGATCTCGCGCTCGCGATGCAACTCGCCTCGCGGGCCGCTGTCTTCCTGGACAACGCGCGTCTGTACGGCCAGGAGCGGGAGCGCCTGGTCGCCCTCCAGCGCAGCCTGCTCCCTCGTGCCATGCCGAGCACACCAGGCCTGGGCGTCGACGCCTTCTACGCCCCGCCGACGGACATGAGCGGCGTCGGCGGGGACTGGTACGACGTGGTGGCCCTGCCGGGCGGCCGGAGCGCCCTGATCGTCGGCGACGTCATGAACCATGGCCTGTCGGCCGCGGCGACCATGGGGCGGCTGCGTACGGTGGCGCGCACGCTCATGGCCCTGGACATCGCCCCCGAACACACCCTCGCCCGCATGGACCTGGCCGCCCGCGACCTGGACGACGACCAGGTCGCCACCTGCCTGTGCGCGGTGTACGACCCCGCGACCGGGGACTACACCCTGGCGAGTGCGGGACATCCGCCACCGCTGCTGGTCGACGGCACGGGGTACGCCACGCACGTCGACGTGCCGCTGGGCGCACCGCTCGGCGCCGGCGTCATCCCGTATACCTCTGTCCGTCTGCCGGCGCCCGCGGGAAGCCGGCTTGTGCTCTACACCGACGGGTTGTTCAAGACCCGCACGGATGATCTGGACACCCAGTTGGAGAGGCTGCGCGACACCGTGTCGCGGATGGATCCCGCTCTCCTGGGCACTCTGGTGACGTCCGGGGTGGGACCCGGCACCCGCTTCGACGAGGCCGTCCTGCTGATGTCCACCAGCCACCCCGTCTCCGGCGAGGGCGACGTCGTCGTCTGGGAGCTGCCGTCCGACGCCACCGCCGCTTCCGCCGCCCGCCGGCTGGTGCGGGAGCAGCTCGGCCGGTGGAACCTGGCCGGGCTGGTCGACACCACCGAGCTCGTCGTCAGCGAGCTGGTCGGCAACGCCCTGCGCTACGGAGGCGGCCCCGGTCAGCTGCGGCTGCTGCGTCACGACCGGGTGACGGTCGAGGTCACCGACACGGGAGCGGATCTCCCGCACATTCAGCCGCCGACTCTCAGCGATGAAGGCGGCCGGGGCCTCCAGCTCATCAACATGCTGTGCCGACGCTGGGGATCCTGCCGGACGCCCACCGGCAAACTGGTCTGGGCCGAACAGGACGTCACCGCCTCCGCCTTCGACCCCGACTGACGGATGTCGACGGTCGGGCCGCCCTGGCGGAGCGCGGTCCGGCTCACCCCCCGCGAGGTGGGCCGTCAGAACTTCCCGTTGACCGGGATCCAGCCGGACCAGGTCTCGGGCTGGTAGAACTTGCCCGTGTCGCCGTCGTAGCGCAGGACCCGGAGACGTACGTTGCCGTCCTCGCGGTAGTCCTTGTTGCAGGTCGCCCAGGTGTCCACGCCCAGCTTGTTGACGCAGACCTCCTCGGCGCGCCCGTAGTCGGTGTAGACACCGACCGCCGCGGACATACCGTCCTTCTTCGTGTCGCCCGCCCAGACGATGTCGCCGTTGTGCTGGAAGCACCCACTGGCGCCGTAGGCGGCGGTCGATCCCAGGCACGCGCTCGACGACGGAGCGGCCGCGGCCACGGCTTCCGCCTGTCCGCCCGGTGCCGCGCCTTCCACCGGTCCTGCCGGTTCCGCCGGTCCTGCCGGGTCCGCCGGTTCCGCCGGTTCCGCCGGTTCCGCCGGTTCCGCCGGTTCCGCCGGTTCCGCCGGTTCCGCCGGTTCCGCCGGGGAGGGAACATCCTCCCCGGGCGCCGTGGCCCCGCCTTCGACGATCCGCACGTCCGCCGGCAACCGCACTTCCTGGGGGCCCGCCGTGACGCCGTCGGCCAGCGCCGGCGTCACGGTGACCGCCGAGACCGCGAGTGCTGACGCGCCGGCGAGAACGCTCACCTTCGAGCGCCACTTTTCACGCATGCTTCACTACCCCCGTGCCTGACCTCTGTTGCGAGGTCATCAAATACCAATATGTGAACAGAGTGTGAGACTAAGAGATCGTCGTGACGGATGGAAGGGGCTTCCGTGACGCGGGGGCCCGGTGATGCCCCTGCGTCACGTGCGCCGTACCTGCCCGAAAGCGGTCCAAGACGCGGAACAGGAGGGCGGGCACACGTCTGTGTGCCCGCCCTCCTGTTCCGGCTGTTCCGGCACTCTCACCCGTTCGTGAGCGGAGTGCTCACGGCAGAGCGGGCGGCTCGAGGGCCCTCTCCCCCTCGGCCAGGTCGGCGAACGACAGGTCGAGGGCGCACTCCGGCGGGGTGTCGGCGGTGGCCTTCGCGCACTTCTCCGGACCCGCCATGCTCTGCTCGTTCAGGGCGGGCGGGCCCGCCTGGCGCTTGCCCGTCTCGATGTTCTCCGCCAGACCTTCCACCGAAGCCGGCCCGGAGCGGGTGGCGGGCCGCTCGGCCTCCGTGGCGTCCGGCGAGGACGAACAGGCCGTCGCGCCGGTCGTGGCGCACAGGACGAACACGACCGAGGCCGCAGCGGTACGAAAGCGCATGATGTCCCCCTCTGCGGACGCTCGGACATCCGAGTCGTCAGTCGATCCACGGTGCCACAGCGTGCGGTACGGAGGACCGAGAACGTGTGAAGAAGGCGCGCCTCCGTCCGGAGGCTGGGCACCGTGGGACCGGGCCTCAAGCGCCTGTGCGGTAAGGAGGTCTGCGCATCCATGTGCCCGGGGCCGGGGCGCGGGGGAATGCGCCGCTGCCTTGGCGGTTACCGCCTTCGGTCCGGATCGGCGACCGCTCGGACGAGCTCCGCGCCCTGAAGGCGCACCGGGCCGGATGGAAGGTGATCCCACGCTGACCATGGTGAGCGGGCTGGGCGGTGGGGAAGACCGGGGTCACGCCGGCCCGGCTGCACACTCTGCGCCCGCACTTCCTCGACAGCCAACGGGGCGCCGACCCGGCGCTCAGGCGCCGGACGGTCGCGGCGTGAGCCATGGGATGTGACGCGGGCGCTCCTCCCGCCCTCGTCAAACGGCCGCCCCGTCGAGGAGGTTGTCCAAGAGGACGTTCGGCAACCTACTGAGAACCGCGTTCTCCGTCTGCGTGTCTCTCGCGCGCGCGTGAAGCCTGCCGACAACCTCTGCGAACCGCTCACGCAGGGAAGACGTGGGCCAATGGAGCACAGAAGAAGCCAACGCGTTGCGGCTCAGCTCGCGCCCCCCCGGCCCTTGGGCCGCTGCGGTGAGTTCCCTGCTTCGGGATCGGACTTCGTGCAGGAGCCAGTACGTGTCGGCCAACGTCTCGGCACGCAGGGCCAGCACGCCTCGCCCCGGCACTACCGGCACCTCGTTCAGGACGGCGTGCACGCCGTCCTCCCTGGTCGCCAGGAGGAGTGACTGGGGAGCGCACACGGAGTCCCTGCCAGGGGGTACCAGTCGGGTCTCGGTCCGCGAGACGTACGGAAGGCCCTTGCGCAGTACGTCCGCGGGCGCGAGGAAAGGCACACTGCCTTCCAGAAGCAGCTCTGTCGGGCCAGAGACATCTTCCCGGGGGCGCGCCGCCTGCCCCATGCGCAAGTGCGTCACCGCGCCGAAGGAGCGTTCGGGCCAGGCTTCCCTGTCACGTACCTCGACAGCGAACAACGCGTCGCTCAGCGACATGGCGCATTCCGCGATGCGCCTGTTCACCGACATCTTTCCCTCTGCGGCCCTCACCGTGCGGAGAAGTGCCGTCCCGGCTCCTGCGGGCGGCAGCGGCACGGGGAGCCCGCGTAGCTCTTTCAGATTGAGAGTGCGTTGCAGCGTGGAGCCTCTGACGTGCCTGTCGCACCAGTCCCGTACATATGACGACCCCAGCCACAGTCTGAGCCAGGCTGCCTGGTCCGGTCCCGTCGTGCGCACCAGCGCGACCGTGCGGGCCACGTTCCATCCTTCGTGCGCCTTGGTGACCAGAGCTGCCTCACCGACTCTCCCCACGAGCACGACGAGTACATCCCCGACCCTCACCTCGCTGCGGGCGTTCGCCTGGTGGATGAGGGCATGGACCTTCCTCGGATCCTCGCTGTGGAGGCGGCCCTCCTGGATGTCGGAGGCTCGGACCATCCCCACGCCGTCGTCCTCGTGGGCGCCGGGCCGTGTGATGCCGTAGCGGATGTCCAGAACCCATGGCAGCCGCTCCAGGGGGGCTGCTCGCCAGCCTCGGGGCAGTCGGCTCAGCCGCTCCTCCAGGGGGTCCGGGTTCACCACTGCTCCAGAAGACCACTCAGCTCGGCCTCCAGCCGGTGGGACCTGTCGAAGAGGCCGTACAGCTCCTGGGTCAAGTCGCGCACCCTCTCCCGGTCATCGCCGTGTCCGGATTCCGCTACGGGAGCGCCGACACGACGGGAAGGCAGTACGTCGTATTCCTGAGCTGCGATCTCCTCGATCGCCAGCGATCTGCACCAGCTGGGCACGTCCTCGTAGGGTTCCTGGTCCTGCGCACCGCGCCAGGACGCGAAGGTGGCCGTGATGCGGTTTCTGGCGTCGTCCGGCAGAACCCGGCGTCCGCGCGCGACCTTGACCGCGGTACCGCTGGCGTCGATCAGCAGGGTGTGCCCGGACCGGTCACTCGCCCCCCAGGAGTTGCGGCCCTTCTTGCTGCTGTTGAAGAGCCACAAAGTCACCGGGTTGCGTACATGCGGGAGCAGACCAGCAGGAAGCTCGATCACGCAGCTGAGGGCATCGTCCTCGACGAGACCCGCACGGATCTGGAGTTCCGCGGACCTTGTGGTGGAAGCAGCGCCGGTGGGCAGAAGCAGTGCTCCGCGGCCGGGCCCCTTGGGCGACATCCTGCCCACCACGTGCTGCGCCCAGGCGAAGTTCGCGTTTCCTGCCGGCGGGAACCCATAACGCCAGTCGGGGTGGATTCCCCGGGCCTGCTGAGACCACGCGGTCTGGTTGAAGGGCGGGTTGGCGACGACCACGTCGAAGGTCAGGCCCTGGAACCCACCGTCGGTCAAGCTGGACGCCGGCCCGTGCAGAAAGCCCGGAACGTCGTGAACCGCCAGGTTGATCGCAGCCGTTTCGAGCGCGGCCCGGTTGGAGTCCTGTCCGTACAGAGCCGGATCGCCGGCCTGCCCGTCCCGCGCACGAGCGTACTCATCAGCCTTGAGCAGGAAGCCGCCGGAGCCGCATGCCGGGTCGTAGACACTCTCACCCGGACGAGGTTCCATCAGGCCGGCCACGAGTCCGGTCAGGTCCGTAGGGGTGTAGTAGTCGCCCCCCTTGGCCGACCTCTGGACCTGTTCCAGGCAGTCCTCGAACAACGCCGCAAGGTCCGGAGCCGTGGACACGCAGCGGACGAGCGGCTCCAGGTCGGCCCCTCGAACGTCCGTGAGGTCAGGCGGCAGATCCCGCAGTTCAACGTGGCGCGCCTGCCACTCCCACAGGCCGCGCACGACCTCCGTCACGACATCGCGGCCGTCCCGCGTCCACAGGCCCCGGCCCAGAACTCCGCTCCAGGCGTGCTCCGCCTGCGACCTCTGCATCAAGTCGTCGCGCTCCGCCTCGTGGCGCAGGAGGGCCAGGAGCATGACGAAGTGAACGGCGTCCGGTTGGGTCAGCGCGCCGCGCACAGCCTCCAGCGCACGTGACAGCGACACATTCGACGCTTTCTCCACCTTCGGCTCCTGCCTTTCTCGTGCCATCCACGTACGTGTGCCGGGTTCGCCCCATCATGCCTGTCGGTGCTCAGTCGGACCCCACGTAGGTCAGGACGATGAAGGCCAGGCTGACCACGGCGAGGAACACCATCCCACCGGCCTCCAGCCCCTGGTCCACGCTGCCGGTACGGGCCAACTGCCAGAACGCAGCCGCAAGCGCACAGATCATCCCCAGCGCCACGGCGGACTTCGCCCGGGCCTTCCGCTCTTCCATCTGCCCTCCCGTTGATCCAGACATCACTGAATGACCACAAAGCAGACGTGAAGGCGTATCCCTCAGCCAGCTACCTCGCTACCGTACCGCATACAGCAGTCCGTTTGGGATACGTGCAGCAGTCCGTTGGGAGTGGCTTCGGACGTCATGATTCTGCCTCAGGCCCTTCGATCGGCAGGAATCATCGCCGACGGTGCCCGACTCGATGGGACGACGGCGCCCGGCGAAGCGCCGCCTACCGGATTCCGAAGCTCCCGCGACAGGCACAGGCGATCGCGGCCAGCCGATACGATCGGTCGGGGGATTTCTCCGCGGCTGGAGCGAACGGAAGCCGCGGATCCCGGACATCACGGAAGCGGAGCGGGGACGGCGTATGCGGGAAGGCCGCTGGGAAACGGTCACGGAATCCGAGTTCCCGCACGAGCGGCGGGGCCTGGAGGCCATCCGCGCCGAGTTGCCGGACAACGATCCCTGGCGGGCCTGGTCGAACTTCACCTTCACCGCCAACACCGGGCACGTCCGCGAGGTGGATCTCCTGGTCATCGCTCCGGGTGGTGTGCACCTCATCGAGCTGAAGGACTGGCACGGCTCGGTCGAGTCCCGCAACGGCTCCTGGTTGCAGACCCGGCCCGGTGGCCGGGCGGTCTCGCACGGCAACCCCCTGCACCTGGCGAACCGGAAGGCCAAGGAGCTGGCGGGTCTGCTGGAGAGCCAGGGCGTAAGGGTCTGGGTCTCGGAGGCGGTGTGCTTCACCGACTCCACGCTGAGGAACCGTCTCCCGGCCCACGACCGGCACGGCGTCCACACCGTCCCGCAGCTCGTCGCGATGCTGAAGGAGCCTCCGGCCTACGACCAGCGCCGGATCGACGCGGTGCGTTCGCGTGCCGTGGCCGCGGCGCTGAAGAAGATCGGCATCGCCCCCAGCGACGCCGAGTACAAGGTCGGCCCCTACCTCCTGAACCGCAAGTCCTTCGATTCGGGCCCCACCTGGGCCGACTACCTGGCCAAGCACACTGATCTGCCCGAGGCCGCACGGGTCCGGGTGTATCTGCGCGAACGCGGCTCGGACGCCGGCCTGCGGGCCTCGGTGGAGCACGCGGCACGGCGGGAGGCCGCGGTGCTGCGGCGTTTCCGGCACCCGGGAGTCGTACAGCTGAAGCAGTACGACCCGTCCGGGCACTCCGCGGGCCCCGCGCTGATCTTCGACTACGACCCTCGGACTCTGCGGCTGGACGAGTATCTGCTCCAGCACGGAGCCAAGCTGGACATCCTGAGCCGCATGGCACTGGTACGCCAGCTCGCCGAGACGGTGCGTTCGGCGCACGGCCGACGGATCTACCACCGTAGTCTCGCGGCGCGTGCGATCCATCTGATGCCGCGCCCCCGGGATGCGAACGGCTCGGACGGCGAGGACGCGGGGTGGCTCAGTCCGTTCCTGCAGATCTCCGACTGGCAGATCGCCGTCCAGCGCGGCTCCGAGCAGGGTGGTCCCGGCGGCGGTGACCGTCTCGCGCCCACGACGCTCTCCCGCGCGGGCGCGCACCTCGCCGAGGGCGCGGACCCCTATCTGGCGCCTGAGCTGACCGCGCTGAAGCCCGATCCGGTCGGCCTGGACGTGTACGGGCTCGGGGTGCTGACCTACCTGCTGGCCACGCTCAGGGCCCCGGCCGCCAGCCAGGCCGAGCTGCTGGCCCGGTTCGAGGCGGGCGAGGGGCTGCGTCCCAGCGCGGTCGTGGACGGCCTGTCGGGGTACATCGACGAGCTGGTGCAGGCTGCCACCGCGTACGAGGTGGACGCCCGGCTCTCGTCGGTGGACGAGTTCCTGGAGATGCTGGAGGTCGTCGAGGAGGACCTCACCGAGCCCGTTTCCGCCGATCCGGTCGCTCCGCCCCCCCCGGCCGCCGCCCCGCAGGCCCCCGTACCGGAGAAGGATCCGCTGGACGCGGTGGCGGGCGACGTGCTGGCGGGGCGCTGGGAGGTCCGGCGCCGGCTGGGTACAGGGTCGACGAGCCGCGCCTTCCTGGTGCGGGACCTGCTCGCCGGGCCGGAGGTGCGGTTCTCCAAGTCGCTGGCAGTCCTGAAGGTGGCGCTGTCCGACAGCCGCGCCGAGGTGCTGGTGCGCGAGGCCGAGGTCATGGGGAGGCTGCGCGCCGACTCCCGGATCATCCGTCTCGTCGAGCCGGAGCCTCAGCGCATCGCCCACCGCACGGTGCTGGTCATGGAGTACGTGGGCGACGAGCGCGCCGCCGACCCGGACACCGCCGCCGCGCCGGGCTCGACCCGGGCCAGGCGCCGCGAGGAGACCGTGGCCCGTCAGCTGCGCGACTCCGGCCGTCTGTCGGTGGACCAGCTGGAGGCGTACGGGGACTATCTCTTCGGGGCGGTGGACTTCCTGGAGGGCGAGGGGGTCTGGCACCGGGACATCAAGCCGGACAACATCGCGATCCGGATCCGCCCGAACCGTACCCGCGAGCTGGTGCTGATCGACTTCTCGCTCGCCGGCTTTCCGGTGCACGAGACCGGTGCGGGTACGGACGGCTATCTCGACCCGTTCATCGGTACGCTCACCGACCGCTCGGTGTACGACGCGCACGCCGAGCGGTACGCCCTGGCGGTGACGCTCCACGAGATGGCATCGCGCGAGCTGCCGCTGTGGGGCGACGGCAAGGTGTCCGCCCGGCAGACCGACCCGAAGCGGGAGCCGTACCCGACCATCGCGGGGGACGCGTTCGACCCGGCGGTCAAGGACGGACTGGTCGCCTTCTTCCGTACGGCACTCCACCGCGACGCCTCGCAGCGCTTCCGAGATCTCAAGCCGATGCGGGACGCCTGGAAGAAGATCTTCCTGGCCATGGACGAGGCCAAGCCCTCCACCCGCCGCTCCCGGCCGACCCCGGAGGCCGATGAACAGACATCGGCCCGTCCGCGTACACCCGAGGCGGGGATCGCGGACGCCGAGGAGGACAGCGCGGAGCGGCTGCGTGACCGGCAGGCCGCGCAGGCGGACCGCACGACGGCCGTCTCGGCGTCGGGCCTCGGCCCGGCGGCGGTGTCCTTCGTGTACGGACTGAAGGTGAACACGGTCGGTGAGCTGCTGGACTACAGCCAGCGGCAGTTGGTGAACGCACCGGGGCTCGGCGCCAAGACCCGCCGGGAGGTGCTGGGCCGGATCAAGGAGTGGCGTCGGCGTCTCGCCGAACTGCCGGCCGCCCCGCTCACCCCGCAGGGCCGCAAGGAGGCGAGGGCCGAGCTTTCGGCGGCCGAGGAGGCGGTGGCGGGCGAGCTGGCCAACGCCGGGGTGACGGACCCGGATTCGCTGCCGCAGCGCGCGCTGCGCGGAGTCAGCCTGGACGCCCTGGCCACGATCTTCGTACCGGAGCTGAAAAAGGACGGCTCGAACCGCAACGAGTGCGAGATGGTCCGGCTGCTGCTGCGGCTGCCGAACGAGCGTGGCGAGCTGCCGTCCGAGGTCGGCGTCTGGCCGAAGCAGAAGGACGTCGCGGAGGCGCTGGGCCTGTCGGCGGGCCGTATCCCACAGATGCTGAAAACGCAGCGCACCCGGTGGAAGAGGCATCCCACGGTACGGGCGCTGCGCGCGGAGATCCTTGAGCTGCTGCACACCTCGGGCCGGCTGGCATCGGCGGCGGAGGTCGCGGACGCCCTGGCGGTCCGCCGGGGCACCACACTCCTGGAACGCGAGCAGCGCCGCGCGCTGGCCCTGGCGGCGGTCCGCGCCGTGGTGGAGACCGAGCAACTCCTGCCGCAGGAGAGCGAGTTCCGGCACGCCCCGAACCGGGACGCGGCGGACGAGGCGATGGGCGCGGGCCTGCTGGCCCTGGAGGTCGGCGAGAACGACGCGCCCCGGACACCGTCCGCACCCGGACTCCTCTACTACGCGCAGCAGCTGGGGCGGGTCGCGGACCGGCTGGCGAAGCTGGACACCCTGCCGACCGCGACGACCGTCCTCACGGAGCTGACGGCGGTCACCCCGCCGAGCGAGACGGTTGAGTGGGACGAACGCCGACTCGTCGTCGTCGCGGCGGCCGCGTCCCGGAACGCGGGCGCGACGCCCCGGCTGGAGGTCTACCCGCGCGATCTGCCCCTGGTGCGGGCGCTGCGTCTGACCCAGGCGGGTCTGGTCCGCTGGATTCCGGGGGTGCCGGACGCCGACCAGCCGGGTCTGCCTCCCTCCGAGGTCCAGGAGCGGGTCCGGGCTCGGTTCCCGGAGCTGCTCAACGAGCGGGGCGAACGCACGCTGCTGAGTGGCGGTCGGCTGACCAAGGCGCTGCGCGACGCCGGGTTCGACCTGGTGCTGTCCACCCGCCAGAGCACCGGCACCCTGCGCTACCTGCCTCGTCGGTCCGATATCGCCTCCAGCTTCCTCTCCTCGGAGGGGCGCCGCCAGGCGACCGCCACCATCTCCGCGCGGCGCTACTCCGACGACGCGGAGAACGCCGGCGCCTGGGCGGCCGAGGAACGTCTGCTGGCATCGGCGAGGCGGGACGGCTTCCGCGTGTTGACCGTGCGTACGGCACTCACACGGGATGCCGTACGGGAGTTGACGAGCGACCGCTTCGGTGCCCGGCCCGTATCAGTGACCGAACTGTTCCTGGAGGCCCTGCACGACCTGGTCGACGCCCGCCCCAAGCCGACCTGGGAGACGATCCTGCGGGCGGATGTGGCTCCGCCGGGGTCGAAGGGCGCGATGAAGTTCGCGGAGTATGCGCGCACCGCGTGGGCGGCGGTCGAGCCGCGCGTGGGCGAGCTGCTGTCCGTGGCGGGTTCCCTGTCCCCTGTCCTCCTCACGGATGCCGGGGTCCTCGCGCGCTACGACGCGATGGGTGTGCTGGACCGGCTGGCGGAGCAGGCGCGGGACGGCCGGGCCGGGCTGTGGCTGCTCTGCCCGCAGAGCGATCCGGCGCGGCCACCGCGGCTGGGACGGACGGCGGTCCCGCACCAGGCGGGGCTGGGCGAGTGGATCCCGCTGCCGGACGGCTGGGCGCTGAACGTCCACCGCGGCGACGAACAAGAGGGCGGCGGCGTACGGAGTACGTCGGCAGTGAACGCGAACGCGACAACGGGAGACGTGCAGAAGTGATCGACCGCGAGGGCAAGGCACTGCTGACCGACCTGATCAAGCAGGTGAAGGCGGTCGAGAACGATCTCGACCAGCAGGTGGCGGAGAGCGACAAGGTCCTCAAGCCGCTGCGTACGGAGCACGGGAAGGCGTGCGCGACCTTCGCCGTTCCCTCCCAGGCCCCGAGGTGGGGCACCTGGCTGGAGGAGCGCGTCGCGGAGCTGCCCCCCGAGCGCGCGGAGACCGTACGGAACGCGGAGGCGGTCGCGGGCCGGCTGCTGGCGGAGTACGAGGAGGCACGGAAGCTGGGACGCACGGCGGCGACCTGGGGGGCGTGGATGAAAGAGCGAGTCACGCAGGTGGCGGTGGCGTGGGTGCTGGGCACGGTGTTCGTCCGGTTCTGCGAGGACAACCGGCTCGTCCCGGAGCCCTACATCACGGGTCCGGACGCGGAGCGTCGCGACCTGGCGGAGGCCCGGTTCGCCCAGTACGTGGAGGACGAGGCGATCGAGAACCCCACGTACCGGGGTTGGCTGGAGAGGGCGTTCGCGGAACTGGGCGAGGGCCAGGCCGGGAGGCTCCTGTTCGACCGGGAGCGCAACCCGCTCTACCAGATCCCGATCTCGCACGACGGGGCCCGCGCGCTGGTGGAGTTCTGGCGGGAGCGTGCGGCCGGTGACGCGGGGGCGGCCGGCGCGGCAGATCCCACCGGCGTGGAGGGCGCCCTTCCGCCGCTGGTCCACGACTTCACGGACCCGCTGAACGAGGACGGCACGGAGGGCTGGGACACCCGCTTCCTGGGCGACCTGTACCAGGACCTGTCGGAGGCGGCGCGGAAGACGTACGCACTGCTCCAGACGCCGGAGTTCGTGGAGGAGTTCATCCTCGACCGGACGATGAGCCCGGTGGTACGGGAGATGGGCGGCCGGTTCGGCGAGCTGAAGATGATCGACCCGACCTGCGGGTCGGGGCACTTCGTGCTGGGCGCGTTCCGGCGGATGGTGAAGCTGTGGGCGGAACGGCAGCCGGGCCGGGATGTGCACGAGCGGGTGCGGGACGCGCTGAACTCCGTGCACGGGGTGGACATCAACCCGTTCGCGGTGGCCATCGCCCGGTTCCGGCTGCTGCTGGCGGCGATGGCGGCGGCGAATGTACGGACGCTGGCGGAGGCGGGGCGGTACGACTGGCCGGTGCACTTGGCGGTGGGCGACTCGTTGATCGAGGACCGACAGCAGGAGATCGATCTCTTTAATCCGGATACCGGTAAGCGGCTGGTGGACTTCTCCTATGCGACGGAGGACCTGGATGACTATCCGGGGATTCTGGAGCGGGGGAGGTATGACGTGGTGGTGGGCAATCCGCCCTACATCACCGTTAAAGATAAAAAGCTGAACACCCTATACCGAAAACTGTACCAGTCTTGCGCCGGGTCGTACGCATTGTCCGTTCCATTCGCCGAACGATTCTTTCAATTGGCTCGCACCGGCAACCCCGACGGTCGAAATTATGGAATGGTGGGGCAAATCACAGCAAACTCTTTCATGAAAAGAGAATTTGGAACTAAGCTTATCGAAGAATATTTCGCCCACAAAGTGGAACTATCCGAGGTAATTGACACTTCTGGAGCTTACATTCCAGGGCATGGGACGCCAACCGTTATCCTGGTAGGCCGCCGACGCTCAGGCTCCGCGCGCGATCCCAACGTTCGCACAATTCGTAGTGTCCGAGGGGAGCCATCCGCTCCAGCCGAGGCAGCCAGCGGGCTAGTTTGGACCTCCATCACAAAGAATATCGATAATCCAGGGTCGATCAACCAGTGGGTATCAGTGGATGACCTGGATCGTCACCGAATCTTTGGCAAGCAGCCATGGATTCTCGCTAGCGGCGGCCTCGAGATGGTCGAAAAACTGGCAAGCACACAGAAAGAGCCGCTATCCGCCGTCGTGTCGGAAATTGGCGCCGGCGCTGTGACCAGAGAAGATGACGCTTACATGGTCGGCCCTGGAGCTCTCCAACGACACGGCGTCCCTTCGGAGCAGTGGCGCCAATTGGTTGAAGGAACTGAGGTACGAGACTTCCAAATCCAAAACCCCATTCAATCAATTTGGCCCTATTCAACCGAAAATCTTGGCGCTGAGGCCTCTGTAGCAACGCAACGCTTCCTGTGGCCTTACAAGAGCCAACTTCGCGGAAGAATCGCCTTTGGCAAGACGCAAATTGAGCGCGGACTCACATGGTTCGAGTATTCAATGTTCTTTAGAGATCGATATAAAGGCCCGCTATCGATCTCCTTTCCATTCGTAAGCACTCACAATCATTTCACCTTGAACCGAAAAGAAAGAGTTTTTATTCGTACCGCCCCAGTTGTCAAACTCAAAGAAGAGGCGAGCGAAGAGGAGTACTTGCAACTACTGGGATTGTTGAGCAGTTCCACAAGCTGCTTCTGGCTCAAAATGGTGAGCCACGACAAGGGGAGCCAGGGCGTTAACGAAGGATTCAAATCGCAAGACTGGGAACGTTTCTTCGAATTCACTGGGACAAAACTTCGCCAGTTCCCTCTTCCTTCGGCGCAACCCATCGAACTGGGTTCGCGTCTAGATACATACGCCCAGCTTCTGGATTCCGTAAGCCCATCCTCTATTATGGCAGAGGTCGCGCCAACAGCAGGTTCCCTTCGCGCGGCTAGTGCTGATTGGCAAAGCAACCGCGCCCAGATGATCGCCCTGCAAGAGGAACTCGACTGGCAGGTCTATTCTCTCTACAAGCTCCACTCCGAAGACCTCCGCGCCCCCGAATCCGAGGTTCCCGAACTTGCCCTCGGTGAGCGCGCCTTCGAGATCGTCCTCGCGCGGCGGGTCGCAAAGGGCGAGGCGTCCGGCGAGTGGTTCAAGCGGCATAATTCCATCCCCATCACCGAGATGCCCGACCACTGGTCCGACGCCTACAAGGCCGTCGTCCAGAAGCGCATCGACGTCATCGAGACCTCACGGGCCATCGGCATGATCGAGCGCCCCGAGTACAAACGTCGCTGGGCCACCGAAGGGTGGGACGTTCTCCAGGAGCGGGCCCTCAAGTCCTGGTTGCTCGACCGGATCGAGAACCGTGACCTGTGGTTCCAGGACGGTCAGCCGACCGTCCTCACCCGCACCCAGCTCACCTCCGCGCTCTCCCTCGACGAGGACTTCGTGTCCGTAGCCGAGTTGTACGCCCCCCGCAAGGAACTGGCGACCGTCGTTGCCGACCTCCTCTCCGAGGAGCACGTGCCCTTCCTCGCCGCCCTGCGCTACAAGCCCTCCGGCCTGAAGAAGCGCGCCGAGTGGGAGCACGTGTGGGATCTCCAGCGGCTGGAGGACGCCGCCCCGGACGAGCCGGCCAAGCGGAAGATCCGGGACTCTATCCCCGTACCGTCCAAATACACTTCGGCCGACTTCCTCAAGCCGTCCTACTGGCGGGCGCGCGGCAAGCTGGACGTGCCGAAGGAGCGGTTCATCTCGTACGCCACCGGCCCGATCTCCGGCACCCCAGAACTGTTCGGCTGGATGGGCTGGGACCACCGCGAGCAGGCCCAGGCGCTGACGACGTACTTCACCAACGAGCGCGACCTTTCCACGGAAGAGATGACGCCTCTCCTCGCGGGTGTGCTGGAACTCCAGCCCTGGCTCGACCAGTGGCACAACGAGTTCGACCCGCTGTACGGCAGCAGCCCTGCCGCCTTCTTCGCCGGTTACCGTGCCACCCAACAAGGCGACCGCGGCCTGACCGACGAGGATCTGCGCACCTGGCGCCCCGCCCCGGCCACGCGCGGGAGGCGTGCGGCCGGCCGCTGACGTAGCCGATTCCCGAGGTGCGACGTACAGGTGGTCAGGCCTGCACGGTCTGTACGTCGTACTGCGGGATATAGATGTTTCGGGTGACCACGGCCAGCCCCTCGGCCTGCGCCTGTGCGACCAGTATCCGGTCGAAAGGGTCGGTGTGCAGTATCGGCAGCCGACCCGCCCGTACTCCGTGGGCAGCGGTGACGGGGATGCTCGGGAAACGTAGGTCCCGAACCTGTTCGGCCAGGTCGCCCGGCCCTTCGACCTCACCGAGGAACTGCTTGACGGTGACCTCCCAGGGCGACACCGCGCTGACATGAACTGCCGGTTCGGTGTCGATCAGGTCCTTGATGCGCGCAGGCAGGTGCGGGGCGTCCGCCATCCACCACAACACGACACGGGTATCGAGCAAAAGCCTCATCAACGCACCCCGAATGCTTCGGCGATGCTGACACGAGGGTCGTCGAAGGTTGCCGAGATGCGGACACGTCCCCGCAGCGAACCTCGCCCGTCCCGGACCAGCAGGAACCGTGCCGGTGGCGACGTTGGCACGCGTTGACCCGCCCCACCAACCACGACGGCGCGGCCTCCGATCACCTGCACCAGCGTGCCGGTGAACCGGGGTCCAGCAGTCTCCACGGAACGCCGACGCTGTCCGAACCGCTCCCACAGCCACCTCACGGCACATTCACCGGGCCCGCCGTAAGCCGGGGTCGGGCCTCGGCGGTTCGGAGATCGTCCCCTCCATGCGCTCCGGCCGCCCGCACGGTCACCGCGTCTCCGGCTTGCAGCCGCAGGGCCGGACCGTCTTCCAGGCCAACGACGACGAACAGGCCACCGGACGCGTACCGCTCGCTCCGTACGCTGCGGACCCTTCGCCAGACTTCTCCGTCTCGTACGCTCTGGCCCACTCGTACGGTCACCGCCGCGACCTCCTCCTCACCTCTCACGGGAACGATGCCCGGGGCCAGAAGCTCAGCCCACACCGTCTTCCCGATGCCGGCCTGCCGCTCGCACACGCCCCAGCGATGAGCCAGTGCCTCCACGATCAGAAGCCCACGCCCGGCCGTGTCCAGGCCCTTGGGCTGCCGTACCACCGGCCGCCCTTCCCCCGCGTCGCTCACCTCCAGCCGCAGCAGCCCGCCGCGCTCCCGGCACTCGATGCGTACGCCGATCATCCGGTCTCCGGGCACCTCGACCCTCAACGCGTTGGTCACCAGCTCGGACAGAACCAACTCGGCATCTGCGGTAACCGTTTGATCTGCACGCCACTCGCCGAGCTTGGCGCGTAAGGCTGCCCGCGCCCTCGAAACGCTGCTGCGGCTGCACGCCAGCCTGAACTTCACTTCACACGCTTCACCCACGGCCACTCCCAGAGGTTCGTACCGGTCGGAGCCCCATGCGAACGTCCACCATCCGCCCCAGGGGTCGTTGCCAACACAGGCAGAATGGGTGCGCATCACGCGAAACTGCAACGTTGCCGATAGATGTAGCGTCATTTTTCACCCATTCGAGTAACAGGGGCCCACCCCGGGTGTCCGCTGCGGTAGAGGTAGCTTCATGCACCCGAAGAGCACCACAACAAGCCCCTCGACCGTTCTCGGACGCCAACTCGGGGATGAGCTGCGCCGGTTGCGGGAGGCCTCAGCACTCACAACCGCCCAGGCGGCCGACGCCCTCGACTGCACCAAGGGGAAGATCAGCCGCATCGAAAACGGACGCGTCGCCGTCCGTCTCCCTGACCTGACCGCGATGCTCCTCGCCTACGAGGTGTCGGACGACGAGGTGCGCGAGCGCCTCACCTCACTGGCTCGCAAGGCCAACCGCAGACGCCGGGAGGGCTGGTGGAACCAGTACGGCGATGTACTTGCTGACACCTATCGCGACTACATCGCGTTGGAGGCTATGGCCGAATCGATCCGAACATTCCAAGCCCAACTGGTGCCCGGGCTGCTCCAGACTCCGGAGTACATCCGTGCCGTCACCGTGGCCTCGCGGCAGTGGCAGTCGGCGGACGAGATCGAGAAGTTCGTCCAGGTGCGCCTCGCTCGGCAGGAACGCCTCCTCTCCGACGACCCATTGCAGCTGTGGGCCGTGGTCTCGGAGGCCGTACTACTTCAGCAGGTGGGTGGCCCGAACGTCATGAATGCGCAGCTGACGCACCTGCTGGCCAGTTCTGAGCTTCCCAACGTGACCATCCAGGTGCTGCCGTTCTCTCGTGGGGCCCATGCGAGTATGTTCGGCCCGTACGTAGTGTTGGGCTTTCCCGAAGATGGGGCGCTCGATGTGGTGTTGGTGGACAACCCGTCCGGCTCCATGTGGATGGAGAGGGAGGCGGATGTGTCCCGGTACCAAGACCTGTTCATTGCGGCACGCACAGCTGCGCTGTCGCCGACAGAGTCCCACGCTGCAATCCATCGACGGGCCAAGGAGCATCGAACATGAACAGCGCACACCCCGGAACGCCGGACCTGATAGGCGCGAGGTGGCGCACCAGCACGTACAGCGGTGGCAACAACGAGTGCGTCGAGGTAGCCCCCAACCTCCCCCACCTAGTCCCCGTCCGGGACAGCAAGCGCCCCACCGGCCCCGTCCTCGCCTTCGGCCACGCCGCATGGCGCACGTTCGTCAGTGAACTTCTCTGACCTCAGGCCACCCCGCGAGGGAGGAAAGCCCACGATCGAACGACAACCCCGTTGCTAGAGTGAACCGTTGACTTCGATCAGGGGCGGGGGAACCCATGACGTTCGACGACGAGTGGGCAGCACTAAAATCCGACGCGCGAGACAGGCAGTCGGCGCAGATGAGCCTCAACACGGCTGGCGCCCAGCCCAATGTTCCGGCGTCCGGTGCCGATCGCGACCTCGTGGTGCACCGGGACGAGTTGGGCGCGGTCGGCAACGAGGCCTTCCGGGTCCACGGCGAGCTGCGGAAGCGTGCCGACGTGGCGGGTGCCGGTGCCGACAAGGCCGGCGCGGGGACCACCGCCCGGGCCGCGGCGGAGTTGCAGGGCCGGAACTTCAGTGCGGGTGGCGAGTTGTACACCACGCTCGAAGTCTGGACTTCGCAGGTGAAGACGGTCCTGCAGATGTTCGCGCACATCTCCAACCACCTGGACTACTCGAAGAAGTCGCACGCCAACGACGAGGTGGAGATCGCCGCCACGCTCAGGGGGCGGGACGGCTCCGCCGTTCCGGTGTCGGAACTGCAGAAGTACGTGAAGTGATCAGGGGGAGCGGGACAGCATGGGGGCGTTCTCGTACACGGATCTCGTCGAAGTCGACCTGGGCAAGCTGAGTTCGGCGGCCGATGACTGGGCCTCGACGGCGGTCGGCCTGAAGAAGCTGCGGACCGAGGTCTACAGCGGTCTCCTCCAGTTGTCCGACGGGGCCGACTGGGCAGGGCTGAACGCCTCCGTGACCAAGGAGTTCGTCCGCAAGGCGACCAAGGAGGTCGCTGATCTCCAGCTGGAGGCCCAGAGCATCGCGGCAGTCCTCCGCGACGGTCACGCCGAGCTGACGCGGGTGCAGAAGCAGGCCAGGGAACTCTCCGCCGAAGCCCGCAAGGGCAACGCCACCCGGCGAGGGGGCGCCGACCCCGGGCTTCTCGTGACGGACGGTCCCAACGGCACCGTGAAGGTCATGGAGGTCTTCTGCGGCGTGGAGGGCACGTCCCAGCGGACTAGGGACCTGATGCAGTGGTACGCCGACACCCTCACGGGTCTGGTGGCACACGCGGCGGAGATCGACGCTGCCGTGACCCGGGCCCTCAAGCGGAGCCACGGCGGCGACCCGCACAACGCGGGGCACGCGACGTACACCTCGCTCGACGAGGACCAACTACCCCGCGCCACCAAGCTCGCCTCGCTCGGGAGCGACGCGAGCACAGCGCAGCGGGCCGAGCTGCGGCGGCTGTGGACGTCACTGAGCCCCCAGGCTCGTGCGGAGTTGTGGACCGGGCACAAGGACGACCTGCTCGCGGCGGGACTGCTCGCTCCGACCGTCAAGAAGGCGGCCCCCGACCGGGGCTCCGGGCCCCACGGCGCCGAAGAGCCAGACGCCGAGGATCGCAGGGTCCGGGAGAAGATGAACCTGGTCGCCGAGGCCGCCGACTGGAAGGGCGACAACGACGCCTCACGCCACATGGCGCACTACCTGGGGAACAGCGGGACGGACATGGAGCTGCCGGTCGACAAGATGATGTCGGACGTATCCGACTTCCGCTCACATATCGAGGGCCGCATCACGGCGCACCAGGACGCATGGCGTGAACAGGCCCTCGCTGAGTTCCGACGTAACGGCGGACAGCCCGTCGCGATCCCGGTGGAGACCAGCAACCGCGACTTCAGTTTCGCCAAAGGCACCAACGAGAACTGGTTCTTCGCGGTCGGATCCACCAGGTCCAATGTGACCGGAGTGGTCACCGTGGTTCCCGATGCGAGTGGCGACCCCAGGGTCGGCCTCGACTATCAGGCCAATGCGTGGGACCGCTACAACTGGGACGAGAGCAAGGCAGTGACCATCGATCTTCCTGGAGGCGGAGACATCGGTATTCCCGATGGCCGGATGGCCCGCCTCCACACCACCGGCATCGCCCAGGAGTTCGACATGGCGGGCAGCAGCTCCGTCAAACACTACGATCTGGGCGGATCGGCCCCGAGCCATGGCCCGCTGCCCGCGCCGGATGAGCCAGGGCGCGAGGGTGACCGCACTGACCCGGGCCGTGAACAGCAGGAAGCACGGTGAATGACCGATGAGCAGCTCCAGTAGGGCCACTGTCGGCGAGCGGTCGGTGACTCGCCGTCGTATGCCGGTAGCAGTCGTCGTCGTCCTGGTGCTCCTCGCCTGCGTCGCCGCCACGATCGGGGTGGTCTCCTGCGTCGCCGACGACGTGTCGTCGGACCTGACGGACCAGGAGATGACCTGCTGCTGGGAGGACGGGGCCACACCCACCTGGATGAGCGGCGAGCTCGGCATCCGCATTCCGGAGAGTGCTTCGGACAGGCGCGCGAGCTACAAGGTCGGGCAGCGATACGACACCGGTCTGCTGTCCTTCGTCCTTCCGAGCGAGGAAGCGGTGACGTACACGGGCCGGCTCATCGAGAAGGGCACCGTGATGATCGCGAACTCCCACCCCAAGGGAAAGGGCTACCGCCCGGCAGCCGCCTTCGGTCACCTCGGACTGCCCGAACCGGAGACGTTCGTCCAAGGGATGCGGATGACCAGCCTGTGCCCGGACGACCTCGCGTCCCCGGAGGGCAAGTACCTCCAACGCTGCGTCGACCTCTTCGCCCACGAGTTCACACCCGGCACCACGCGGATCTACGTCCGGTCGACCATCGAACCGTCCATCACGCCTCCGCCCGCGAGCAAGGCTCCGTAGCCCGCTGCGCGGGCATGGCGGAAAGGACGGCGGAATGCCATGGGGCCCGGTCTCCTCAGCCCTCCCTCCCACCCCGCCGCACGGCCCTCCCAGCCGGATACGATCGGGGCCGGGCCCGCAGGCGTGCGCGCAGCCGCCCGCGGCGGGACGCCCGATCGCCGCACACGCAGGAAATCCAGGAGAAGCGAGACAGAGATGGCCCCGACAGCCGCCACGGCCCCCCTCCTCCGGGATGTCTTCCACATCAAGACATCCATCTCGACCTCCGACTACGTGCTCAAGCTCGCCGAGGCGGTCACCCAGGACGGTGCGGCGGACGCGCTGCGGAACTACGTCGTCACCGAACGGCTGCTGGAGAACTTCGACGAGGCCCTCGGGCTGATCAAGGCCGCGCTGGACGGGCACACCTCGAAGGCCGCGTATCTGCACGGCTCGTTCGGTTCCGGTAAGTCACACTTCATGGCCGTTCTGCACGCGCTCCTGCGCGGGGACGAGGCCGCACGGGCGCGGAGGGACTTCGACCCGGTCCTGGGCAAGCACGAGTGGCTGGGCGGCGACCGCAAGAAGTTCCTGCTCGTGCCATACCACATGCTCGGGGCGAAGTCCCTGGAGCAGCGGGTGCTCGGCGGATACGTCAGCCATGTCAAGGCGCTCCACCCGCAGGCGCCGACCCCGCAGGTGTACCGGACCGACTCCCTCTTCCAGGACATCCACTCCCACCGGGAGCGGATGGGCGACTCTGCCTTCATCCAGGGTCTCGCCGGGGCGGACTCGGGTGCCGGGCGCGAGGGCTCCGACGGGGACGGGGACGACTGGGGCGACGAGTTCGCGTGGACTCCCGAGCTGCTGTCCACCGCGCTCGCGGCCGCGGAACTGGGCGAGGACGAGGTCGCTCCCGACCTGGTCAACCCGAGCACCCCCGCCGAGCTGCGGGCCAAACTCGTGCACGACGCGTGCGCCACGTGGTTCCCCGGCTTCACCCGGAACGCCGCCGAGGACGAGCACGGCTTCATCTCGCTGGACGCCGGCCTCGCGGTGATCGCCGAGCACGCCAAATCCCTCGGCTACCACGGGCTGATCCTCTTCATGGACGAGCTGATCCTCTGGCTCGCCAACCGTGTGCACGACCAGAAGTTCGTCTCCCGCGAGGCGGACAAGATCACGAACTTCGTGGAGGGCGCGGACTCCCGGCGCGCGGTACCGATCGTGTCGTTCATCGCCCGCCAGCGTGACCTGCGGGAACTGGTCGGCGAGGAGATCTCCGGGGCTGCCGAGGCCGCGATCCAGGACAGTCTGCGACTCGCCTCGGGGCGCTTCGACACGATCACGTTGGAGGACCGCAACCTGCCCCAGGTCGCCCACGCCCGGCTGCTGTCGCCGAAGAACCCGGAGGCCGCCGCGAAGCTGGACGTGGCGTTCGCCAAGATCAAGCGGGTCGGGCCCCAGGTGTGGGACGTCCTGCTGGGGTCGGACGAGGGGACGACGGGCGCGGACGAGGAGTCGTTCCGGCTGACCTACCCCTTCACGCCCGCGTTCATGGACACGCTGGTGCACATCTCCTCGGCTCTTCAGCGGTCCCGTACCGGTCTGAAGCTGATGGGGCAGCTCCTGGCCGCGCACCGCGACTCCGCGACGCTGGACAACCTGATCCCGCTCGGCGATCTGTATCCCGTGATCGCGGACGGCGGGGACAAGCCGTTCGTGGACAGTCTGAAGGTGGAGTTCCAGGCGGCCGACAAGCTGTACCGCGCCAAGCTCCGCCCGCACCTGCTGGCCACGTACGAGATCACCGAGGAGGACATCGAGCGCTACCGGCACCGTCGTGACACCGTCACCGATCCGCAGCTGGCCAACCGGTGCCGGGGTTTCATCGGCGACGACCGGCTGATGTGCACGCTGCTGCTGTCCGCGCTGGCGCCCAGCGTGCCCGCCCTGCGGGACCTGACCATCCGGCGGCTCGGAGCCCTGAACCACGGCTCGGTCCTCTCCCCCATCCCCGGTGCCGAGGTCGGGGTGATCAGGACGAAGGTCGACGAGTGGGCCTCGCGGTTCGCCGAGATCAAGGCGACCGGCACGGACGCCAATCCCGGTGTGCGGCTCGAGCTGGCCGGGGTGGACGTCGACTCCGTCATCGCCAACGCCGACGTGAACAACAGCTCGTCCAACCGGCGGGCCCTCGCCAAGCGGCTGCTCGCCGAGGAGCTGGGGCTGTCGCTCCAGGAACGTCTGGTCGCGGACGAGTTGCAGCTCGTCTGGCGAGGATCGGAGCGCACGGCGGAGGTGGTCTTCGGCAACATCGCGGACGCCGACGACTTCCCCGACCACGATTTCTCGCCCGGCCAGGACGGGCTGTGGCGGATCGTCCTGGACCTGCCCTACCACGAGGGCGAGTCGGGGCCCGTCGAGGACGCCAACCGGATGGGCACCCTGCGCACCCTTCCCGGGGCCCGGCCCCGTACCGTCGCCTGGATTCCGACCCACCTGTCCGCCGCCCGGTTCAAGGACTTCCAGCGGCTGGTCGTGATCGACTACGCGCTGGCGGACCAGCGGCGCTTCGACACCGTGTACGCGCGGCACCTCAACGCCGACAACCGGGCCCGTGCCAAGGGCCTGCTCGAAGGACAGCGGGACTCACTCACCAAGGCGGTGAAGGCCGCGTTCAAACAGGCCTACGGATGTGCGGACAAGAAGCCGAGCGACGTCGACGTGTCGTTCAACGAGCACTTCGAGCCGCTGCCGGACGTCTCCGGGCTGCGGGTGTCCATCGGGATGTCGCTGCACGCCGGGATCCGCCATGTCGTGGACAAGCTGCTGGCCCACCAGTTCCCCGCCCACCCCGACCTGGACCCGGAGAACACCGGTACGGCGGTGCGGTCCTCCGACGTCCGCACGGTCTTCGGGCACATCCGGGCGGCGACGGAGGCCGGCGACCGGCAGGCGGAGATCCCGGCCAAGGACCGGTCCGCGATGCGGAGGATCGGCACGCCGCTCGGCCTCGGACAGCAGAAGGAGGCGTACTTCCGGCTCTCCAACCGGTGGGTGGACCACTTCGGCCTCCAGGCCCGTACCGAGGGCGGCCCGGGTGACCTGAGCGTCGTCCAGCTCAGCGAGTGGATCGACCGGCCGGCGCCCATGGGGCTCGATCCGCTGCTGGCGCACCTGGTCATCGCCGCCTACGCGGAGATGGACGACCGGGTGTGGGTGCAGAGCGGTTCTCTGCTCGACCCGGCGCCCGAGCCGTCCGCCGTCAAGCCGGTCTACGCACTTCGCTCCCAGCCGCTCCCGGAGGAAGCGGTCTGGGAAGAGGCCGGACAACGGTTCTGGGAGATCTTCGGCGAGCAGCCCCCGAAGCTGCGGCGCGGCCGGATGGTCGGCCTGTTCGCCCGGCGGATCGGCCACCAGGCCAGGACCTACCAGCCGCACGCGGCCGACCTCGTACGGGAGCTCGAGAAGCGCTCCGCGCTGCTCGGCCTGGACGAGGCGGACGAAGGCGGCCGGCTCGCGCTGGCCCGCCGTTCGCGGGACCTGCTCGACTCGCTGGTGGCGCTGGAGCGGGAGTCTGCCGGCGGCTCGGCGGGGGCCAAGCAGATCATCACCGGCTTCGCCGGCTTCGACCTCGGTGAGGTGTCGGCAGGACGGTACGGGGCGTCGGTCAAGCAGGCCGAGGCGGTGGCCTCGGCTCTGGCCGGAGCTGCCTGGGACATGCTGAGGCTCGCCCCGAACTACGGTGCGGCGGGCGAGGCGGTCCTGGAGTCGCTGCGCGGAGCAGCCCGTGCCGACCAGCGCACCACGGATCTGAAGGGTGCGCTCGGCGAGGCCCGGAGCGCACTCGTGGCGGTGATCGACCGGAGCCAGCCGGCCACACCGGTGGCTCCCCCTCCGGCCACCGCCCCCGCGGTCGACCGGCCCGCCACACCGAACGACATCGACCTGAACACCGGGACGAACCGGCCTCCGGTCCCGACGACCCACCCGCTGCCGGGGCGTGCTCCGCGTCGGTCGGGAGGAGGACGGACCACGGCGGCCCGTGCCATCGCCGAACTGCAGGCCGAACTCGCGGGGCTGACCGCGGCGGAGCCCGACGCGACGGTCGAGATCACCTGGCGGGTAGTGGAATGACCCGGCCGACGACCGGCACGGCCGGTGCGACGAACACCGCGGCCGGCGCGGTGCGGCTCAACACGGCTACCGTGACCCAGTACCTGGCCTCGCAGTCCGGGGGCCTGGCCCAGGGCAAGCGGCGGGCGGTGCTGCTGCGGGCGGAGCCCGTGTGGGACGGTCCGTCCCCGCTGACCTGGGGCGAGCAACGCCGGGCCGTGGTGGTGGGCGCCCCCTCGCCGCTGGCCGCGTACGAACTGGTCCTCGCCCACCAGCGCCCGGCGGCCGCCGGGCCCGACGTCCTGGTGGTCCTGACCGACCGGGAGGAGGCGGAGCTCGGTCCCGACCTGCTGGCGAAGGTGCACAAGCAGCGGGTGAACGCGGTCGACACCTGGGACGTCGTGCGGGAGGCGTTCGCTGCCAGGGGGAGGGACCCGCGTCTCGAACAGGACAACTGGGCGGCCGAAGCGCTGCTGGATGCCAGCCCGCCGGGGGGCTGGCCGCAGCTCGGGGGCGGCATACTCACCCGTTCCACCGCCCTGACCTCGCTCGCTCTGCGCAGGCTGGGCATCGGCCGGTACGACCCCGACCGCGACCCGGGCGACGGTGACGCCGGTGCGTCGGCCGAGCCTGAATTCAGCGGCGATCCGGCCGCGGAGGGTCCGCCGGAAACCCTCGCGGGTGGCGACACCCTTGATGTGCACACCTTGCTCCGTTGGTCGCTGACTCCCGGCGGCCCCGAACGGCTGCTGGCCCTGCGCAGGCCGGAGCGGGACGGACTGGCGGACTTCCTGGGCAAGGATGACCGGACCGGGCCGGCCGGGCGGGCCCTGATCACCCTGGTCGACGCCGGACACGGGCCGGACGCCGTGGCGTTCGGGCTGGTCTGCGCCGCGCTGTGGGCGAGCCCCGGGGCCGAGGCCGAGGACTACCGGGCCCGTGGGCGGGCCGAACGCTGGTTCGGCGAGGAGCCGCCCGTACGGGGCGAGGCTCTGGACTCGATGGCGGCGGCATTCGGACGGTGTTGCGAGGAATTCGTCTCGGGGCTCCTGCTGACCGGGCGCACCGGTGCCCCGGACCCGGCGGCAGGGGCACGCCGCCTGGCCGGTTCCACGCTCGACCGGGCCTCCTCGCTGGTTCGCCAGTTCGGTGCGGAACGGGCCGCCCGCACGAGTCCCGTACTCGCAGAGGGACTGGAGGCCCTGTTCGACGCGGCGGGGCGGGCGTTGTCCGGCGGCGGTCCGGAGGACGTCAGCGGTGCCGTGGCCTCGCTGGAGGAGCACCGGCAGGCAGCCGATCCCGACGCCCGGACCCGTATCCAGCGAGTCGTGATGGCCCAGCGGCTGACCCGTTGGCTGGCCACCGGGCCGGAACCGGAGAGTCCGCACGTCGAAGCCGGGATCGGCCGGCACATGGCGGAGACCGGCTGGGTCGACCTCGCCCTGGACCACATCGAGGCCGGAGGTGACCCCGCGGCCTCGCTCACCTCCGCCTACAACACCCTCTGTGGCGCGGTACGCGAACAGCGGCGCGAGATCGACCGTCGCTTCGCCGACCTCCTCGCCACCTGGACGGCCAACGGCACCGACCCCGGCACGATGCTGACCGTGGAGACGTTCCTGCCGACGGTGGTCGCACCAGTGGTGAAGGCCGAAGAGCGCCGTGTCCTGCTGCTCGTCCTGGACGGTATGAGCGCGGCGATCGCCTCCGAGCTGGGCGAGGAACTGCGCGAACACTGGGTCGAGTACGACCCGCTGCCCAGGGCGAAGGGCACACCCCGGCGCCGGGGCATGGCCGCAGCGCTTCCGACCGTCACGTCGGTTTCCCGGACCTCCCTGTTCGCCGCGCGGCTGATGTCGGGCACCCAGGCGGACGAGAAGCGGCTGTTCCCCGGCCACCGTTTCTGGGGCGGCGCGGACGTCGCGGTGTTCCACAAGGACGATCTGCGGAGCGAGAGCAGCGGAAGCACCCTCGGGGCGGGGCTGCGTGATGCTTTGGACGGTGACCGTACCCATGTCGCGGTGGTGCTGAACACCGTGGACGACAGGCTGGCCGGTGACCAGAAGCTGGGGGACGGCAGCTGGCGGCTGAACGACATAGGGCAGTTGCGGCAGTTGCTGCGGCTGGCCGCCGAGCAGGGTCGCGCGGTGATCCTCACCAGTGATCACGGTCACGTCGTGGACCGGCACGGAGTGCGGACCGAAGCGGACGCTCCGCTCTCGGCCCGGCACCGAGTGGCCGGGGGGCCGGTGGGCGACGCGGAGATCCGGCTGGCCGGACCACGGGTCCTCGCACCGGAACCGGGGGGTGCGATCGTGGCGTTGTGGGACGCGGACTCCCGCTACACCGACCGGCGGGCGGGCTACCACGGCGGGGCGTCCCTGGCCGAGGTCACCATTCCCGTGCTGGCGTTCCTGCCGTTCGGCGCCCAGCCGCCCGGCGGCTGGCGAGAGCTGGGCAGCCAGCAGCCGTCGTGGTGGTCGCTCGACCCGCGACCGGCCACGAGCACATCAGCGGCGACTCTGCCTCCGCCCAAACCGGTCCAGCGCAGGAAGGCGCAGCCGCAGGCCGACAAGGGCCCCGACGCGCTGTTCGACGTAACACTCACCCCGAGCACTCCCGCGGAAGGGGGCACGCTGCTCTCGGTCGGACTGGTGCTGCCGAAGGACGCGCTCGTCGACGACCTGCTCGCGTCCGAACTCTTCGCTACGCAGGTCACCGTGCTGGCCCGCAAGCCCAACCTGCTGCAGGTGGAGAAGGCTATACGGGCCCTGCTGGACGCCGGAGGCACGTTGCCGGTGACAGCGCTGGCGCAGCGAGCGGGTGTGCGCGCCAGCGGGGCGGACGGTTTCGGAGCCGTGCTGCGGCAGTTGCTGAACTTCGACGGCGCGCAGGTGCTGGAGGCGCTGCCGGACGGACGGACGCTACGGCTGGACGAGGCGCTTCTGCGGGAGCAGTTCGAGCTGCGGTAGCCCGGCGCGGGTGCCGGGCCCTGGCGGCCCGACACCCGCTGTCCCTCAGGTGAGTTCGCGCAGGATACGGAGAAATCCGCGCAGTTCGTCACTCAGCCGCGATGTGAGGGGCTCGGCGTCGAAGTGCGCGATGCTGTTGCGGATGACCCGGACGCGGTCGAGCTGGCGCACGAACTGGATGCGGTTCATGCGCCAGTCGAGCGCCTTCCAGTTCTCGTCGGCCTTCGCGCGCAGCGCCGGATTCTGCTGCTCGCCGTCCAGCAGCTTCACGTAACCGTTGAACATCAGGTCGGTGATCAGGCCCGTCTGCATCCGCGCCTGGTTGGGCTGGACGGCACGGATCGCGTCCGGGCCGATCTTCGCGCCGAGACACTTGCGCAGCCTGAACTCGATCTCCCCGATGACGAAGAACGGCCAGGCGGTCGCACCGAACCTCTCGGTGATGTCCGCCGCGGTCACGATGCCGCTGAACGATCCGTTGTTGGCACGGACCAGGAGATATCCCTCCTCGCTCACCCGTGGGAGCAATGAGAAGAAGTCGTGGTGCGCCTCGACGACGGGAGGGTCGATGAGCGCTTCCGGCAGGCCGGGGTGGTTCACCTTCTCGTAGGCCTTGACCACCGATCGCCAGGTGACGACGCCGTGCAGGATCGAGCCGGCCTCGATGACGGGGATCTGCGAGTAGTTCCTGCTCCGCATGAGATACGTGACCTCGGAGAGCTTCTTGTCCGGCGTCACCGAGCACAGACCGCTCACGGCGGCCGGGATGTCGCCGATCCTGATGGGGTTCTGCGGCAGCCCGCCGCCGGGCAGTTCCTCCGGCTCCTCCTCGGACGGCTCGGGGGGATCCGGAACCGCCGCGCGGGCCACGATCTGGATGTCGGCGCCGCTGCCGCAGGTGGCGAAGTCCGGGAGGGTGGACAGACCGGCGTCCTTGAGTGCCTGTTCGATGAGCGGGACCGTGAGCTCGTTCCGCAGGCGGGCGCCGAAGAGCGCCAGGAGGCGCAGCACAGGGATCTGCTTGCCCTTGAGAGCGCGGAGCTCAGCCTCGGTGGGGTGCTGGGGCATGGCGGCGCTCACCGGTCCTGTGCGTCACGGAAGACGGTCCGCTTGCCCATGGCCGAGTCCACCAGGGCGAGCAACCGCTTGGCACGGTGCTCGTAGAACGTCTCGAAGTCGTCGGTCTCCAGCGCGGTCAGATCGACGAGATGCGTGACCAGGACGTCGCCGAACCACTCCGGCCGCACTCCCGACTCCAGCGTGAGCGTCTTGAGGTAGGCGTGCGGGGGGCCCGTCATGCTCTTGCTGGCACGCAGGGAGAGGGGGGTCTTATTGACGATCGAGTTGGCCTGAGCGGCGCGGCCCCGGTGGTTCTTCGTGATCCACTCCTTGGGGAAGATCGGCCGGACGTCCACCGCGTGCTCCACCAGCCGGTCGGGGACCAGCGGCCCGTCGGTGAAGTACCAGTCCACCGCGCCCTGCTTGATGAGAAGGGCGTAGATGCCCTTGTACGCGGCGCTGTTGCGGGTGGTCAGCGTGTCCAGCCGGTCGGAGAGGAAGGCGGCCTCGGCGACGGTGTCGGGCACCAGGACGCTGCCGTCCTCGCGGATACAGCTGACCAGCTGCTCGACGTCACGGGTGAAGCGGCTCTCGGTCGACCCGCCGTACATCTCCCCCATCACGCCGCACCAGTACCACTGGGTGATCCGGTCGTCCGCTCCCGGGCTGTCCGTCTCGTCGCCGATGAGGGCCCGGACGGCCGCGAGGGGCACCAGCTGTGTGCGGTAGGGGAGGTCGGCTGTGCGGACGATGCACTGGCGCCGCAGGAAACCCCCCACCCAGGCGAATGCCTCCGCCACCCTCGGTGCGAGCCGGCGGAAGTCCTCCAGCGGCAGTTCGAGCAGGTCCCGGCGCTTGCAGGACACCGAGATGCTGCGGCCCGACCGCTTGGCCTCCCAGGTCCGGACCAGGGCGACGGCCTGGAGGAAGTCGCTGCTGCTCAGGCCGTCGTCGGGCCCCGCCTCGGGTCGGCCGAAGACCGGATAGGCGGAGGTGAGCTTCTTCTTGATCCCGTGCCACTCGTCCGGGAGACGGTAGTAGTCGCCGTGCTCCTCGGCATGTGCCTGATTGCCCGCGTAGGTGGCGGTCAGCAGTTCGAAGACGTTGAGCGGCACGCCGCCCGTGTTGACGCGCTCGAAGACCGCGCACACGGCGTCCATCGTGGTGGTGGCGGACAATTTGATCATCGGTACGTCGAACGACAGCATGTTGTGCAGTACCTGCTCCTGGAACTTCATCCAGACGGGCCAGTTGGCCGGATTCTTGACGAACTCCTGCTGCCAGGCGCCTACCCGCTGCGTGTCGAAGACGTAGTGGAGGGGAAAGAAGCCGGCCGCGCACTCCAGCTCGACGGAGCTGAGATCCCGTCCCGGCCGGCGGGCGAAGTCCCTTTTGAGAATGCGGTCCTCGGGCACCGAGACGATCGCGTCGTCCCGGTCCGCCGCGGGCCCTACCGCCTTCTCGATGTCGACGTAATACCACCGCTTGAGGTTCTTGCCGCGAGCGTCGACGGTTTCCACCGGCTTGTCCTGGTGCAGCGCCTGGAAAAGTGAGGTGAGCCGCTGTTGCCCGTCCAGCAGCAGCAGGTCCGGCACCTGTGTCTCACCGTCCTCCGCACCCTTGAGTGCTCGCGCCTTGAACTGGGGCGCGCCTCCGGTGTGCAGTGCCATCACCACACCGAGCGGGTACTTCAGGGTCACCGTCGCGATGAGCGCCCTGATCCGCTCGTCGTCCCACTTCCACTCCCGCTGGAAGTCCGGCAACTGAAGTGCGCCGGATGTGACGTCCTTGAGTACGTCCTTGAGGTCCGGATTGTCGAGCGCCACGCTGCCTATTCCCCACCTTCGACCGAAACTATGCAACTGATAATAGGAGCAAGGAAATAGCGACGGTGTCAATCATTCGGCCCTCACAATGATCTGCTGAGGCGATTTTCAGCCGCATCTTCGCCGAGGTCGGTCGGATGCGAGACTGGCGGGGTGAGTAACGACCGCCTCGAACGCACCGGTTCCGTCAGTGCCGCCCGCCGCCGCGAGGTGATCGACGCCCTCCGCCGGGGCGCCGTCCCTGAAAGCGGGCTCGACCTGCTCGCCACCGGCCTCGGCAGGTTCGAGGAGGCAGTCGACGCCGAACTGGACACAGCGGCCTCGGGTGGTTCGGTCTTCAAGGCGGTGCGGGGTGAATACGGGTCCGGCAAGACCTTCTTCACCCGGTGGCTCGGCGAGCGGGCCAAGCGCCGCAACTTCGCCGTGGCCGAGATCCAGGTTTCGGAGACCGAAACGCCCCTGCACAAACTGGAGACCGTCTACCGCCGTCTCACCGAGCGCCTGACGACCTCCGGCTTTCCCCCGAGCGCGCTGCGCCCCGTCGTGGACGCCTGGTTCTACGCGCTGGAAGAGGACGCGCTGTCCGCGGGCGCCGCCGAGGAGGATCTCGCGGAGGAGGTGGAACGGCTGCTGGCGGCCCGGCTCAGCGAGGTGTCCCGGCACGCCCCCTCCTTCGCCACCGCGCTCCGCGGCTACCGCACCGCACTGACCTCCGGCGACGAAGGAACCGCGGCCGCCGTGCTGGCCTGGCTGGGAGGCCAGCCGCATGTGGCCGCCTCGGCCCGCAGGGCCGTCGGAGTCCGCGGCGACCTCGACCACTTCGGGGCCTTCGGCTTCCTCCAGGGCCTGCTCACCGTGTTGCGCGACTCCGGGCACAAGGGCCTCTTCGTCGTGCTGGACGAGGTGGAGACACTCCAGCGGGTCCGCTCGGACGCACGGGACAAGGCGCTCAACGCTCTGCGCCAGCTCATCGACGAGGTGCACTCAGGGCGCTTTCCCGGCCTGTATCTGCTGATCACGGGGACCCCCGCGTTCTTCGAAGGCCAGCAGGGTGTGCAGCGTCTGGCACCGCTGGCGCAACGGCTCGCCACCGATTTCACCACCGACCCCCGCTTCGACAACCCGCGTGCCGTACAGGTGCGGCTTCCCGGCTTCACCCACGCGTCCCTGGTGGGCCTCGGCACCACGATCCGCGACCTGTACGCGGACGGCGCCGGCGATTCCGGACGGGTCAGAGCCGTCGTGGACGACGCGTACATCTCGGAGCTGGCCGCCGCGGTGGGCGGGGCTCTCGGAGGCCGGGTCGGCGTCGCGCCCCGGCTGTTCCTCAAGAAGCTCGTCGGTGACGTCCTGGACCGGGTCGACCAGTTCGACGACTTCGATCCGCGTCAGCACTACGCGCTGACCATGAGTTCCAACGAGATGAGCGACATCGAGCGCAACGCGGCGGCCGCCGACGCCGACGAAATCGAGCTGGACCTTCCGTGAGCGAGCCGTCCGTACCTGCCGAGTCCACCGATCCGCTCGATCTGCTTCACCCCGGGCTCGTCCATCACATCGTGAACACCCTTGGCTGGGCCGGGCTGCGGCCCCTCCAGGAGGAGGCCATCGGGCCGCTGACCGGCGGCGCGGACGCCCTGCTGCTCGCACCCACCGCCGGAGGCAAGACCGAAGCGGCGTGCTTTCCCCTGCTGTCCCGTATGGAACGGGAGAGGTGGACCGGCACGTCCCTTCTCTACGTCTGTCCGCTCAAAGCCCTCTTGAACAACCTGCTGCCCCGGCTGGAGACCTACACTTCTTGGCTGGGACGCACCGCGGCCCTCTGGCACGGGGACGTGGCCCAGACCCGCAGGAAGCGCATCCTTCGCGAACGCCCTGACGTGCTGCTGACCACCCCGGAGTCACTTGAGGCGATGCTGGTCAGTGTCAACGTCGACCACACGGCGTTCTTCTCCGGTCTGCGCGGCATCGTGGTGGACGAGGTGCACGCCTTCGCCGGCGACGACAGGGGCTGGCACCTGCTCGCCGTGCTAGAACGGCTGGAACGCGTGGCGGGCCGTCCTGTCCAGCGCGTGGGGCTTTCGGCGACGGTGGGAAACCCGGAGCAGTTGCTGACGTGGCTGCGAGGAGCACGCGGCCGTGACGAGCCGGACGATCATGGCGCACGGGTGATCGCTCCCCGGGCGCCCTCCGCGGTTACACCCTCCTCGGCTCCCTCGGAGACGGCCCCCGCCGGCGATGTCCAACTGGACTACGTGGGTTCCCTGGCCAACGCGGCCACGGTGATCGCCGCGTTGCACCGGGGCGAGAAGCGTCTGGTGTTCTGCGAGTCGCGCAAACAGGTCGAAGAGCTCGGGCAGAGTCTGCGCGCCAAGGGTGTCACCACCTTCCTGTCGCACGCCTCGCTCTCCGCGGACGAGCGCAGACGCGCGGAGGAGGCCTTCAGTGACGCCCGCGACTGCGTGATCGTCTCCACGAGCACACTCGAACTCGGGATCGACGTCGGAGACCTCGACCGCGTCGTCCAGATCGACTCACCGAGCACGGTGGCGTCCTTCCTGCAACGCCTCGGCCGTACCGGTCGCAGGCCCGGATCCCAGCGCAACTGCCTCTTCCTGACCCTCGACGAGGCGGCCCTGCTGTCTGCGGCCGCCCTTCTGCTGCTGTGGACACGCGGCTGGGTCGAGCCCATTGTCGCTCCGCCGGAACCCCGGCACATCGTCGCTCAGCAGATCCTCGCGCTCTGTCTCCAGGAACAGCGGGTGGGAGACCGCCTGTGGCAGGAGTGGTGGGGCGGGCTGGGCCCGTTCGGTCCCGCGTCCGAGCCCCTCGTACGGCATCTGGTGGAAGCCGGGTTCCTGAACCGTGACACCGGTCTGATGTTCATCGGACCTGAAGCGGAAAAGCGCTTCGGGTACCGGCACTTCATGGACCTGACCGCTGTCTTCACCGCCGCCCCGGAGTTCACCGTCCTGACCGGACGCACGGAGATCGGTACGACGGACCCCGTGCTGCTGACGGAGCGGGTCGCGGGCCCACGTCGTCTCCTGCTCGCTGGGCGCAGTTGGCAGGTGACCTACATCGACTGGTCGCGCCGACGCTGCTTCGTCGAACCGGTCGACGGCGGTGGAAAGGCGCGCTGGGGCGGCGTGGGCCTGTCCCGCACGTCGTCCTACGCGCTGACCCGAGCGGCACGAGAGGTCATGCTCGGCGCGACACCACGGGTGGCGTTCACCCGGCGCGCGGACGGCGCTCTCGATCAGCTGCGCGCCACGGGGGAGGAACTGGTGGACCCTGCCGGCACGGTGCTGCTGCGTGGTGGGCGCGACACCAATGTTCGCTGGTGGACCTGGGCCGGATACAAGGCCAACGCGACGCTGGCAGCCACGCTGGCATCCGTATCCGACCCTCTTCAGCGGCCCACCGACATGTACGTACGGCTCCGCGAAGACCTCACGCAGCGGGAATGGCATCGGGCGAAGTCCGACGCCGGGGAGCGCCTGTGCCTCCCGGTGGTGGACCCCCGGGCCCTCCAGGGGCTGAAGTTCAACGCGGCTCTCCCTCCTCGGCTGGCCGAGGCCACGCTCTCGGCCCGGATGGCGGATCTGGACGGTGCCGCCTCGGCTCTCGGCGAACCCGTGAGGTTCACACACCGGGTCATCTGAACCTGCGGGTGCGGGAAGACGTGAGGAAGGGCCGGGCCGACTGGAAGGGCGACAACGACGCCGCGCGGCACATGGCGCACTACCTCGGGCACAGCGGGACGGACATGGACCTGTCCGTCGACAAGATGACGTCGGACGTGCCCGGCTTCAACGCGCACGTCGAGGACGGTCTGAAGAATCTTCTCCATACGCGGCAGCCCGTTCGCGTGCGTTCTCTGTGGCCTCGTCCAGCAACTCCCGCCCCTGCATCACGTCGTTCAGCGGCCTATGTGGCGAGATAGCAAGCCGGATCGCGCGTGAGGCGGCACGGCCCCGGGCAGAGTCGGAGTGACTTTTTCGGCTCGACGGTGGGGGGACCGTTATGAAGTCCGACGATGGGTACGGGGCCGCGCGGCAGGAGCACGGGCAGGGGCAGGGGCAGGGGCAGGGAGTCGGCGGGTCCGGGTTCGGCGGGCCTGTGCCACCTCCGCCGCCCTCCCACGCGCCGGCCGTCGGGCCGCCGCCGCCCGGTGCGCCCCTGCGTGCGACCGGTGGCGCGCTGCTCAATCTGACCGGACTCGGGCTGGGTTACGCCCTGTTGGGGCGCTGGGTGCGGGCCGCGGTGTGCTGGGCGGCCACGGCGGTGCTGCTGTGGGCGGCGTTGCCGGCCGATCCGGACGGGGTGCCCGGGGGCGTTCTCGTCGGGTATCTGCTCGTGCTGGTGCTCGCCGCCGCCGACGGGGCGCGGATCGCCCGGCGTTCGGCGCTGGGCGGGGCGTGGCGGCCCGTTCTGGCGGTCGGGCTCGGCGTGGTGCTGCTCGCCGTGCCGACGGGCGGAGCCGTGGTGTACGGCTCCGCGCGGGACGAGGCGCGGGAGCAGATGCTGCTGGACCGGCTGGCGGCCGGGGACGAGCGGGTCGCGGCGGCTTCGGGGCAGCCGTTCGGCTCGGCGAAGGGCGAGTACGAGCGGGCGCTCGACGCCTATCGCGCGCTCGGCGAGGACCATCCGGGCTCCCGGGCCGCGAAGCTCGTCCCGGACCGCCTGAAGACGTACTACGACGCCGTCTCCGCCCCGTACGCGGAGAAGCGGCTCTGTGAGGCCGTCGCACCGTTGACCTATCTGCGGACGCTGCCGGACTCGGTGGACGAGAAGCTGCTGGGCGCGCTCGCCGCGTGGCCCGACGAACCGCTCGCCGTTTCGTTGTACGGGTGCGGTGTGTCGCGTCTGGGCGGGCCGGGCGGCGGCGGCACGGAGCTGGGAGAGCTGTTGCGCACGTTCCCCGATTCCGCCTCCGCGCGACAGGTGGGGCCGGCGATCGGGAAGCGGATCAAGGAGCAGGTCGCGGCGTTGAAGGGGGCCGAGCCGTGTGCGGCCACCGAGGTGCTGCGGGGCCTCGGCGCCACCGCGTCCGGCCTCCCGGCCGAGGAGGTGAAGGCGATGCGCGGCGATGCCGACAAGGGCGTCGTGGACGGGGTGTACGCCTGTGGGGTCGACCAGTTCAAGGACGAGAAGTTCGACGACGCGCGCACGACGCTGACCGATTTCGCGCGGACGTACAAGAGCGACGGGCGGGTACGGCAGGCGCGGGACATCGCCATAGCCGCGGAGATCGCCGACGACCGGCCGGCGGCGGGCAAGCGGCTGCCGCCGTCGAAGCGGCCCGGCGGCTCACGCATGGAGCTGGTCATCAGCAACGACGCGCCGAACGCGGTCGAGGTGCTCTACACCGGTCCGGTCACCGGCACCGCCACGCTGAAGGCCTGCGCCGGCTGTGAGCGGTACAGCGCCTCCGAAGGCTCGCGGCGGGCTTGCGGGGCGAGCGGCAGGAACTACCCCAAGGCCCGGCTCCGGCTTCCCGCCGGGGAGTACCACTTCCTCTACAAGCACGGCACGGGCGCGACCGCGCGGGTGGACAGCTACTCCTCCGGGACGAAGGTCCAGCCGGGCTACTCCTACACCAGCTGCACGTACGTCATCGAGCGGAGCCCGTTCGACCTGGACCTGCCGCAGCTTCCGGATCCGGTCCAGCCGGTGCTCAGCCCTTGGGGCGCGGGCTCTTCTCGATGACCCGGCCGTCCAGCTCGGCGGTGAGATAGGCGCCGCCGTGCGAGTCGGAGACGTAGACGCGCAGCACCGGGCGGTCTCCGTGGAAGGGCGAGGAGGGGTCCACGATCACGTAACGGCTCTCCGGTTCGTCGACGTTGAGCGTCTTCTCCGCCGTCTTCAGCAGGGCGGGGAGCGCGTCCCAGTCGACGGAGTCCAGGTCGATCGTCGTGGACCCGGACGGCAGGGTACCGCCCATGTCGTTGTTCTTCGCCCGGCCGTCGCGGTAGCTGAAGCGGTCGTACAGCGCGGCGTTGGACTTCAGCGGCGCGTCGGCGGAGGCGTGCTCGCCGTAGAGGGTGAAGTCGGTGACCTTCGTCCCGCCCATGAGGGGCTTCATCGCCTCGATCGCCGCCCGTGCGCCGTCCGGGGTCAGCAGGTCCACGGTCTCCGGTGCCTCCTCCCCGGTGTCGCCGGTGCCACCGGACCCGCCGGTGTCGCCGGCCACCGGGTCCGGCGCCGGAGCGGAGACCTGAGGGGCGCTCGCCCGGTCGCGCGGGCGGTCGTCGTTGTCGGAGCCCCGGGACGAGAACGGGTCGGCCGTCCAGAGGATGGCGCCCGCGATCACCACGGCCGAGACGACGGACGACGCGGCGCTGATCCGCCAGACCCGGCGCTCGACGCGGCGGCCGCGCTCGTCCGGGGCGTCGTAGGGATCGGTGGCGGGCCGCTGGTACGGATCGCCGCCGGGTGCGGGCGCGGGCGTGGCGGCGGGGGGCGGGAAGCCGTAGCCCGTCGGGACGCGGTCCTCCGGGCCCTCGGGCGAGGAGGGCGGGGCGAGGGGCCCGCCGGGCCGTGCGGACGCCGGAGGCTTCCGGTCGGACACGGGTGACGGGGGCGGCACGGACACGGGCGCGGGTCGCGGCCGGGGCGGCGGCGTGGCGGCCGTCTGCGTGGGCGTGCTGTGCACGGACCCGGGCCGCGCGGACGGGGGCCGGTCCCGTACGGGCTCCGTGGGCGTCGGGGCGGGACCCCCGCCCGTGCGCACGGCCTCGGCCAGCAGACGGTCGAGGGCCTCGGCGTCCGGGCGGGCCGGGATGTCCCTGGTGAGAAGTGCGTCGAGCACCGGGGTGAGGGATCCGGCCCGTACCGGCGGCGGGATCTCCTCGTCGAGAACGGCGGCCAGGGTGGCCAGGGTGGTGGCCCGGCGCAGCGGGTGGTGGCCCTCGACGGCGACGTACAGCATCATGCCGAGGGACCAGAGGTCGGAGGACGGGTCGCCCTCGGTGCCCCGGATCCGCTCGGGGGCTATGTAGTCGGGCGAGCCGATGAGGGCGCCCGTCATGGTGAGGCTGGTCGACTCGCGGATGGCGGCGATGCCGAAGTCCGTGAGGACCGGGCGGCCGTCGGGGCGCAGCAGCACGTTGGCGGGCTTGACGTCGCGGTGCTGGATGCCGGCGGCGTGGGCGGCGCGGAGGGCGGAGAGGATGCCGCGTCCCAGCTCGGCGGCGTCGGCGGGTTCCATGGGCCCGTGGGCGAGCCGGTCGTGCAGGGAGGAGCCGGCCACCAGCTCCATCACGATCCACGGGTAGCCGTCCTCGCCGGGGTCGACGATGTGGTGGACGGTGACCACGTTCGGATGGTCGACCCGGGCCAGGGCACGGGCCTCGCGCAGCACCCGGGCGCGCAGGGTGCGGGCGCCCTCGGGGTCGTACTCCGCGAGCGCCGGGTCCGGGGGCCGTACCTCCTTGAGGGCGACATCGCGGTGGAGCGCCTCGTCGCGGGCCCGCCAGACCATGCCCATGCCACCGCTGCCGAGCCGCTCCACCAGCGTGAAGCGGCCGTCGATCACCCGTCCCGAGGGGGCCTCTGCGCTCATGGCCGTAGCGTACGGGGGGCGTACGACAGCGGGGCGGCGGGGCGGTACGGCCTGCCGGGCGGCAAGAGGCCGCCGGCCGTGATCCGTTCGCGGGGCGACGTCGGGCCGCGTCGTCTTCGCGCCGCGTCGTCCTCGGGCCGCGTCGTCCTCGGGCCGCGTCCCCGTCAGGCCGAGGTGCGTCTGCGGGAGGACGCGGTCTTCTTCGCCGACGTGCCGCCGCTCGACGACGTCCGCTTCTTCGCCGTGGACTTCTTCGGCGTGGTCTTCTTCGCAGTGGACTTCCTCGGCGTGGACTCCTTCGCCGCGGTCTTCCTCGCCGCGGTCTTCCTCGCCGCGGTCTTCTTCGCCGTGCTCTTCTTCGCGCCGGTGGACTTGGGGGCGGACTTCTCCGTCGTGGAGCTTCCGGAGCGGGTGACCGTCTTGCCGGCCGGGGTGCGGTGGGTGGTCTTCTGCGCGGCTTTGCTGGTCTGCGCGGCTCCGGTGGTCCGCGCGGTCTTCCCGGACGCCTTCGACGACGTCTTCTTGATGGGGTGGACGTCGGCCATGTCGCCGCCGCCATCGCCCTCGCCGTCCTGCGATCTCCTGGCCGCCCGCACACTGTTCTCCAGGGCCGCGATCAGGTCGATGACCTTGCCGCCGCCGGTGTCCTCGGGTTCGGCCGGGAGCACGCTCTCACCGGAGGCCTTCGCGGCGACGAGCTCCTCCACCGCCTCCCGGTAGTCGTCGTGGAGGCTGTCCATGTCGACCTCGCCGAGGGTGTCCATCAGGGCGTCGGCCAGGTCGAGTTCGGCGTCGCGGACCGTGACGTCGCCGTCCGGGGCCGCGTCCTGCGGGGGCCGGATCTCGTCGGGCCAGAGGAGGCCGTGCATGGCGATCACGTCGTCCACGACGCGGAGCATGCCGAGCCGTTCGCGGCCGCGCAGGGCGTACTTGGCGACGGCGACCCTGTTGCTGTGCTTGAGGGCCTCGCGGAGCAGGGTGTACGGCTTGGCGGCCGGGACTCCGTTGGCGGAGAGGTAGTACGCCGTGTCCATCTGGAGGGGGTCGATCCGGTCGGCGGGCACGAAGGCGACGATCTCGATCGTCTTCGCCGTCGGCAGCGGGAGCTGGGCGAGATCCTCGTCGGTGATCGGGATCATCGTGCCGTCGGCGTCCTCGTACGCCTTGCCTATCTCGCTGCCGGAGACCTCCTCCTCATCCAGTTCACAGACCTTGCGGTACCGGATCCGGCCACCGTCGGCGAGGTGGATCTGCCGGAAGCTGATCGAGTGGTTCTCGGTGGCGTTGATCAGTTTGACCGGGATGCTGACCAGCCCGAAGGCGATCGCGCCGTTCCATATGGACCTCACCGTTCACCCCTTGCCGACCGTTGAGCACCCTGGAGGCGTCAGAGACGCTTTGGCATGGTTTCGTGTGATTCTTATCGTATGACGCCGATCACCGAGGTGGAGGGGCGACGAGTCTCGCTCAGCAATCTCGACAAGGTCCTGTATCCGGCCACCGGAACGACCAAGGGCGAGGTGCTGCACTACTACGCGGCCACCGCGGGCGGCGTGATCCTGCCCCATCTGCGCGATCGCCCCGTGTCCTTCCTGCGCTACCCGGACGGGCCGGACGGCCAGGTCTTCTTCACCAAGAATCCGCCGCCCGGTACGCCCGCCTGGGTGGGGACCACCGCCGTTCCGCGGAGCGAGGACCCGGGCGCCCGGCAGGTGGTCGTGCGGGATCTGGCCTCCCTGATGTGGGCGGCCAACCTGGTGGTGGAGTTCCACACCCCGCAGTGGCGCGAGGACGCGCCGGAGATCGCCGACCGGATGGTCTTCGACCTGGACCCCGGCTCCCCCGCGACCGTCGTGGAGTGCTGCACGGTGGCGCTCTGGCTGCGGGAGCGCCTCGCGGCCGACGGGCTGACCGCGTACGGGAAGACGTCCGGGTCCAAGGGGATGCATCTGCTGGTACCACTGGAGCCGACCCCGTCCGGCGAGGTGTCCGCGTACGCGAAGCGGCTCGCCGTGGAGGCGGAGGCGGCCCTGCCGGGGCTGGCCCTGCACCGGATGAAGCGCGCCCTGCGGCCGGGCAAGGTATTCGTCGACTTCAGCCAGAACGCGGCGGCCAAGACGACGGCCACGCCCTACACCCTGCGCGCCCGCCCCGAACCCACCGTGTCGGCACCGGTGACCTGGGACGAGATCGCGGAGTGCCGGGAGGCGGGCGCCCTGGTGTTCCGGGCCGGGGACATGGCCGCCCGGCTGGACCGGCACGGCGATCTGATCGCGCCCTTGAACGACCCGGAACAAGCGCGTCCCCTGCCCGCGTGACACGCCCCGGTTCACAGGAATCCACAGCCGAGTCACAGGAATCCGCGGCCGAATCGTCTTGACCGGGTCATGACCTGGTTACGGCGCGAGGAAAGGCCACAAGTGGCGGGTGGATTGTCGGACCCGTGGTGCACACTCTGCGCAGGCGCTTTCTCCAGAGCGCGCCGGGAGGGGTGCGGCGGACGGGGCGCGCCACGGGGCGCGCCGGTCCGGGCGCTGTCGTGATCGTGGGGAGGGGATGGCGTGTTCTCGGGGATCGACGAGGTCGACTGGGCCTCGATGGAGCATGCCTACGGGCCTGCCGACGATGTGCCGGAGCTCCTGCGGGGGCTCGCGTCCGAGGATCCGGCGGAGCGCGAGGCCGCGCTCGACGGTATGTACGGAGCGGTGCACCACCAGGGCGATGTGTACGCGTGCACGCTCGCCTGCATCCCGTTCCTGTTCGAGCTGGCCGTGGACCCGGAGGTGCAGGACCGCGGCAGCGTGGTCGAACTGCTCACCAGCATCGGCGGCTTCGACCTCGACGAGGACGACGAGGCGGAGATCGACGAGGACGAGATCGAGGGCGCCGCGAACTACGCGATGGCGGCGGCGGCGGTCACCGCGGGCGCCGGGGTGTTCTTCGAGCTGATCGCCGACGAGGACCCCGGGGTGCGGCTCGCGGCCCCGCTGGCGCTCGCCACGCTGCACCGGCACCCCGTGCGGGTGCTCGCGCTGCTGCGGGAGCGGCTGCCGGTGGAGCCCGACGAGGAGGTGCGGCTCGCCCTCGTGGAGGCGGCCGGGCGGGTCGCGCTGCGGCACCGGCCGCTGGCGGGGCGGGTCGCCCAGTGGCTGGGCCGGCTGGCGTCGCGGGCGCACTCCCCGGGGCTGCGGCTCGCGGCCCTGGCCCAGTTGGCGCGCTGTTCGCCGGACGGGCTGCCCGGCGATGTGGTGCCGGTGGTCTCGGGGCTGCTGCGCGAGATGCGTTCCCCGCCGGAGGGGGACGGGGCGGAGAGGGGCGGGACGGATCCCGACCGGGACCCGGACCCGGACGCGGAGCCGGTGGACCCGGACGCCGAGCCGGTGGACGCGGAACCGGTGGCCGCCGCGGAGGCCTCTCGGGGCGAGCAGGTCGCGACGCCGACGCTCGTGGGGCAGTTGCGGTCGCTGTCCGCGCAGGAGAGCGCCGGGCGCGGCGCCCCCTGGGCCGCGGATCTGCTGCGCACCCTGCACGTCGGCCTCGACGACCGGGTGGGCGACCGCACGGCTCTGCTCGCCGACCAGTTGCGCAGCCCCGACCGCCGGCAGCGCATCGACGCCGTGCGGATGAGCGGCGGGCTGATACGGGCCTGGCGCGGCCCCTACGAGGAGCTGGTGGCGCTCGTCGGCGATCAGCTGTCCGCCCCCGAGCCGCGGCTGGCGGAGGCAGCTTCCCATGTGCTGGAGGAGTTGTTCGGCCTCGCCGCGCCCGCCGCGGACGCCCTGGCCGCCCGGCTGGCCGCCCGCCCCGGGGACTGGGTGAAGTCCTGGGCCAGCGGTCCGCCCGGCCTCGGCTCCACCGTGAAGGCCCTGGCACGCCTCGGTGACGCCCGGGCGGTGCCCGCGCTCGCGGCGGCGCTGGAGCTGCCGCAGGTGGCGCACGACGTGGGGTTCGCGGTGGGCCATCTGGGGGCGGCGGCCCAGCCGCTCGCCGGGGCGCTGCGGAGCAGGCTCGCGGAGGTGGAGCTGGACGAGGGGGCCTACGACCGGGCGAGCCCGCTGCTGGCCGGGCTGACCGGGCTGCGGGCGGGCGAGGCGACGCCCGAGGTGCTGCGGGTGCTGCGCGGGGCGCCGCAGTACCGGGGCGAATGGCTGCGTACGGCGGCGCTGCGGGCGCTGGGTTCGTTCGGGCCGGCGGCGCGGGAGGCCGTCCCCGAGCTGCGGGCGCTGATCAGCCGACCGGGGACGGCCTCCGCGACGGAGGCGGCCGAGGCGTTGTGGGCGATCTCCGGCGACGCCGAGGCGGTGCTGCCGGCGCTGATCGAGGGCCTCCAGTCCCCCCAGGTCCACGAGCGGCGGGCGGCGGCGGTGGCGCTGGGGTCCCTCGGGCCGCGCGCCGAGATGGTCGCGCCCCGGCTGCGCGGGCTGCTCGCGCACGAGGAGCTGTGGCTGCGGGTCGACGCGGCGATCGCCCTGTGGGAGGTGTCGGGCCGGTCGCAGGAGACCGTCGAGGCACTGCTCGCCGGCTGGGAGCGGAGCCGCCATGTGCGGGTCCGGGTGGCAGAATGCGTGGCACGGATGGGGCCGGTCCCTGAGGGATCGGCCGCAGCACACGTCCTGCGGAGCGAACTCGCCTCCGTACGCCGTCACAACGCGATGGACGGCGGGTACGGCAGTCATGACATCCACGAGGACGAGAAGCTCCTGGCGCTGTGCCGACAGGCACTCCGGGGGACGGGGAAAGGAACCACGGCATGATCATTTTTGGCACCAAGGGCTACCTCCACCAGCTGGCCATCCTGACGATGGTGTGCGGCTGGTGCGGCAATCCGGCGGCACACACGCTGCGCAAGCGGGTCACGAAGTTCACGCTGTTCTTCGTGCCGCTGTTCCCGTTCTCGACGAAGTACGCCACGCAGTGCACGTTCTGCGGCGGGGAGCGGCAGATACCCAAGGAGGAGGCGGACCAGCTGCTCGCCCAGGCCGCGGCCGGGCAGGACGGCAACGCCCACGGCCAGGCCCCGCAGCAGCCCGGTTTCACGCCTCCCGGGCAGAACCCGTACCAGCGCTGAAGCCGTACCGGCGCCGAACCCGTACCGGCGCTGAGCCGCACCGGAGAACCGGAAACGGTACGGGCGCTGAACCCGTACCGGCGCTGAACCCGCGGCCCTCCTGACCGCACCGGCCCCGCGGCCCCATGACCGCGGGGCCGCGTACGTTGCCCCGTGGCCCCATGGCCGCGGGGGCCGTACGTTGCACAGGGGTACGAAGTCGACATTGCGCACGGTCGTCCGATTAGGGTGTGAGACCGCTGTGCCGTCCGTCGTCGTAGAGGAGGCGAGCCTTGCGCCCGCACCGCGTCCCGGCGGCGACCCGTACCGCCGTGTCCGTCCTCGCCGCGCTCACCCTGCTGTCCGGCTGTGGCGCGGCCGGCGGGCTGAAGAGCGCGGGGGACGCGCCGTCGGCCGTGGAGCCCCGGAGCCTCTGGCCGGACCTGCCGCCCGCCTCCGCCGCCCCGTACGACTACGGCGAGGGCGAGACCGCGCGCATCCCGGGGATCCGGGTGACCGGCGGCGATGTGCGGCGGCTGGACCCGGTGGCCGTGGCACAGGCCGGGCTGAAGGCGAAGACGGACCGGGGCAGCGGTCTGGACGAGCTGCCGGACGGGACGGTCCGGCATATCGAAGCGTGCCGGACGGCCCCGGACGACTGCCCGGTCCTCCCGCCGTACTACCGCGACCTGACCGGTGACGGCAGGGACGAGCTGGTGCTCGGCATCCGGATGCCCGACCGGCAGCTCGCCGTGCGCGTCTACATGCCGGACGAGGGGCGGCTGACCCGGATCATGTCCGCCTACGACGCCGTCATCAGCGTGGAGCTGGCGGGCCGGGACCTGATCATGCGGGCCCCCTCGGTGATCCCGGGGTACGAATACCGCACCGCGTGGTCCTGGGACGACCGGCAGCGCGCGATGCTGCCCACCCGGGACGAGATCCTGCGGACGCCCGAGCACCGGAAGGCCCCGAAACCCACCCCGGAATCCTCCGCGCCCTCCACGGGGACGCGATGAGGCGGCGCGGGTTCCGCTCGCCCTCCTGGACCGCGAGCCTCACCTGGAAGTCCGCGGTCTTCCTGACCGTCATGTGCTGCACCCTGGCGGCGCTCCTCGGCTTCCTGGTGCACACGGCGGTCACCCGGCAGACGGTCGAACAGGCCCGGGAGAAGACGCTGAGCCGGCTGGAGGTGGTCACCGACGCGTACGAGGCCGGGGAGCCGCTGCCCCCGAGGTCCGGCATCGACCCGCCGGGCCTGCCCGCCTCGCTGCGCGCCCTGGCCGCGGACGGCGAGCGGGGCACCGTCGTCGCGGACGGACCGCACCGGCCGGGCGACCCGGACGGGCGGAGCCGCCCCGCCATGTGGGCGGCGGGTCCGGCGGACGGGCGGGCGCTCGCCACCTGGACGGACTACAGCCACAGCGCCCGCTCCATCGGGGGCCTCGACCGGGCGATCATCGGCTCCTCGCTGCTGGCCATCGCCGCGACCCTGCTCGTCGGCCTGTTCGCCGTCGGCCGGGTGACCCGCAGACTCCACCAGAGCGCCCGGGTGGCCCGCCGGATCAGCGCCGGCGATCTCGACGCCCGGGTGCGCGACCCGCGGACCGCGCGCCCGGTCCGCGCCCAGGACGAGGTGGCGATCGTGGCGGGCGCGCTCGACACCATGGCCTCGACCCTCCAGCGCAAGCTCCAGACCGAGCAGCGGTTCACCGCCGACGTGGCGCACGAGCTGCGCACCCCCCTGACCGGTCTGTCGGCCGCCGCCGAACTGCTGCCGCCGGGCCGCCCGGCGGAGCTGGTGCGCGACCGGGTGCGGGCGATGCGGGCGCTGACGGAGGACCTGTTGGAGATCTCCCGCCTCGACGCCCGTACCGAGGAGGTCGATCTCGCCGTGCACGAACTCGCGCCCGTGGTGGAGCGGGTGGTCCGGGCGTCGGGCACCGACACGGAGGTGCGGGTGACGGGCGCGGCCCGGGTGGAGACGGACCGGCGGCGCCTGGAGCGGGTGATCGGCAATCTGGTGGCCAACGCCCATCGGCACGGGCGGCCTCCGGTGGTGGTGAGCGTGGACGGCGCGGTGGTCTCCGTGACCGACCACGGGCCGGGGTTCCCGGCGTATCTGCTGGACGGCGGGCCGCAGCGGTTCCGCACGGACGGCGCGGGCAAGGGGCACGGTCTCGGGCTGACCATCGCCCTCGGCCAGGCCGAGGTCATCGGCGCCCGGCTGGACTTCGGCAATCCGCCGGACGGCGGGGCGCTCGTCCGGATGACCCTGCCGGAGTACGTGCGCCTCGGCGACGGTGATGCCGACGGGAATCCCGGTGATGGCGGGGGCCGGGGCACCAGGGACGACCCGGACGGCTCAACGCGCAGGGGCCCTCACGCAACGTGACGCGTTGCGGGCCGTGTGTGGCGAACCTAGCGTGACGAGCACGAGCCCAGCTCGTGTCCCCCACGGCCCCTTCCTCATCGCATGGAGGCAGCATGTCCCCCCTGTCCCGCCCCTCGCGGCTCCGCCGGCTCGGCCTCTGCGTCGCCACCGGCACGCTCGCGGCGCTCACCGCCGCCGCTCCCGCCGCACTGGCGGCCGACCCCCAGCCCGTCGGACAGCGCGCGGAGGCCGCCGCTCCGGACCCGACGTCCGACGAGCTCTCCGCCTCGGCGCTGCAGCGCGAGCACGAGGCGCAGCAGAAGCAGGCCCGCGAGGAGGCGCAGAAGGAGGGGCAGGCGAAGCCCCAGGCGCCGAAGCGGACCTACAAGGGACGCGTCATCGCCAAGCCGTACCTGCTGCTCCGCGACAAGCCGACCCGCAGCAGCCGTGTCGTCGGCTCGGTCGAGTACGGCAAGATCGTCAACATCTTCTGCAAGACCGAGGGTGACAACGTCGACAACAACAACCGCTGGTACCTGCTGACCGACGGCACCTGGGCCTGGGGTTCGGCCCGCTACATCGAGAACATCGGCGCCGCGCCGAAGTGGTGCTGACCTCGCGTCACCCGCACATCCGCCCGCCCGTGGAGCCCGGCCGTGTCGCCGTCGGCCCCCCGGGCGGGCGCATGTCCGGTGGGCGCCGACCGCATGCCCGCTGGGCGCTGACTTAGCCAAAGGTGTGACATAAGGGGAATATCGCGCACCTCTTGCTACGTTGCGGGCATGACCGCAACGACGGCGGACGCTCCCCCGCCCGAGCTCCGCCTGCCCAAGCGGCGCGGGGTGGAGCTCACCCTCCTCGTCGGGGGTGTCCTGATCTCCGTCCTCGGCTATGCGGCGGTCGGCCTCGCCCACGACGGCACCGTGCCTCCCGACGTCGCCGGGTACGGCGCCGGGCTCGGCACGCTCGCGCTGCTCGCCCATGTCGCGGTCCGTTTCCGGGCCCCGTACGCCGATCCGCTGCTGCTGCCGATCGCCGTCCTGCTCAACGGGCTCGGCCTGGTGCTGATCTACCGGCTCGACCTGGAGACCCCGAGGGACCAGGCCGCGCCCACCCAGCTCGTCTGGTCCACGCTCGGCGTCGCGCTGTTCGCGGCCGTGGTGGTGCTGCTGCGCGACCACCGCGTGCTCCAGAGGTACGCGTATCTCTCGGTGGCCTCGGCGCTCGTCCTCCTGATCGTGCCGATCTTCTTCCCGGCGGTGAACGGAGCGAAGATCTGGATCCGGATCGGCGGACTTTCCTTCCAGCCCGGCGAGTTCGCCAAGATCCTGCTCGCGGTGTTCTTCGCCGCCTATCTGGCCGCCAACCGCAACGCACTCGCGTACACCGGCCGCACCTTCTGGAAGCTGCAACTGCCCTCCGGCCGGGTGCTCGGGCCGATCGTGGCGATCTGGCTGCTGAGCGTCGGGGTGCTGGTGCTGGAGCGCGATCTGGGCACCTCGCTGCTGTTCTTCGGGCTCTTCGTCATCATGCTGTACGTGGCGACCGGCCGGACCGGCTGGATCGCGGTCGGTCTGCTCCTGGCCGGCGTCGGCGCCTTCGTCGTCGGCTCCTTCGAACCGCACGTCCACAGCCGGGTGCAGGACTGGCTGGACCCGTTCGCCTCGATCGACGCGGGGCAGGGACCGGGCCAGCTCGCCCAGTCGCTGTTCGCCTTCGCCGCGGGCGGGATGCTCGGGACGGGGCTCGGCGCGGGCCACTCCATCCTGATCGGCTTCGCCGCCAAGTCCGACTTCATCCTGGCGACCGCGGGCGAGGAGCTGGGCCTGAGCGGGCTGACCGCGGTCTTCCTGCTCTACGCGCTGCTCGTGGCGCGCGGTTACCGGGCCGGGCTCGCCCTGCGCGACCCCTTCGGGCGGCTGCTCGCCATCGGCCTGGCGTCGATCCTGGCGCTCCAGGTGTTCGTGATCGCGGGCGGGGTGACGGGGCTGATCCCGCTCACCGGGATGGCGATGCCGTTCCTCGCGCAGGGCGGCTCGTCGGTCGTCACCAACTGGATCATCGTGGCGCTGCTGATCCGGGTCAGCGACGTCTCGCGCAGACCTCACCCCGGACAGGCCGAGACCGGGGTCATCGCCGCGACCGTGGAGGAGGACCGGTGATCCGCTACATCCGGCGGGCCGCCGCCTTCTGTCTGCTGCTGCTGGTGGCGCTGCTCGTCAACGCGGCCCGGATCCAGGTCTTCGAGGCCGACGAGCTGGACGCCAACCCGGCCAACCGCCGTAACACCATCGCCCGTTACGACCAGCCGCGCGGCAACATCCTGGTCGGCGACCGGCCCGTGACCGGCAGCAAGGAGACGGGTGAGCAGCTCAGCTTCGAGCGCACCTATCTGCACGGCCCGCTGTACGCCCCGGTGACCGGATACGCCTCGCAGACGTACGGCACGACGCTCATCGAGAACGCCGAGGACTCCGTCCTGTCCGGTACGGACTCCCTGCTGGCGCCGCTGCCCTTCTGGAACGAGTTCACGCGGGGCCGGCAGCCGGGCGGCGATGTCGTCACCACGATCAGGGCGTCGATGCAGCAGGCCGCGTACGACGGGCTGGGCGGGCGGCGGGGGGCGGTCGCGGCGCTGGATCCGTCGACGGGCGCGATCCTGGCGCTGGTCTCGACCCCGTCGTACGACCCCGAGCGGCTGTCGGGGACCGGTTCCGCGGTGACCGACGCGTGGGCCCGGCTGAACGCGGCCGAGAGTCTGCCGATGCTCAACCGGGCCATCCGGCAGACCTATCCGCCGGGCTCCACCTTCAAGATCGTGACGGCGGCGGCGGCCCTGGACGCCCGGGCGGTGACGGACGCCGACGCGCCCACGGACACCCCGTCGCCGTACGTCCTGCCCGGTACGAGCACGACCCTGCCGAACGAGGCGAGGGGCTGCGACCAGGCGTCCCTGGCGGACGCGATCCGAGTCTCCTGCAACACGGTGATGGCCCATCTCGGGGTGGAGGTCGGGCTGGAGGGGATGGTGGAGGCGGCGGAGAGGTTCGGCTTCAACGACACCGGGCTGCGGATCCCGTCCGGGGTGGCGAGGAGCAACTTCGACACGGACATGAGCGACGACCAGCTCGCGCTCTCCTCGATCGGGCAGTTCAACACGACGGCGACCCCGCTCCAGATGGCGATGGTCGCGTCGGCGGTGGCCAACGGCGGGGATCTGCGCCGCCCCCGTCTGGTGGACCGGGTGACCACGAACGACGGGGACACGGTCCGGCAGGAGGGGCCCGACCCGTATGAGCGGCCGATGAGCCCGTCGACGGCCGTGCAGCTCCAGCGGATGATGGTCGACGTGGTGGAGAACGGCACCGGGGCGAACGCGGCGATCGACGGGGTGCGGGTCGGCGGCAAGACCGGTACCGCCCAGCACGGCGTCGACAACTCCGGGCTGCCGTACGCCTGGTTCATCTCCTGGGCCCAGGCCCCCGGATCCGGCCGCCCCGCCGTCGCGGTGGCGGTGGTCGTGGAGGACGCCGCCGCCGACCGGGACGACATCAGCGGCGGCGGCAGCGCGGCCCCGATCGCCCGGGCCGTGATGGAGGCGGCGTTGGAGGAGTAGCCGGGGCGCGGGCAGCGGCGCACCGGCAGACTGGGCCCATGACACGGACGACCTCCGCGGTGGCGCGGGCCCTGGAGCGGATCGGCCGGCTGGACCCGGCGCTGCACGCGTTCATCGAGGTCTGGCCGGACGGGGCGCTCACCCGGGAACGGGAGGCCGTGGCGCACCGACTGCCTCTGGGCGGGCTGCCGTTCGCGGTGAAGGGCCCCTCCGGAATCCGGTCCTTCGCGGCCCGACGGCTGATCGCGGCGGGCGGCGCCCCCGTCGGTGCGACCTCGGTGCCCGGGCACGGCACCCACTGGCAGACCTGGGGCCTGGGCGCGCACGGCCGCACGGTCAACCCGTGGCGGGCGGACCGTACTCCGGGCGGCTCCTCGGCCGGGTCGGCGGTCGCGGTGGCGACGGGGATGGCGGAGCTGGCGACGGGCAGCGACGGGGCCGGGTCGGTCCGCATTCCGGCCGCCTGGTGCGGGGTGTTCGGGCTGAAGACGACGAACGGGCTGCTCCCCTCCCCCGACCGGTCGGGGCTGGCCTCGGCCGGGGTGCTGGCCCGGTCGGCGGCCGCGGCGGAGCCGTATCTGCGCCAGGTGCTGGACGGGTACGAACCGGTCGCCGCCCCCGCCCTGCCGCTGCCCGCCGTGTACAGCGAGGACCTCGGATACGCGGAGGTGGACCCGGAGGTGGCGGCCGTCGTCCGGGCGGCGGTGGACCGGCTCGTCGCGGCGGGGACCGTACGCCTGCTGGGGCGCGAGGCCGCGCTGCTCGACCCGGTGGGGGCCTGGACGGCGATACGGGGCGGCTCGCCCGACGCCCCGGACGCGGTGCGGGTGCGGCGGACGAACGACGAGCGGCTGGCGGGGCTTCTCGCCGACGGGGCCCTGCTGCTGACCCCGGCCACCCCGAACCGGCCGCACGGCCACGAGGGCCCGGGGAACCTCTACTCCACGGCGCTGACCTGGGCGTTCAACCTGAGCGGGCATCCGGCGGCGAGTCTGCCCGCCGGGTTCACCGGGGACGGCTGCCCGGTGGGGCTCCAACTGGCGGCGGCGCGGGGCGCGGACGTCCGCCTGCTCGCCGCGGCCCGCGCGGTGGAGGACGCCCTGCCCGCCGCACCGATGCCGCCCACCGCCGGGGGGCGCTGACGGGGCTGACAAGGAGGGGCGGCAGGGCGGGCAGGGAAGCCGCGGCCCACACCCGGACCGCGACGGGTCAGCCGATCGGCCGGCGGATCTCCTCGCGAATCTCGGCGGTCTCGGCCGCCGCCGCCTCCAGGTCGATCGCCTCGGGGTCCTTGAGGGCCGTCTCGGGACGGATGATCCCCACGGACGCCCCGGTGTTGTCGTCGCCCCAGGCGCACATCGGGATGTTCGCCCTGACGCCGTTCTGGTTCGACTGGAGCACCTGGCACTTCAGCGTGATGTCGTGACCGGCGGGGGTGAACTCCTTCGGGGGGACGGCGACGGTCGCGCCCTTGCCTTCGGCCCCGCCCTTCATCATCTTGCCTGGCATGGCCTCCGGCTCCGTGAACCGCCCGTACATCCCGGAGATCACCAGGACTCCGCCCTTGGCGGAGTTGTACTGGCCGACAACGGCCTTCGCGTCCCGGACGGCGGGGTCGTACATGTCCTCGATCTTCTTGCCCTCGCTCGACGACAGGTCCTGGGCCAGGGTGAACTCCCCATCCATCAACTCCTGCCGCAGAACGAGCTGGTACTCCGCCTCCGGGAACGCCGCGTCGGTGGCCTTCCCGAACAGCTGGGAGACACCGTAGGTGATTCCGCCCGCCGCCAGGACCGCGCCGGCCACGATCCCGACGATCAGTACGGCCCGCTTCTTCCGCGGCGGCTGCGGCCCGTGGGGCGGCCACCCGGCAGCGGCGGGGCCGCCCCCGCCGGGTATGCCGGGCTGCTGCCCCCAGCCGGGCTGCCCCCAGCCGGGCTGCTGGGGCGGCGCCGGGGGCTGCTGCGGGTAGCCGTAGGGCGGTTGCTGCGGCACGGACCCGGGCGCGGCCGGCGGCGCGCCGTAGGGGTTCTGGCCGTAGGGGTTCTGCGGGGGCGGCGGCCCGTACGGGCCCTGCGGCGGGTGCGGCGGGGTGGTCATGCGCTCACCGTACGACACGTTTGCGAACGGAATTTCGATGCGTCCGGTATCGGTATCAGGTCGAGAGCGTCGGCCCTGAGCAGCCGGCCCCCTCCCGCCGCTCCGGGCCGCCGCCTCAGCCCAACGGCTCGCGCCTGCGCAGCCAGTCCTCCGGCGCCCCGGCCGTCCCCGTCGCCGCCCCGACCACGCCCCCGGTGATCGCGCACGTGGTGTCGACGTCGCCGAGGCCCTCCGCGGTCGCCCAGAGCGCCGCCTCCAGGTCGTCCCCGTGGCGGGTGGCGGTCCACAGCGCGAAGGGCACGGTGTCGTCGGCCCGGATGCGCTGTCCGTTGCCGAGGAGGTCCGCGGCCCTCCACGGTTCCGTGGTGAGGGGCGTCCGCGCGGCTCGCCGCACTCCGTCGCGTACCGGCCCTTCGGGCGTCCGCGCGGCTCGCCGCGTCCAGCGTCAGTTCGCCACGCGCCGAGAGCGCCGCAGCCACCGCGACGGCCACCGCGCCCGCGATGCCGTCCGGGTGGGCGTGGGCGACCTCCGCCGACAGCGCGGCCTGGGCCCGCGACATGGTCCAGGTCCTCGTGGAACCGGGCCCCGAGCGGCGCGACCCGCATGGCCGCGCCGTTGCCGAGGCTGCCGCCGTCGAAGAGTTCGGGGGCCAGCGTGCGCCAGTCGGCCGGGGCCTGAAGCAGCCGGGGCAGCAGGAGGTGCATGCCGTGGCCGTAGCCGCGGGCCTGGTCGGCGTCGAAGGCCAGGGCGTAGCAGAGGGCCAGGTGGTCCTGGTCGACGTGGCCGTGCTCGTCGAGGGAGCGGCCCTGGGGCCGTGTCGTCGGTCCAGTGCCAGCGGGGCTCCGGCGGGGTGCGGCGGGCCCGGATCTCGTTCGCGGCCTGCCGGGGCTCGCGGAAGAGCGGGAACCAGCGCTCTCCGAACGCGTCGCCGAGCGCGAGGGATTCGAGGCTGCGGCGGGCGGCGGCGCGACCGGCGGCGGTGGCTGCGGGCGGGTTCGTCGTCATGCCCGCATAGTGACGGCCGGGGCCCGGTGGCGTACATCCCTTATCGGCCTCCCAGCCCCCGGGGTGCCGTACCGCACCGTCCCGCGACCCCTCAGGCGGCGTCGGCCGCGCCCTCCTCGATCGCCTCCGCTACCTCCGCCACCCGGGCCCCCTCCTCGGCGGCGAAGCGTTCGCGGTCCAGTTCCTCGGCTATCTCCTCGTCCCTCGACATCAGCAGGTCGAGGTCGGAGTCGCCGAGTTCGAGGACGCCCATGTCGACGTACGCCTTCTGGAGCCGCGGGCCCCACAGGCCGATGTCCTTGACGCACGGGACGATCCGGCTGAACAGGAGCTTGCGGAAGAGCTGGAGGAACTCGGAGTGCTCCGAGAGGTCCGTCGCCTCCTGCTTGCCGATGCCGAAGTTCTCCAGGACCTCGACGCCGCTGAGCCGGTCGCGCATCAGGTAGCAGCCCTCGATGACGAACTCCTCGCGCTCGCGGAGTTCGGCATCGCTCAGCTGCTTGTAGTAGTCGCGCAGCGCCATCCGCCCGAAGGCGACGTGCCGGGCCTCGTCCTGCATCACGTACGCCAGGATCTGCTTGGGCAGCGGCTTGGTCGTGGTGTCGCGGATCATCCCGAAGGCGGCCAGCGCCAGGCCTTCTATCAGGACCTGCATCCCGAGGTAGGGCATGTCCCAGCGGGAGTCGCGCAGGGTGTCGCCCAGCAGCCCCTGGAGGTTGTCGTTGACCGGGTAGAGCATGCCGATCTTCTCGTGCAGGAAGCGGCCGTATATCTCGGCGTGCCGGGCCTCGTCCATGGTCTGCGTGGCGGAGTAGAACTTGGCGTCCAGGTCGGGGACGGACTCCACGATGCGCGCCGCGCACACCATCGCGCCCTGCTCGCCGTGCAGGAACTGGCTGAACTGCCAGGAGGTGTAGTGCTTGCGCAGCTCGCCCCGGTCCTTCTCCGTCATCTTCGCCCAGTGCGGGGTGCCGTACAGGGTGAGCGCCTCGTCGGGGGTGCCGAGCGGGTCGGCGGGGTCGACCTCCAGCGACCAGTCGATGCGCTTGTCGCCGTCCCACTGCTTGTCCTTGCCCTTCTGGTAGAGGGCGAGGAGGCGTTCGCGGCCGTCGTCGTAGTCCCAGCTGAACCGGGCGGCTCCGGTGGCCGGGACCTGCCAGACCGGCTCGGTGGGCGGAGTGGTGTAGAGGTCATGGGTGGACACGGACGGCTCCTTCGCCTCGACTGGCTCGACCTGATGGGGATGGGCAAGTTCCGTGACGCCGAAGGCGGTTGAGTGCGCGCGAGCAGATGCGCCGGCCGCCTCCCCGGCAGGTTCACACGTTGGTAGACAGTCGGTCAACAAGTCGTACCGAGTCGCGTCCAAGGGATTGACGGCCTTGCTGACAGACAGTCTCATAAGAGGTGACCGCCGGTAACATCCGTTCCCGGCAACCCTCGTGTGAGGTGCTCCCGCCATGACACCCGTCACCGCTCGCGATGCCACCGTGCTCCGCGACGCACTAGGCCCGCTCCGCGACCGCGAGCAGGTCGCCCTGCGGCTGCTCGAATCCTCGGCCAAGCACTCCTTCGACCCCGACACCGAACTCGACTGGGACGCGGCCGTCGAGCAGGGCAAGTGGTTCTGGCCGCCGGAACTGCTGTCGCTGTACGGGACCCCGCTGTGGGACCGCATGTCCGAGGAGCAGCGCCTGGACCTCTCCCGGCACGAGGGCGCCGCGCTCGCCTCGCTCGGCATCTGGTTCGAGATCATCCTGATGCAGCTGCTGGTCCGGCACGTCTACGACAAGCCGGTGACCAGCAACCACGTCCGCTACGCGCTCACGGAGATAGCCGACGAGTGCCGGCACTCGATGATGTTCGGCCGCATGATCGACTGGGGCGGCGCCCCGACGTATGCGGTGCCGCGCGTCTACCACAACCTCGCGCGGGTCCTGAAGACCGTCTCCACCACCCCCGGTTCGTTCGCCGCGACCCTGCTCGGTGAGGAGATCCTCGACTGGATGCAGCGCCTGACCTTCCCGGACGACCGTGTGCAGACCCTGGTGCGCGGTGTGACCCGGATCCATGTGATCGAGGAGGCCCGGCACGTCCGGTACGCCCGCGAGGAGCTGCGCCGCCAGATGGTGACCGCCCCGCGCTGGGAGCGGGAACTCACCAAGGTCAGCTGCGGCGAGGCGGCCCGGGTCTTCTCCATCTGCTTCGTGAACCCGCAGGTGTACGAGAACGTCGGCCTGGACCGCCGTGAGGCCGTCGCCCAGGTGCGGGCCAGCGGCCACCGCGCGGAGGTGATGCAGTCCGGCGCGAAGCGGCTCACCGACTTCTTCGACGACATCGGGCTGTTGAACGGCGTCGGCCGCCGGCTGTGGCGCGGCTCCGGGCTGCTGGCCTGACAGCCGTGCGGACGGAGACGAAAGCCGTGCGCACCGGGAGCGCCGGGCCCGCGGGCCCGGCACCCTCCGAACGACCGCCACCATCCGAACGAGAGGCCTTAGGGTCGGTGGCATGACCTCCACCGCCGCAGTCCCGCCGCCCCGGGCGACGTACCGCAGGCTCAGCGTCGAGGAGCGCCGCGCCCAGCTGCTGCTCGCCGCGCTCGGCCTCTTCGCCCACCGGGCGCCCGACGAGGTCTCGCTCGACGAGGTGGCGGTGGCGGCCGGGGTCTCCCGGCCGCTCGTCTACCGCTACTTCCCGGGCGGGCGGCAGCAGTTGTACGAGGCCGCGCTCGGCTCGGCGGCCGACGAGCTGACGCTGTGCTTCACCGAACCGCCGGTGGGCCCGCCCACCGAGCGGGTCGCCCGGGTGCTCGACCGCTACCTGCGCTTCGTCGACGAGCACGACACCGGGTTCAGCGCCCTGCTGCGCGGCGGCAGCGTCGTGGAGACCTCCCGCACCACGACGATCGTGGACGGGGTACGGCGGGCGGCGGCCGACGAGATTCTGCGCCACCTGGGGCGGATGGGCGGGGCCGGGGAGCAGCCCGCCGGGCCGCGGCTGCGGATGATGGTGCGCAGCTGGATCGCCGCCGTCGAGGCGGCCTCGCTGATCTGGCTGGACGACGGGAAGCGGCCGGCCGCGGCCGAGCTGCGCGGCTGGCTGGTCGACCATCTGATCGCCCTGCTCGCCGCGACCGCCGCCACCGACCCGGAGACCGCGGCGGTGGTGAACGAGCTGCTGGCCCTGGAGACCTCGGACGGACCGGCCGGACAGCTGGCGGAACGGGTGATTCCGGTCGTCGCAAAGGCGGCGCACCTGCTGCCCGCCGCCGCTGCGTCAGACTGACCGGGTGAAGAGCGAGAACACCCCTTTCCGAGGCGGCCCCCTGGACGGCCGGGTCCTGCCGGTCCTGCTCGGCCCGACCGGCCATCCGCCGAAGTGGTACGAGGTCCCGGTGCCCTCGCCCGACGGCGGCCCCGCCACCGTGTACGCCTACCAACGGGTCCCGGCCGGCTACACCAAGCGGCTCGGGATCCAGCGCGGCTGGGTGTACGAGTACGCCCCCGGGGGCCGCGAACACCGCACCCTCAAGTGGCCCTGGTCGAAGACTCCCCCGCGCACCCCGGACCGCGACTGAGCGGCGGGCGACCGCCCGTGGGGCCCAGGCCCTAAGATCGACGGTCAGGCGCCGGAGGACGGGTCACCCGGCCGCCGTAGGACGGTCACTAGGGGGGTGCGCCATGGAGGCGCTGCGTCAGGACGATCCACGCCGCTTCGGCCGTTTCACCGCGCTGGCCCGCTTCCACGAAGGCGCGAGCGCCGTGCGGTACGTGGCGCGGGACACCGCCACCGGCGAGGTGGCCCTCATCACCGCCGCGCGCCCGGAGCTGGCCGGCGTACCGGCGTACCGCCGCCGCTTCCAGGCCGAGGCGCGCACCGCCGAACGCCTCGCGGGCGGCTGGGTGGCCGCGCCCCTGGACACCGGCGAGGAGCCGGAGGCCCAGGCGGAGGGGCCGGAACCCCTGTGGACGGCGGCGGGTTACGTCCCCGCGCTGCCGCTGGCGGAGGCGATCGGGATCGCCGGTCCGCTGGACGAGCGGGCCCTGCGGATACTGGGCGCGGGCATCGCCGAGATCCTCTCCCGGGTGCATGCCGCCGGGGCCGTGCTCCAGGGGCTGGCCCCCGGCACGGTGCTGCTGGCCGCCGACGGACCCCGCCTCACCGCCTTCGGCCCGCTGGGCGCGGCGGCCTCGGCCCAGGCCGGGCCGGGCGGCCAGCTCTCGGTGCGGCTGGGCTATCTGACGCCCGAGCAGATCGAGGGCGAGGAGGTCTCCGCCGCCTCCGACCTGTTCGTGCTGGGGCTGCTGCTGGCGTACGCGGCGACCGGGACGACCCCGTTCACCGAGGGCCCGGCCGAGGAGGCCGCCCGCCGGATCGCCGGGGACGAGCCCGAACTCGACGCCGTACCGAAGGCGTTGCGGGAGCTGATCACCAACTGCCTGGCGAAGGACCCGGCCGAGCGGCCCACGGCCGGCACGGTCGCCGCCGAACTGGCCCTGGAGGGCGCGGCGGGCCTCGCCCGGGGCGGCTGGCTCCCCGAAGGGCTCGCGGCGGCGGTCGCGGACCAGGAGGCGCGGGTCCTGGCCCTGGAGGTGCCGGAGGAGGGCCCGGAGCACGGGCCGGAGGGGACTGCCGGGGCCCCCGGGCCCAAGAAGGGCGCCCAGCCGGAGAAGGCCGCGGAGGCGAAGCGGGCCCGGGAACCCAAGGACTCCCCTACCGCCCCTGAACCGCAGGACGCCCCGCCGCTGCCCGCACCGACGGTGGACGCGCCCGCGTCGCAGGAACCCGCCGCGCCGGTCTCCGCGGGCGGCGGGGACATCGGGGAGGACCGGGGTACCACCCGCTTCCTCAACACCGGGCCGCGGCCGCCGCGGAACGACCGCCCGACGACCCAGCTCGCACTGCCCCACGAGCTCACCGCGCCCCCGGCAGCCGCCCCCGTCCCGGCGCCCCACTCGCTGCCGCCCGCCCTCCCCGCCGGATCCGCCCTGCCCGCCGCCCCGCAGCAGCCGGGCCACCCGCACGGCGGACCCGCCCCGTATCCCGCGGCGGCGCTCCCGGCCGGGCCCGCCGGTCCCGGTGGCGCGGGCGGGGGCCCGATGGTGTCGTTGCCGCTGCCTCCCGCGCCGGCCCCGGCGCCCGACCCCGCCGCGAGCCGCCGGACCCTGCTGACCATCGCGGCGGCGGCCGTCGGCGGGCTGATCGTGGGCGGCGGTTCGGTCGCCGCTCTCGGGTCCGGGGACACCGCGGTGGCGACGGACGACAAGCCCGCCCCGAAGCCCCGCCGCACGCTCCCCGGGCAGCCCCCCGAGCCGCGCTGGATCTACGCGCACCCGGCCTCCGAGGCGCCCCCGCTCACCACCGCCGTATGGCGGGACAAGCTCCTCGTGATGACCAGCGAGAGCCAGGCGAGCGCCGTGGACCTGCGCACCGGCAAGCGGCTGTGGCAGCGCGCGGACGCGGCGAAGGGGCAGGCCGCGCTGGCGGCGGGCGCCGATCTGGTCTTCGTGGCGAGCCCGACGGAGTTCCTGTGGCTGTCCCCGGAGAACGGCGAGGTCGCGCACCGTGAGCGCTACACGGACGCCTTCGGCGACCTGCCGGGCCTCGCCGTCGGGCGGCTGGCCGGGAGCTCCGGGCCGGTCATCTGGTTCACCGGTTCGCACACGGTCACCGTGAAGGCGCCGAAGCCGAAGAAGGGCAAGAAGAAGGGCAAGGACAAGGAGGTCGTCCGGGCCTACTTCTTCGCGTACGACATCGTGCGGCGCAAGGAGCTGTGGCGGACTCCCGTGCCCGCGGGCCGCGCGCCGGGCACCCCCGCCTACCGGGTGATCGTGGAACGCTCCGCCGACGTCCTCGTACGGCAGGACGCGGTCAGCCTGACAGCGGCCGAGGTCAGGGCGGCCAAAAGGAAGGGCTCCGTCCGCTCGTTCGACCAGAAGACCGGCAAGCTGCTGTGGACCAAGCAGTACGGCGCGGCCTCGCCCGAGGCCGCCACGGCGGGCGACGAGGACGGGTCGCTGTACACGGCGGTCGGCAGGGATCTCCAAGCCTTCGAGACGGACACGACGAAGCCGCTGTGGCGCGTCGAGGGCAGCGACGGCTCGGTGTTCGGCACCCCGCTGGTCGCCGGGTCCCTGATCCACACCACCGAGCGCAGCCGGCTGGTCGGCGCGGTGGAACGGGGGAGCGGCCGGCTCGTGTGGCGGCGCTCCACGGAGGTGCCGGGCATCGGGAACGCCCCGTCGCTCACGCTCAGCGGCAGCGAGAAGACCCTGATCGCCGCCGACGCCGTCCAGGTCACGGCGTTCTCGGCGGCCGACGGCGAGCGGCTGTGGAAGTTCCAGGACATCGGGTCGGCCGATCCGAAGGGGGCGACGGTGAGGGCGTCGTACCGGGCGCTCGCCGCCGGGGAGACCGTCGTCGTCCAGCGGGACAGGGCCTTCTACGCCTTCCCGGTGGCCTGAGGCCCGGCCCGTCCGACCTCTTTCACTCTCACCCCTGCCGTCCGGGGGGTCCCCCGGTCGGCGCGCCGCCCGGTGCTTGCATCACCTGACACCACGTGACCGGATTATCGGATTCGCCCATGTATGGACGAGCCCGTAGCCGGGCTACGTCTCCGTCACGGAGGTGTTGTCGTGTCAGGCAGACTCCTGCGCGTGGTCTGCACGACCGCGCTGGCCGCGGCGCTCACGGTCTCCCCCGCCACCGCCGCGCCGGCCGCGCCGGGCCCCGTACCGTCCGAGGATGCCTCCGGAACCGCCGGGCCGGACGCACCGGAGGAATCCGACGCGTCCGACCCGGTGGAAGAGTCGGACGCGTCCGGCCCGGCGGAGGAAGCCGACGAGTCCGACGCGTCCGACCCGGCGGAGGTCGACGCCCGAACCGACGAGACCGGCCCCGACGCCGAGGCCGACGCGGCGGAGGTCGACGCCGAGACCGCTCTCGGCGCGCCCGAGGCGCCCAGGAGCGTCGCCGCCCTGCTGCGCGAGCTTCGGACCCGCTACCAGGCGGTGGAGGAGGCGAGCGAGACCTACAACGCCACCGAGGAGAAGCTCAAGCAGCGGACCGCGCAGGTGAAGAAGGTGACCGCGGACCTGACGAAGGCGCGGGCCGCGCTGGAGCGCAGCCGCGGGGACGCCGGGCGGCTGGCCCGGGAGCAGTACCAGGGGCGTACCGAGTTCTCCGCCTACCTCCGGCTGCTGCTGTCCCGTGATCCCCTGCGGGCCCTGGACCAGACCCATGTCGTGGGGCGGCTGGCCGCGAACCGCGCGGCGACGGTGGACCGGCTGACCGACGCCGCCCGGCGGGCCGACGAGCTGGCCGCCGCCTCCCGCAAGGCGCTGGACCAGCAGAAGAAGCTGGCCCACCGGCAGAAGAAGCAGCGCGACGCGGTGCGCGGGAAGCTGAAGGAGGTCGAGGGGCTGCTGGCCACGCTCTCCGAGGAGCAGATGACCCAGCTCGCCGCTCTCGAACAGCGGGGCGTGGACGAGGCGCAGCGCGACCTGGTGGCCTCCGGGGCGCTCAGCTCCACCCGGCCGCCCACCCGGCAGGGCGGCGACGCCGTCGCGTACGCGGTCCAACAGATCGGCAAGCCGTATGTGTGGGGGGCGGAGGGCCCCGATTCCTTCGACTGCTCGGGGCTCACGTCCCAGGCCTGGTCGGCGGCGGGGCGGGCGATCCCGCGCACCTCGCAGGAACAGTGGAAGCGGCTGCCGAAGGTGCCGGTCTCCGCGCTCCGCCCGGGCGACCTGGTGATCTACTTCCCGAAGGCGACCCACGTGGCGCTGTACATCGGCAACGGTCTGGTGGTGCAGGCACCCCGCCCCGGCACCAAGGTCAAGGTCTCGCCGCTCGCGTCGAACCCGCTGCTGGGCGCGGTCCGGCCCGACCCCGGGGGCGCCCCGCTGTCCACGTACACGCCCCCTGAGCTGCCGAAGGGCGCTCGCGACGGCGCGGACACCGGGTACGGCACGGACGCGGCGCCGGACGCCCTGTAGGCCGTACGGCAGACCTCGGCGGCCGGACCGGCGGTGCGGGTCCGGCCGCCGAGGGCGTTCGTGGGTCAGGCTCCGGTGAGCGAGGCCAGGTAGGCGTTGGTCTTCTCCGGCTCGTAGAAGAAGTTCTCGAAGTCCGCCGGGTTGTCGAACCCGTTGGCGAAGCGGTCCGCGGCGGGCTGGAGCTCGCCGGCGGCGCCGATCAGGTTCAGCACGTGCTCCGGCGGGACGCCGAGCATCGCGTTGGTCCACTTCGTGACGTGCCGCGCGGTCTCCCAGTAACGGTCGAACGTGGACTGCATCCACACCGCGTCGAACTCCTTCTCCCCGTGCTCGACGATCGAGTCCAGGTACGCGTTCGCGCACTTGGAGGCCGAGTTGGAGCCCTGGCCGGTGACCGGGTCGTTGGCCACGACGACGTCCGCGACGCCGAGGACCAGGCCGCCGCCGGGCAGCCGCCCGATCGGCTTGCGGACCGTGGGGGCGTAGCGGCCGGCGAGGGTGCCGTTGGCGTCGGTGAGCTCGACCTTGGTGGCGCGGGCGTACTCCCAGGGCGTGTACTTCTCCATGAGCTCCAGCGTCTTCGCCAGATGCTCGGAGGGGTCCTTGACGCCCTGGAAGGCGTCGAGCGGCCCGCCCGGGATGCCCTCCCAGAAGAGGATGTCGGCGCGGCCGGAGGTGGTGAGCGTCGGCATGACGAACAGCTCGCCGACGCCCGGGACCAGGTTGCAGCGGACCGCGTCGAACTCCGGGTGCTCGGGGCGCGGGCCCATGCCGTGGACGTAGGCGACGGCCAGCGCGCGCTGCGGGGCGTCGAACGGTGAACGGGCGGCGTCCCGGCCGAACATGGAGACCAGCTCGCCCTTGCCTGCCGAGACCATCACCAGGTCGTAGGTCCGGGAGAAGTAGTCCAGGTCGGAGACTGCGGCCCCGTGGATGACGAGCTGCCCGCCGCGCTGGGCGAAGGTCTCCATCCAGCCGGCCATCTTCACGCGCTGGTCGACGGACTGGGCGAAGCCGTCCAGCTTGCCGACCCAGTCGATGGCGCGCGAGGAGTCGGGGGCGGCGACGGAGACGCCGAGGCCCTCGATCCTCGGGGCCTGGGACTCCCAGAAGTTCAGCTGGTAGTCCCGCTCGTGCTGGAGCGCGGTGTGGAACATGCACTGCGTCGACATGACCCGGCCGGTGCGGATCTCGTCGGCGGTGCGGTTGGACATCAGGGTGACTTCGTAGCCTCTGGACTGCAGCCCCAGGGCCAGCTGGAGCCCGGACTGGCCGGCTCCGACTATGAGTATCTTCCGCATCGCGGCTCTCCGTTGTCTCTGATTCGAGGAGGTCTGGAGGTCTGGAGGAGGTCCGAGGGACCGCCCTCAGACGGGGGTGGCGTCGAGAGCGTGGCCCACCAGGGCGAGCAGCGACTCGACGACCGTGATCCTGTTACGAGCGTCCATGATCACTATCGGGACCTGCGGGGGTACGGTCAGGGCCTCCCTGACGTCCTCCGCCTCGTAACCGGGCGTCCCCTCGAAGTGGTTGACGGCCACGATGTACGGCAGCTCGCAGCTCTCGAAGTAGTCGAGCGCGGGGAAGCAGTCCTCCAGCCGCCGGGTGTCGGCGAGGACGACCGCGCCGATCGCCCCGCGCACCAGGTCGTCCCACATGAACCAGAAGCGCTGCTGGCCGGGGGTGCCGAAGACGTACAGGACGAGGTCGTCCTCCAGCGTGAGCCGGCCGAAGTCCATGGCCACGGTGGTGGTGGTCTTCCCGGGCGTCGCGGAGAGGTCGTCGGTCTCCTCGCTGGCCTGGGTCATCAGCGCTTCGGTCTGGAGCGGCGTGATCTCGGAGACCGAGCCGACGAACGTCGTCTTGCCGACGCCGAACCCGCCCGCCACCACGATCTTGGTGGCGGTGGGCGCGCGGGTGTGGTCGAGCTGCCAGGCCTGAAGGGACTCCTCGGCCTGTTCCCGGGGCCCCGGCTGGCGCGGGGCGAAGAGCGGCGCCTCAGAGACGGCGGAGTCCATTGAGCACCCTTTCGAGCAGTGCGCGGTCGGGCTGACCGGCGCCGTGGCCGGTTCCGTACACGCGGATCTTTCCCTGGTCGGCCAAGTCGCTGAGCAGCACCCGGACGACTCCGAGCGGCATCTTCAATAGGGCCGAGATCTCCGCGACCGTACGCATGCGGCGGCAGAGTTCGACGATGGCCCGGAGCTCCGGCATCACGCGCGAGGCGAGGTTGCCGTTGGTGAGCTCGCGGCGCTCGTCGGGTGCTTCGAGGGCCGCGACGAACGTCTCGACCAGCAGGACGTGCCCGAACCGGGTGCGACCGCCGGTGAGGGAGTACGGGCGGACCCGGGCGGGGCGTTTGTCCGCACCGCGGACGGGGAGCCGGGGGGCGGGTTCTGCGGCGGCGGTGGTCACAGGGCGCTCTCCATCGATGTGCGCAGCTCGCTGCGGAGTTCGGGGGTGAGTACGTGTCCGGCCCGGCCGACGAAGAGGGCCATGTGGTAGGCGACGACGCTCATGTCGCAGTCCGGGGCGGCGTGGACGCCGAGGAGGGAGCCGTCGCTGATCGACATGACGAAGACGCTGCCCTCGTCCATGGCGACCATCGTCTGTTTGACGCCGCCGCCGTCCATCAGCTTCGCGGCTCCGACGGTCAGCGAACCGATGCCGGAGACGATCGTGGCCAGGTCGGCGCTGGAGCCTCTGGGCCCGTCCGACGTCCCGGCGGCCGGTCCGGCCGCCTTCGCGGTCAGATGGCCGGGGTCGGAGGAGAGCAGCATCAGGCCGTCGGACGAGACGACGGTGACCGAGTGGACCCCTGGCACCTCCTCCACGAGATTGCTCAGCAACCAGTGAAGGTTCCGGGCTTCGGTACTCAGCCCGAACGTGCTGGGCGCAGTCAACTGCGTGCCTCCTCGACTGTGTCCCCCGTCTCTTCGTTCCGGCCGTCCGCCCGGCCGCCGGTCTCGGCGGTCCGTGCGGTCCTTGCGCCAGGTGCGTCCTGTGCGGCGCCTGTGGTGTGTGCGGTGGTGGTCTCGTGCCCCGTACGCCCGGTGGGTACGCCCCCGGGGCCGGCGACGGTGATGCCGCCGGTCTCGGCGATCTCCGCCTCGACGTCGCGCCGGCCCTCGTTGGCCGCCTGGTGGAAGCTGCCCAGCCGGCGGCGCAGGGCGTCCCGGTCCAGGCTGCCGGTCCGCCCGGGGGCGGGGGTCGCGTCGGGCCGGACCACCTTGGGCGTGCGCTTCGGCAGCCCCTTGTCGGTGATCCGTGCCGCCTCGGGGCGGCGGGGGCCGGGGACGGTGTCGGCGGGGGCCGGGGCCGCTTCGGCGTGGGGGGCGGGACGGACCGCGGGCCCGTCCGGGCCCTGGTCCCCCGGGGCGGTCTCGGCCGGGCGCTCGTGGCGGTCGGGGCCGATCGCGTACGGGTCGGCGGCGCCCGGCACGGCCGGGGTGTCCACTCCCGCCGGGAGGCCCGGAGCCGTGGGGGCCGCCGGGTCGGCAGGGGCCGGGGGAGGCTTCGGGAGCCGGACCTGCAAGGTGATCTCGGAGTCGGGGTCGGCTCCGGACCCGTCTTCGGGCCCGACTCCGTCTTGGGTCCCGACTCCGGCTTCGGACTCGGTACCGGCTTCGGACCCGGTACCGGTACCTGCTTCGGTCCCGGTACCGGGCTCCGCGACCGGCTGCCGCGCGTCCTCGTCCTGCTCCTGCCGCTGCCCCTGCTCCTGCTCCTGCTCCTGCTTCTGCGGCGGTACGGCGGTGGCTTCCGGGTCCTCGTCGGGCCCCGTGCCCTCGGCCGCCGCGCTCTCGCGGATCGTCCGCTCGGCGGCGGCGATCAGCGGGTCGACGGCGGGCAGGAGCTCGGTGACCGCCTCGGGGGCGCTCTCCGCTTCCGGGTCCGACGCCGCCTCGGACTCCGGAGTCGGTGCCGTTGCCTGCTCCGGCCCCGGCCCCGGGTCCGCATCGGCGGGCGTACCGGGCGTGGATGCCGAGGACGGCAGCGGTGAACGGCTGGGCAGAGCGTTGGAGTTCGCCTCCGCCACCGAGCCCGGGAGGTTGAGCGTGGGCGCGTCACCGGGAAGCTGCACGGCGGGCGGCGAGGAGGCGGGCAGGGAGTTGGGCAGCAGGGCGCTCGGCAGCACGACGACGGCCGTCACACCACTCCCCTTCTGCTCACGCAGCTGGACCCGCACTCCGTGCCGGGCGGCCAGCAACGACGTGACCTGAAGACCGAGTCCGGCCCCGGTCATGTCGATGTGCTTCTCCCCCGGCTCGAACGAGGCCGGGTCGGCCAGCCTGGCATTGAGTTCGCCCATCCGGACCGTCGACATGCCGATGCCCGCGTCCGACACGGAGAGCATCACCTCGCCGCTCTCCAGCAGCCAGCCGGACAGCTCGACCTGGGAGTCGGGCGGCGAGAAGGAGGTCGCGTTCTCCAGGAGTTCGGCGAGGAGGTGGCTGAGGTCGTCGGCGGCGAACCCCGCGATCTGGGCGTGCGGCGGCAGGGACTGGATGGTGACCCGCTCGTACCGCTCGATCTCGCTGACGGCCGCGCGCGCCACGTCGACCAGCGGGATCGGCCCGGCGTGGCCGTGGCCGTGCTCGGCGCCGGCGAGGACGAGCATGTTCTCGCTGTGGCGGCGCATGACCGTGGCCAGGTGGTCCAGCTTGAACAGGGTGGCCAGGCGCTCCGGGTCCTGCTCGCGCTCCTCCAGGCCCTCGATGACGCCGAGCTGCCGCTCGACCAGTCCGAGGGTGCGCAGGGAGAGGTTGACGAAGGTGTGGTTGACCGTGTTCCTCAGCTGTTCCAGCTGGGTGGCCAGCTCGGTGGCCTGCTTCTGGAGTTCGGCCCGCTGGGTGACCAGGGTCTCGCGGCCGGCGATCAGCTTGGACCGTTCGCCGGTGAGGCTCTCGACGCGTCCGCCGAGGTCCTGGTGGAGGGTGGTGAGCCTGCCGTGCAGGGAGTTCATCGACCGGACGACCCGGGCGAACTCGTCGTTGCGGCCGGTGTAGCGGACCGGTTCGGCGCCCTCGGGGTCCTCGGCGAGGCGCGCGGCGCCGATACGCAGGACGGCGAGCGGCTGGGTGAGGGTGCGGGCGACGGCGGTGGAGACGCCGACGGCGAGCAGGAAGCAGCCGCCGAGCAGGGCGATGCTCAGTTCGAGGGCGGTGACGTCGTCGTCGCGGAGGCCCTCCAGGCGCTGGACCTGGCCGGTGGTCAGGGCCGACTCGACGCTGCGCATCCGGTCGACGCGGGCGGAGAGCGCGGCCTCCAGCTTCTTGGGGCTGATCCTGCGCTCCGCCTCCGACAGCTCGGGGCGGTCGGTGAGGCGGGTGAGGTACTTCTCCGCGTTGTTGACCTCGGATCCCGTGACGGTGGCGGAGAGCTTGTCGCGGGCCTCCGGGTCCGCCGCCTGGTCGAAGTCCGCCAGCGCGGCCAGCTCCCGGACGCGGGCCTGCTGGGCCGCGGCGCTCAGCTCGTCGCGTTCGCGGCCGGCCCGGGTGTCGCCCTCGTCCTGGGTCGCCACGGGGAGCCCGGTGAAGGGGTCCGGCTGCGTGGTCGGCTCGGGGCTCGGCACGGCGAGCGCGGCGAGGAGGAGCCCGCGGGTGGCGGAGGCCTGTTCGGACGCGCTGCCGAGGGTCCCCGGGGCCCGGGTGGCGTCGGCGGCGCGCGGCGGGGTCTTCTCCGCCAGTTCGGCGGCGATGCCGTGCAGCTTGGCGATGACGTCGGAGTACGCCTGGTGCGCCTCCAGGGCCGACCCCTTGCCGGTCAGCGCTTCACGGCGCAGCGAGGGAACCGTCGAGAGGTCGCGGCGCAGGGCCGCGGAGGCCGCGTCGTGGATCTCGTCGATCTGCTGGTCGACACGGGTGGTGCGGGCGGTGCGGTTCTTCGCGCCGTCGTCATCCTTCTCGTCGCGGCCGTCGGCGATGTACGCGGTGATGGCGTCGCGCTCGTCGGCGAGGGAGTGCCCGAGGGTGACCGCCTGCTGGTTCAGCTCGGCCAGGGTGACCAGCCGCTGGGACTCGGTCAGATCGGCGGAGGCCCCGAGCACGGCGGGGGCGCCCGCCGCTATGACGATGACGCCGACGACCGCGACTCCGGCGACCAGTCGGCTGCGCACCCGCACGGTCCGCTTGTCCACGCCGGGTGCCGGAGGCGTCGCCCCGGAACCGTCGCGCGTCGTGCCCTTGCTCCGCGGCCGCTTCTTCTGCACCGGTGCTCGCAATCTTGACTCGTCCACCCTTGAAGCAGAGGTGACGCACGGTCACATGGAAGGTCGCCCCGCTCCTGGTACGGCTTCTGACCATTCCAGCGCTTTTGAGAGGGGGGCGCGCATCAACCGCTCCGCCACTCGAAGGAGTGAACATCACTCTTGAGTTGGCGAACAAGTCTCCCCTGGTGCGCCCCTGACCATGCGTGGACCGCGGGGTGGAACTTCCGCTCCGCCTTTGGCAGGATGCCCGCCCGCATCGGTCCGGAGTCGCCCCTTCCGCCTCGCGCGCCCGCGTTGACCTGCTGGTACAGGCCATTTCCGGTGGCGTGACGAGGAGGTGAAGGGCTCGTGCAGACTGGCGGCATGCGCATCGAACTCGCCACCGCGCCCGGAAGCCCCGAACGCCCCAACGAGGACTGGGCCTCCGGGGTCCTCCCCGCCTCCGGCCAGGGCGGTGTGCTGGTCGTGCTCGACGGCGTCACCCCGCCGCCGGGGGACGACGGCTGTGTGCACTCGGTGCCGTGGTTCACCGCACGGCTCGGCGGCGCGCTGGTGGAACTGTCCGGTTCCCGCCCGGATCTGCCCCTGACCGAGGTCCTGGCCGAGGCCATCTCCCGTACAGCCGACACGCATCGAGCCACCTGTGACCTTTCTCACGTACGTACGCCTCAGGCGACCGTGGTGCTGGCCCGCTGGGACGAACGCGTGATCGACCACCTGGTGCTCTCCGACTCGGCCCTGCTTCTGGAGTCCCCCGACGGCGCGGTCCGGGCCGTCCTTGACGACCGGCTGGACCGGCTGCCGCCGGGTTCGCTCGCCTCGAACGAGATCGCCGATGCCACGGTGCGCAACAAGGAGGGCGGCTTCTTCACCGCGGCCGCCGATCCGTCGGTGGCGGCGCGCGCGGTGACGGGCAGCACCCCGGCAGCCGGCGTCCGGGCCCTCGCCGCGCTCACGGACGGCGCGACCCGGTGGACGGAGGTATTCGGCGAGGGCGACTGGACGGAGGCGCTGGGGCTGCTGCGGAAGGCCGGGCCGCAGGGCCTGATCGACCGGGTGCGGGAGCTGGAGGACGCCGACGTGGCGGCCGGGCGCGTACGGCTGCGGCACGGCAAGACGCACGACGACGCCACAGCGCTCCTGGTGGAGCTGGGCTGAGCACGGCCGGCGGCGGGCGGCTCAGCTCTCGGCGCGGGCGTTCAGCTGGTGCAGGAGCCGGGCCAGCTCGGCGACCTCGGCCCGGTCCCAGTCGGCCAGTTTGCGCACGTAACGCCCCCGGCGGGCGTCCCGGACGCTGCGGAAGCGGGCCAGGCCGTCGTCGGTGAGATGGACGAGCCAGGCCCGCCCGTCGGCCGGGTCGGGTTCGCGGGCCACCAGTCCGAGGTTCTCCAGGGAGTGCAGCTGGCGGCTCATGGTGGCCTTGCCGACGCCGAAGTAGGCGGCCAGTTCGGTGGCCCGCTGCCGGCCCGCCGCCTCCAGACGGACGAGCAGACCGTAGGCGGCGGGCTCCAGTTCGGGGTGGACCTCCCGGGCCATATCCCCCGAGGTGGCACGCGCCCGGCGCAGGAAGACGGCCAACTCCCGCTCCAGTGCCAGAAATTCGTGGTCCACACCACTTCCGTCCGTCGCGCCCGGCTCCGGCTCGCTGTCGTTCCCGCGCACGTCAGTACCCCTCGTACGGTTTCCTGCCGATGAAAGTTTCCTCCGCGACCGGTCGACGCCGCAGTTCGGCCAGTATTTCGCAGGAGTAGACCAACAGCGGCGGCCCGGCCCGCTTCCGCACCCCGCGTCACGGCCTCAGCCGGGCGGCGGGCGGCGGGCGGAAGGAGTGCACCGCCAGCATCGCGGGCTTCGGCGCCACCACCCGTGGGTGGCCCGGTACAACGCGACCGCCGGTCGACGGGCTGTCGGTCGAGGAGGACTATGCCCCCTCTATACACCCCATGTATACACGTTATGTATAGTCCTCGGCGTACCGCACACCTGTGCGGGATTTCCCGCACAGAGGAGTGATGTGTCGTGCCCAGAAAGATGCCGTTGTCCAAGATGGGGTTGACCGCGGCGCTGGTGACGGCGCTCACACTGACCTTGGGCGGCTGCTCCATGGACACCACGGCGCCGGGCTCGGCACGTGGCGAGGCGGCCTCCGACGCCAAGGGCTCGTTCGGGCCGGTGGACTGCCGCAAGGCCAAGTGCATCGCCCTGACCTTCGACGCGGGTCCGGGCAAGGACACGCCGGAACTGCTGGACATCCTCAAGGAGAAGAAGGTGCACGCCACCTTCTTCCTGCTGGGCAAGCACCACGTCATCAAGTACCCCGCCGTGGTGCAGCGCATCGAGGACGAGGGCCATGAGGTCGCCAACCACACCTGGACGCACAAGGTGCTGACCGACCAGAAGCCGGACGAGATACGCGCCGAGCTGGAGAAGACGCAGCTGGCCATCGAGAAGATCACCGGCAAGAAGCCCCGGCTGATGCGCCCGCCGCAGGGCCGCACCGACGACACGGTCTCGGACATCAGCAAGGACCTGGGACTCTCCCAGGTCCTGTGGAGCGCCACCGCCAAGGACTACTCCACGAACGACTCCGCGCTGATCAAGAAGCGGATCCTGGACCAGGCGAGCAAGGACGGCATCATCCTGCTGCACGACATCTACAAGGGCACCGTCCCCGCCGTGCCCGGGATCATCGACGCGCTCCAGAAGGACGGCTACACCTTCGTGACCGTCCCCGAGCTGATGGCCCCGGCCGTGCCGGAGCCGGGCACGATCTACCGCCCCTGACCGGCCCGCGCGGCACGCGGAACGGCCCGCCCCCGTTGACTCGGGAAGCGGGCCGTCCGTACCGGTCGCGTGCCTGCCGCCGCGCCCGTCACAGCGTGGCGGTCAGGCCGCGGCCGGGATCCTGTCCTCCACCCGGGCGGAGGCCGGGGCGAGGGCGATCTCCAGCACCTGGCGGACGTCGGTGACCGGGTGGACGTCCAGCTTCTCCAGCACCTCGGCCGGGACGTCGTCCAGGTCGGCCTCGTTGCGCTGGGGGATCACCACGGTCGTGATGCCCGCCCGGTGGGCGGCCAGCAGCTTCTGCTTGAGGCCCCCGATCGGCAGCACCCGCCCGGTCAGCGACACCTCACCGGTCATCGCCACATCCGTGCGGACGAGGCGTCCGGAGAGCAGCGAGGCCAGGGCGGTCGTCAGGGTGATTCCGGCGCTCGGGCCGTCCTTGGGGATGCCGCCCGCCGGGAAGTGGATGTGCACGCCCCGGTCCTTGAGGTCCGCGACGGGCAGCTCCAGCTCCGCGCCGTGCGAACGCAGGAAGCTCAGCGCGATCTGGGCCGACTCCTTCATGACGTCCCCGAGCTGACCGGTCAAGGTCAGTCCGGAGGCCCCGGTCTCCGGGTCGGCGAGCGACGCCTCGACGAAGAGGACGTCGCCGCCCGCCCCGGTCACCGCGAGTCCGGTGGCCACGCCGGGCACGGCGGTGCGGCGCTCTGCCGGGTCCTGGGCGGACTCGGGCACGTGGTGCGGCCGGCCGATGAGGCCGCGCAGGTCCGCGTCGGTCACCGCGAACGGCAGCTCGCGGTCGCCCAGTTCGTGCTGAGCCGCGACCTTGCGGAGCAGCCGGGCCACCGCCCGCTCCAGATTCCGTACGCCCGCCTCGCGGGTGTACTCGCCGGCCAGCTTGCGCAGCGCCGACTCCTCCAGGGCGACCTCGTCCTTCTCCAGGCCGGCCCGCTCCAGCTGGCGCGGGAGCAGGTGGTCCCGGGCGATGACGACCTTCTCGTCCTCGGTGTAGCCGTCGAGGCGGACCAGCTCCATGCGGTCGAGCAGGGCCTCCGGGATGGCGTCGAGCACGTTGGCGGTGGCGAGGAAGACCACGTCGCTGAGGTCGAGCTCGACCTCCAGGTAGTGGTCGCGGAAGGTGTGGTTCTGGGCCGGGTCGAGGACTTCCAGGAGGGCGGCGGCCGGGTCGCCCCGGAAGTCGGAGCCGACCTTGTCGATCTCGTCGAGCAGGACGACCGGGTTCATCGAACCGGCCTCCTTGATGGCCCGCACGATACGGCCGGGGAGCGCGCCCACGTACGTACGCCGGTGGCCGCGGATCTCCGCCTCGTCCCGGACACCGCCGAGCGCGACGCGGACGAACTTGCGGCCCATGGCGTGCGCGACGGACTCGCCGAGGGAGGTCTTGCCGACGCCGGGCGGGCCGACGAGGGCCAGCACCGCGCCGCCGCGGCGGCCGCCCACCACGCCCAGCCCCCGGTCGGCGCGGCGCTTGCGCACCGCGAGGTACTCGGTGATGCGTTCCTTCACGTCGGCGAGGCCGGCGTGCTCGGCGTCCAGGATCTCCCGGGCGCCGCGGATGTCGTAGGCGTCCTCGGTCCGCTCGGTCCAGGGCAGTTCGAGGACGGTGTCCAGCCAGGTGCGGATCCAGGAGCCCTCGGGCGACTGGTCGCTGGACCGCTCCAGCTTCTCGACCTCCTTGAGCGCGGCCTCGCGGACGTGCTCGGGGAGGTCGGCGGCCTCGACACGGGCCCGGTAGTCGTCGGACTCGTCCTCCGGGTCGCCGTTGAGCTCGGAGAGCTCCTTGCGCACGGCGTCCAGCTGGCGGCGCAGCAGGAATTCGCGCTGCTGCTTGTCGACGCCGTCCTGGACGTCCTTGGCGATCGATTCGGCCACGTCCTGCTCGGCGAGGTGCTCGCTCAGCCACTGGATGGCGAGCTTCAGCCGGGCGATCGGGTCCGCGGTCTCCAGGAGCTGGACCTTCTGGGCGGTGGTGAGGAACGGCGAGTATCCGGAGTTGTCGGCGAGCGCGGAGAGGTCGTCGATCTGCTGGACCCGGTCCACGACCTGCCAGGCGCCGCGCTTCTTCAGCCAGCTGGTGGCTAGCGCCTTGTACTCCTTGACCAGCTCGGCGGCGGAACCGGGCAGGGGGTCGGGGGCGGCGGTTTCGAGCACGGTCCCCTCGACCCAGAGCGCCCGGCCGGGCCCACTGGTCCCGGCGCCGATGCGGACCCGGTCGCGGGCCCGGATCAGGGCGCCCGGGTCGCCGTCCGACAGGCGTCCGACCTGCTCGACGGTGCCGAGGACACCGGTCCCCGTGTACGTCCCGTCGATCCGCGGGACCAGCAGCACCTGGGGCTTGCCCCCACCAGGACGGACGGCGGCCTGCGCGGCCTCGACGGCGGCGCGCACCTCGGTGTCGGACAGGTCGAGCGGTACCACCATGCCGGGCAGGACGACCTCGTCGTCGAGCGGCAGCACGGGCAGGTCGATCGGTGTGAACGCCTCGGACTCGTTAGTCATGATCTCCCCTTCGGCAGGCAAGTTGAGCTATGTGGACTCAATGCTCCTGAGCCGCCGAATGTTCCCCACCGCTTGTTCGCTCTGAGCGATCAGGCCGTTTCGAGCCGCTCCCACGTCGACACCGGACCGTCTTTCACCGCCCTCTCGGCGGTCGGCCCCCGGGGCGGTCCTCCGCATACGGGAGCGCCACCGGGCGGACCGTTGTTCCCCATCCCCCGAAGATCCCCGGAAGCGTCCCCGGAGGCATCCCCGGAAGCATCCCCGGAAGAGGGAACCCGCTGGCCCTCGGCCCGGGCGGCGGGCCAGGATGACGGACACACCGACTGCCACGACCGGAGACCGGAGAGCCCCACGATGCCCGCGATGCCCCCGATGCGTGCGATGCCCGCCCCCGACCCGTTGCCGACGCGTTCCGCCGGCGCCCCCGTCGTCCTCGACCGCCGCGAGGGCCCCTTCGGCGAAGTCGTGCTGCGGGAGCGCGGGGAGCACTTCGAGATCATCGCCAACGGCTGTTTCCTGATGGACACCTCCGACGGGCGCTCCGAGCGGCTGCTGATCGACGCCGCGCTGGCCGCCCTGCCCGCCTCGCGGACCGGCCCCTCGGTGCTGATCGGCGGCCTGGGCGTCGGGTTCTCGCTGGTGCGGGCCGCCGAGGAGGAGCGCTGGGGCCGGATCGTGGTCGTGGAGCGGGAGCAGGCGATCGTGGACTGGCACCTGGCCGGGCCGCTGGACCGGATCTCCGAGCCGGCCCTGGCCGACCCCCGGACCGGGATCCTCCACACGGATCTCGTCGCCCACCTCCGTACCAGCACGGAGCGTTACGACGCCCTGTGCCTGGACATCGACAACGGGCCGGACTGGACCGTCACGGAGGGCAACGGCAGCCTCTACTCCCCCGCCGGACTGGCGCACTGCCACGACCGGCTGACCCCGGGCGGAGTGCTGGCCGTCTGGTCCGCGCAGCCGTCGCCGGCCTTCGAACAGGCCTTGCGGAATGCCGGGTTCAGCGGGGTTCGGACGGAAGAGGTGGCCGTTGCCCGAGGTGTGCCCGACGTGGTCCATCTCGCACTTCGGGCGATCTGAACCCCCCTCCCGGTATGCGCGGACCGGCGGTGGCACGGGTCAACCGGCACAAGGCCGACGATCCGGCCGCCCGGTCGGCGTGGACGCGCACGTCCGGGGCAACACCCTGCGTAGCCGGGAGCCCTCCGCTGCCTTTACGCTGCTGACCGGCACACGGGATCACCCACCGAAATCCACGAGCGAAAACCGTGCCTCCGGGGGAATGGCTCCCGCGAGAACGGGCAGGGGCGGGGCGATGGAACAGACACACACCACCCACAACGGCGTCGCGGCCACCCCGGGGGCTCAGCGCCGGGTGCTGGTGGTCGAGGACGACCCCACGATCGTCGACGCCATCTCCGCCCGGCTGCGGGCGGAGGGCTTCCTGGTGCAGACCGCGCTGGACGGCCCTGCGGCCGTGGACGCGGCCGAGGCCTGGCAGCCCGACCTGATGGTGCTCGACATCATGCTTCCCGGCTTCGACGGCCTGGAGGTCTGCCGCCGCGTACAGGCGCAGCGCCCGGTACCGGTGATGATGCTCACCGCGCGCGACGACGAGACCGACATGCTGGTCGGGCTCGGGGTCGGCGCCGACGACTACATGACCAAGCCGTTCTCCATGCGGGAGCTGGCCGCCCGGGTGCACGTGCTGCTGCGCCGGGTGGAGCGGGCCGCGCTGGCCGCCGTCACCCCGCGGAGCGGAATCCTGCGTCTGGGTGAGCTGGAGATCGACCACGCGCAGCGCCGGGTCCGGGTGCGCGCCGAGGACGTCCACCTCACGCCGACCGAGTTCGACCTGCTGGTCTGTCTCGCCAACACCCCGCGCGCGGTGCTCTCCCGGGAGCAGTTGCTGGCCGAGGTGTGGGACTGGGCGGACGCCTCGGGCACGCGCACGGTGGACAGTCACATCAAGGCGCTGCGCCGGAAGATCGGCGCGGAGCGGATCCGTACCGTGCACGGCGTGGGCTACGCCCTGGAGACTCCCGCGCCATGACGCGGCCAGGGTCCGGACTGCGGCCCTTCTCGATCAAGGCCAAGCTCGGCACACTCGTCGTGATCTCGGTGTTCATCACCACGGGGCTGCTGATCGTCGCGTTGCGGACCCGTACGGAGTTCCGCTTCATCACGGTGTTCTCGGTGATCGCCACGCTGCTGATCACCCAGTTCGTGGCGCACGGTCTGACCGCGCCGCTGGACGAGATGAGAGCGGTGGCCCGGTCCATCTCGCACGGCGACTACACCCGCCGGGTGAGCGGCGCCGGGCGGCGGGACGAGCTGGGGGACCTGGCGCAGACGATCAACCGCATGGCGGACGATCTGGAGGCGGAGGACCGGCATCGAAAAGAGCTGGTCGCCAATGTCAGCCATGAGCTGCGCACCCCCATCGCGGCGCTGAGAGCCGTGCTGGAGAACGTGGTGGACGGGGTGTCCGCCGCCGATCCGGAGACGATGCGCACGGCGCTGCAGCAGACGGAGCGGCTGGGCCGGCTGGTCGAGACGCTGCTGGACCTGTCGCGGCTGGACAACGGGGTGGTGGCGCTCAAGGCCCGCCGTTTCGAGGTCTGGCCCTATCTGTCGGGCGTACTGAAAGAGGCCAATCTGGCCGCCTCCCACCGACGTCTGTCGTCGGGTTCGGGCAATCACTCCCGTACGGACGTCCACCTGCATCTGGACGTCTCGCCGCCGGAGCTCACCGCGCACGCGGACGCCGAGCGGCTGCACCAGGTGGTCGCCAACCTCATCGACAACGCGGTCAAGCACAGCCCGCCGCACGGCCGGGTGACGGTGCGCGCGCGGCGCGGGAACCGTCCCGAGTCGCTGGAGCTGGAGGTCGTCGACGAGGGACCCGGGATCCCGGAGGCGGAGCGCCACCGGGTGTTCGAGCGCTTCAACCGGGGCCAGGCGCCTTCCCCGCACGGTCCGGGAAGCGACGGCGGTACGGGGCTGGGTCTCGCCATCGCCCGTTGGGCGGTCGATCTGCACGGCGGCCGGATCGGGGTGGCCGAATCCGCGAAGGGCTGCCGCATCCAGGTCACCCTCCCGGGAATCCCCGAGCCGCGCGGTTGACTGCGCGGTTGACATAGGGTCGAACCGGAAGGGCACGTTCACCCGTGTCCTGCCAGCAGGGGCCTCAAAGGGATGCGGCCGGATGGCCGTATCCTCGGTCCTGCGTACCCGAAGTGCAGTGGAACCTCGCTTGTTTCCCGCCATTTCCTGCGCCGAAACCCGCCTTCCGATGTGATGTGCACGACGAAGCACCGGCCCGGCCTGCAAGGAACGGTTCGGGGGGCGTAGCCTTGATTTCCGCTGTCCATCACCTTGTGAAGCGGAAGAGGGCGGTTGCCGCCGTGTCGTCTCAGTCCCCCAGTAACTCGAGCATCTCGACCGATCAAGCCGGACCGGGTACGAACCCGGCCGCCGCGTTCGGCGCCAATGAATGGCTCGTCGACGAGATCTACCAGCAGTACCTCCAGGATCCCAGTTCGGTCGATCGCGCCTGGTGGGACTTCTTCGCCGACTACAAGCCGGGTGCCTCCGGCACGGCGGACAAGCCCGTTCCCGGCGTCGCACCGGTGACCGAGGCGCCCGCCGCCCCGGCCGCGCCCGCTCCGGCGGCCGCGCCCGCTCCGGCAGCTGCTCCGGCTCCGGCGAAGGCCGCGCCCGCAGCCGCTCCGGCGGCTCCCGCGCAGCCGGCCCCGGCCAAGGCCGCCCCGGCTCCGGCCCCGGCGAAGCCCGCGGCGGCGAAGCCCGCCGCCGCGCCCGCCAAGGCCAAGGCGGACGATTCCACCGAGGCCCCGGCCGGCCCGGAGTACGTGACGCTGCGCGGCCCCTCGGCCGCCGTCGCGAAGAACATGAACGCCTCGCTGGAGCTGCCGACGGCCACATCCGTCCGCGCGGTCCCGGTGAAGCTGCTCTTCGACAACCGCATCGTCATCAACAACCACCTCAAGCGCGCCCGCGGCGGGAAGATCTCCTTCACGCACCTCATCGGGTACGCGATGGTGCAGGCCCTCAAGGCCATGCCGTCGATGAACTACTCCTTCGCCACGAAGGACGGCAAGCCGACCCTGGTGAAGCCGGAGCACATCAACCTGGGTCTGGCCATCGACCTGGTGAAGCCGAACGGCGACCGCCAGCTGGTCGTCGCGGCCATCAAGAAGGCCGAGACGCTCAACTTCTTCGAGTTCTGGCAGGCGTACGAGGACATCGTCCGGCGCGCCCGCATCGGCAAGCTCGGCATGGACGACTTCTCCGGCGTCACCGCCTCGCTGACCAACCCCGGCGGCATCGGCACCGTCCACTCGGTGCCCCGCCTGATGCCCGGTCAGGGCCTCATCATGGGCGTCGGCGCGATGGACTACCCGGCGGAGTTCCAGGGCACGTCACAGGACACCCTGAACAAGCTCGGCATCTCGAAGGTCATGACGCTCACGTCGACCTACGACCACCGGGTCATCCAGGGCGCCGCCTCCGGCGAGTTCCTGCGGGTCCTGTCCCAGCTGCTGCTCGGCGAGAACGAGTTCTACGACGAGATCTTCAAGGCGCTGCGGATCCCCTACGAGCCGGTCCGCTGGCTCAAGGACATCGACGCCTCGCACGACGACGACGTCACCAAGGCCGCGCGGGTCTTCGAGCTGATCCACTCCTACCGGGTCCGCGGCCACGTCATGGCCGACACCGACCCGCTGGAGTACCACCAGCGCAAGCACCCCGACCTGGACATCACCGAGCACGGCCTCACCCTGTGGGACCTGGAGCGGGACTTCGCGGTCGGCGGGTTCGCCGGCAAGACGATGATGAAGCTCCGCGACATCCTCGGCGTGCTGCGTGAGTCGTACTGCCGCACCACCGGCATCGAGTTCATGCACATCCAGGACCCGAGTCAGCGCAAGTGGCTCCAGGACCGCGTCGAGCGCGCGCGCCCGAAGCCCGAGCGCGAGGAGCAGCTGCGCATCCTGCGCCGGCTGAACGCCGCCGAGGCGTTCGAGACGTTCCTGCAGACGAAGTACGTCGGCCAGAAGCGGTTCTCGCTGGAGGGCGGCGAGTCCGTCATCCCGCTGCTCGACGCGGTCATCGACTCCGCCGCCGAGGCCCGCCTCGACGAGGTCGTCATCGGCATGGCCCACCGCGGCCGGCTGAACGTGCTGGCGAACATCGTCGGCAAGTCGTACGCGCAGATCTTCCGCGAGTTCGAGGGCAACCTCGACCCGCGCTCGATGCACGGCTCCGGCGACGTCAAGTACCACCTGGGCGCCGAGGGCACCTTCACCGGTCTGGACGGCGAGCAGATCAAGGTCTCGCTGGCCGCCAACCCCTCGCACCTGGAGGCGGTCGACCCGGTCCTGGAGGGCATCGCCCGCGCCAAGCAGGACATCATCAACAAGGGCGGCACGGACTTCACGGTCCTGCCGGTCGCGCTCCACGGCGACGCGGCCTTCGCGGGCCAGGGCGTCGTCGCCGAGACGCTCAACATGTCGCAGCTGCGCGGCTACCGCACCGGCGGCACCGTGCACGTGGTGATCAACAACCAGGTCGGCTTCACCGCCGCCCCGGAGTCCTCGCGCTCCTCGATGTACGCCACCGACGTGGCGCGCATGATCGAGGCGCCGATCATCCACGTCAACGGCGACGACCCGGAGGCCGTGGTCCGCGTCGCGCGGCTCGCCTTCGAGTTCCGGCAGGCGTTCAACAAGGACGTCGTGATCGACCTCATCTGCTACCGGCGCCGCGGTCACAACGAGACCGACAACCCGGAGTTCACCAACCCGCAGATGTACACCCTGGTCGACAAGAAGCGCTCGGTGCGCAAGCTGTACACCGAGTCCCTCATCGGCCGCGGCGACATCACGCTGGAAGAGGCGGAGCAGGCGCTCCAGGACTTCCAGGGTCAGCTGGAGAAGGTGTTCGCGGAGGTCCGCGAGGCCACCTCGCAGCCGGCCGCCCCGCACGTCCCGGAGCCGCAGGCCGCGTTCCCGGTGACCGTGGAGACGGCCGTCTCCGCCGAGGTCGTCAAGCGGATCGCCGAGTCGCAGGTCAACATCCCCGACTCGATCACCGTCCACCCCCGCCTGATGCCGCAGATGCAGCGTCGCGCGGCCTCCGTGGACAACGCCACGATCGACTGGGGCATGGGCGAGACGCTGGCCATCGGTTCGCTGCTGATGGAGGGCACCCCCGTCCGGCTCGCCGGCCAGGACACCCGCCGCGGCACGTTCGGCCAGCGCCACGCGGTCCTGGTCGACCAGGTCACCGGCGAGGACTACACCCCGCTGCTGTACCTGGCCGAGGACCAGGCCCGGTACAACGTCTACGACTCGCTGCTCTCGGAGTACGCGGCGATGGGCTTCGAGTACGGCTACTCGCTGGCCCGTCCGGAGTCGCTGGTCATCTGGGAGGCCCAGTTCGGTGACTTCGTCAACGGCGCGCAGACCGTCGTGGACGAGTTCATCTCCTCGGCCGAGCAGAAGTGGGGCCAGACCTCCGGCGTCACGCTGCTGCTGCCGCACGGCTACGAGGGCCAGGGCCCGGACCACAGCTCCGCCCGCCCGGAGCGCTTCCTCCAGATGTGCGCGCAGGACAACATGACGGTCGCGATGCCGACCCTCCCGTCGAACTACTTCCACCTGCTGCGCTGGCAGGTGCACAACCCGCACCACAAGCCGCTGATCGTCTTCACCCCGAAGTCGATGCTGCGTCTGAAGGCCGCGGCCTCGTCCATCGAGGAGTTCACCACCGGCGGCTTCCGTCCGGTGATCGGCGACGCGTCGGTCAAGCCCGAGAACGTCCGCAAGGTCGTCTTCTGCGCGGGCAAGCTGTACTACGACCTGGACGCCGAGCGGGAGAAGCGCGGCGACACGGAGACGGCGATCATCCGGCTGGAGCGCCTGTACCCGCTGCCGGGTGCGGAGATCCAGGCCGAGATCGCGAAGTACCCGAACGCCGAGAAGTACCTGTGGGCCCAGGAGGAGCCGGCGAACCAGGGTGCGTGGCCGTTCATCGCGCTCAACCTGATCGACCACCTGGACCTCGCGGTCGGCTCGGACGTGCCGCACGGCGAGCGCCTGCGCCGCATCTCGCGGCCGCACGGCTCGTCCCCGGCGGTCGGCTCGGCCAAGCGTCACCAGGCGGAGCAGACGCAGCTGGTCAACGAGGTCTTCGAGGCCTAGGGCCAGCCATGCGGCAGCCGTAGGAGCTGTTCGTACGCCACAGGGACCCGGTTCCGCGCTCGGCGCGGGGCCGGGTCCCTGGCGTCTTCGGCGTATCCGGCGTACGCGGTGTATGCGGCGTATCCGGCGTTCAGGAGGGCGTCCGCGCCTCGATATCCTGTGCGCATGTACTTCACGGACCGTGGCATCGAGGAACTGGAGAAGCGGCGCGGCGAGGAGGAGGTCACCTTCGAGTGGCTCGCCGAGCAGCTGCGGACGTTCGTCGATCTCAACCCCGACTTCGAGGTGCCGGTCGAGCGCCTCGCGACCTGGCTGGCCCGGCTGGACGACGAGGACGACGAGGACGCGTGACCCGGCCCGCGCTCCGGGGAGACACGCCCTAAGGGCAGTACTGGTGACTTTGCACCGGTATTTGCCCTAAGGGGCCCTAAGGGCTGTCCGCGCCCGCCCTGGCCCGCTCGTACGCGAGTCCCAGCGCGCCCTGCGCCAGCAGCAACGCCCCGGCCGCCGCCCAGCCTCCACTGCGGCGACGGGCGCCCCACAGCAGGAGCGGGAGCCCGGCCGCGAGCTGGACGGCGGCGACGGCACGGGCGCGGGGACCGCGTACCCACGGGCCGATCCTGCCGCTCTCGACCGCGTCCAGTTCGACGCGTACGGCATCGCGCCAGCCGGCCCACTCGATCCGTTCCACCCCGCGCTGCACCGCCGCGACGCTGCGCAGCCGGTCCGCGCTCTCGCCCGGTGAGAGTCCGGCGGGCAGAGTGAGCCCGGTGCGGGTGAGAACGGCGAGCAGTCCCCGCAGCCGGGCGTCCGCGTCGCCCTCCGGATCGGGGCGGGTCAGCTCCTCCAGCGCCTGTACGTCCAGCACCGGGTCGAGGCCGAGCCGGACCGCGAAGGTGCGCATGGCCTCGTCCTCGCCCACCGGGGTGCCGTCGGTCAGCCAGATGTAGCCCACGGGCCGGCGGAACCCGGCGGCGAGCGTGAATCCGGCCCGGTCGGCGTCCCACCACAGGGCGAGCACCGGCCAGGTGGAGCCGACCGCGAGCGCGGTGGCCCAGCCACCGAGGACCCGGTCCACCGGCTCGGGGTCCTGCCCGGCGCCCCCGTTCCAGGGTTTGCCCTCCGGGACGAGCACGCTCCACTCCTCACCCGCGCGGGCCAGCAGCATCTGCTCGCGCAGCAGGTGGGCGAGCGGCCGTACGGTCTCGGGGTCGGCCCGGCAGAGCAGGAGGGCCCCGGTGGATGTCGCGTTCATGGCTCACACGCTAGGGCAATTTGCCTGTACTTGATCTATTTGTGAGCATTTCTCTCCCCCGCCACCCCCTCCTGCCCCCTTTGACTTCCCCCATCCGCGATATATCGTGTTCTGCACGAGACGCGATATGTTGCGTTGCCACGCTTCCCGGGAGGTCACATCCATGCCTGTGTCGACATGGACCATTGCCGAGCCGCGGAAGCTCGCCTTCGAGGATCCGGTGACGGCACTCCACGTGCGCGTCGTGGACGGCACGGTCAACGTGGTCGGGACCGACGAGCCGGAAGCCCGGCTGGAGATCTCCGCGATCGAGGGCCCGCCGCTGATCGTGACCCAGGAGGACGGCCGGCTGACCGTGGCCTACGAGGACCTGCCCTGGCAGGACCTCCTGCGCTGGTTCGACCCGAAGAACCGCCGCCGCAGCGCTGTGGTCACGCTCGTCGTGCCGGCCGCTTCCTCGGTCGAGGTCGGCGTGATCGGTGCCGGGGCCGTCGTCTCCGGCATCAGCGGCCGCACGGAGGTCCGCGGCATCACCGGTGACTCCACGCTCGTCGGGCTGACCGGCGCGGTGCGCGGGGAGTCCGTGTCGGGCAGCCTGGAGGCCCAGAGCGTCACGGGGGACCTGCGCTTCCACTCCGTGTCCGGCGATCTGACGGTGGTCGACGGGGCGGGGACCTCGGTCCGGGCCGAGTCGGTCAGCGGCGCCATGGTGCTGGACGTCGACCCGTCCGGGCGGCCCACGGACATCCGGCTGGCCACGGTGACGGGCGAGATCGCGATCCGGCTGCCGCACCCGGCCGACGCCAGGGTCGAGGCGAACACCGCGAGCGGGGCCGTCTCCAACGCCTTCGATGACCTGCGGGTCGGCGGGCAGTGGGGCGCGAAGAAGATCACCGGCACGCTGGGCGCCGGGACGGGGACCCTGCGGGCGACGACCGTGTCCGGTTCGATCGCCCTGTTGCGCAGGCCCCCCGTCGAGGACGACGCGTACGCCGCCGAGCCGACCGGAAAGGTTCTCTGACATGCCTCCCGTATTCGCCCACGGCCGCCTGCGGCTGTACCTCCTCAAGCTCCTGGACGAGGCGCCTCGCCACGGCTACGAGGTCATCCGCCTGCTGGAGGAACGCTTCCAGGGGCTGTACGCCCCGTCCGCCGGCACGGTCTACCCGCGGCTGGCCAAGCTGGAGGCCGAGGGCCTGGTCACCCACGCCACCGAGGGGGGCCGCAAGGTCTACTCGATCACCGACGCGGGGCGCGAGGAGCTGGCGGGCCGGGGCGGCGAACTGGCCGACCTGGAGCTGGAGATCCGCGACTCGGTCTCCGAGCTGGCCGCCGAGATACGCGACGACGTACGAGGCGCGGCGGGCCGGCTCCGCAGCGACATGCGGGCGGCGGCTTCGGAGTCCCGGCAGGGTACGAAGGCCGGGGCAGGGACCGGGTCCGGGAGCGGCAAGGGCCGAACGAAGGGCGAAGGGGCCTCCCCCTTCGACGACTTCGGCGACTTCGGCGACTTCGGCCGTCTGGGCGACCTCGGCGAGAGCGAGACGTGGCGCACGGCGAAGGAGGAGCTGAACCGGGCCAAGCAGCTGTGGAAGGAGCAGGCACGCCGGGCGAAGGACGAGTCCCGGCGCGCCCGCGAGGACGCCCAGCAGGCCCGCCGCCAGGCCAGGGAGGCCCAGGAGAAGGCGCACGAGCAGATGCAGACGGCCGCCCGGCAGGTCCAGGAGCACTTCGCGCGGGGCGACTGGCCCTCCGGGGTGCGGGAGGGCCTCGCGGAGATCACCGGCCAGCTCGGCGGGTTCGCGCGCTCCGGAGCCTGGCCCCCGTTCGGCAAGCCCGAGGCGGACTCCGCCCCGGCGGCCCCGGTCCCCGACGACGGCTTCGACTGGGCCGAGGACGCACCGGCCACGGGCGACCCGGTGCGCGACCTGGACCGCCTGCTGGACCGTTTCCGCGACGGCGTCCGGGACACGGCCCGCGACCACGGAGTGACGGAGGCCCAGCTCGCTGAGGCCCGCCGCCACCTGGGGGCGGCGACGGCGCGGATCGAGGCGCTGCTGACGACGGAGGACGAGGCGAAGGCCTGAGCCGACGCGGCTCAGGGGGAACGGAGAACAGGGGCGGGCGTCCGGTACTGGACGCCCGCCCCTGTTCTCCGTTCGGGGGTCCGGTGCTGGACGCCCACCCCGCCCGGTTCCGTACGCCCGCCCCGCCCGATTCCGTACGCCCGTCTCACCCGGCCTCGGCGTGCCCCTGGCCCCCTTCGGCGTCGGTGCCGTACAGCGCGCGCTGCACGGTCGCGTAGGTCGCGCCGTGCTCGGCCAGGACGTCGGCGACGACTCCGGGCTTCGCCGTGAGGGCCAGGAGCAGGTGCTCCTCGCCGATGAAGCGGTCGCCGCGCCCGAGGGCGACCCGCAGGGAGTTCTCCAGGACGTTCTTCGCGCCCGAGGTGAAGGGGCGGTGCCCGGACCACCACCGGCGGCTGCCCCGGTCCGCGGCCAAGGCCCCCTCGCCGTGGGCCCCTTCCACCCGGGAGACGATCGCGCCGATGTCGATCCCGATGCCGGCGAGGGCGTCGGTGTCGGCCTTGGTCAGGCCGCCGCGGCGGCGGGCCTCGGCGAAGGCGGCGTCCAGGGAGGCGCGGCGGTCGTGGAGACCGAGTGCGGTGACGGCGAACGAGGCCCGGCCGCCCTCCTGTTCCAGCAGCGCGAGCAGCAGGTGTTCCTCGGTGACCGAGTCGGCCCCGACGCGCTCGGCCTGGGTCACTGCACCCTTCACGGTGGCGCGGGCCCCTGGGGTGAATCGCTCGAACATCAACGCCTCCCGTACTTCTTGTGCACGGCCTGCCGGCTGACGCCCAGCTCGGCGGCGATCTCCTGCCACGACCAGCCCTGGAGGCGGGCGCTTCTGACTTGTACGGCTTCGAGCTGTTCCAGCAGCCGCCGCAGCGCCGCCACCGACCGCAACCCGACGCGCGGGTCACGGTCACCGGCACGTGCGGCCAGATCCGTTGCTTCGGTCATGACGTCAACCTACATTGACAGGTGCTCTTCGTCAATCAAAGTTGACATCATCGTCGGCCAGGCGGGCGTGCCGCTCGACGTCGTACCGGACGGCGCCGTAGCGCAGCCTGGCCCGCTCGATGCCCTCGGGCGCGAATCCGGACCGGGTCGCGACCCGGCAGGAGGCCGTGTTGTCGGTGCGGTGGCCCAGCTCCAGCCGGTACAGCCCGAGCTCGTCGAAGGCCCAGCGCGCCAGCGCCCGCACACCGGCCGGAGCGACGCCCCGGCCGCGCGCCTCCTCTGTGGTCCAGTAGGAGACCCAGCCGGTGTCGTGGGTCAGGTTGACGGCGTCGACGGCGACACAGCCGAGGGCCTCGCCCGCCTCCCCCACGACGGCCCAGGAGTAGCCGGTGCGCGCTCCCCGTTCGCGCGTGCGGTCCGCGATCCAGGCCAGCGCCCCGGACCGGTCGAACACCGGCCGGTCCGTCTGGCGGTCCATCTCGGCCGGGGCGAAGGCGCGGAGCACCGCCGAGGCGTCAGCGGGCTCCCAGGGTCGCAGCAGAAACCCTTCAGGGGTGGTCAGTTCGTCCATACGGTCCACCTTCCCGCACAGTCACCACCACTTCGCTCCCGGGCCACGCCCGTACGACCGGCCAACTCCCGCGCGAAGACGTGCCGGGGCCCGGGGCGACCAGCCCCGGGCCGGTGACGGAGACACGCCAGCCCCGGGGCGTGGGCGGGAGGGACAGCTCCGTCACCCCGGGGCGGGCGGCGGCCCGGTAGGCGAGGCGGTAGGAGCGGGTGTCCGCGTCGTACGCCTCGGAGCGGACGGTCCCCGCGACGGCCGGGGCGTACGGGGTGACCGTCCGCTCCTTGTTCGTACGGAAGCGGCCCCGCTCGTCGACCGCGCAGTAGCCGCCGCCGTAACACCAGACGTACCCGGCCCAGCCGGAGCTGTAGCGGTTCAGGGAGTCGACGGCCTCACGGTAGAAGCGGCCCATGTTGGGGAGGGAGTTGTTCAGGGGCCCCCACTCGCCGACGACCACGGGGATCCGGTGGCGGGCCGGATAGGCGGTGACGGCGGCCTCGTACGCCTCGATCCAGCCGGCCGACGGGTCGTAGTCCGCGCCCGCCTCCATGGCGGTGTTGTAGAAGTGCGGGGCGTACACGGTCCGGCGGTCCCCGATCCGGCCGAGCCCGGTGGGGACGCCCTCGCCGACGATGGGCGTCGGCTCGACGAAGAGCCAGGTGTCACGGTCCTTCGCCCGGACGGCACGGGCCAGCCGGTTGTACATCGGGGTGAGGTGCTGGGCCTCGATCCGGCGGGCGGCGGTCGGCAGGTCCTCGCCCGCGCGCAGCTCCCCCATCGGCTCGTTGATCAGGTCGTAGCCGATCACGGCCGGGTGGTCGCGGAAGCGTTCCGCGAGGACCTGCCACATGGCGGCCTGGGCGCGCTGGAGGTCGGGGTCCTCGTAGAGGTGGGTGAAGGCCCGCTGGACGGCCGGTTCGAAGTACTCGGAGAACCAGTCGTCGGGGTTCGGGGTGAACGGCAGTCCGTCGGTCCTGGTGGCCCAGGCAGGGATGCCCCGGTGCCCGAACGCGGGCCCGAAGACGTCCTGGTGGGCGTCGATGAGGACCTGGACGCGGTGCTTGCGCGCCCAGTCCAGGACGCGGTCCACGCGCCGGAGGTAGCGCTCGCTGTACTGGCCGCGCGTGGGCTCCAGATCGTCCCAGAAGACCAGCAGCCGGGCGAAGTTGAAGCCGTTGGCGCGCAGGTCGCGGAAGTGCCGTTCGGTGATGGCTGTGAGGGCGGCCTCGCCGCGGTTCGCCTTGTCCTCGACGTTCCAGCCGCGCAGGGTGAGGGTGCGCCCCCGGTCGTCGGTCAGTGGCGGGACGGCACGTTGACGGGACTCGGATGCCGGTACGGCTACGGGGGCGGGGTGCGCCGAGGCGGCGGGAGCAAGGGCTCCCGCCGCGAGCACGGACGCGACGACGACTGCCATGAGTGCTCTGCCCATTCGCATGGGCGGCACCCAACCAGCAAAGCTGACACATGTTCAAGTATGCGTGCCCGCCGTGTTCCTGGCGGAGCTAGGAGGCCGGCGTGAACACGATCTTCCCGAACAGGTCGCCCGACTCCAGCCGCCGGAAGCCCTCCCTGGCCCGGTCCAGCGGCAGCACCTCGTCGATGACCGGGCGCACCCCGGTGGTCGCGCAGAACGCGAGCAGGTCCTCCAGCTCGTCCTTGGACCCCATGGTGGAGCCGACGACCTTCAGCTCCAGGAAGAAGATCCGGGTCAGCTCGGCGTGGGCGGGCCGGTCTCCGCTGGTGGCACCGGAGATGACGAGGGTGCCGCCCGGCCGCAGCGACTTCACGGAGTGGGACCAGGTGGCGGCCCCCACGGTCTCGATGACGGCGTCCACCCGCTGCGGCAGCCGGGTGCCGGGCTCGTACGCCTCCAGCGCGCCGAGTTCGACCGCCCGCTCACGCTTGGCCTTGTCCCGGCTGGTGGCGAAGACCCGCAGCCCGGCGGCCCTGCCGAGCACGATCGCGGCGGTGGCGACCCCGCCGCCGGCGCCCTGGACGAGCACGGAATCGCCTGGCCGTACCCCGGCGTTGGTGAACAGCATCCGGTACGCGGTGAGCCAGGCGGTCGGCAGGCAGGCGGCCTCCGCGAAGCTGAGCTCCTTCGGCTTGGGCAGGACGTTCCAGGTGGGGACGGTGACCTGCTCGGCGAAGGTGCCCTGGTAGCGCTCGGTGAGGATGGAGCGCGGCTCCTTCGGCCCGACGCCGTGCCCCGACTGCCCGATGACGGAGTGCAGGACGACCTCGTTGCCGTCCTGGTCGACGCCGGCCGCGTCGCAGCCGAGGATCATCGGGAGCCGGTCCTGCGAGAGGCCCACGCCCCGCAGGGACCAGAGGTCGTGGTGGTTGAGGGACGCGGCCCGGACGGTGACGGTGGTCCACCCGGGACGCGTCTCGGGGGCCGGGCGGTCTCCCAGCTTCAGGCCGTCGAGGGGCTGGTCGGGATCGATGCGGGCTGCGTAGGCGGCGAACATGGCTCGACGATAGGCGGGGCGGGGCGGCCCACGGAACCGCCTGCACGTGTGACGCACACCAAACGGGGTGGGCCCGCGCCTTCAAGCCCCTGCGGCGATTGAGCAGCCGGGGGCCCGCACTATCAAGCCCCTCCGGCGATTGAGGAGCGGGGGTCTGGGGG
>NZ_KB899000.1:200974-313732 GCF_000377965.1 Streptomyces sp. CNB091
CGCTGCCCCGGACCCCGCTCCTCACACGCCGGAGGGGCTGAAAGCGGCACAACCGCTCAACGCGGCATCAGCGCCGGGCCACACCCTCCGCACGGGCCGCCGCGGCCACCGCCGCGGTGACCGCCGGGGCGACCCGCTCGTCGAACGGCGACGGGATCACGTACTCCGCCGCCAGCTCGTCGCCGACCACGTCGGCCAGCGCGTTCGCCGCGGCGATCTTCATGCCCTCGGTGATCCGGGAGGCCCGGACCTGGAGCGCGCCCGCGAAGATGCCCGGGAACGCCAGCACGTTGTTGATCTGGTTCGGGAAGTCCGACCGCCCGGTCGCCACGACCGCCGCGTACTTGTGCGCGACGTCCGGGTGGACCTCCGGGTTCGGGTTGGCCATCGCGAAGACGTACGCGCCGGGGGCCATCGAGGCCACCGCCGCCTCCGGGACCGTACCGCCGGAGACGCCGATGAAGACGTCCGCACCGGCGAGCGCCCGCTCCAGCGAACCGGAGAGGCCGGCCCGGTTGGTCAGCTCGGCCAGCTCGCGCTTGACCTCGGTGAGGTCGTCGCGGTCGCGGCTGACGATGCCCTTGCGGTCGGCCACCGCGATGTCGCCGATCCCCGCCTCCAGCAGGAACTTGGCGATGGCGACGCCCGCCGCGCCCGCGCCGGAGATGACACCGCGCAGATCGCCGAGCGTCCGCCCGGAGAGCTTCGCGGCGTTGCGCAGGGCGGCGAGGGTGACGACGGCCGTGCCGTGCTGGTCGTCGTGGAAGACCGGGATGTCCAGCCGCTCCTGGAGCTTGCGCTCGATCTCGAAGCACCGGGGCGCCGAGATGTCCTCCAGGTTCACCCCGCCGAACGAGGGGGCGAGCCGGACGACGGTCTCGACGATCTCGTCGGCGTCGGTGGTCGCGAGCGCGATCGGCACCGCGTCGACGCCGCCGAACTGCTTGAAGAGGATGGCCTTGCCCTCCATGACGGGGAGGGACGCCTCGGGCCCGATGTCGCCGAGGCCGAGCACGGCGGTGCCGTCCGTCACGACGGCCACGACCTGGGACTTCCAGGTGTAGTCGTGGACGAGCTCGGGGTTGTCGGCGATGGCGCTGCACACTTTCGCCACACCGGGCGTGTACGCCAGGGAAAGGTCGTCCTTGTCCCGGATCGGGACGGTGGCCTGCACGGCCATCTTCCCGCCCCGGTGGAGGGCGAAGGCCGGATCGAAGGGCTCGTCGGCCCCGGTGTCCACTGCGCTCGTGCGCTGGATGGCACTGTCGGCGGTGCTGTCGATGGTGCTGTCGCTGCGAGGATTGACGATCTCCGCTGCCATGGTGTTGACCCCTTAAGTCTTCATCGTTTGAGGGTGGCCACTCCTGGTTGAGGAGGGGTGGGCGGGCACCGCGTACGCGCCCCGCACCGGGCGGTTGGCCCGCCCCGGCAGGGAATGAGGTACATACGCGCGGGCGCGCCGCACACGCGCCCTGAGCCCCGGATGAGGGGTGTAAACGTCTTTCTTACCGGACGAACGGTGTTACGGACGAGTCCATATCGACGCGGTGACGTGACTCATAGTCGAATATCTGGACAAGTCGGCAAACCGGCATAAATGCCGCCCACTAGTCGAGACATGCCGAAGATCCTCCGGCAGGAGGAATGAATCCCCACAGATGGTCCGGTCCTCGCGCACCGGCCGTTGATGTTCGGGGGTCGCCCGTTATCCGATTTTGACATGGCCGGACCCCTGAATGAGCCAGTCCGAATGGCAGGATGCCGTCATCACACAAGGTGGCGACACTCGAAGGTGCGTGCCAAGCCGCCCACCAGCACCTCACCCTCACCTGCCGGAGGACCCCGACATGACCGCAAGCACCACGCGTCGTACGACCGCGAAGTCCCGGATTGCGGCGATCGGCGCCATCGCGGTCGCCGGCTCCCTGCTGCTCACCGCCTGTGGCGATCAGACAGACAGCTCCTCCCAGGAGGGAGGCAGCGGCAAGGAGACCAAGAGCGGCGCGCCGCTCTTCTCGAAGCTGCCGGAGAAGTACCAGAAGTCCGGTGTGATCAAGGTCGGCACGAATGCCGAATACGCCCCGATGGAGTCCGTCGAGAACGGGAAGATCGTGGGTGTCGACCCCGATCTGGCCGAGGCCCTCGGCAAGCAGCTCGGGGTGAAGTTCGAGTTCACCTCCGGTTCCTTCGACGGTCTGATCACGGCCCTGAACAGTGGGCGTCACGACATCGCGATGTCGTCGATCACGGACAACAAGCAGCGCCAGGAAGGCCTGGACGAGTCCGGCAAGAAGCTGGGCGAGGGCGTCGACTTCGTCGACTACTTCCTCGCCGGCACCGCCGTGTACACGAAGAAGGGCAACCCGCAGAACATCAAGTCCATCGAGGACCTCTGCGGGAAGGCCGCGGCCGTGCAGCGCGGCACCACGTACGAGAAGGCCCTCAAGACGCAGTCGAAGGCCTGTACGGACGGTGGCAAGGCGGCCGTCAAGATCGAGTCGTTCGAGAACGACACCGAGGCGCAGACCCGCGTCAAGTCCGGCGGTGCGGTCGCCGGCGTCAACGACTATCCGGTCGCGGTCGACCTGGCCCGCAAGGCCGACGGCGGCAAGGCGTTCGAGGTCGTGGGCGAGCAGGTCGACGCCGGCCCGTTCGGCATCGCCGTCAAGAAGGACAACACCGGGCTGCGCGACGCCCTGAAGGAGGCCGTCGACGCGATCATCGCCGACGGTTCGTACCAGAAGGTGCTCGACAAGTGGGGCGCCGGTACGGGAGCGATCGACAAGGCCGCCATCAACGGCGGCAAGTGACCGGACGCTCCACTGAAGGGCAGTCACCATGACTGACAAGTTCGACAAGACACCCGCCGGTTCACCGGCCGGCCCGGTGTCCGTCTCCAAGGGCGCCACCCCGGCCCCGGAGAACATCAAGGCCATTCCGGTCCGCCATGTCGGCCGCTGGATCAGCGGCGTCGTGGTCATCGGCCTCCTCGTCGCCCTCGGGTACGCCTTCTCGCAGGGCAACATCCAGTGGCACGCCGTGGGCGACAAGCTGTTCGACAGCACGGTCGTCGCCGGTGCGGGCCGCACCCTGCTGATCAGCGTCCTCGCGATGGTGCTCGGCGTGATCCTCGGCGTGGTGCTGGCCGTCATGCGGCTCTCGAAGAACCCGGTCACCAGCTGGGTGGCCTGGCTGTACATCTGGTTCTTCCGGGGCACCCCGGTCTACGTACAGCTGCTGCTCTGGTTCAACCTGGCGCTGATCTTCCCGGTCCTGAACATCCCGTTCATCTACAAGGACGAGATGACGGACGTCATGACCCCGTTCATGTGTGCCCTGCTGGGGCTCGCGCTGAACGAGGCCGCCTACATGGCGGAGATCTGCCGGGCCGGCATCCAGTCGGTCGACGAGGGACAGACCGAGGCCTCGCACGCGCTGGGCATGACCCAGGGCAAGACCATGCGCCGTGTGGTCCTCCCGCAGGCGCTGCGTGTGATCATCCCGCCGACCGGCAACGAGTTCATCAACATGCTGAAGACCTCGTCGCTCGTCTACGCCGTCACGTACAACGAACTGCTCCGCTCCACCTCCCAGATCGGCTCCACGTCGTACGCGGTGATGGAGATGCTGTTCGTCGCGTCCATCTGGTACATCGTGATGACCAGCGTGTTCAGCGTCGGCCAGTACTACCTGGAGCGCCGCTTCGCCCGCGGCGCGCTCCGCTCGCTGCCGCTCACGCCGCTCCAGCGCGTCAAGGTCAACCTCGCCGCGTTCGGCAACCGGCCCTCCGGAGGTGTCTCCGCATGACCACCCCCATGGTGAAGGCCGAGGGCGTCCACAAGTCCTTCGGCGCCGCCCACATCCTCAAGGGCATCGACCTGGAGGTCGCCCCGCGTGAGGTGTTCTGCCTGATCGGCCCGTCCGGTTCCGGCAAGTCGACCTTCCTGCGGTGCATCAACCACCTGGAGAAGATCAACGCCGGCCGGCTCTCGGTCGACGGCGAGCTGGTCGGCTACCGGCAGAAGGGCGACAGGCTCTACGAGCTGAAGGACAGCGAGGTCGCCCTCCAGCGGCGCGACATCGGCATGGTCTTCCAGCGCTTCAACCTGTTCCCGCACATGACGGCCATCGAGAACGTCATGGAGGCCCCGGTCCAGGTCAAGGGCGAGTCCAGGGCCGTGGCCCGGGCCCGCGCCGAGAAGCTGCTGGACCGGGTGGGCCTCTCCGACAAGGCGGACAACTACCCCACCCAGCTGTCCGGCGGGCAGCAGCAGCGCGTGGCCATCGCCCGCGCGCTGGCGATGGAACCGAAGCTGATGCTCTTCGACGAGCCGACGTCCGCGCTCGACCCGGAGCTGGTCGGCGACGTCCTGGACGTCATGCGCGGTCTGGCCGAGGACGGTATGACGATGATCGTCGTCACCCACGAGATGGGCTTCGCCCGCGAGGTGGGTGACGCGCTGGTCTTCATGGACGACGGCGTGGTGGTCGAGTCGGGCCACCCGCGCGACGTGCTGACCAACCCGCAGCACGACCGGACGAAGTCGTTCCTGTCCAAGGTGCTGTAAGGCGCGCGTACGGGAGGGCGGTACGGACCACGGCCCGTACCGCCCTCCCGCGCGTCCGGCCGCGCCCGGTGCACGCCCCCGCGTCCGCGCCCGCGCCCTCAGCCCTTCGGCAGCACCTCCGGGCCGGAAAGCAGCTCCTTCAGCTGCTGCCGGGAGAGCGGCGGCCCCTGGGTGTCCGACAGCAGCGGCCCCTGGGTGCCGGTGCCCTCGAATCCGGTGCCGGAGCGTACGAGGAACTCCGCCGTGCGGCTGCCGCCGTTCGCGAGTGGTGACTCCGGGCGGCTACTTCACGGCGAGGACCAGGGTGTCCGAGGGGGACGCCCAGACCGCGCGGGCCTCACCGAAGCCGGAGGCCAGCAGGGTGCGGGCGTGCCAGTCGGCGGAGGGCATGTCGCCGTCCGCGTGCTCGCCGTAGATCGCGAACCGCTCGGCGGTGGGCGCGGCCAGGACGGGGTCCTTCGCGGCGACGGCCCACCACTCGGCCCAGTCCAGCGCCCCGGCGGCCTTGGCGCGGTCCATCGCGGCGTGCCGGTGGGCGCCTTCGGCGGCGTTGATCCGGGGGGTGGCCGGGTCGATCGTGCGGTCGGCGTTCATGAACACCCCGCCGTCCCGGACGAGGCCGCCGAGCTGCCCGTAGAGCGTGGTGAGCGGGTCCCTGTGCAGCCAGTGCAGGGCGGTGGCGGTGAGGACGGCGTCGTACGAGGTGTAGGGCAGCCGAGCCGTCCAGTCGGGGTCCTTGAGATCGGCGGTGACGAAGGCGACCCGGTCGTCGCCCTCGAAGGTGCCGCGGGCGATGGCCAGGAGCGCGGGGTCGAGATCGACTCCGGTGCTCGTGGCGTTCGGGAACCGCTTGAGGAGCCGGTCCGTAATACTTCCCGTACCGCACGCGAGGTCGAGCACCCGCGGTTCCGGTCCGACGACCGCCTCGACCATGTCCAGCATCACCCGGAACCGCTCCTCGCGGTCGGGCATGTACCACTCCTGCTGCCGGTCCCAGCTCTCCTGCCAGGACTGCCAGTCGGTGCCCGTAGCCGTCTCCGTCACGCCAACCTCCACGTAATGCCCGTTTACGTCAATCGACCATTACACTGGCCGACACCCAGACTCTAGACCGACACCGTAAGGACTACAAGTGGAACTGGCCTATTACTCGGACTACGCCGTGCGTCTGGTCAACACCGAGGAGCCGGCCCGCAACAAGGACGCCCTCACCTCCGTCGAGGCGGTCCGGGAGCTGTTCGGAGCCAATCAGCAGGCGGCGCGGCGGACGACGGACGCGGACGTGACCCGGTTCCGTTCCGTACGGGCACGGCTGCGCGCGGTCTTCGACGCGGCGGACGGGGACGACGAGACGCTCGCGGTCGACCTGCTGAACTCGCTGCTGCTGGAGTTCCCGGTGAGCCCGCAGATCTCGGGGCACGACGTACGCGACCAGGACGGCAGGCCGGACTGGCACATGCATCTGGCCGACCACCCGTCGAACGCGACCGCCGGTTACGCGGCCATCGCGGCGATGGGCCTGGCCTTCCACCTCACCGAGCACGGCGTGGACCGCCTCGGCCTGTGCGAGGCGGCGCCGTGCCGCAACGCCTATCTGGACACCTCCACCAACCGCTCCAGGCGCTACTGTTCGGACCGCTGCGCGACCCGCGCGAACGTGGCCGCCTACCGGGCCCGCAAGCGCGAGGAGGCCGAGCGCACCGGCCGCAGCGCGGAGACCGCCCAGCCGAGCACCGCCGTCACCGACCGCTGACCCTTCGCCAGGGGCCGGTAGCGGGCCCGCACCCGAGCCAGCACCAGCTCCTCCGGCACGGTCCCGTAGTCGGTGCTGTCCCCGCCCGCGAAGGTGTTGTCACCCCGCACCCACCAGCCGCCGGGCCGCCGCTCGGTGGCCCGCTTGACCACCAGCAGGTCCTGCTGGAAGGGGTGCCGCAGGATCACCACGTCACCGGGGCTCACGGGCGCCCCGTACTGCACGAGCAGCAGGTCGCCGTGGTAGAGCGTGGGCACCATCGAGGGTCCCGTCACCTCCACCACCCGCAACGGACGCCGCGTCACCCGCCCGCCTCCGGACACCTGTCGCCGCTCCGGCATCTCCGGCACCTCCCGGTCCCTCCTCCACCACATCGTCAGCACATCGCCCGAGCGTCACTCCGTACGTTCGGCCGACGGCCCGATTCTCACACCGGACTTTTGACCTAAGCCCCTGGGGCAGCCACGGAAAGCGGCGCTCCACGGAGTAATGTCCCACCTGAGAAGACGATCACGAGGAGGACAGCTCCATGCTTTCCCGCCTGTTTGCCCCCAAGGTGAAGGTCAGCGCCCACTGCGACCTGCCCTGCGGCGTGTACGACCCGGCCCAGGCCCGCATCGAGGCCGAGTCGGTCAAGGCCGTCCAGGAGAAGTACCAGGCCAACGAGGACGCGGACTTCCGCACCCGCGCCGTCCTGATCAAGGAACAGCGCGCCGAGCTCGCGAAGCACCACGTCTCGGTGCTCTGGAGCGACTACTTCAAGCCCCCGCACTTCGAGAAGTACCCGGAGCTGCACCAGCTGGTCAACGACACCCTGAAGGCGCTCTCCGCGGCCAAGGGCTCGAACGACCCGAAGACGGGCCAGAAGGCTCTGGACCTGATCGCCGAGATCGACCGGATCTTCTGGGAGACCAAGAAGGCCTGATCTACGGTTAGGCGGTCTGACCTGCGGTTTCGCTAGTCATACTGCCTACCGGTCCGCACCCGGTCCGCAGGCCGCCGAGCACGGCGTCCATCACGGACCGGGTGCGGTCTTCTTCGCCCGGCCACAGATGCGCGTAGATCCGCAGCGTGATGACGGCGGACGCGTGGCCGAGGACCATCTGCACCTGCTTGACGCTCGCCCCGCCCGCGATGAGCGCGGAGGCGTAGAAGTGCCGCAGGTCGTGGGTCACCATGTGCGGCAGCTCGGCGGGTTTGCGGCCCTCACGCCCGGCCGCCTCGCCCTCCGCCGCCTGGAGCGCCTTGCGGGCACAGTTCCACTCGGTCTTCCACCGTCGATAGTTGAGTGGTTCCCCCTCCTCCATCGTGAACAGCCACTCCGTGGAGGGGCGCGCGGCGAGATGCCCGAGGAGCGCGTCGGTGACGACCTCCCCGACCGGAACTGTCCGCCGGGACTTGGCGGTCTTCGGCGGACCGACCTTCCCCGACTGGAGCCGCTGCCGCTCCACGCGGATGGTGCCGGCCTTGAAGTCGACATCCGCCACCTTGAGGCCGAGCAACTCCCCTATCCGCAGACCTGATCCGGCGAGCGTGACGACGGCCGCCCGGATGTATGGCGGCATCGCTCGCGCCATGGCCCCGACCTGGGCGACAGTGGGCGGGGCGACCTCTTCGTCCGGCATGACCGGAAGGGTGATCCGGCGGCACGGGCTGGAGGCGACGACCTTGTCGTCCACGGCCGCCGTCATGACGCGCACGAGGACGTCGTGGACGTTCCGGACGCTGCCGGGGCCGAGCTGATCGGACAGGTGCTTGAAGAGCACCTGTATGTCGTTGCGGCGTATCGCCGCCAGCGAGCGAGCGCCCAACGCGGGTACGAGGTGAAGCCGGAGCGCGTTGTCGGTGATGCGTTCACCCGCCTCGCTCGCGATGAGCGAGCCCTGCCACCTCTCGGCGTACTTCTCGAAGGTGACGCGGCCGGCGCGCGGGTCGACGTACTGACCGGTGACCACGCTGGTCGTGACCTCGTCGAGCCAGCGCTGGGCGTCGAGTTTCCGGTCAAAGTGGCGGGCGTGCTCCTTGCCGTCGAGGTCACGGTATCGGGCGCGCCATTTGCCGTTGGGGCGCTTCTGGATGTTCGCCAAGTGGCTTCTCCTTGGTGCTGGTTGTCAGTAGTGACCCCCGCCCTCGATGTCGCCGCTGAGGACGCGAGCGTCTCGCTCGTCCCCCATGAGGCGGAGGCATTGCTCATGGATCGCCCGCGAGCTGTCCGGGTGGGCCTTGATGTGGCCGGCGACGGCGACCACGGCACGGTGCAGACGGTCGCGGGCGTCACGGGTTTCGTAGAACGCTTCGACGGCTTCCTGGACGAGCCGTCGGCTGTCGACGTCGAGCCCTTCGAGGGGCGGTGACATGAGCTCTTCGAGGGGGAGCTCGAAGACGCGGGAGAAGGCGAGCGCCTCGTCGAGGTTGATCCGGCGACGGGGTGAGCCGTTCTCGATGCGCCAGACGGCCGTCTGGTTCATCTTCACGCCGGCTCTGGTCACCCGTTCGGCCAGCTCGGTCGTGCTCCACCCTCTGACCTCGCGCTCCAGGGCCACACGGCCCGCCACGTTGCCTTCGCTGTAGAGCAGCGGCACTTCGCCACCCTCGGCCTTCTCGCTTGCCATCGAACCTCCATCGCGACTGTCGCTATCCAAATTGAAACATGGGCTTCCCGGTTTGGCTAACCGCCGATCATGAGGTACTGATTATGCAGATCGAATCGTCGCCTAGCCGAATGGGAACACATGCGATACCTGACCACTGCCGAGGTCGCCGAGCGCTACCGCACCGCCGAGAGCACTGTCCGCTACTGGCGCCAGCTCAAGAAGGGGCCGTGCGGCATCAAGGTCGGCAAGCGGGTGCTCTACCCCGAGGCCGAACTGCTGCGCTACGAGCGCGCGCTGATCGACGGCGGAGACGAGTGGGGCCTGGTCTCATGAGCCGCCGGACCGCCCGGACACAGGAACGGCCCTCGGCGCGCCTACGCCGAGGGCCGGAGATCCCCTTGCACCTCGCCCATCCCTGAACGAACTGGTCGGGGGCGAGACCTTGCCCGTCTCGCCCCTACCTGAGAGGAACATCTATGAAGGACCCTACGTCCCCGGCCACCTCGAAGGCATCCGGTGTTGCCTGGCCACCGATCGCGGTCCCGGGCCAGGGTCTGCCTCGCGACCGAGAAGCACGCCCCGCCATCGGAGGCCCGCCCGCCGATGCTCCGAGCCGGAGCTCACGCGATTCGCGACCTGCCGAAACTAGTGCCCCGACAACAGCGTCGGACAGCGCAGGCGTTCCTGCTCCAGGCGGACCAGAGTCCCAAGATAGCGGCGGGTCGGCAGGCGAAGGCAGCGCGCTGCTGGACGACCTCCGTACCGCGATCGGGCGGTACGTCGTGCTGCCGAGCGACGAGGCCCTGACCGCCGTCACCCTCTGGGTCGCTGCCTCCCACATCCAGCCCGGCCTCCAGCACGCGCCACGGCTGGCGGTGGTCGGGCCGACCAAGGGGTGCGGCAAGTCCCGCCTCTTGGACGTCCTCTACGAGACCGTCCACCAGCCGATGATGACGGTGAACACCTCCCCGGCGGTCGTCTTCCGCGTCATCGGCAAGAACCCGCCGACGCTGCTGGTGGACGAGGCCGACACCATCTTTGGCCCCAAGGCGGGCGACAAGGAGGACCTGCGCGGCCTGCTGAACGCCGGGCACCAGCGCAACCGGCCCGCCTGGCGGATCTCCGGGCCGGAGCACAAGCCGACCGCGTTCCCCACCTTCGCGATGGCGGCGCTGGCCGGCATCGGCGACCTGCCGGACACGATCATGGACCGGGCGATCGTCATCCGCATGCAGAAGCGCAAGCCGGGCGAGCGGATCACCCCGTTCCGCTCGCGGTACTCCGTGCCGGAACTGCACGCGCTTCGCGACCGGCTGGCCGATTGGCTGGTCCCGCAGCGCGGCACCGTCGCGGGCGCGGTGCCGAAGATGCCCGTGGAGGACCGCGCCGCCGACACGTGGGAGCCGCTGGTCATCGTCGCCGATCTCGCCGGTGGGCACTGGCCCGCGCGGGCACGTGCCGCCTGTCTGGCGATGACGCGCAACGAGGTGGTCCAGGACGAGCAGACGACGCTGAAGACGCGGCTGCTGCGTGACATCCGCCGTGTCTTCGACCAAGAGGGCGGCAGGGAGGCTCTGCGCAGCCAGGACCTGCTCGCGGTCCTCATTAAGGACGCCGAGGCCCCGTGGGCCGAGTACGGCACCAAGGGGCTTAACGCCTACCACCTGGCGAATCTGCTGCGCGACTTCGGCATCAGCCCGGCCAACCACCGGTTCGAGAACGGCCGGCAGGCCAAGGCGTACGCCCGCAACCAGTTCGTGGACGCATGGGCCCGCTACTGCCCCGACCCCGCCCTGTCGGCACCCACCGCCGAGGTCCCGGCACATCCGACCCGGGGCAGGCCGCCCGCCCCTCCGTCCGGGACGCTGCCCACCGGCCCGCCGGGAGGGCCCGCAGGCCCCAGGCCCACTCGCTGACACCAGGTCCGCATCAATCCGTCGCATCCGTCCCCGCGCAGGTTAGCGCGGGGACGGATCTCCTCGCCGTTACGGATCACTCCGTACCTGCGGCCCTCTCCGTACCTGTGCTGACCAGCCACGCGACGGATGCGACGGATGCGACGACGGGCCACCCCACACGACTGACGGAGCACCACCATGCCCGAATCGAACGCCGACGACCCCACCTCCCGCCGCCGCAGGAAGCTGTTCAGGCTCACCCGACGACCAGCAGCAAGCTGGAGCGAACGAGCCTCTAACGAGGCTTCGTCCGCGCTTGCCCCCGCCCCAGGGATGGCGGAGGACAAGGCCGAGCGCCAGGGGGTGCCCGAGCCGAAGGAGGGGGTGGCCGAGGACTCCGGTCGGCCCGCAGCCGACTCCGCTCCTCCCCGTACGCCTACCGATGCCCAACCGCTCGTCGAGCAGCCCTCGTGGCGGGATCTCGACGCCCCCGCCCTGCCCGCGCAGCTGAACCGCAAGCGCACCGTGGAGAAGCGCGACCAGGAAAAGACCATCCGCTTTACACGCACCGCAGTCCAGGTGATCAGCGCCGCCGCTCACCAGCGCGGTCAGAGGTTCGCCGGATTCGTCGGGGACGCGGCCCTGGCCGTCGCACGAGGCACAGCAGGGATGCTCGGCAGCCCGGAGGACGATCCTCTGCGCCCGCTGATCGAGGCCGTCGAGGCGCACACGGTCGCGCTCAACCGCATCGGCAGCAACCTCAACCAGATCACCGCAGCCATCAACCGAGGGACCGTGCCCGAGCGAGCGGAAGCGGTCCTCGACCACGTTGAGCAAGCGGCACACAACAGCTTCCACCTCATGGACCAGCTCCTCACGGAAGGCGTGCCCCATGGTTCCTGACGTCTCCACCGGCTCCGACAGCCGCGGACTGATCGCCTACCTTTTCGGCCCCGGCCGCCGCGACGAACACACCAACCCCCACATCGTCGCCGCCTGGGACATGGCCGGCGCCCCCGACCCCGGCCGCGACCCGGCAGCCACCTACACCCAGCTCGCCAAGCGACTCGACCACCACGTCGACCTCCGCACCCGCGAGCTCGGCGGCAAGAAGCCGCCACATCACGTCTGGCACTGCCCGGTCCGCACCGCCCCCGGCGACCGCTACCTCACCGACGCCGAATGGGCCGATGTCGCCCGCCGCGTCGTGCACGCCACGGGTATCACCTCCGACAGCGACGAGAGGGCCTGCCGATGGATCGCGGTGCGTCACGCCGACGACCACATCCACATCATGGCGACCACCGTCCGCGCCGACGGACGCCGTCCCCGCACCCATCAGGACGGCCGGCGGGCTCAGGCCGAGTGCCGCAGGATCGAGGCCGAGTTCGGCCTGCGCCGCCTGAAGTCCGGCGACCTCACCGCGCCTCGCACCCCCACCGGCGCCGAGCGCGCCAAGGCCGAGCGTCAAGGCAACTCGGTGACGGCACGACATTGGCTGCGCGAGCGGGCCTACGCAGTCGCCGCCGCCGTACACACCGAGGCCGACTACTTCACCGGGCTGCAGTCCCTCGGCATCAAGGTCAAGACCCGCCTCGGCTCCGAGAGCGGCGACGTGATCGGCTACAGCCTCGCCGTACCTGGCGACACGAACAATGCCGGCGAACCCGTCTGGTACGGCGGCTCGAAACTCGCCCCCGACCTTTCCATCAACCGCCTCCGCGAACGCCTCCCCGACCAGGAGGTGGCCGACCGCCCGCGGTTCGCGGCGGACCCCGCCGAGCCGTGGCAGCACACCATCACCGCGATACAGACGGCGCACATCGTCCTCGACTCCGACGACGATGCTGCCGCCCAGGCCCACCTCGCCGCCTTCGGCGACACCCTCTACAACATCGCCAGCGCCACACCCGGCCCGCACCGCGCAGAGCTACGCGCAGCCGCCTCGGCGTTCAACCGCGCCAGCCGTTCCACCACCCGCGCGGATCACCAGGCGGCCCACGCCCTGCGCCAGGCCGCAAAAGAGTTGGTATTCGCCTCCAATGAACCCGGCGGACTCGCCATCGCCCTGCTCTTCGCCACCGTGCACCTGGCCCGCGCCGCCGCCAAGTGGCACGAGCAGCGCGGCCACGAACAGCAGGCCGCAGCCGCCGACGAAGCTTTCCGCCACCTCCAGGCCGCCTACCAGCAGGTTGCCGCCCCCGTCCTGGCAGACCTGACCCGCCGCGCACCACGAGCCGAGACCGCCCACCGCTTCGAGCAGGACATCCGCGCGGCCCTCCCCGACCACGCCGACCGCATCATGGCCGATCCCTCCTGGCCTGCACTGACCACCACCCTTGCCCGCGCCGATACGGAGGGCCACAACGCCAGCCGCCTCCTGGCCGACGTGGGCACCCAGCGGGAACTCGACAGCGCCGAGCACCCCGCTGAGGTCCTGAACTGGCAAATCACCGCTCAACCGAACAAGAGGGCTCAAGCGGCACGAGGGCGAAGCACCACCGAACGTGTTTCCACCCTGATCGCCGAGCTGCGGAGCCCGGCACCATCGGTACCCCGTGCGGCAAACGGCGTTGGCCCAGGGTGTAGGAGCCAGAAGCCCGCCCGGTGATCCCCCGCCAACCTACGACCGTGCTCAGCCCTCGGCGTGGCCGGCCGCCGTCAAGGCCGCGAGGAGCACGCCGAGGTCTCCGCTGTAAACGATCTTCTCCTCGTCCTCTCCGGGCGGGTCGAACCGGGCGAAGAAATCGTCGAGGGCTTCCGGGGTGACCGCGAGCGCGTTGGCGTCCTCACGCCGATTGCGCTCGGTCAGGCGCCGCAGCAGCTCGGCGCGGTCAGCCGGCAGGTGGACGACGAAGGGGTGGCCGCCCGCATCGCGGGCGGCCTGTCGCCAGACGTCGCGCTCGGTGCGGCGCCAGAGCCCGTGATCAAGGACGACGTCGTTCCCGGCCTCGATCTCCTTGACGAACCTCTGCCGGATCGTCTCGACGACAGGACGTTCGCGTTCGAAGTAGGTGTGCTCGGGATAGTCCACGCCGTAGCGACCGTGAAGGCGGTGGACCTCCTCGTCGACGGACAGTCGGGTGAAACCGTGGCCGGCAAGGCCCTGGGCGACGGTGGTCTTCCCAGCGCCGGTCAGACCGGCAAGGAGAACGGCGAGGGGCACGTGGCCATCCCTTCCGCGACGAGCGGGCGCGAGCATGAGTAATTGTCTCAGTACTGGCCGATTCGCGTGTACGGCCGCCAGCTCGTGAAGATGCCGCGAGCCTCGGCGGGCCAGCCGAACGGCATCCGGTCCAGGCTCACCCGGCGGAAGGCGAACCGAGGGTCACTGATGTTGATCGCGCCGCCGTTCCGGCCGACGTGTGTCAGCAAGCGGCTCGCCTCGTCGCGGACAGCCGGGGTGCGCTCCTCCCAGGTGCCCGAGGCGAAGTGCCGGACCCGACGGCGAAGGTCGTCCAGGACGCCCGAACGCCACTTGAAGTGGTGGACGGCGCACATGCGGTCAGTATCGGGCCGATGACCGGGAGCCCGGTGGTTACCGGAGGCCACAGCCACATCGTGGCGGGCAAGGACGATCTTCCTGGGATCACCGTGCAGCAGTCGGTGGGTGAGGTGGCCGCCGAGGGGAAAGGCGAGGTCGAGGCCGCCTTCAGGTCGCCAGTCGGTCAGGCGTCCGCTCGCGGCGACCCGGTCGAGCATAAGCCCGCCGACCACGTGGCGGCCGGACTTTTCGGCCTGGGCGATCACCTCGGCGAGCGGAGCCGGGTATTGCTGGAACTCGTCGGCATCTGCCAGCAGGTGCCAGCCCGGCCCGGCCCGGTGCCGCAGGGTGTCTCGAAGCCGGGTGTTGGTGTGCTCGTGCCACGGGCCGACGCTCGTGCCGGTGGGGATAATGCCCAGTTCTCGGGCGGCGGCCTGAAGCTCGTGCCGCCGAGTGTCGGGGACATGGTCAGGAAAGTGGAAAGCGAGCAGGAACCGCTCGACACCCAGCCATCGGTAGTGACGGACCCAGGCGGCCAGCATGGGCGGCTCGACCGGGCCGACTACGGCGATCAACGCGGGAGACACGCTCGGCATTCAGGACTCCTTCGTGCGCAGTGCGGAGAAGGTACGAGTGAGGAAATCGGCTTGTCCGGCTGCAGACCGCATGCCCAGGAGCGCAGGGGCCTCGAAGCCTGGCCGTGGAGGCGGCCGACGGATGACGGTTCGCAGTGCGTCCGCGAGCGCGACCGGATCTCCGGCGGGGAACATGAGAGCCCAGGACTGCCCTTGCAAACGAGCGGTGAGGGCACTGTCGTGGTCGGAGACGATCAGGGGGACGCCGAGGCGGGCGGCGTCCATGACGAGCCCGGATTCTTTACTGGTACCCGAGCGACGGGTGACGAGCGTGGCGTCAGCTGCGGCGTACACCAGCCGCAGCACGGCTTCGCTGACCGGGCCGGGAACGGAGTGCACCCGCAGGCCGGGCAGGGCTCGCCAACTCTGGATGACACCTTCGTCGAGCGGGGAACCGGTGACCACCAGGTGCAAGGGCTCTCCCAGGCGGACCAGAGCGTCGTTGAGCACCGAGATGTCCTTGCAGGGCCACCAGCCGCCCACCAGGCACACGGCCCTCTCGTCAGCAGGGATGCCGAACGCGGCCCGACCGCCGCCACGTTCAGCAGCGGACAGGCGGTGACCATCGTCGATCGCGAAGCCCCCGACCACGGCGGGCAGGTCGTGGAAGGACGCGGCCAACTGGTCGGCGACGGACTGTGTCGGACAGACCGCGATCACCCGCTCTTCGCCTCGGCGGGCGAGCCGCCCGAGCAGCCGTATGGCAGCGTCTTCGCTGGTGACCGTCTCGTGAACGAAACGCAGATGTGGCTGACCGCCCAAGAGGCCGGCGGCCCCGTGCAGGGCTTCACTCGCGGTCAGGATCACCACCGCGTCGGCGTCGGATTCCAGTCGGCGCGCGACCCACAGGGTGGACGCTTCGGTGAGGCAGCGGGCGATGAGCGTGATTTGGTGTGGCAGTCGCCGCAAGCGGCGAGGCCAGCGGCGGGACCGGAACAGACGTTGTCCGGCCGAGGAGACCCCGGCCGCCAGCCCGGCAGCGGCCAGCAAAACGTCCGCCACCCACACGGTGCGTCCGGTGACCAGCCGGGCGCCTGCTTCGCGCAGAGCGCTGACCGCATCCACCGCGATCCCGTGCGGGGCGATGACCAGGCTGCCGGGGCGGGCCTGGGCGAGGGCCACCAGCGTGCGCTGATGGTGTCCTCCCAGTCGGCTCGCATACGGTTCGATGAGCACGAGGGGGCCGGTCATCCCGCCACCGCCTGGTCCCCGTGGGCGAAGGTGAACCGCTGCCGCAGCCAGTCGGGATCGTTGAGGCAGTCGAACCGCTCCGGTGCGCGGGCGGCTTGGTGGGCGAAGACCACGCCCTCCCTGGCTCCGGCTGCCGCGTAGGCGGCGAACTCGCCGTTGTGGCTCAACGTCCATGCCTCGACGCGGCTTTGCGCGTCGGTGTCGGGCATTCCGTATTCGCTCCCACGGGCAAGCATCGCGCACTCGCGGAAGCCCGCCTTCCAGGCGTGGAACGGACTCTGGTTGAACCTGGTGATCCCGGCGGTGTGCCGGGCGAACTCGATGCGGCCGGGCAGGGCGGCGAGGACGTCCACCGCCTCACCCATCTCCCGCAGGGCACTGCGGCGGATCAGCTTGAGCCCCCCATAGCCGTACGTCAGACCGTTGACCGCGTTGACCGCACGCCACACCCTCATGGACACCCCTTCTTCCAGCGGTGCGACGGCGGCCACGTCGAAGCCATGGTCGATGGCGAAGTCACCGTCGGCGAGGAAGAACTGCTCACGGTCGACGAGCTCGGCACACAGCCGGTAGGCCCTGCGCATGCCGTGTACGCCGTGCAGGCGCTTGACCGTGCCGCCGAGTGTCCGCTGGAACCTGGAGTGCAGGGAGCCGGCCATCGGCTCGTCGTAGGAGAGGAAGACGGCGTCGAAGCCGGTCACGAGATGGCCTCCAGATAGCGGGCAGCGACCAGAGCCGGAGCGAAGTCGGTGGTAGAGGCGTGGGCTCGCTTGGCGTGCACGGCGTGGAACTCGTCGTCCGAGGCGAGGCGCTCGGCAAGAGCGACCGCCTCGGCCGGAGTGGTGAAGCACAGCCCCGGATCGATGTGCTCGGCCAGCCAGCCCAGTCGGGGCGAGATGACCGGAAGGCCCATGCCCTGGCAGTCGATTACGCTCATCGACCAAGGGCAGCCGGGCCGGAACGGGGCGATGCCGAAGCGGGCGCCGGCCAGCAAATTCTTGTAGCGGACACGGTCACCGCGATCTGAGACGACCTGCACATGTGGCAGGGCGGCGAGCTGATCACGCATCTCGTCCGGGCTGTCGTCCAGGCCCTTGCGTTCTGCCCGGCGTTGGCCGAACAAGTCCATGACCCGCAGACGGACCTTGCCGGAGGCCACCAGATCGCGGGCCAGATCCACGAACTCCCCGGTGCCGTAGTGCGCGTACAGCCGGTGGTTGTAGACGCCGATCGCTTCGCCGAGGCCATCGTCGGGCCTGTCGGCGGGATCGCGGACCAGGCGCTCATCACGCGGAGCCGGCACCACACGCAACCGATCACCGAGGTCGACGGTCATCCTGGCGGCAGCTGCCGACGTCCAGGAGGCAGCCGTGGAGGAGTGGACCATCACCCGGTCGCAGGCCGCCAGGCCGGCGGCGAACGCCAACAGCACCGGTCGGCCCAGTCCGCGGTCGTTCAGAGACGGGTCGAGCAGGAGCTGGCCGCCCTCCGTGAAGGAGAACGGCAGGTAGTGGCAGTACCCGGCGAGCAGGGCGTCCGACCCGGCCTCCAGGAGCGCCGCACGGACCGCCGGGGCCTCCTCGATCTGGTTGGCCACGACCACATCCGGCCGCTCGGCCCGGATCAGCGCGACCAGTTCATCGATGTCCGCCGAGAACCGTGCCCGGTACTTCGTGCCCGGCACCTTGGTTCGGTGGAAGCCGCAGCGAGCGTCGCCGGCCGCAGCCGGAGCCGCGACGGTCACCTCGGCCCCGGCGTCGGCCAGGGCCGGTGCGAGCAGGTCCGCGAAGATCCAGCCCGAATCGGCCGACAGCTGGTCGGGATTGGAGATGTTCAGCAGGTACAGCACGCGCATGATGCGTCGCCTTCCTTGTCTGCCCGAACGGGTCGATCCGGGGCACTGAGGGAAGGAAAGCGGTGACGGGAGCCGTGACGGGATGATGAACTGAAATCACTCACGGTTCATTCATGCTCACCGACAAGTGACGCGGAGCGGGGCTTCCATGAACGCGCACAGCGAGGAGACGACCGTCGAGCAGGCGGCCGAGGACTTCGCAGCCGAGGTGGCCCGCTGGCGGGAGGTACGGGGCATGCCCAAGCGGGCCCTGGCCCAGGCGATGGGCTTCGACCCGTCTTACGTCAGCCACATGGAGTCAGGTCGCACCAAGCCCACCGAGGAGTTCGCCAGGCTCGCCGACGAAGCCCTGAACGCCGGGAAGGCGATCTGGCGACGCTGGTGCGACTACGAGCAGGCCCGCAATCGGAGCAGGCGCCCGCCGACGGCACCGCCGGCCCCTCGGAGGCTCGAGCAGCCGTACGCCACCGGCTCCGCCCTCGTGGTCGAGCACGACGCCGCCCACCTGAAGTACGACGGGCACTCCTACCGGCTCACCATGCGCAGGCTCCTGCGGAACACCGGTTCCGAGCCCGTGACCCGTTATCTGATCCGTGTCGCCGTCGACCGCTACCCCGGCGATCCCGAGCGCTCCAACGCCCACTACCGGGCGCATCCTTTGACCTGGGAAGAACTCGACCTGACAGCGACTTGTCGGGGCGAGGCGATGCGTTGGCAGGTAAAGCACGACCGCGACGCGTTCAAGGAGGTCTGGCTGGTGTTCGACAACGAACACGGCCGCTTCCCGCTCTACCCCGGCGAGTCCGTGTGGATCGAGTACGCGTACACCGTCGGTGACGACAAGTGGGGCAACTGGTTCCAGCGGGCCGTTCGGCTGCCCACCGAGCAGCTCGAAGTCCAGCTCGCCTTCCCGGTCGCCCTCGACCCAGTGGTCTGGGGAACCGAGACCTCCATGACAGCCGAAGCCTCCCCACTGCGGACCCCACCCGTCCGCAGTGAGGACGGCGGGCTACGGCAATTCACGTGGATCACGGCCGCACCGGCCCTGCATGCTCGGTACCGTCTTGAGTGGCGTTTCCGGGCCCGACCCGAACGCGAGACAGATCAAGGGGAGTTCAGGTGATCGACGTGCGGCCAAGCCAGCAGATGCGAGACCTCGGAGTCGTCCAACGCGGCGCCGGCATCCTAGCCGAACCGGCCCGCGCCTTCGATCTGCCCGCCGAGCGCGACGAGGCGGAGCGCATCATCGATGAGCTGTTCGCGGCCATGGAGCGGATCGGCCAGGTTCATCCTTTCGCCAAGGGAATGGGCATCGCCGCCCCGCAGATCGGCATCGGTCGCGCTGTAGCCGTCGTCCTGCCAGCCGCTGACGCGCCCGCCATCGTCCTACTCAACCCGAAGATCACCGATCGCTCCGACGAAACGGACGAGCAGTACGAAGGCTGCCTCAGCTTCTTCGACGTCCGCGGCCACGTCCCCCGCCCGCTGGAGATCACGGTCGAGAGCACGGGCTTGACCGGTGAGGCCGTCACCACCGTGTACGAGCGCGGCCTCGCCCGCCTCGTCCACCACGAAATCGACCACCTCGACGGCCTGTTGTACACCGCGCGTATGAGGCCAAACGTCGCCCCCATCCCGGTCGAGGAATACCGGCAGACCGGCCGGGCCTGGGCGTACGAATAGGCCACCACTCTCAGAAATAACGCGGAATCATTGGATTGCTTGAGCGCAATTTGAGCAGAAGGGAAAATTTCAGTGAGCACACAGCGCGACACGTCCCCTACCTTGTCAGCTCTCACCCATGAATGGAACACTGCCCGAAACACGGCAAAAGGATGGCCGCAATTCTTGGAAGCCGTACATGTTGATGGGCTTCGAGGATGGAACGGCGACACCATCGAGTTCAGGTTCCCTATCGTTGCCGTCGCTGGCGAAAATGGGGCCGGAAAAAGCACCATTCTTAAGGTTGCAGCCGCAGCTTATGTGGCAAATCAAGAAAACGGGCTAACTTTCTACCCGGACGACTTCTTCCCTAACACGCCGTGGGAAAGTGTCGATGGCGTAGCCTTGCGCTACCAAATCAGGCGCGGAAACTCCGTCAGCAACTTGACTTTGCGGAAACCTACCAAACGTTGGCGTGGAATGCCTGAAAGATTTGAACGACCTGTCTTCTTTCTCGACATCAGCCGGACGCAGCCTATTAATACTCTCGTCGGTTACGGAAAGATTGCTAAGGAATTGAACTTCCCTGGCGACATTACACCGTTCAGTGAGTCCGACCGATCTCTGCTGTCCAGAATTATGAACAAGTCATATACGTCGAGCGGCATGGCGAAGTACGAAAACAAGCAAGTTGGAGTGCTTACCACCGACGCAGGAGAATACTCAAATTTCCATCAAGGCGCTGGCGAGGACGCTACAGCAGACTTGGTGGCCTTGCTTCGATCCGCGCCTTCTCACTCTCTCGTCATTATTGATGAAGTTGAGTCTTCACTTCACCCGAGGGCTCAGCGTCGCCTGATGACGGAACTGTTCGCCATCTCGAAAGAAAGAAAGGTTCAATTCATTCTCTCTACCCATTCGGCCACGGTTCTTGAACAACTACCAACCGAGGCCCGAGTCTACATTCAGACTCAGCGTAAAGGAGCGCGAAATGTGATATATGGAGTAACGCCAGAATTCGCCATGTCACTCATGGATGATGTCGACCATCCGGAACTCACACTGTACTGCGAAGACGAACGAGCACAGACTTTGGTCGACGCATTGATTTCACAAGAATCTCCAGAGATCAGAAATCGGGTTGCAGTGATGCCTGTGGGTGCTGCTTCGACCGTGCGCATTCTAGGCGAACTGGCTTCAAAGGATAAACTCCCGAACCGATCACTCGGAATTCTCGATGCAGATCAGGAGGAAGGTCCAGGATGTATCGTCCTTCCGGGGTCTCAGGCACCCGAGAAGGAGGTCTTTGGTGCTCTAGATGAGACGATGTGGGAGAAGGTTGCTAATCGACTTGACGTCCGTGTCGCGGATTTGCTCGATGCGGTCGACGATGCACGCCAGATTAAGAGTCATCACGCGTGGGCTCGTAAGGTCGCTGAACGACTGGGCCCAAGAGTTCGCGTCGGACGGGTTTGGGAAGACATGGCGTCGGTGTGGTCCAAGGAAGTTGTTGATCCAAGCGAGCGAACCGTCTTTGTCGAGGCAATCTCTCAGCGTCTAATCGAGTAGTTGCAGTTCTCTCCGCAACCGACTATAAATACTCGAAAAACTATGCCACTCTCATACGGAATGGGCCAAGCGGAAAGCCTTAGCAGGCAGGCACCGAAATGGTCATTCGTTATAAGAGATCACGTATGGTCGCACCAAGAGAGCTATCGGATGATCAACAACGCCAGCCGTAAGCACCATATAGCCACCCAGCTCCTAGAAAGCGACCTCATGTTTTCTCGTCGCTTCCTGGAGGGCATGCTGGCGGGCCGGGAAAACGCAACGATTCCATACCTCTGCATGAACAATTACCTCTCGCTCTTCATCTACGAGTCACACAGGGCCCTCAAGGCCATCGATCCACAACGGGCAGCAGCCTTGACATACAGCCACGAGGCCGTTATCGAGAAGGCGCGCCACACCGTCAAACTTTTTGACGGTTCTAAGGTCGGACACGCGAGTATCCTCAACGACTTCACAGGAATTATTGCCGCCGATCGCAAGAAGTTCCTCGGCAACACCTGGCTCCCTCCGGCTAGGGTGCTAGAAACCGATCTCGGCGAGTGGCGCTACCGAGGACGGTTAGTGTCGACAACCCAAGTGGCTAGTTTCTTCTCGGGCATTCCCAGTATGTCCACGTCTGACATCTCTATCGTTGGCCGCGCCCTCATGGCATTGGCTGAAACTCAAGCGCGCTTTTTCGTCCAGGCAACCGAGTCTCTGCCGTGGCGCGGGGCATCATTCATATCCGGCATGCGCTTCGGAGAAATAAGAAATCGAGACCGGCGATCCGAGTGGCATTTCAAACGCCTGTTCGACCCGGCATTTTCGGACGAGCTAACAGCTTCAGTATCCTCCTTTCAATGCTCGCTGAACTTCCTTGACGTGATGATGTCGGCTGATCAATGCGTCGCTTCAGGCGGGACCCTATTCAAGCTTAGATTCATCACGCTGTACCATGTTCTTTCGAGTCTTACTGAGCTTAAGGCCGCGTACGGCAGCGTACTGAATAGAGCGTCCCTCAGAATCCTCGACGCCATCCTGAATCATCAGGTGAGCGCCACAATCATGCACGCGGACGCGCGGGGGTTTCGCAATACGCTCATCCACTACATTCCCGAGGAACGGGTCGTAACTCGGCTGACTCTGAGTTTGCCTTTGTACGGACTGATCGAGGAATACTACCCGGCGCACAGTTTCTGTTCGCTGGGCCAAGAGCTTGGCGAGCACACGACGCGCGTCGCGACGCTACTCAATGAATGGGCGAAAGGTAAGTGATCCCTCTGTCGTGGGGAGTGATCAACCGCGCGATACTTTCGCTTGCCCAATCGGGGCAGAGTGGTTTTCTATCCAAACAACACGGGGCGTTGCTTGGTGGAAGCCCACGGCTGTGTGCCCGCAGTTGCGACAAAGTCTGCGGGCACTCCGCAAAACCATGAATTCGTCCTCGCGGACTACCGCGGCGAGGAGCACAGAGCCGTCGACTCAGTCCGCACACAGTCCGCAGGACACCCGATCAGGACCGTCGCACCCCATCGCTGGCCAACAGTAAAAGGCCAGGTCAGCGGCCCGCTGGGACGATCCCCGCAGGTCGCCGACCCGGCCCGTTACTTGGAGACCAAGAAGGCTTGATCCTGGTGGAACCGGTTGTCCCGGCCCGTAGGGGCAGGTAAAGCCGCCCATCGGACCGCACCCGGTCCGCCGGTCGCCGATTTCGGCGGCTCGGCGGGCCGGGTGCGGTGTTTTCCGACGGGAGTGCCTGCATCCGCAGCGTGTTCCCGGCAGTCACGTCGGCCGAGGACCAACTGCGCCTGCGCCCTGCTGAACACAGAGGTTCCTTGCTCGCCGGAGTTGGCGATGATGCCCCAACTCGGCGGACGAATTCTCGTCAAAGTGACATGATGGAAGCTTCACTGAAGCGAGAGAGCTGAACTCATGCAGTGGACCGTCCATGGTGAGCGGCAGATCTACGACAACCCATGGGTGAATCTCTGGCTCGTGGACGTCCAGCAGCCTGACGGCCGGCGGTGGGAGCACCATGTTGTCCGGATGCGGCACCTGGCCGTAGCGGCCGTGGTCGACGACCAGAAGCGCGTGCTGATGATGTGGCGGCACCGGTTCATCACCGACACCTGGGGCTGGGAACTTCCGATGGGTCTCATCGAGGCCGACGAGACCCCCGAGCAGGCCGCCGCTCGCGAGGTGGAGGAGGAGACCGGGTGGCGGGTGGAGAGCGTCAAGCCGCTGGTTTACGCACAGCCCGCGAACGGCATCACGGATTCCGAGCACTTCGTCTTCCGCGCCGAGGCCGCCTCGTATGCCGGCCCTCCGACCGAGCTGAACGAGTCTGACCGGATCGAGTGGATCCCGATCTCCGAGATCCGAGGCATGATCGACCGCCGCGAGGTCGTCAGCAGCGGCAGCCTGGTCGGTCTGCTGTACCTGCTGTTGGACGAGGCGACCGGCAGTTCCTCGTAAAAGGTCAGCCGAGGACTTCACGCAGGCGTTGCTCGAAGACGAGGACGGGGGCTTCGCGTGCGTAGGGCAGCATTCGTCGGTGAAGCTCCTGGACGTGGCCGCCCACTCGTGGGGGTCAATGACTGCGGCGAGGTACGCAGGGACACCTATGCCCGAGCAGACCGACGACCAGCCGAAGGCCCTCAAGCCGGCGCTCGAATCGATGACCCTGCTGGTCGCTGCGGTCATCGTCCACGACAGGGCCACCAACCGCGTCGTCCTACTCCAACGCAGCGAGAACGCCAAGTTCGCCCAAGGTATGTGGGACCTGCCGGTCGGCAAGAGCGAACCCGGCGAGCCCATCACCGAGACCGCGGTCCGCGAACTCCATGAGGAGACCGGCCTCACCGTGAAGCCCGAGTCTCTCAAGGTCGCCCACATCATCCACGGCGCCTGGGGCTGCTCGGGCGGGACGCGGGCGCCGTCCGGGGCGGTGTAGGGGACGGAGCTGAGCGCTCGCGTTCCGAACACCGTGGCGCTCAGCAGCCGCTCGGGATGGTCGGCGATCAGCAGCTGGGCGAGCATGCCGCCCAGCGACATCCCCACGACGTGCGCGCGCTCCACACCGAACGCGTCGAGCACGGCCACGGCGTCCTCGGCCAGTGCGGTGAGCGGGTAGGGCCGCTCGTCGAAGGCCCAGGTGGACCGGCCGGTGTCCCGGTGGTCGTAACGGATCACGCGATGCCGGGCGCCGAGCAACTCCACCAACTCGTCGGGCCAGCCGAGCCCGGACGCCTGCGCGCCCATGAGCAGCAGCAGGGCGGGGGCGTCGGGAGCGCCGTGCTCCTGGGCCCAGAGGCGTACGCCGGGGGCGACTTCGACGAAGCGTTCCATGGGGGACCTCGCTGTCCTGGCGGTTCGGTGAATAAGACGAGACGGTCCGTCTCGCTTTGAGGTTAGCGCATCGCCGGCGCGGGACCACCCACTCAGTCGTCGGCCGCGACGAGGAGAGTGATCCGTCCAGCTGAGCGGTCGATGAGCACGAACTCGTGGAAGTGGTCGTGCACACGACCCCAGCCATGAGCGGCCTCGTTCCCCAGCCCGCTCAGGTAGTAGATGTGGTCGGCCGCCGCCAAGCGGTCGAACACCCCCACCTGTAGATCCGCCTCCAGCTCGGCGGGCACGTCCCCGAACTGGTTCACCCACGCCCACAGGACGTACGCGCTTCTCTCCCGGCTGACGGCTTCGTAGGCGTCGGAGGAGAACAGCCTCAGCCAATACGGGCCGTGCCTGGACCCGTCCGACAGGACTCCGCCGCCCGCGTAGTCGTCTCGGAACTGTTCATGCCCGATGAGCGCCGAGAGCAGTTCCTGAGCTTCGCCGGACTCGGCTGGGAACCGCAAATGCTTGAGATCAACCCACCTGTAGTTGTGTGACCTCGGGTCCCGGAACTTGTAGTTCCGGAAATTGATTAAGGCACTGGCCTCATGGGTGAGCGGGTTCTCCATAGCGCCACAGCTTAGGAGTCGAAGGTGACTCGGCGGCCGGCCGATCAGCCGCGTGAACAACCCTGCGAGTCAATACATCTCGCGCCAGCCGTTGAGCGAGACTTGCGGGCCTCCCGTGAGGTAGCGATGGAGCGCGCTCGCGGTGGTCTCCACGAAATCCTCGGGGATGGCGTTGACGTCGACCCAGCGGACCTGGGAGTGCTTGCGGGGTTCGCGGTTTTCGGGTTCGCCGGTCCATTCGTGGGTGGCGAAGACGACGGTGAGGAAGCCGGTGGGGGCTTCGAGCAGCTTCCCGGCGTCACGCCCGCCCTGCTGGAGCTCTGGGCCCGGCCCGTGGAGGACCATGGGCCCGAGGCCGAGTTGGAGCGGCGCGTGGAGCACTGGCGGGCGCTCGGCGGGGGCGTCATCCCCTTCGACGCCGATCGCGCCCGGGCCCTGGAGCGCCGGATCATCGAGCACACCGGGCATCACCGCGCCGGTTCCGCGCACGCCCGCGCCGACTACTCCGGGATGGACCGCACCGAGCGGCTCGCCAGGACCCGCGTGCCCGCCCTGGTCGTCTCGGCCCTGGCCGAACCCGTCTTCCCGCCCCCGCACTCCGAACACCTCGCCCAGGCGATCCGCGGCGCGCGGCTCGTCGAGATCCCGGGCATGGGCCACGCGCTCCCCCGCGAGGTGCACGCCCCGCTCGCCGCCGCGATCCTGGAGCACACCGGCCGAGGCTGACGCCGCGCCGCACGGGCCGGGGCTGACACCATGCCACCCTCCGGCCGGGGCCGACACCGCACGGCACGCACCGCTCGCACCGCGCCCCACCGGCGGGATCCGGCCGGCCCGCCCCCGCCCGCGTCCCCCGCGTCATACCTGAGAGCCACTCCGCAGGTGCCCTCTCCAGCGGGACGCCGACTACCCGCCCCCGTCCATAACTTCTGTACCGGAAGCACGCGATGCCCCTGGTACGGAAGGACCTCACCCCATGCCCGACCGCCCGCGCAGCCCCCGTCGGCTCCGCGCCCTGCTCGCCGCGCTCGTCACCTTCACGGTGTCCGTGCCGGTGTCCGGAGCGGCCCGGCCCGCCGCCGTGCCCGCCCCCGAGCCGACCGCCCACGGGGTGCTGCGGGACGCGGGGCCGACGGCGCTCGCCCGGCGGTACGCGGTGAGCCGGCACGACATCCGGGCGGCCGGGCGGACGGCGGCGGAGCACGGGGACCTCCGGCGGGCGGACTCGCTGCGCGCGATGGCCGCGCCCGGGCGGCAGTTCCTCGCCTTCGACGGGCGGGACGGCGGCCGTAGCACCGAGGTCGTCGGGGACCTGTCCACGGCCCGGCGGATCGCGGTGCTGGTGCCCGGTGCCGGCGTCGGGCTTGACGCGTACTGGCGGCTGCGGCGTGACGCCCGGGCGCTGCACCGGGAGTCGGGGGAGGGCGCGGCCGTCGTCGCCTGGCTCGGCTACCACACGCCCGGCACCGTCAGCCCGGCCGTGCTGACCACCGGTCGCGCCGACGAGGCCGCGCCGGGGCTGCGCGCACTGGTGGACGGGCTGCGCGTGATGCTCCCCGGCGCCCGAATCAGCCTGCTCTGCCACTCCTACGGTTCGGTGATCTGCGCCCGGTCCGCGCCGGGGACGGCGGCCGACGCCCTCGTCCTCTACGGCAGCCCCGGGGTCGGAGCCCGGGACGCCGCCTCGCTGCGCACCGGGGCCCGGGTGTGGGCGGGCCGGAGCGGCGGGGACTGGATCGCCCGGGTGCCCCATGTCCGGGTGCGGGTGCCGTTCGTCGCGACGGTCGGCTTCGGGACGGATCCGGTGGCGGACCGGTTCGGGGCCGAGGTGTTCGACGCGGGCGACGGTGGCCACAGCGACTATCTGCGGCCCGGTTCGCGCTCCTTGACGAACCTGGCCCGGATCACCGTGGGCGCCGAACCGCTGGGGGCCTCCCGATGACTGGTCTCGTCGCACAGATCGAGGCCGCCACCCCGCCGGGCCGGGACCGGGCCGTCGACGCCCTGCGGGCCCTGGCGATCCTCGGCGTGGTGGGCGGGCACTGGCTGGTGACCGCGCTCGTCACCGACAGCGGCACGGTGCGCGCGGCGAGCCCGCTGACGTACCTGCCGGAACTCACCCCGGTCTCCTGGGTGTTCCAGACCCTCGCGGTGTTCTTCCTGGTGGGCGGGCAGGCGGCGGCGGGGAGTTGGGCATCGGCCCGGCAGCGCCGCGTGCCGTACGGGCGGTGGGTGCGCGGCCGGCTGGGGCGCCTGTTCCGGCCGGTGGCGGCGGTGCTCGTGGTGTGGGCGCTCGCGGCGGCCGCGATGCTGGTGGCCGGGGTGGGCGAGTCGACGGTCCGGGCGCTGGTCAAGCTGGTCTGGTCCCCGCTCTGGTTCCTGCTGGTCTTCGCCGCGCTGACGGCGCTGACTCCGCTGGTGGCGCGGCTGCACCCGCTGTGGCCGCTCGTGGTGGTGCTGCACGTCGACCTCGTACGCCTGGGTCTCGGCGGTCCTCGCGAGCTGGGGTGGATCAACGTGGTCGCGGGCTGGCTGGTGCCCTACTGCCTGGGGGCGCTGGTGGCCCGGGGCGGGGTGCGGGGCCGGACGGGCCGCTGGGCGCTGCTGCTCGGCGGGGCCGGGGCGGCCGTCTCACTCGTCCTGTGGGCCGGGTATCCGGCCGCCATGGTCGGCGTTCCGGGCGGCCGGATGTCCAATCTGGATCCGCCGAGCCTGGCCGCCGTGGCGTTCGGTCTGGCGCAGTGCGGAGCGGCGCTCCTGCTGCTCGGGCCGCTGCGCCGGGCGCTGCGGAGGCCCGCGGTCTGGGCGGTGGTGGCGGTGGTGAACCTGTCGGCGATGACCGTCTTCCTGTGGCACCAGACCGCGATGATCACCGTCACGACGAGTGCGGCGCTGATCGCGGACGGGCCGCTGCCGGGGCTGCACACCGTGCCCGGCGTCGGCTGGGTGCTCGCCCGGTTGCTCTGGCTGCCGGTGTTCGCGCTGGCCCTGCTGGTGTGCTGGGCCGCGTTCCGGGGTCACGAGCAGGGCGGGCGGCCCCACGGCGGGGGCTCCCTCGTCGTACGGGAGTCCATCGGGGAGTCCTCCCCCGGGCGGAAGGGACACGCGCGTCGTGCCTAGTCTGAGCGAAAATGGAGCCGAGGGGGCGGTGGGGGCGGTGACGTCATCGAGCGCGGTACGGCTGCGGGCGGCGGTGCGCCGTGTGCCGCGTGCCCTGTTCGAGGAGTTGTGGGCGGCGCCCGCCGACCGGGTGCCGCGCATGGGCGATCCGAACGCGCCGGTGTGGCGCCCGGTGTTCCTGGTGCTGCTGGTACTCATCGCGGTCGGCGTCACGGTGATCCGTACCGTCGAACTCACGCCGTACGGCGCGGCGGTCAGCGGCTTGGCGGTCCTGGTGGCCGTCGCGCAGTCCGCCGCACTGGTGGCCGGAATGATCCGTCCGGTGGGCGCCTGGTGGGCGGCGACCGCGCTGGCGATCGTGTCGGTGCCGGCCGCCGTGGCCGCCGTTCCCCCGGGCCGCCCTACGTACCCGGGCCTCGAGTTCCTGTATCCCACCCCCTTCGCGGGAGCGGCCCTGCAGGGCGGCGCCCTGTTCCTGCTGGCGCTGCGTGTCCGGCCGCTCCGCGCGGTGGCCGCGCTGGCGATCTCGCTGGCGGCGGCGCTGTCCGTCGCCCTGCGCACGCCGCCGCTGCCGCACGTGACCCCGGCCGTGGCCGTGCTCGTGCTCACCACCTCCCTCGTCCTGGGCACCGCACTCCGCAGCCTGCGCCTGGCCCGTAAGGACCTCGTCGTCCAGGCCGAACTGACCGCCGAGGAGCGGGCCCGACGCACCCTGCTGGAGGAGCGCAACCGGATCGCCCGCGAGCTGCACGACGTGGTCGCCCACCACATGTCCGTGATCTCCATCCAGGCGCAGGTCGCCCCGCATCTGGTGGAGCACCCCACCGAGGAGCTGCGGGAGAATCTGACCGGCATCCGTGAGAACGCCCTGGAAGCCCTCACCGAGCTGCGCCGGGTGCTGGGCGTCCTGCGCTCGGAGGACGCCCCGTCGCAGAGTGCGCGGCACGCCCCGCAGCCGGGCCTCGACGGCCTCGACGGCCTGCTCGCCACGGTGCGGTCGGCCGGTCTCGCCGTCACCCGCTCCACGACCGGCGATCCCCGCCCCCTCCCGCCGGGCGTCGAGCTGTCCGCGTACCGCATCGTGCAGGAGGCGCTGAGCAACGTGATGCGTCACGCGCCCAGCGCGAGCGCCGAGGTGGTGATCGGCCACCGGCCCGCCGGGCTGACCGTCCGGGTCGTCAACTCGCCGCCGGACGGGGCGGCCGTGCCCTCCCCGGGCGTACGCCACGGCCTGCTCGGGATGCGCGAACGCACGGCGATGCTCGGCGGCGAGCTGGCCACCGGTCCCACACCCGACGGCGGCTGGGAAGTCACCGCGCTGCTGCCCACCGGAACAACCGAGACGACCGAGGACGCCCCATGACACCACCCATCCGCGCCGTGATCGCCGACGACCAGATGATGATGGTCCGCCAGGGCTTCACGGTCCTGCTGAACGCCGAGCCGGACATCGAGGTCGTCGGGCAGGCCGTCAACGGGCTCGACGCGGTCGACAAGGTCGCCGAACTCGCCCCGGACGTCGTCCTGATGGACATCCGGATGCCGGAGCTGGGCGGGATCGAGGCGACCCGGCGGATCACCTCCCCCGAGGGCTCCACGGTGAAGGTGCTCGTGCTGACCACCTTCGATCTGGACGAGTACGTCTACGAGGCGCTGCGCGCGGGCGCTTCGGGCTTCCTGCTGAAGGACGCCTCCGCCGACGAACTGGCCCACGCGGTACGGGTGGTGGCGGCGGGCGACGCGCTGCTCTCCCCGAACATCACCAAGCGGCTCATCGTGGAGTTCTCCCGGACGGCCGGCTCCCCGCGCCCACCGCTCAAGGCGCGCGTCGGGGAGCTGACGGAGCGCGAGACGGAAGTGCTGACGCTGATCGCGGGCGGCCTGTCGAACGCGGAGATCTCCCGGCAGCTCATCGTGGCGGAGCAGACGGTGAAGACCCATGTGGGCCGGATCCTGGTCAAGTTGGGCGTCCGCGACCGGACCCAGGCGGCGGTGTTCGCGTACGAGTCGGGGCTGGTGCGCCCGGCCGGGCTCTGACCTCCCGCGCCCGGCGCGCGGCCCGTTTCGTAGGATCGGCTCCGTGACGACGGGGAACGGGGCGGGAACAGCGGGCGGCCCAGCGGTGGCGCCCACCGGGATCGAGCGCGCACTGTCCGCGGCCGTCGCGGCCGACAGCGCCGACGCGGTCGTGGAGCTGCTCGCGCGGACCCGGCTGTACGTGCTCGTCGCCCGGCTGCACGCGGACATCCCCGGCTGGACGGCCCCCCTGCCCGCGATCCGCGACGAGGCCTCCGGGCGGACCTGCGTCCCGGTCCTGACCCAGGGCATGCTGCCGCCCTGGCACCCGGAGTGGGTCTTCCGCGAGGTGAGCCTCGGCGAGCTCGCCCGGATCTGGCCGTACGACGTGCGCCGGCTCGCGGTGAACCACGGCACCCCGTACGCGGCGATGCTCGACGCCCGGCCCCGGCGGCTGAAGGCCTGGTCGAGGGCGGACGAGCACTCCGGCGGGGCCCAGCGGGGCGTCCTGCTCACCGACGAGGGCGGGCCGCTGCACGGACCGCTCGCCCACGGGCTGGCGCTCGGCGCCCATCTGGCCGTCACCAACGGCCTGATCTGGAACCGGCTCGGCGCCGCCTACGAGGACTACGCGACCGACCGGGCCCGGCTGCGCAGCCCGTGGGGCATCCCGCACCGCGCCGAGTACCGCGACCGCCTCGCCTCCCTGATGAAGAACCAGCTGGTCGGGCGCGTACAGGAAGCCGTCCTGCGGACCCGGCACACCCTGGCGCACCGGCTGGGGCGGACGCCCACGCCCGAGGAGTGGTCCGAGGCGGTGGCCCGCGCCTTCGCCGCGCGCGACGCGGACGACCGGGCGGCGGCGAACCGGGCACTGCGTCACATCACCCTGTACGAGGAGAAGTTCCGGGCTGACGGCGCACTCGCCCCGGGGGGCCGCGTCGACACCCTGGCCGCCTTCGACCTCGGCCGGGCGGTCAACGTCGTACGGCTCGCGCTCGGCACCCGGTACGGCGAACCTCACGAGGCCGAGCAGGACGTGCTGCGGATCGGCCCACTCGCCCGGGCGGCCTACTCCTCGTGGGCGGACTTCTCCCTCGGCTACCTCATGGCCCGGGTGGTCCACCGGGCCGAGGACGACGGACCGGAGGCGGCGGAACCCACGTACCGGCAGTCGCTCACCGAACACCGCATCCTCGTCCAGGACCCCACCAGCCCCTACCGGAACATCGCGTGGTCATGAACCCGATCCACCCGAACCACCTCCCGGCTCCCCCGCCTCCCCCGGCAACCCCGGCTCCCTGGGTCCCGCCGTCCGAGACCGAGCAGCTCCTCCACGAGGCTGCGCTGCGCGGCGACGCCCGGGCCCAACTGGCGGCTCTCGCCGGGGCCGAGCTGTACATCCCGGCCCCGCGCGCCGAGGTGGACGCGAAGCCGGACACCATCACCTGGCGCGCGCACCACGACCCGGCCGGCTTCGTCTGCCGGCCGGTGCTCACCCGGGGGATGCTGCCGGCCTGGCATCCGGACTGGGTCTTCCACGGGGTCACGCTGCGCTGGGCCGCCGAGTTCGGCTGGTCCGACCCGAACGTGTTCCTCGGCGTGAACGTGGGGACGCCCGGGCAGTTGCTGCTGCCCACCGGCCCGATGGACCTGGCGCTGTGGCAGCGCGCCTACGCGGAGAACGACCGCCTCCCGGAGAATCGGCTGCTCGCGCTGCGCCACGGCGCGCTGCACGGGCCGCTGGCGTACGGGCTGGCCTGCGGGGCGCATCTGGCGATCGGGAACGCGGTGCCGTGGAACGAGGTCGGCACGGTCTACCGCGAGTACACCACCGAGCGCGATCTGCTCCGCGAGTCCTGGGGCATCACCGGCCACGCGGAGTGGCGCAAGCAGGTGGACGCCCTGCTGGAGGCCCGCAACAGCCCGCCGGAACCGGACTTCGTGCTGCGCACCCGCGATCAACTGGCTTCCGCATTGGGCGAGTTGCCCTCGGCCGACCTGTGGCGGGAGACCGCGGCGGGGCACGCCCAGGACCTGGGGGCGGACTCCGGCACGGTGAAGGGCATCGAGGAGCTGGTGCGCCGGATCATGCGCTACGAGGCCCGGTTCCGCGCGGACGGGCTGCTGCCGCCGGACGGCCGGGTCCGCACGACGGTGGCGTACGACTACGGGCGGGCGGTGAACCTGGCGCGCTGGGGGCTGGCGGCGCGTTACTGCGCCCCGGCCGACGCGGAGCAGGCGATCGTCTACGCCGGGGCGCTGAGCAAGTCGGCCCACCGTTCCTGGGAGGAGTTCTCGGCGGGCTACTCGCTGGGGCGGGTGCTGCGGTTCGACGAGGAGGAGTACGGGCCGTTCTACGAGAAGAACGTCCTCGCCCACCGTCTGCTGGCGGAGAGCGAGGGCAGTCCCTGGCGTCACATCCCGTGGCGGTGAGGCGGGGCCTCCGGGTCAGCCGCCGGCCAGCAGGTGCCGGTAGCTGTCCGGGTTCTCCACCAGGAACTGCGCGAAGCTCTGGGCCGGGTGCCCGGTGAGCGTGGGCACCGCGTCGGAGACGGCGGACAGCTCTCCGCCGGCGATGGCCTCGTACGAGGTGACCCAGCCGGCCACCTCCCAGTCCTCGGCCCCGTGGCCGGCCCGGGAGGCGTAGGCCTCCTCGCGGGTCTCGGGATCGTAGACGACGGGTCGCCCGGTGACCCGGGTCAGTTCGTCGGCTGCCTCGGCGAGGGTGAACGCCTCGGGTCCGGTGAGGTCGTAGACCCGGCCGTCGTGGTCCGTGCCCTCGTCCAGCAGCACGGCCGCCGCCGCGTCGGCGATGTCCTCGTGGGCTACGGCCGCCACCCGTCCGTCGCCGGCCGGCCCGCGCAGCACCCCGTCGGTTCCGGTCATCGCGGGCAGCCCCGCCAGATACCAGTTGTCCCGCAGGAAGGTGTGGCGGATCTCGGCCGTACGGATGTGGGCCTCGGTGTCCCAGTGGTCGCGGGCGAACGTGAACGTGGCGTCGGGCGCGGCCCCCTGGAAGGACACGTACACGATCCGCTCCACACCCACCGCCACGGCGGCGTCGATCGCCGTGGTGTGCTCGCGCACCCGGTAGGGGCTTTCGTGGGCGGAGACCAGGAACAGCGTGTGGGCCCCGTCGAGGGCCCGGCGCATGGCCTCCGCGTCGCCGTAGCGGGCGGCGGGCGCATGGTCGGCGCCGGGCAGATCGGGCAGTCGGGCGGGGTCGCGGCCGAGGAGCCGTACGGGTGCACCGGTCCGGGCCAGCCGTCGGGCGACCCGGCCGCCGACCGCTCCGGTCGCTCCGGTCACCGCAATGAGGGGGCCGATCACTGGGGTTCGTCTTCCTCTCGTCGTCCTCCGTCCCAGGGCCGCACCTCCACGACCGCGCCCACCGGGAGCGGTCCGTACAGGTGCGGGAACTCCTCGCCCCCGGGCTTCATCGCCTCGTACCGGACGGGGTCGGCGAGGCGGGCGGGGTCGACGACCAGAACCACGAGGTCCTGGTCGTCGTCCCCGTACAGCATCCGGGCCACCCCGGGGAGTTGGTGGGGCAGCGAGAGATGGATGAAGCCCTCCTCCTGGAGAGTGCGGCCGCGGGTGGACATCTCGTACGTCCCTGTCCCGCGGGCCGCCTCCCAGAGAGGTGCTTCGGCGAGGTGGAGCAGCGGTTCGGTCATCGAACCACGCTAGCGGGCGGTGCTCGGCGCCTGCTAGAAGGTGCGGCGACGAGCCCTGCGCGTGGCCACGAGAACCGTGCCGCCGGCGGCGACCAGCGCGGCCGCGATGGACCCGATGATCCATTCGCCGCCCCGGGAGCCGGTGTCGGGCAGCTCACCCGGGTGGCTCGGCGAGTGCGTGGGGTGCGGCGGGTGGCCGGTGCGGGTGGGGGTGGGCGTGGGGTCGGTGGGGGTGGGCGTCGGGTCCGTCGGCGTCGGCGTGGGGTCGGTCGGGGTGGGCGTGGGGTCCGTGGGAGTCGGCGTCGGGTCCGTGGGCGTCGGCGTGGGGTCGGTCGGGGTGGGCGTGGGGTCCGTGGGAGTCGGCGTCGGGTCGGTCGGCGTCGGCGTGGGATCCGTCGGAGTCGGCGTCGGGTCGGTCGGCGTCGGCGTGGGATCCGTCGGAGTCGGCGTCGGGTCGGTCGGCGTCGGCGTGGGATCCGTCGGCGTCGGCGTGGGATCCGTCGGCGTCGGCGTCGGGTCGGTCGGCGTCGGCGTGGGATCCGTCGGCGTCGGCGTCGGGTCCGTGGGAGTCGGCGTCGGATCCGTCGGCGTCGGCGTGGGCGTCGGATCCGTCGGCGTCGGCGTCGGGTCGGGCGAGCAGGTCGGCAGGTCGCCGTCGAAGGGGTACGCGTGGATCTCCTGGCCGCCCGACGCGCCCGCCGAGGTGTGGGTGAGTGAACCCGCCGTGTAGAAACGGCCGTTGGTGCCGCTCATGCTGAGCACGGTGGTGCTCGTCGGCTGGCCCACCAGCACGCTGCCCTCGAACTGGGCCGGGCCGGTCAAGGACAGGTCGGTGGCGTCCGGGAAGTTCCACAGCAGGTTCTCGCGGAGGCCCTCGTTGGGGAACGAACCCATGAACGTGGCGACGCTGCGCGTGTCGCCGTAGACGTTGACGAGGACGGTCGCGCCCTCGGGGATGCCGTTGAAGACGAACCCCGTGTTGCCGCCCGCCTCCGACTCCAGGTCCGCGTCCACGTCGAAGATCTGGATCGCGGACGAGCCGTCACCGGTGAACGTCATGACGTCGCCGGTCTTCACCCAGGTGCCCGTGGCCTCCCGGTGCTCGTCGCCGTCGTACGCGTAGCACTGGCTGGCCTCGGTGAGCTGCGGGCGCAGCCCGGTGTACGGGGCGGCCGCGTCCTCGTCGAAGCGCGGGGCGGTGGTGGGGTTCACCGTGCCGGTGAGCTCACCCGCGTACGCGACGCGGCCGGAGTGCGTGCCCTCCTCGGCGAGCAGGCGCTCGCCGGCGGCGATGGTCACGTCGCCGCCCGCCGTCAGGTAGTCGGAGCCGTCCGGCGGCGGCACCCGCGAACCGACGCCCGCGATGCCGACGTTGTAGACCTGCGAGACCCCGTCCCGCTTGTCCATGTCGAAGCTGCCGAGGGTGACGACCTTCCCCTCCGCCTCGGCCGCCGCCTCCCGGACGAGGAAGTCCCCGCCGACGTAGACGTTGATGTTGCTGTCGAAGTTGGTGACCGGGCCGTTGTTGGGGTCGTTCCAGCTGGGCGGGCAGGAGCTGCCGAGGCAGGGTCCCAGTCCGCCCGGCAGCGGATCGGCACCCGCGGCCGGGGCCAGCACGCCCACCATCGCCGCGGCCGTGGCCACTGTCACTGCTGCCCGGATTGCGTTGCCGCGCCTGCGCGCCTTCTGTTCCATGCCGCGCAATATGCATGGTCAACGCTTAGTCATTTTGTATGACACGCCGCCTTTGCCCCTTTGTGTAGGCCTATAGGAGGTTTCTTCGTCGCGACACGCAGGCGGAAGCGGTACGTCAGAGAGCCAGCAGCTTCGCCTCCAGCACGGGGTCGAGGCCGACGGCCGGGCGGTCGGGGCGCTGGGGCGCCACGCCGCCGAGGGCGCGCAGCCAGGCCCAGGTGTCCGCGACGGTCTCTCCGGCCGGGCGGCAGCGCAGTCCCGCAGCGTATGCCCTGGCGGGGTCGCCCCGGTGGAGGGTGTCGTACAGCTCGCCCGGCGGGAGCCAGATCGGCAGGTCGCTCCAGGGCTCGACCCCGGCGGCCAGCAGGACCTCCGGATCGATCCAGCGCAGCTCGGCGTCGGACCCGGTGACGCGTACGCAGGCTTCCAGCAGCTCGCCCGTGGTCGTGTGGCCGGGGCGGCTGACGGTGTTGTACGCGCCGTGCAGCCCGCCCGCCGCCGCGTCCAGCATCCACTCCGCCAGGTCCCGCGCGTCGATGTACTGGAGCTCGGTCCCGGGCGGGCCGGGGGCGATCACCGGTCCGCCCCGGGCGATCCGCGCCAGCCACCAGGGCAACCGGCCGATGTTCTCCCCGGGGCCGATGATCAGCCCGGCCCTCGCCAGCAGGGCCCGGTCCCCGAAGGCGTCGAGGGCGGCCAGCTCACCGCCGCGCTTGGCCCGGTCGTACGGCACGTCCGCGCCGTCGTCGGGCGAGGCGCCGGCCACCAGCGGGCCGTCCTCGTCGCGCCCCGGGGCGGCCGGATGGGCGTACACCGAGCGGCTGGAGACGTAGGTGAAGTGCCCCGACCGGCCGGACAGCAGGCGGGCGGCGTCGCGGACGGCGGCGGGCGCGCCGCTCCAGGTGTCGACGACCAGGTCCCAGTCCTGCCCGCCCTCCGCCAGCGCCGCGAGTCCGTGCTCACCCGCGGTCCGGTCCCCGGTCAGCGCGCGCACGCCGGGCGGGGGCGCGTGGCGGCCCCGGTGGAACACCGTGACGTCCCAGCCCCGCTCCAGCGCGGCGTCGGTGACGGCCCGTCCGACGAACTCCGTACCGCCCAGCATCAGAAGCCTCATGGGACGACTCTGCCCGCCGGAAGGCGGCGGGGGAACACGAGCACGCTGTCAGCAGAACGGGGAACTCACCGTCGCGAGGTCGTCGCGGGGCCGGGACGCGGGCCGGGGCGCGGGCCGGGGCGCGGGCTAGCGGGGCGTCGCCGGCGCGAGCGCGACGTCGGCGGATCAGGGCGTGCGGGCCAGCGGGGATCGGTGGCGCAGCAGCCATTCGTGGTAGCCGCCGGCCCGGCGCGCCGCGTCGCGGTAGGCGTCCTCCAACTGCGCGTACACCACCGCGATGTCCGCCCCGGGCCGGAAGACCAGGAGCAGCCGCACCGCGAGCGGGTCCCCCAGCAGCGGGCGGATCACCATGTCGTCGCGCGGGCCCGATGTCGGCTGGCAGGGCGCGACGGCCTCGCCGAGCACGACGAGGGAGGCGGCGGTGAGGTAGTCGCCGTGCAGGACCGGCGGGTTGAGCCCGGCGGCGCCCAGCACCCGGCGCACCCCGTCCCACTCGCCGTCCACCGTCGGATCGACCATCCACGGGTCGCCCGCCAGGTCCGCGAGCTCCACCACGCGGCGGCGGGCGGCGGGGTGGTCCCGGGAGAGCGAGATGAACTGCGGCTCCCGCTCCACGAGTACGCGCTGCTCCAGGCCCTCCGGCACGGCGAGCGGGGACCCCTCCACCTCGTGCACGAAGGCGACGTCCAGGCGGCCTGCCTCGACCGAGCGCAGGAGTGCGTGGGCGGAGACGTCGACCCGCAGCGAGATGTCGGTGCCGGGCAGGGCGCCCCGCAGCCGGCGCAGCCAGCCGCCGATGACCCGGCTCGCGGTGCAGCCGATGCGCAGCCGGGATCCGCGCGGCCGGGCGGCCTCGGCCTCCGCCAGCGCTGCGGTGACCAGGTCGTTCATGCCGTCCACGAGGGGCCGGGCCCGGCTCAGGACGGCCCGCCCCAGGGAGGTCGGCCGGCAGCCGGTCCGTTCACGGCGGAACAGTTCGGCGCCGAGCACGTTCTCGATCCGCCGGAGCTGGGTGGTCAGGGAGGGCTGGCTCACACCGAGGCGTCGGGCCGCCTGATGCAGGCTGCCCGCGTCGGCGATGGCGCAGAGCGCCCTGAGGTGCCTCACCTCCAGTTCCATGCAGCGGAGACTATGACCGCCGCGCGCCGTGCACCAGACGTCGCAACCCCATCAAACAGCGGCAATTCAGGGAGTGTTGGGCCCTGGGACATGTGACGATGCCGTGCCCGCGACGTGAGCATGGCATGCTCATGGTCGGCTGACGTGCGACGGGAGAGGGCCCGGGCGGCGATAGGGCGGCGCTATCGCCGTTCGACATCATCCCCCGCGACTGTGCGCGGCACCACACTCTTCCCCGTACCGCCCCACGCCCTGTCCGCCCAGCGGACACCCCCACGGCGCGGGTTCGGATCAGACAGGTAGGAGAAATCCCCCCATGAGACACCTCAGGACCGCTGTCGCCACCGCCGCCGCCGGGCTCGGCCTCGTCGCCGCGCTGGGCACCGCACCCGTGGTCGCCGCCGCTCCGGCCCCTGCCACCCCCTCCTCCACCGCCCCCTCCTCCCCCACCATCGCCGCGTACAACGGCTCGGGCGAGAACGCCGCCGCGAACCGCGCCTTCCTCGACGCGGTCATGAAGTCCGTCGCCGAGAAGCGCGCCGCCAACCCCGGCATCAAGGCCGTCACGGTCACCTACAACGCGTCGAGCGCGCCGTCCTTCCGCGGCGAGATAGCCAACAGCACCCGGATCTGGAACAGCTCGGTCGCCAACGTCCAGCTCCAGGAAGGCTCCAACGCCGACTTCACCTACCGCGAGGGCAACGACCCCCGGGGCTCCTACGCGAGCACCGACGGGCACGGTCGCGGGTACATCTTCCTGGACTACGCCCAGAACCAGCAGTACGACTCGACCCGGGTCACCACGCACGAGACCGGGCACGTGCTCGGCCTGCCGGACAACTACTCCGGGCCGTGCAGCCAGTTGATGTCCGGCGGCGGCCCCGGCCCGTCCTGCACCAACGCCCAGCCGGACGCCAACGAGCGAGCCCGGGTGAACCAGCTCTGGCAGAACGGCCTGGCCGCGCTCGCCCGCTCCGCCTCCTGACACCGGGTCGCACCGGCAGCCCGGCGGAGGACGGCCGGTCCTGTGTCCCGGGACCGGCCGGCACCCCCCACACGGACACGACAGAGGACCGTTCCGGGCGCGGAACGGTCCTCTGCGCGGTCCGCGCCCGTACCGGTCGAACCGGCACGGGCCGTGCGCGCCCGGGTGCCGGTCAGGCGTGGAACTCGCCGCGGACGAGGGCCAGCAGTTCGTCCTCGGTCATGCCGAGGTCCCGGGCGTCCGCGACGGCTTCGCGGACGCGCTCCAGCAGCCGGGCCCGCTGTGGCGAGGCGCCCGCGGTGATCGCCGCGCCCCGGCCGCGTCGGAGCTCGATGAGCCCTTCCTCGCGCAGCCGTTGGTAGCCGCGCAGGACGGTGTGGACGTTCACGCCGAGGGATTCGGCGAGCACCCGGGCGGCGGGCAGCCGCTCGCCCGGGGCCACCGCGCCCTCGGCGACCGCACGCCGGACCGAGGCGGCGATCTGGTCGCCGAGCGGGACGGTGGAGGTCGGATCGACCCGGAAGAGCATGGTCAGCGCCCCGTCCGCTGCCGGTCGAGCAGGGTGTTGAGCAGGGCCGCGCCGGTGGCCGAGTCGTCGACGGTGACGGCGAACTCGCGGCCGCTCGCCAGGCTGACGACGATGGCCTCGCCCGAGCGGGTGATGACACCGCTGCGCTCGGGGCGGATGCGGTAGCCCCAACCTCCGTACTCCGCCAGCGCGTTGACGCGGCGACTGTCCGCTCCCGCCATCCGCTCCAGCGGCACCCGCACCCGGGGCCGGGGCAGCAGGCCGGAGACGGTGAGGCCCCGCCGGTCCACGGTGACGTGGGGACGGCAGAAGGTGACCGCCACCAGGGCGAGGAGAAGGAGCGGGCCCCCGATGAACCAGCTCTGCTCCAGGCCGACGGTGACACCGGCCGCCAGGAACACCAGCACGGCGACCGGCACCCACCACGCGCCGATCCCGCGCGCCCAGCCGGCCACCTCGCCGTCGGCGAGCGCGATCCGCTCCCGGCTCGCCGGATCACGGTCGCGGGGGTCGTCGGGTGCGGGGACGAGCCGGGACGCCAGCAGGCCGAGGGCTCCGGCGAGGACGGCCACCCCGAGGGCCACGGCGATATGCCGGAGCGGGAAGCCGTCCGCCGGTCCGCCCTCGGAGACGTCCACGTTGACGAGCAGGACGGCGGTCAACAGGTATCCGAGGAACCCGGCGACGGCGAAGCCCCCGCCGGTGAACCACCGTTGGGCACGGCCGTAGAGCCTGCCGTTGACCGCGATGAAGGCCCACAGGGCACCGAGCACGAGCAGCGATGTGGCGGTGTAGAGGAGATGGGCGGTGACGCCCATGTAGCCGTCGGCGGAGCCGCCGGCGTCGAAGTGGACGGCCAGCCGGGCGGGCAGCCGGTCCTTGACGGTGACGTGGACCACGAGGTCGACGAGGAGAGCGAGCACAAAGGGCAGGGCCGCGATCGTTGCGCGGCCAAGGTTCTTGCTTGTCATGGAAAACCTCCGTTGTTCGCATGCTAGTAGAACAATGAGGCGAGAGCAACGGGGTGACGCGCGTCCGCCCCGTACCGGGATGGGTACGGGGCGGACTCGGTACGGGAGCGCGGGACCGCGGTACGGGAGCGGACGCGGGCGATTCCAGCGGCGGCGGGCCGTCCCGGGTCGGGCAGGCCGGTCGGGCAGGCCGGTCGGCCAGGTCGCGCAGGCCAGGCCCGTCAGGCCCGGGGCGGGCCGGTCGGCCAGGCCGCATCAGCCAGGCCGCATTCAGACCGGGGCAGGCCGGTCGGCCAGGCCGCGCGCAGGCCGGGTCCGTCAAGCCGGGGCGGGCCGGTCGGCCATGCCTGCCCGTCAGGACGAGGCAGGCCGGCCCGTCAGGCGAGTTCCAGCGGGAAGGCTCCCCGGTGGCCGGTGCCCGCGCCGTCGGCCGGGCGCACCTCGAACTCGCGGCAGCTCCAGACCTCCTGGACGAACCCGGACCGCTGGTCCCACAGATCCAGCACGTCGTCCTCGCCCGCCGAGCCCCGATAGGCGTCCTTGGCCCCCCGGAAACAGGCGAGCCCGCCGGAGAGGCCGCGGCCGGGGGCCGGGAAGTAGTCGGAGAAGGCGCAGGCGATACAGGTCTGGATCCGGACGCCGTCCGGGAGGACGCGCTGGACGGCGGTCAGGGCGGCGTTGAAGTCGCGCTCGGCGCGGGCCGATTCGTACACCGCGCCGTCCAGGTGGAGGGCGAGGTGGAGGTCCGGGTCGACCCGGCGCAGGGAGAGCAGGCAGCTGAGCGTGGCGTGGCGGAGCGTGCCCGCGACGAGGATGGGCAGCGGCAGGTCCCACTCCAGTACGCAGTCGGTGAGCGCGCCGTCCGCGAGGGCGAACATCCCGCTCTCCGGAGGCATGCCGACGACCGGCCCCAGGTCGTCGAAGCTCTCGCCCTCGAAGTCGACCCCTCTGATCCGGATGCGGAGCTGCCGCCCGTCCGTGGTGAGAACGACGGCGTCGGAACCCTTGTTGTCCCGGTACCAGCCGGCCCACGACTCATCTGTCATGAGCAGGGACTGTAGCCCCTGCCCCAGGCGTCTTCCGTACCGCCCTCCGGGTTCAACCCGCTTGGGGTTCCCGCCACATGGGGTACATCGGCGGTCCGTCCGGCAGGTCGACGGCGCGGCCCAGGAAGCGGAATCCGAGCCGCTCGTACAGCGCCCGGCTCCGGGCGCTGCTCGCCTCCAGATAGGCCGGCAGCCCTTCCCGGTCGCAGCGCTCCAGCTCCACGCCGATCAGCTCCGCGCCGATGCCCTCTCCCTGGCGGTCGGGGGAGACGCCGATCATCAGCAGATAGGCGTGTGCGCGGTCGTGCGGGTGAACGGCTCCGGTGAGTCTGCCCACCAGTTCGCACCGCTCGTTGTCGGGGTCGGCGGTCCGCCGCATCAGGGCGGGCGTGGGGTCCTCCTCCTCGGGGGCGCCGGCGGGCACCGGCAGCCAGAGCGCCACCGCGGCCCCGTCCTCGGCGATGTCGATACGGCCCTCGGCGAGGGCGACGTCGACGAAGACGCCGAGGAACCTGCCGTGGACCGCGCGCCGGTGTGCCTCGTCGGGGAACACCCAGCTGCTGACCGGGTCGTGGTGGAACGCCTCCTCCATGACCGAGACGACCAGCTCCCGGTCGCGCCGCTTGGCCCGCTGAATCCGTATGCCCATGACCGGCTGCCGTCCCTCCGTACCGCTTTCGCTCAACCCGCCTCCGGAATAATAGAGTTGAAGGGACGGTGTCGGTCACACGAGGTGGGTCAGCTGGTCCTGCGGGTGACGAATTCGGCCAGTGCCAGCAGGTCGCCGGCGGCGCTCGGGTCGGGGACCGCCCGGGAGAGGTGGTGGACCGCGCGGGCCATCCGGTCGGCGGCGCAGACCTGGGCCCAGTCCCGGCCGCCGGCCCGGTCCACCGCGTCGGCCGCCCGGCTCACCTCGGCGGAGGTGGTCATGGGCCCCCGGTAGAGCGTGGCGAGCTCGACGGCGGCCGGGGCGCCCGAGGTGAGGGCGGCGACCACGGGCAGCGACTTCTTGTGGGCGGACAGGTCGGCCCCGACGGGCTTGCCGGTGCGGTCCGGGTCGCCCCAGATGCCGATCAGGTCGTCGATGAGCTGGAACGAGAGGCCCGCCTCCCGCCCGAACCCGTCCATCGCGCGGACCGCCCGGTCCTCCGCCCCGGCGTAGAGGGCTCCGAGCGCACAGGCGCAACCGAGCAGCGCGCCGGTCTTGGCGGTGGCCATGGCGAGGCATTCGTCGAGCGTGACCTCGTCGGGGCCGCGCTCCTCGAAGGCACAGTCCGCCTGCTGGCCCGCGCACAGCTCGATGACGCAGGAGGAGAGGCGGGCGGCGGCGCGGGCGGCGGCCGGGTGCGGATCCTCGGCCAGCAGCCGCTGGGCCAGGGCGAGCATGGCGTCGCCGGTGATGATGGCGTCCGGGATGCCGAAGACCGCCCAGGCGGTGGGCCGGTGCCTGCGGGTGGTGTCCTCGTCGATGACGTCGTCGTGGAGCAGGGTGAAGTTGTGGGCGAGCTCAACGGCGACGGCGGCCCGGACGGCGCGTTCCGGATCGCCGCCCAGCGCGCGGGCGGCGGCCAGCACCAGGGCCGGCCTGATGGCCTTGCCCGCCTGGCCGGCGGCCGGGGTTCCGTCGGCGTTCTCCCAGCCGAAGTGGTACATCGCGATGCGGCGTATGCCGCCGGGCAGCGACTCCACGGCCGATCGCAGATGCGGGTCGACGACGGCACGGGTGCGCTCCAGGAGCACCGCGGCCTCGTGCCCTTCCGTCGCTGCGTCCGTACTGGTCATGGTCACGGTCACTCCCTGGGGCAAGGCGATGGGGTGCGGGCCCGGGGGTCCGGGCGGCGGCTGCCGCCCGGGCCCCCGGGGTGAACGGGGTCAGTGCCAGCGGCTGACCTCGACGTTCTCCAGCACTCCGAGGGCGTCCGGGACCAGGATGGCGGCGGAGTAGTACGCCGTCACGAGGTAGGAGATGATCGCCTGCTCGTCGATCCCCATGAAGCGGACCGAGAGACTCGGCTCGATCTCGTCGGGGATGCCGGTCTGCTGGAGGCCGATGACGCCCTGCTCGGCCTCGCCGGTCCTCATGCAGATGATGGAGGTGGTGCGGGCGTCGGAGACGGGGATCTTGTTGGACGGGAAGATCGGCACCCCCCGCCAGGCGGGCACGTGGTGGCCGCCGATGTCGACGCTCTCCGGGACGAGTCCACGCCGGTTGCACTCGCGGCCGAAGGCGGCGATGGCCTTCGGGTGGGCGAGGAAGAGCTTGGATCCGCGGCGGCGCGAGAGCAGCTCGTCCATGTCGTCCGGGCTGGGCGCCCCGTCGTGCGGCTGGAGCCGCTGCCCGTAGTCGCAGTTGTTGAGCAGTCCGAACTCCCTGTTGTTGATCAGCTCGTGCTCCTGGCGCTCACGCAGCGCCTCGACCGTGAGCCGCAACTGCTGCTCGGTCTGGTTCATCGGCTGGTTGTAGAGATCGGCGACCCTGCTGTGCACCTTCAGCACCGTCTGGGCGACGCTCAGTTCGTACTCGCGCGGCGCCGCGTCGTAGTCGACGAAGGTGTGCGGGACGACCGCCTCCCCCACATGGCCGGCGGAGAGGTCGATCGCCGCCTCGCCGTAGTGGTTGGTCCGCTGCTGCGGAATGGAGAGCAGACGCGCGAGATGGTCCTGCAGGGGCGCCGCGCGCTCCGCGAGGTTGTACACGTCGGCACGGCTCAGGGTGAGGAGCGTGCACGGGGTGACCGCCCGGGCGGTGTACTCCCAGACGGCGTCGCCGTCGATCAGGCTCTGGTCGCCGAAGTACGCGCCGTCGGCGAGGACCCCGAGCTCCGTCTCGTCCCCGTAGGGGCCCGATCCGACCTTCGCCACCTTGCCGTGCGCCAGCAGGAAGACCCGGTCCGCCGCGTCCCCCGAGGCGGCGAGCACCTCCCCCGCGGCCACGTCCCGCTGCTCGCACCTGCGGGCGAGCTCGGCGAGCACCTCCTCGTCGCCGAACTCCCGCAGGGCGGGCAGCTCCCCCAGCTCCGCGGGGATCACGGACACCCGGTCCCCGGTCTGGACGAAGGTCACCCGGCCGTCGCCGACCGAATAGCTGAGCCGACGGTTCACCCGGTACGTACCGCCCTGTACCTGCACCCACGGCAGCATCTTCAGCAGCCACCGCGAGGTGATCTCCTGCATCTGCGGCGCGGATTTGGTGGTCGTCGCGAGGTTCCGCGCAGCCGCCGTCCCCAGACTCTGCTGCGGCGGCGCCTGCGTGTCGCGAACCTCTTCACCAACGGACATCTGACGTCCTTTCGATCTTGGGCTGACCTGCGTGCAAAAGCCTTTCAGCAGGAGGACCGGGTCGCCATTACACAAAAGAGTGCGACTAATCCGCCTTCAGTCGGGGCACGTTGGTCCCTGTCGCCCGGCGGACGGTTTAAGTTGCATCTCTCATGCAACTTATCTACGGTGGGGCCATGCGGTTGACGAGATTCACCGACGTGGCGCTCCGCGTCCTCATGCGACTGGCGGTCGCCGAGGGCCGGGAGCCGCCGACCACCCGCGAGGTGGCGGCCACCATGCGGGTCCCCTACACGCACGCCGCGAAGGTCGTCGCCAGGCTCCAGCACCTCGGGCTCCTCGACGCCCGTCGCGGCCGGGGCGGCGGACTCACCCTGACCTCGGCCGGCCGCTCGGCGTCGATCGGCTCACTGGTGCGGGAGCTGGAGGGGCCGGAGGAAGTGGTCGAGTGCGAGGGCGACACCCCCTGCCCGCTCCGCTCCGCCTGCCGGCTGCGTGGGTCCCTGCGCGGGGCCCAGGATGCCTTCTACGCCGCACTGGACCCGATCACCGTCACCGATCTCGTCGCCTCCCCCACCGGCCCCCTGTTGCTGGGCATCGGCAGCGGCCCACCGCCCGACTGAGCCCGCTCGGCCGCCCGACTGACCCCCCGCCCGATTGAACCCCGCCCGGTCGCGCGGACGAACCCCCGCGCCGGCGGGGCACCGTCCTCCACCTGCCCCTGAATGCGCATCTCACATCCCAATTAAGGAGTTCCGTCATGCTCTCCGACCGGTCCACAGCCACTGTCCGCGCCACCCTTCCCGCCGTCGGCGCGGCCATCGGGGACATCGCCGACCTCTTCTACGAGAAGCTCTTCGCCGCCCACCCCGAGCTGTTGCGGGACCTGTTCAACCGGGGCAACCAGGCCTCCGGCGACCAGCGCAAGGCCCTGGCCGGGTCCATCGCCGCGTTCGCGACCGCGCTGGTCGAGCACCCCGGCACCCGGCCCGACGTGATGCTGGACCGGATCGCCCACAAGCACGCCTCGCTCGGGGTGACCCCGGAGCAGTACGAGGTGGTGCACACCCATCTGTTCGCGGCCATCGTGGACGTCCTGGGCGACGCGGTCACCCCGGAGGTCGCCGCCGCCTGGGACGAGGTCTACTGGCTGATGGCGGGCTCCCTGATCGCCGTCGAGGAGCGCCTCTACGCGCAGCAGGGCGTCCTGGCGGGCGACGTGTGGCACACCTGGGAGGTGACCGACCGGGTCGAGGAGACCGAGGACGTCGCCACCTTCCTGCTGCGCCCGGCCGAGGACACGCCCCCGCCCGCCTTCCGGCCCGGCCAGTACGTCTCCGTACAGGTGGAACTCCCGGACGGCGCACATCAGATACGCCAGTACAGCCTCTCCGGCGCCCCCGGCTCCCGGCTGCGGTCGATCACCGTGAAGCGCGTGCGCGGCCAGGGCTCGCCCGACGGCGAGGTCTCCCGGCACCTGCACGAGCACACCCGCGCGGGCGACCTGCTGCGCGTCTCCGCCCCCTACGGCGACCTGGTGCTCGACCACCTGGACGCGCCCCTGCTGCTGGCCTCGGCGGGCATCGGCTGCACCCCCATGCTGTCGATGCTGGAACATCTCGCCCAGGAGGGCCACAGCGGCCCGGTCACCGTCGTGCACGGTGACCGCTCACCGGCCGACCACGCCCTGCGCACCGACCACGTCCGGCTGACGGAGAAGCTCCCGGACGCCGAGGCGCACTTCTGGTACGAGGCCCCGGAGGCCGGGCGGCCCGCGAACCGCACCGGCCTCGTCGACCTGGCCGGCATCACCGTACGACCGGGGACGCACGCCTATCTGTGCGGCCCGCTCCCCTTCATGCGGGCCGTCAGGGCCCAGCTGCTGGAGGCGGGCGTCCGTCCCGCCGACGTCCACTACGAGGTGTTCGGCCCGGACCTCTGGCTGGCCTCCTCCTGAACCGACGGAGAAGCGGCGGAGAGGCGACAATGGGCGGGTGAACAGCCCGCCCCGCCTCGACGCCCTCCTGCGGCCCCGGGTGCCCTCCCCGCTGCGGGAGGTCCGCGACGAACGCTTCGCGCGCCACGGCGTGCGGCTGCTCCTGAAACGGGACGATCTGATCCACCCCGACCTGCCGGGCAACAAGTGGCGCAAACTCGTCCTCAACCTGGAGGCCGCCGCCGGGCGCACCGTGCTGACCTTCGGCGGCGCGTACTCCAACCACCTCCGGGCCACCGCGGCGGCCGGGCGGCTACTGGGTTTTCCCACCGTCGGCGTCGTCCGCGGCGACGAGCTGGCCCACCGGCCGCTCAACCCGTCGCTCGCCCGGTGCGCGGCCGACGGCATGCGCCTGCACTTCGTGGACCGTACGACGTACCGGGCGAAGGCCTCCTCCGAGGTCCTGGAGGGGCTGCTGAGCCTGTTCGGGGACGTGGAGGTCATCCCGGAGGGCGGCAGCAACGCGCTGGCCGCACAGGGCTGTACGGAGCTGGGGCGCGAGCTGGCCGGGGAGTGCGAGGTGGCGGCCGTGGCGTGCGGGACCGGCGGCACCCTGGCCGGGCTCGCCGCCGGCCTGGGCCCCGGGCAGCGGGCCCTGGGCGTCCCGGTGCTGCGCGGCGGCTTCCTCGGGCGGGAGGTGGAGCGGCTCCAGCGCGAGGCGTTCGGCGACCCGTCCGGGAACTGGTCGCTGGACGAGCGCTTCGCCTTTGGCGGCTACGCCCGCTCCACCCCTGAGCTGGAGGCCTTCGCCGCGGACTTCGAGGACCGGCACGGGCTGCCCGTGGAACGCGTGTACGTCGCCAAGCTGTTGTTCGCGCTCACCACGCTGGCCGAGGAGGGGGCGTTCGCGCCGGGCACGCGGGTGAGCGCCGTCATCACCGGCACCCCCGACGCGCGCCCGCCCCTTCAGGAGTCGTCCGTCTCCCGGTAGGCCGCCGCCTCCTCCAGGGACGGCCGGCGCGGCGACGCGCTCAGCGGGTCAATACGGCTTGAGCCAGTGCCGGTGCTTCGAGGACGGTTCGATCGTCTGACGCCTGGGTACGTCAATGCGGCGCTGGTTCTTCGCAATTGGACGCCGCAGCCCCCTAGCCACTTTCCGTACGCATGGGCTTACCATGAGTGACGGTCGGGGTATGGGGTCCGTACGACACGGCATCATGGATCCGATAACGTCGCCGAGCCGAAGAACCGTCGACGGACCGCATGGCTCCGGGCCACCCTTCCCGGAACCTCGAAAGAGTTTGTGCCACCTTGGAGGTGAGGGTGTCCCAGATCGCAGGCGAGCCCGGGAATCAGGACTTCGTAGAAGTCCGACTGCCCGCTGCGGGTGCCTACCTGTCGGTGCTGCGAACGGCCACGGCCGGTCTCGCAGCGCGTTTGGACTTCACTCTCGACGAGATCGAGGATCTTCGTATCGCGGTCGACGAGGCCTGCGCGATCCTGCTCCAGCAGGCCGTGCCGGGCTCCGTCCTCAGCTGCGTCTTCCGACTCGTCGACGACTCCCTCGAAGTGACGGTGTCGGCGCCCACCACGGACGGCCGGGCGCCCGAGCGCGACACCTTCGCCTGGACGGTGCTCTCCGCACTGGCCGGCAAGGTCGACTCCACGGTCGCCGACGACCGTACGGTCAGCATCAGCCTCTACAAACAGCGCGGCGCGGGCCCCGGGCCGGCGTGAGCGACGGGAACGGGGACGGTCCTGTGCGGGACGAGACGATCCGATCCGGGGTGGTGCGCCCAGCAGGCATCCCGGAGCAACAGGCCCGGCCGCATCCGGTGGACGGAGCGGACGGGCCCGAGAGCATCGACGTCGCGGTGGAGCAGCAGTCGCAGGCAGGGCGGGCGGGCCAGATGAGCGAGCACGGGCACCACGATCCACACGACCGCAGCGGGGCCCGGGCCCTCTTCTTCGAGCTGCGGGAGCTGCCCGACGGTTCGGCCGAGAAGGCCGAGCTGCGCAACAGGCTGGTGCGGATGCACCTGCCGCTGGTGGAGCACCTGGCCCGCCGCTTCCGCAACCGCGGGGAGCCGCTGGACGACCTGACCCAGGTGGCCACGATCGGGCTGATCAAGTCCGTGGACCGGTTCGACCCGGACCGGGGCGTGGAGTTCTCGACGTACGCCACCCCCACGGTGGTCGGCGAGATCAAGCGCCACTTCCGGGACAAGGGCTGGGCGGTGCGGGTGCCGCGCCGTCTCCAGGAGCTGCGGCTGTCGCTGACCACGGCCACCGCGGAGCTCTCCCAGCAGCACGGCCGCTCGCCGACGGTGCACGAGCTGGCCGAGCGGCTGGGCATCTCCGAGGAGGAGGTGCTGGAGGGCCTGGAGTCGGCCAACGCGTACAGCACGCTGTCGCTGGACGTGCCGGACACGGACGACGAGTCGCCGGCGGTCGCGGACACGCTGGGCTCGGAGGACGAGGCGCTGGAGGGCGTGGAGTACCGGGAGTCGCTCAAGCCGCTCCTGGAGGACCTGCCGCCGCGCGAGAAGCGCATCCTGCTGCTGCGCTTCTTCGGGAACATGACCCAGTCGCAGATCGCCCAGGAGGTCGGCATCTCGCAGATGCACGTCTCCCGGCTGCTGGCCCGGACCCTGGCGCAGCTGCGCGAGCGGCTGCTCGTCGAGGAGTAGAGAGTAGGCGAGAAGGGCGTCCGGCGTCCGTCGGTGCGGAGGCTGTCGGGTGGGATCGGGACGGACGGACCGGGTCCGCTGTCCGTCGCGAGGCGACCCGCCGGCCTCTCAGGCCCCGGGGGCCGCCCCGGTGTCGCGGCGGACGCCCAGGTCCCGGGTGGTCGCCGGCTTGAGGGCGAGCACGAGGCCGGTGACGGCGACCGCCGCCAGGACGATCCCGGTGGGGATCAGCGCGCCCTGCGAGCGCAGCAGCGTCCAGGCCACCGGCAGCGCCATGATCTGGGTGATCAGCGCGGGCCCCCGGCTCCAGCTGCGCAGCAGCAGCAGCCCGCGGGCTGCGATCAGCGGGATCGCGCCGAGCGCGACCAGCGTGATCCCGACCGTCTCCGCCTGCTGCGTGCTCTCCAGCTTCCCGAGCACCCCCATGACCACCATGTAGACACCGCCGAGGGCGAGCGCCAGGCCTTCGAGGGCGTTGACCCCGGCGAGGACGGTGATCCTGGTCGGGCGCTCCGCCGCGGAGGGTGACGGCGTGGAGGGGGTCGCTTGAGTACTCACGCCTTTCAGGTTGGCATCCCGGGGACCCGGAAGTGAAGCCGGGGTAGGGAGGAGCCTCCCCCGTTCGGGCGCACGGCGGGGCAGTCGGTCACGTTCCGTCACCGAATCGGAGCGCAGCGAACCGGGACTACAGAGCCGAACCGCCCGATAGGTAGGCTGGCCGTCATGCGCGCACTCCTCGTGGTCAACCCAGCTGCTACCACCACCAGTGCCCGCACCCGTGACGTGCTCATCCACGCGCTGGCCAGCGAGATGAAGCTGGAGGCGGTGACCACCGAGTACCGGGGGCACGCACGGGATCTGGGACGGCGGGCCGCGGACAGCGACGACATCGATCTGGTGGTCGCCCTCGGCGGCGACGGCACGGTGAACGAGGTCGTGAACGGGCTGCTGCACAGGGGCCCGGACGTGGACAGCCTCCCGAAGCTCGCCGTGGTCCCCGGCGGGTCCACCAACGTCTTCGCGCGCGCCCTGGGGCTGCCGAACGACGCGGTGGAGGCGACCGGCGCGATCCTGGACGCCCTGGAGAACCGGACCGAACGCACGGTCGGGCTCGGGCTGGCGGCCGGCACCCCGGGGAGCGAGGACGAGTCCGTCCCCGAACGCTGGTTCACTTTCTGCGCCGGTCTCGGATTCGACGCGGGAGTCATCGGCCGGGTCGAACAGAAACGCGAGCACGGGAAGCGCTCGACCCACGCCCTGTACGTACGCCAGGTGGTGCGGCAGTTCCTGAACGAGGCCCACCGCAGACACGGGCAGATCACGCTCGCCGTGCCCGGCCAGGACCCGGTGACCGACCTCGCGCTCTCCATAGTCTGCAACACCGCCCCCTGGACCTACCTGGGCAATCGCCCGATGTACGCCTCGCCGAAGGCCTCCTTCGACACCGCGCTGGACGTCCTCGGACTGAAGCGTCTGTCCACCCCGGCGGTGGCCCGTTACGGCACCCAGCTGCTCACTTCGAGCCCCGAGAAGGGGCCGCGCGGCAAGCATGCCGTTTCACGGCATGACCTCACGGACTTCACCTTGCATTCAAAGGTCCCACTGCCCTTCCAGATGGACGGCGACCACCTGGGACTGCGTACGAGCGTGACGTTCACAGGCGTACGCCGTGCACTGCGTGTGATTGTGTGAGTGGAAGGGCCTAAAGTCCTTTAACTCGAACGTTTGGACTGGGTCCCACCCCTAAGAAGTGCGCCTGTGACCTAGTCGACACCGAGGAATCAAAAAAAACTTTCCAGAAGGGGTTGTATCCGCCGCCGAGGTTTGCGAATCTCTACATGGCGATCGAGACGGCCCGCAACACCGGCCTCCACTGAGAGCCAGAACCCCTCCTCACCATCACAGACCACACCCAGTCCTTCTGGGGGGCGGCCCGTCATCTGCGGGGGGATTCGTGAAAGCGTTCACATTCACAAGCAACAGACGTGTAATACCAAGGAGAGGTAGCAGCCATGGACTGGCGTCACAACGCCGTTTGTCGTGAGGAAGACCCTGAGCTTTTCTTCCCCATCGGCAACACCGGTCCTGCGCTGCTGCAGATCGAGGAAGCCAAGGCTGTCTGCCGCCGCTGCCCCGTCATGGAGCAGTGCCTGCAGTGGGCGCTCGAGTCCGGCCAGGACTCCGGCGTCTGGGGTGGCCTCAGCGAGGACGAGCGCCGCGCGATGAAGCGCCGCGCCGCTCGCAACCGGGCGCGCAACGCAAGCGCCTGAGCGAGAACCGCACCAAGCCTCAGCCCGGCGGCGCGTACAGAGCGTACGCACAGCCCCGCCTTCGAGTCGCAGCGCGCAGTACCCCGAAGCGCATCGCAACGTGAGCATCACGGAGCGGGCCCGGACCGTCACCACGGTCCGGGCCCGCTCTGCTGTGTGCTCCGCGTTTCGTTCTTGTCGGGGCGGGATTTCCTACTTGTCGGAGCGGACCGGGAGGTCCAGCACCACCTGGGTGCCGCGCTCGGGCGCCGGGACCATGCCGAACGTGCCGCCCAGCTCTCCCTCCACCAGCGTCCGTACGATCTGGAGCCCGAGGTTGCCGGCCCGCTTCGGGTCGAAGCCCTCGGGCAGCCCGCGCCCGTCGTCGGTGACGGTGATCAGCAGCCGCCCTTCGGTGGGCGATCCGCCGCGCACGGCGGAGACCTCCACCGTCCCGTGGTCGGCCACGGCGAAGGCGTGCTCCAGGGCGTTCTGCAGAACCTCCGTCAGCACCATGGAGAGCGGGGTGGCGACCTCGGCGTCGAGGATGCCGAAGCGTCCTGTGCGCCGGCAGGTCACCTTGCCCGGGGAGATCTCCGAGACCATCGCGATGACCCGGTCGGCGATCTCGTCGAACTCGACCCGCTCGTCCAGATTCTGGGACAGCGTCTCATGGACGATGGCGATCGAACCGACGCGCCGGACCGCCTCGTTGAGCGCCTCGCGGCCCTGCTCGGAATCCATCCGCCGGGCCTGGAGGCGCAACAGGGCCGCCACCGTCTGGAGGTTGTTCTTCACCCGGTGGTGGATCTCCCGGATGGTCGCGTCCTTGGTAATCAACTCCCGTTCGCGGCGGCGCAGTTCGGTGACGTCGCGGAGCAGGACCAGGGAGCCGATGCGGACGCCCTTGGGCTTGAGCGGGATGGCCCGCAGCTGGATCACCCCGCCCTCGCACTCGACCTCGAACTCGCGGGGCGCGTAGCCGCTGGCCACTTTGACCAGGGCCTCGTCCACCGGCCCCCGGGACGGGGCCAGTTCGGCGGTGGTGGTGCCGAGGTGGTGGCCGACCAGGTCGGAGGCGAGGCCGAGGCGGTGGTAGGCGGAGAGGCCGTTGGGGCTGGCGTACTGGACGATCCCGTCGGCGTCGAGCCGGATCAGGCCGTCGCCCACACGCGGGGAGGCGTCCATGTCGACCTGCTGGCCGGGGAAGGGGAACGACCCGGCGGCGATCATCTGGGCCAGGTCGGAGGCGGACTGGAGGTAGGTGAGCTCCAGCCGGGAGGGGGTGCGCACGGTGAGCAGGTTGGTGTTGCGGGCGATGACGCCGAGCACCCGTCCCTCGCGGCGTACGGGGATGGACTCGACCCGTACGGGCACCTCCTCACGCCACTCCGGGTCGCCCTCGCGCACGATCCGGCCCTCGTCCAGGGCCGCGTCCAGCAGCGGGCGGCGGCCGCGCGGCACCAGGTGGCCGACCATGTCGTCCTGATAGGAGGTGGGCCCGGTGTTGGGGCGCATCTGGGCGACGGAGACGTACCGCGTGCCGTCGCGGGTGGGGACCCACAGCACGAGGTCGGCGAAGGACAGGTCGGAGAGCAGTTGCCACTCCGAGACCAGCAGATGGAGCCACTCGAGGTCGGTGTCGCTCAGAGCGGTGTGCTGGCGGACGAGGTCGTTCATGGAGGGCACGTGTGGAGCGTACCTGGGGTTACCGGAGGCGTTCGAACCGATCGACCCGCCGAGCCGTGCCATGGGTACGACGATGGGCAGGTGGGGTTGGACGGGTGCGGTTAGACGGGGCGGGGCCGATCGAGAATGTCGTGCACATGGATGGACACAGGCAATTGGTCTAGTCCACAATGAATCCATCACGACCTCCGCTCTCCCCGCACAGGAGAGCGGACCGAGGCTCCGGCACTCTCTGCCCTGACTGCGCCGGTGCCTCCAGTGGCCGACGGCACCGCACACCGTCGGCCTGAAGCTCCGGGCTGCGGTGCCGGGTGGGCTGAGGGTCCCGCTCTGGCGCCGCGGCCCGCGGGTGTTTCCGGGGCCCTTAATGTTTCCGGGGCCGTTCCGCCTCAGGGCCTCAGCGGGTCTCGGTGACCTTGGCCAGGGCGCGGGGCGCGTCCGGGTCCTGGCCCCGGGCGATCGTCACCTCGTACGCCAGCAATTGCAGCGGCAGGATCTCCAGGATCGGCTGCAACTCCTCCGGGACGCCCGCCGTGGGCAGGGAGAAGCCGGCCGATGCCGCCTCCACCTGGGCCTTGGGGCCGACCACGAAGAGGTCCGCGCCGCGTCCGCGCAGCCGGTCCAGCACCGGCTGGAGGGCCTCGCCGCCCCGGCCGTCGGTGACCACGGCGATCACGGGGGAGATGTTGTCCACCATCGCCAGCGGCCCGTGCAGCAGATCCGCGCCGGAGTAGGAGAGAGCGGGGATGTAGCTGGTCTCCATCAGCTTCAGGGCCGCTTCCTTGGCCGTCGGATAGCCGTAGCCGCGCGAGGTGATCACCATGCGTTCGGCGAAACGGTAGCGGGAGGCCAGCGCCTTGACCTCGGATCGGCGGCCCAGGATCGAGCCCGCGAGGTCGGGCAGACCCGCGGCGGCCTCGGTGCCGTCGCGGCCGCCCAGGCCCTCCACGAAGAGGTAGAGGGAGAGCAGGGAGGCGGTGTACGTCTTGGTGGCCGGGAGCGCCTTCTCCGGGCCCGCCAGGATGTCGATGTGGTACTCGGAGACCGCCGCCAGCGCGGAGTCCGGGTTGTTGGTGACGGCGAGGGTGACGGCCCCGGCCTCCCGGGCGGCCCTCGTGGAGGCCACCAGGTCCGGCGAGCCGCCCGACTGGCTGACGGTGACCACCAGGACGTCCCGCAGGTCCGGCCGGGCGCCGTAGGCCGTCGTGGTGGACATGGAGGCCAGTCCGCAGGGCAGCCCGAGGCGGATTTCCAGCAGGTACTTGGCGTACAGCGCCGCGTTGTCCGACGTACCCCGGGCGGTGAGCAGCACGAACCGGGGCTTCCGGGCCGCGATCTCGGCGGCGACCTCGCGGATGCGGGGCGCGCCCTGTTCGAGGATGCGGCGGAGCATCGCGGGCTGCTCGGCCATCTCGCCGGACATGATGCGGCCGGGCTCGTCGCCCTGGCCGCCCGGGTCGGCCGGAGGGGTGGCGGACATGTGGGGGCCTCCTGCGCTGTCGGCGTACGGGACGGGGCGTGCGCGCGGGTGCGCGAATCTCGCCGTCCGGTCGGGCCTCCTCAGTCGACCAGGCAATGCCGTGCGCCGCCAGCGGGCCGGGGCGGGCGTGTGTGCCGGAGTGTGTGCCCGGCGTGTATGCGTGTGCGTGTGTGCGTGCGAGCCGGTGGGCGGACTGTTCACCGTACGGCTGCCCGATTCTGCTAAATTGGGAGTTTGATTGGTCTATACCACCTCCTCCCCTAGTCAGATCGGCAGGCACAGCGTGGAAGTTGTCATCGTCCCGGACGCCGCGGCAGGCGGCGAACTGATCGCGGAGGCCATCGCCGCGCTGATCGCCCGCAAGCCCGACGCCCTGCTCGGCGTTGCCACCGGCTCGACCCCGCTGCCCATCTACCGCGCGCTCGCGGCGAAGGTCGCCTCCGGTGCGGTCGACGCGTCGCGCGCCCGGATCTGCCAGCTCGACGAGTACGTCGGGCTGCCCGCGGGCCACCCGGAGTCGTACCGCTCCGTGGTGCTGCGCGAAGTCATCGAGCCGCTCGGGCTCCCCGAGACCTCCTTCATGGGCCCCGACGGGTCGGCCGAGGACGTCCAGGCGGCCTGCGAGGCCTACGACCGGGCGCTGGCCGAGGCCGGCGGCGTCGACCTCCAGCTCCTGGGCATCGGCACGGACGGGCACATCGGCTTCAACGAGCCGTGTTCCTCGCTCGCCTCCCGTACCCGGATCAAGACGCTGACGCAGCAGACCCGGGTCGACAACGCGCGCTTCTTCGACGACGACATCGAGCAGGTGCCGCACCACGTGATCACGCAGGGCATCGGGACGATCCTGGATTCCCGCCACCCGATCCTGCTGGCCACCGGTGAGGGCAAGGCGGAGGCCGTCGCCCAGACGGTGGAGGGACCCGTCGCCTCGATCGTGCCGGCCTCGGCGCTCCAGCTGCATCCGCATGCGACGGTGGTGGTGGACGAGGCGGCTGCGTCGAAGCTGAAGTTGGCGGACTACTTCCGCGCCACGTATGCGGCGAAGCCGGGGTGGCAGGGGCTGTAGGCTCGCCCCTCCCCTCGCACGGCTGAGGGCCGGGACGCCTGTCGGTGTCCCGGCCCTTTGCCGTGGTGTGTCGTGCCTGGTGCCGCCGCTCGTCCGGCGTGAGGCGTTGTCCTCAATCGCCGGACGGGCTTGATGTGGCCGGCCCGAGGCCTTGTCTGCGGGCCCGGACGGGCCAGGTGTGGCCGGTCTGCGGGCCCGTCCGGCGTGAGGCCTTGTCCTCAAACGCCGGACGGGCTTGATAGCACCGGCCCGAGACCTTGTCTGCGGGCCCGCACGGGCTTGATAGCGCCGGCCCGAGGCCCTCGTCCTCAAACGCCGGACGGGCTCGGTGTCGCCGGTCCGGGGCCTTGAAGTGGGTCAGGCCCTCGTGCCGGTGAGCGCTTCCACCGCCGCCAGGCCGCAGACTCGGGCCGCTCCGCGGGTCGCTATGTGCAGCGAGCCGCGCGGGTCCGACTGGGGCAGGCCCATCTCGACCACGATCGTGTCCGGGCGGGCCGCCAGCAGTGCGTCGAGCGCGGCGCCCATCCAGGCGTGCCGGTGCTCGTCGCGGACCACGGCGACGATGCGCCGCTCCCCCGCCGCCGCCAGGATCGCGTCCGCCGGGGCGGCGCTCCCGTCGGTGTAGGTGTCCGTGCCGGTGCCGGGCAGGATCCTGTCCAGCTCGGTGGCGATGCCCCACGGGGTCTCGCGGCCGACCGCGATGTTCGCCACCGAGCCGAACGAGGCGACGTACGCCGCCCCGGTCAGCCGGTCCCCGGAGCCGGTCACCCGGACCGCGCGGCGGGCGGCGGTCAGACCGATGTCGGAGCTGACTCCGGTGCCGGGCGCGGTCCCCTCCTGCACTGCCGCGCCCGACTCCCGGATGTCCCCCCGAACCCTCTGCGCCCAGGACGCCAGGGCTCGTACACGGGCGGCCGCGTCGGCGAGCCGCTCCTCGGTCAGGTCCCCGCTGCGCACGCCCGCGACGAGGGCGTCGCGCAGCCGCAGCACCGTCTCCTCGTCGGACAGGCCGCCGCCCACACAGATGGCGTCGGCACCCGCCGCGATGGCGAGGACGGACCCTCGCTCGATGCCGTACGTACCGGCGATGGCGTCCATCTCCACGGCGTCGGTGACGATCAGGCCGTCGTAGCCCAGCTCCTGGCGCAGCAGACCGGTGAGGATCTGCGGGCTCACGGTCGCCGGGCGGTCCGGGTCGAGTGCGGGAAGCAGGATATGCGCGCTCATCACCGATTTGGAACCCGCGGCGATGGCCGCCCGGAAGGGCACCAGTTCACGGGCGTGCAGGGTGTCGAGGTCCACGTCGATGCGGGGCAGCGCCAGGTGGGAGTCGACCGCGGTGTCGCCGTGCCCGGGGAAGTGCTTGGTGCAGGCGGCGACGCCGGCGGCCTGGAGCCCCTCGATGTACGCGGCGGTGTGCCGGGCGGTCAGGCTGGTGTCGGCGCCGAAGGAGCGCACGCCGATGACCGGGTTGCCCGGGTTGGAGTTGACGTCGGCGGACGGCGCCCAGTTGAGGTTGACGCCGCACTCGGCGAGCCGGCGGCCCAGCTCCTGGGCGACGGCCCGGGTGAGATGGACGTCGTCCACCGAGCCGAGGGCGAAGTTGCCGGGGAAGGAGGAGCCGTGCGTGACCTCCAGGCGGGTCACGTCGCCGCCCTCCTCGTCGATGGCGACGAGGACGTCCTCGCGCTCGGAGCGCAGCCGCTCGGTGAGGGCGGTGACCTGTTCGGCCGAGGTGATGTTGCGGCCGAACAGCGCGACGGAGGCCAGGCCTTCACCGACGCGGCGCAGCAGCCAGTCCGGTGCGGTGGTGCCGGTGAACCCGGGCTGGAGCACGGCGAGCGCGTCGCGCGTCACGGTGTCCGTGGTGGAAACGAGGGTGGTCATGGGCCCGCACTATCCCTTCACAGCGCCGGAAGTGAGGCCTGCGGCCATCTTCTTCTGGATGATCATGAAGAACACGACGACGGGGATGGCGATCATGGTCGACGCCGCCATGAGGGCGCCGTAGTCGGTTCCGCGTTCGGTCGTGAACGTCATCAGCCATACGTTCAGCGTGTACTTGGAGTTGTCGTTGATCAGGATGTAAGCGAAGAGGTACTCGTTCCACGCGTTCACCAGGGCGAAGATCGACGCGGCGGCCAGCCCGGGGGCGAGCAGCGGGAAGATCACCCGGCGGAAGGCCTGGAAGCGGGTGCACCCGTCCACCATCGCGGACTCCTCCAGCTCCACCGGGATGTTCACGACGAAGCCGCGGATCATGATGGTGGCGAAGGGCAGCGTGGAGACCAGGTAGACGACGATCAGGCCCCAGTACTCGTCGATCCCGCCCATCGCGTTGAGCTGGGCGTAGATCGGGATGAGCATCGCCGTCGGCGGCAGCATCTGGACCAGGATCATGATCAGGACCAGGGCCTTGCGGCCGAAGAACCGGAACCGGCCGATCGCCAGGGCCGCCAGGGTCGCGATGATCATGCCGCCGACCACCGCGGTGACGGCGACGATCAGGCTGGACTGGATGGCGGTGGCGAAGTTCTGCTGCTCGGTGGCCCGGACGAAGTTGTCGAAGGTGATCGACGTGGGCCACAGGGTCTGGTCGTAGCTGCGGATCTCGTGGTTGGGCCGCAGGGCGCTGATGAGCAGCCAGTAGACCGGGAAGACCATGACCAGGGCGATGCCGAGGCCGATGATGTCGAGGTGGAACCGGCTCTTCTTGCGGTCGGGCCGCAGCGCCTGTGTCGTCTGGGTCGAGCTGCTCATTCGACCTCTCCCGTCTTCATGAGCTGGCGCAGGTAGTACACGGCCACGCCGGACAGCAGCAGCACCGTGATCAGGGCGATCGCGGTGCCCTGGCTGAAGGAGGTGGACTCGAACGCCTTGGAGTAGGAGTAGAGGCCGAGGGTCTCGTACTCCGGCTCGGGCTTGTTGCCGCGCAGCAGCCAGATCTGGCCGAAGACGTTGAAGTCCCAGATCACCGAGAGGGTGGCGACCATGGTGAAGACCGGCTTGATGACCGGCCAGGTGACGAACCGGTAGATGCCGTAGCCGCTGGCGCCGTCGAGGGCGGCGGCCTCCTCCAGCTCCTGGGGGACCTGGGTGAGGGCGGCGTACAGGGTGACGACGACGAACGGGATGGCGCCCCAGACGACGAGCAGGGTGATGATGCCGAAGCCCTGGATCGGGTCGAGGTACCAGTTGTGTCCGAGCCAGTCCTCGCCGACGACCTTGGCGATCAGGGTGTTGATCAGGCCGTAGTCGGAGTCGGCCATGAACCGGAAGATCGAGGCGGCGACCATCAGCGGCATCGACCAAGCGGCGATGAGGCAGGCGGTGAGCACCAGCCGGACCCAGTTGGAGAGCTTGCGCATCAGCAGGGCGACGAGCAGACCGATCCCCATGGTCAGCGTCACGCAGACGACCATGAAGACGACGGTGCGGAAGGTGACCCACCAGAACTCGGAGTCGCCGAGGATGTTGGTGAACTGCTCGAAGCCGACCCAGGGAGCGGGCTCTCCGGACCACAGCTCACGGCGGCCCATGTCCTGGAAGGACATGATGACCGTCTTGCTGAGCGGGTAGAGATAGACGGCGGCGATCGCCACGATCGCCGGGAGGATCAGGAGATAGGGGAGCAGTTCCCCCTTCTTCCGCTTCCTCTTCTGCACCCGGGGCGCATCGTCGTCCGAGGACGACTTCCCGGTCACCTGCGGGTCGGGGGGTACGGGTACCGGCGGCCCGGCGGCCTTGGTATCAGCGGCAGACACGTGGCTGACCTTCCATCGCGGGTCCGGGGCGGGCCCCGGAATTCACGGCGTTCACTTGCGGGAAAAGAGCAGGGGCCCGGCGCTGACGCCGGGCCCCCGCCTGGCGATCGGGAAGGTCAGCTTTCCTTGTTGATCAGCGCGTTGATCTTGTCGTCGGCCTTCTTGGAGGCGTCGGCGACGGAGTCGCCCTTGACGATCTCCAGAAGCATGTTCTGGAGGATCTCTTCCTTCTCGATGGAGGCCCAGCCCGGCGCGATCGGCGTGAACCAGGCGTCCGGCACCGCGTTGGCGATGGCGGCGGTCTCCGGCTTGGCCTTCAGCGGCTCAAGCTGCTTCTCGTTGTTGGGGAGGATGTTCTTCGACGCGAGGACCTCCATGGACTTCGCGTTGGTGAAGAGGGAGATCCACTCCTCGCCGAGGTCCTGGACCTTGGACTTGGAGATCGTCGCGAGGTCCGAGCCGCCGATGAAGGACGGGAGCGCCTTGCCCTCCGGGCCGGGCATACCGGCCGTGGCGATCTTGCCCTCGAGCTTCGGGTTGCCGTTCTCGCCCGTGGTGACGCTGCCGGCCTCCCAGGCCTGGCCGTAGATGACCGCGGCCTTCTCGTTGGCCATGACGTTGGCGTGGTCCTGCTCGTCCTTCGTCACATCGGCCTTGTTGTACTTCTTGACCAGGTCGATGAAGTGCTGGATGCCCTTCTGGGCCTCCGGGGTGGAGAGCGCGGACTTCCACTCCTTGCTGCCCTCGTCGTACGTGGCTATCTGGCCACCGTAGGCGGCGACGTAGGACATCGCGGCGTACCAGTAACGGCCCGGGAAGTAGAGCGAGGAGGCGCGCTTGTCCTTCTTGCCCAGCTCGGCGGAGACCTTATCCATCGCGGCGAGGAACTCGGTCTCGGTCTGCGGGAGGGCGTCGCTGCCGGTGCCGGCCTTCAGCATGTCCTTGTTGTACACGGCCAGACGGGCGCTCGCGTAGTAAGGAACGCAGTACGTCTTGCCCTCGAAGGAGCACGTGTCCTTCAGACCCTTGATCCAGGTGTCCGAGTTCTCGTACTTCTTGGGGTCGATTTCTCCGAGCGCACCATTGAGGATGTACTGCATGGTCTCGGTGTTGCCGAGTTCGACAACGTCCGGGAATTTGTCACCCGCGAGAGAGGTGTCCAGCTTCTTGACCTTATCGGCCCACTGCTGGTACTGAACCCTGACCTTGACGCCCGGGTACTTCTTGTTGAACTCGGCGTTGACGTCCTTGACCAGCTCCGGCCAGGTGGACCGGGCCTCGCCCATGAGCCAGACGGTCAGGTTTTCCTTGCGGTCCTTCGGGTCCGCGGACGACTTCTTGTCGTCGGAACCACATGCCGCGACCGAAACCAACATGCCCGCGACACCGATAGCCGCGATGAGCTTGCGCTTCACGTCAAACCCTCCTCAGGGATGCTGCAACCCCACCCACCGCGAAGACATTCGACGAGTTCTGCTGGGGCTGGACCTGGTCTTTAATGGTTTAGACCAGTACCGGGAGCTTGGCCTAGACCTTTAGGGGTGTCAAGGGTGTATAAGAAGTGCACTCGCGTCCGTTATAGGACCGACACCTAAGGGAGGGCGACGACCCGTGACCGGACCGTGCCACCATGTGAGCCGCGACAGACGGAGGAGCCGGTGACGGCAGCAACGCAGCAGTCGGGAAGGCGGGCCATGGGCGCCGACGGGGGCAGTACGGGGAGCGAGACCGGTACCGGTACGCGCACAGCGCGCGTACCGAAGTACTACCGGCTCAAGCGGCATCTCCTCGACATGACGGACACCCTGCCGCCCGGCACCCCCGTGCCGCCCGAACGCACCCTGGCGGCCGAGTTCGACACCTCGCGCACCACCGTGCGCCAGGCGCTCCAGGAACTGGTCGTCGAGGGCCGGCTGGAACGTATCCAGGGCAAGGGCACCTTCGTGGCCAAGCCGAAGGTCTCCCAGGCCCTCCAGCTCACCTCGTACACCGAGGACATGCGTGCCCAGGGACTGGAGCCGACGTCCCAACTGCTGGACATCGGCTATGTGACGGCGGACGACACGCTCGCCGGTCTGCTGGACATCTCGACGGGTGGCCGGGTGCTGCGCATCGAGCGGCTGCGGCTCGCCAGCGGGGAGCCGATGGCGATCGAGACCACGCATCTTTCGGCCAAACGCTTCCCGGCGCTGCGCCGTTCGCTGGTGAAGTACACCTCGCTCTACACCGCGCTCGCCGAGGTGTACGACGTGCGCCTCGCCGAGGCTGAGGAGACCATCGAGACCTCGCTCGCCACCCCGCGCGAGGCCGGGCTGCTGGGCACCGACGTGGGGCTGCCGATGCTCATGCTGTCCCGCCATTCGGTGGACGGCCAGGGCGAACCGGTGGAATGGGTGCGCTCGGTGTACCGGGGCGACCGCTACAAGTTCGTGGCCCGCCTCAAGCGGCCGACGGACTGAGCACCACCACGGCACGGCGCGGTACGCACAGGGCGGTGGCCCGGGGACGAGCTCTCCGGGCCACCGCCTGTTTTCGGTCACGCGGGGTGTGTCAGCGCAGTTCGGGGTCGGTCTCGATGACGCTGTACGGGTACGGGAGCGTCTGGTCGCTCGCGGCGGTCAGCAGGGCGGCGTCGGCCGGGTCGAGGTCCAGGTCCGCCGCGCCGAGGTTGGTCTCCAGTTGCTCAAGGGTGCGGGCGCCCACGATGGGGGCGGTGACCCCGGGCCGGCCGAGCAGCCAGGCGAGGGCCAGCACCGGCACCGCGAGGCCCGTGCGTCCGGCGGCCTCGTGCAGGGCGTCCAGCACCCGCCAGGTGCGCTCGTCCCCCTCGTACGCGCTCCACGACTCGCCCCAGCCGAGCCGCTCGGCGGTCTCCACCCGGGTGCCCGTGGGCGGCCGCTCCGCACCGCGCCGGATCGCGCCGCTCAGCCAGCCGCCGCGCAGCGGGCTCCACGGGATGACGCCCAGGCCCTCGTTGCGGCTGACCTCCATCAGCTCCCACTCGGCGGACCGGTCCAGCAGGTTGTAGAGCGGCTGGAGGGCCGTGAAGGGCTCCCAGCCGTGTCCCCGGCTCAGGTCGATCGCCTTCTGGAGCTGCCAGCCGGAGAAGTTGCTGGCCCCGATGTAGCGCACCTTCCCGGAGGTGACCAGCGCGTCCAGGGTGGCGAGGGTTTCCTCCAGCGGGGTGCCCGGGTCCCAGGCGTGCACCTGGTAGAGGTCGATGTGGTCGGTGCCCAGCCGGCGCAGGCTCGCCTCGACCCCGGCGATCAGGTGGTTGCGGCCCAGGCCGCGGTCGTTGGGGCCCTCCCCCGTGCCGTAGCGCACCTTGGTGGCGATCACCACGTCGTCGCGGCGCTGTCTCTTCAGCCAGCGGCCGAGGATCTCCTCGGAGGCTCCGGCGGAGTAGATGTCGGCGGTGTCCACGAAGGTGCCGCCCGCCTCGGTGAAGCGGTCCAGCAGGGCGTGGCTGGTGGTCTCGTCGGCCTCGCGGCCGAACGTCATGGCGCCGAGGCAGAGTTCACTGACCCGCAGGCCGGTCTTGCCCAAGTAGCGGTAACGCATGGTGAGTTCCTTCGTCGTGGTGGCGGTATCGGTGGTCGGCGCGCGTCCGGTGGTCCGGTTCGGCGAGCGAGACGGACACCTCCTGGACGCTGTGGTCGGACAGGCCGCGCGGATCGCGGAAGCGGTAGCGGTGGACCCGGGCGCCCGGTGTGGCGAGCACCCAGTCCAGCCGCCACCAGCGCAGGCCCGGACGGGGCTGCCACGAGGTGGGGCAGAGGCGTCCGGACAGGGCGACCGCGTCGGCGCCCAGCCGGGCGATGCGGCGGGCGTCCCCGATCGCGGCGGTGGTGTTGAAGTCCCCGGCGATCAGGGCCGGATGGGGGCAGCCGGCGACGTCCCCGAGGAGTCCCCGGTACTCCCGTGCCCGGTCGGCGGCCCGGGTGCGGACCGCGCGGTAGAAGTCTGCGCGCAACGGGCTGACGAGTCGCAGCTGTACCGGGATGTGGACGTTGAAGGTGGCGAGAATCCGACCGTCGCCCGGCATCTCCAGGTCCACCCGCAGGGTCCGGCGGGCGGCCGTCTCGACGGTCGCGGCGACCGGCAGCCGGGACAGGGTGATCAGTCCGCGGGCGATGACGGCCCGGTGGCCGGGGAAGGTCTCGCGCAGCCGCCGCTCGTCGTCGATCAGGCGGTACGTGCCGTCGAACGCGTCGTGGTGGTACTCCTGGAGGAGGTAGACGTCGGCGTCGAGCCCGCGCAGAAAGGCGTAGAAGGGCTCCGGGTCGGTGGACTGGCACCAGTGCTGGGTGTTCCAGGAGACGACGCGTACCGCTCCCTCCGGCGGCGGCGGGCGGCGCTTCGGCCGTACGAGCGCGCCGGGCACGAGGCCGGACTGCCGGGCCCCGAGCAGCAGGGCCGCGCCCGCCACGACAGCGGCCGGCAGGCCCCCCGTCGCCCAGGAGAGCGGCAGGAGCAGGGCGGGCAAAGCGACGAACACGGGCGGCGGCAGCAGCGAGGGCAGCAGCCAGAACCACCAGCGGCCGTTGAGGACGAGGTGCGCGGCCAGGAAGACCGCCCAGGCCCCGGCCGCCCAGAGCACCCATCCGCCGCCCGGCCAGGCGGCGTTCGCCCCGTCGCCCGCCGCCAGAACGCCGGCCGTTCTCACGCGGGGGCTCCCTGTACGGCCCCGGCCTCCTGGAACAGCGCGTCGTAGGCGTCCAGGCAGCTGTCGGTCCCGTACCGGGCGCGGGCGTCCCGGCCTCCCTCGGCGCGGCGCTCCGGTGTGTAGGCGGCCACCTCCAGGAGGGCCCCGGCCAGGGCGCGGGCGTCGCCGGGCGGGAAGAGGCGGCCGAAACCGGTCTCGGACACCGGCACGCGCATGCCCGGCGCGTCGCTCGCGACGGAGGGGACGCCGAGCATCATCGCCTCGGCCTGGGAGATGCCGAAGGACTCCTCGGCGACGGACGGCAGCGCGAAGGCGTCCAGCGAGGCGTAGAAGCCCGCCACCCGGTCGTCGGCGAGGAAGCCGGTGAACCGGATTCGGGTGTCGTCGCCGGCCCGTGCGCGCAGGGCCCCGACGACGCTGCCGCCCGCGACCTTGGAGTAGTCGCCGGCGATCAGCAGCCGGGCCTCGGGGTCCGGGATCGTCCGAAACGCGTCGACCAGGTGGTGCAGCCCCTTCTCCGGTGCGATCCGGCCGAGGAAGCCGAAGTGCGGACCCGCCGTCTCGCGGAAGGCGGCCGGGGCGGGCTGGCGTTCGCGGCAGGGCGGAGCGATGGCCAGCAGCCGGCGCCCGCGCATCAGGGGCCAGTGGCGCGAATGCTCCGCGTGGTCCACGTTGTTGACGACCACGGCGGCCGAGCGGCGCAGCGCCCCGGCCACCGAGGCGTCGACGGCCTTAACCTGGAGCGGGGCGAGCGCGCCCCCGGCGAGCCAGACGTCGTCGTGGTGGGTGGCGACCACCGGGGTGTCCCCGGCGAGGCGGGCGACGAGCCCCGCCTCCAGCATCGGCAGATGGAGGTTGACGACCCGGGAGGCGCGGGCGATCCGCCCGGCGAGCGGGGCGAACCCGGGGCTGATCACCCCGCGTCCGAGCCGGGCGGCGACCGGGGCGCGGAACACCTCGACCCCGTTCACGGTCTCCCGTGCGGGGCGGTCCGGATCGTGCCGGCAGGCGACGACGGCGACCCGGCGGCCCCGCGCGGCCAGCCCCTCGGCGACCGTGCGGGCCACTTCGGTGAGCCCGCTGGTGTACGGGAGGTAGTAGGTGAGCACGATCGTCGCGTCGAAGCGGGGCGAGCGCGCGGTGCGCCGGGTCATGACCGGTCCTTCTCGGTGGCCGGGGCGGACGCCCCGGGGGCGGGCAGGGAGAGGCGGAGATCGATCAGCCGGTGGGTGGAGAGGGCGGCGGGCGGGTCCTGGACGGACTGCCGGTGCAGGTCGATCCGGGGCGAGACGAACGCCCAGTCGAGCCGCCAGAGCGCCGGACCGCTCACCGGGAAGGTCGCCGGGTACACCGAGCCCCCCGCGTCGGCGGCGTCCCGCAGCCCGTCGAACCAGCGCAGGTCCCCGGTGCCCGGCAGCACGTTGAGGTCCCCGGCGAGGACCACCGGGTGGCCGTTGGCGTCGAGGTCCTCGCGCAGCGCCTCGAAGTGCCGCTCGCGGCGCTCGGAGAGCTGTCGTACGGAGCGGTGGTAGGCGGGGGTCAGCGGGTTGCGGTCGACGTTCAGCAGATCGGGCAGGTGGGTGTTGTAGAGGGACAGGGTCTCGCCGTCGACGTCGATGTCGGTGCGCAGGACGCGGACGTTCCAGTAGTCGGCCCAGGAGGTGTCGGGCGGGGCGAGCCCATCGGGGCGCAGGGCCCGCGCCGAGGTGATCGGGAAGCGGGACAGGGTGAGGAACTCGCCCTCGGTGGCGATGTGGAAGCCGGGGAACTCCTCGCGGAGCCTGGCCAGGTCGTCGATCGGCGCGGGTTCGTCGCCCCGGGCGTTCTGGTACTCCTGGAGGAGGTAGACGTCGGCGGAGCGGGACCTGAGGTAGGCGTAGAACGCGTCGGTGTCGCTGTCCTGGTCCCAGAAGAAGGTGTTCCAGCTGACCACCTTCAGCGCTCCGGCGGGCACGGTGGGCTGCCCGCGCAGCAGCGCGCCCGGGTGCAGTCCGGTCTGCCAGGAGCCGAGCAGCAGCGAGAGCAGGACGACGCCCACCGCCGCCCGTCTGCCGTGCCGGATCAGGGCGGCCGGGATCAACAGGGCGAGCGGGAACAGCAGATGGAGGACGGGCGGGGCGAGGCCGAGGCCGTTCCACGCCCACCACCGGCCGCTGAGGAGGGCGCGGGCGGCGACGAACAGGGCCCACAGGACGGCGATGGCGAGCAGCAGCCGGCCGGGCCACCGGCGCCGCCCCTCGGAGTCGGGCGCCGTGTCCGCGGCGGTGGCCGGCGCGAGGGTCCCGGTCATGTGGCGGCCCGCACCGGCGCGAGGTGCTCCCCCGGCTCGTACAGCCGGCGGAAGCGGCGGGAGGTCAGCCACTGGAGGACGCCGACGCCCGCGCCCGCCGCGATGACCGCGTTGACCACGGTGTGCGTGCAGGCGAAGTAGGCGGCGAACAGGGGGCCCCGGCGGCGCAGGACGAAGCGGTGGAGGGCGGTGTCGGCGAGCAGGGTGAACGCCAGCAGGGCGGCGGGGGCGAGCAGCCAGGGCAGGTCGATCAGGCCGAGCGGCAGGGTCAGCAGGGCGAGCAGGGCCGCGACGCTGGCTCCGGCGCGCGGGCCGGTGGCGATGCCGCCGGGGAGGTCGCCGCGGCGGACGTACAGCGGGATGTGCAGCCGGGTGCGGTGGAAGACCTTGCGCAGCACGACGCGCCAGGTGTCGTCGTGGTCGTGCCGGCCGCGCACGGTGGTGGAGCTGTGGACCTCGTAACTCCGGCAGATCCGGGCGGCGTAGTCGCCGTCCTCGGTGTGCCGCAGCCGGGGGTTGAAGGGGCCGATCTCGGCGAAGACCCGGGCGGGCATGGCGCAGATCGCGGTGTGCAGGGTGCCGATGCGGCCCTCCGTCTCGGCCAGCCAGTAGAACTGGTGGAGGCAGCGGTACTCCTCGATCAGGCTGTCCCGGATGAGGGGTTCGGCGTCGTAGGTGCCGCAGACCGCGCCGATGCGGGGGTCGGAGTCGAGCAGGGCGACGGCGTTCGCGACGGCGTCCCGCTCCATCGCCACGTCGGAGTCGACGAACACGATGATCTCGCCCCGGGCGTGGGCCGCCCCGGTGTTGCGGGTGGTGGCCACTCCGCTGTTGACGCCGGTGCTGATCACCCGGACGCCGCAGGCCTCGGCGACGGCGACCGAGTCGTCGGTGGAGCAGTCGTCGATCAGCAGCACCTCCAGCGGTTCGTAGGTCTGGGCGAGCGCGGCGCGCAGGCAGAGCTCCAGGGCGCGGCCGTAGTTGTAGTTGGGGATGACGACGGAGACGAGCGGTTGCTTCCGGTTCATGGGGCGGCGCCTTCGGGCGATCGGTGGGTCATGCGGACGCGTGCGGGAGGGCGGGTCATGCGGACGAGTGCGGGAGGAGGAGGGCGAGGGCGACGAGCACCGCCCACAGCGCCGCGTTGACGAGCGTGGCGCGGTCCCGGAAGAGGACGTGTACGGGGTTGCCGCCGCCCTCCTCGACTAGGAGGAGCTGGAGGTAGCGGGCGAGGCCGAAGACGGCGCAGGGGGCGGAGAGCAGGGTGACGAGGGAGGCCCCGGCGGCGAGTGCCGCGTCGTCGCGCAGGTAGAGCACGTAACTGACGGCGGTCAGCACGGCGACCAGGACGACGAGATGGTCGAGGAAGGCGAGTGTGTAGCCGCGCAGGGCGGGGCGGTGGGCGCGGCCCGCCGCCGTCATCTCGTGCCGGCGTTTGCCGAGCGCCAGCATCAGGCAGAGGGAGAAGACGCACAGCGCCAGCCACTCGGACAGCTGGGAGCCGATGAGCAGCGACCCCTGGACGAGCCGCAGCACGAAGCCGGTCGCCACGATGAACGCGTCCACCAGCGGTACGTGTTTGAGGCCCTGGGAGTAGGCGAGGCTCAGCGCCAGGTAGAGGGCGGTGGGCCACCACTGCCAGGCGGGTCCGGCCACCGCCCAGCCGGTCAGCGTCAGGGCGAGGCCGCCGGTCAGGACGACGGCCGCGACGGTGGACACCTGGCCGGAGGCGATCGGGCGGTGGCGTTTGACCGGGTGCAGCCGGTCCCGCTCCCGGTCGGCGAGGTCGTTGACGACGTAGACGAGCGCGGAGGCGAGGGTGAAGCCGAGGACGGCCCAGCCGGTGCGCAGGAAGGCTGCGGCCCCCCAGGGGTGGGTGTCGAGCAGGGCCAGCGGGACGACGGCGAGGTTCTTCACCCACTGGCCGGGGCGCAGGAGCGCGAGGAGGTCGCGGGGGCGGTTGCGGCGGCGACGGCCCCGTACGTCGGTGGCGGTCGCGCTGACGCTGACGGTCGCGGTCGCGGTCGCGGTCGCGGTCACACTGACGCTCACGGGCGCGGGCGCGCTCGGAAGAGGCTGAACCGGCTGAAGCGGCTCTACGGTGGTGGGTTCGGGCAGGGCTGTGAGGTCGGCGGGTTCGGGTTCGGGCGGGACTGCCACCACGCGCGCGGGCGCGGGTGAGGACCGGGTGATGTCCACGGCAGGGCTCCAGGGGATCAGAAGAAGACCTTGGCCAGGCCGAGCGCCCCTTGGCGCCACGGGTCCCGGCTGGTCCGGCCGGTTCCGGGAGCGGGCGCGCCGGCCCCCCGCTGGGTGCGCCACCACGCGTACGTGCCGAGGATGGCGTCCTGGTTGGAGAGCGCGGGACGGAAGCCGAGCCGTTCGGTGGCCCGGCCGATGTCCACGTAACTGTCGTCGAGGAGCTTGAAGAGCAGCCGCCCGTAGACGGGGGAGAGCTTGGTGCGCTCCAGCAGGCGCAGGACCGCGAGTGCCGGTGCTGCCGGCAGCGGGACCACGCGTCTGCCGTGTCCGGCCGCGTCCAGCACGGCCTGGAAGTCCTCGCGCAGGGTGCCGAATTCGGCGGCGCCCAGGTTGTAGACGTCGTTGGCGATCTCGGGCGGGGCGTTCAGGGCGAGCACCACGGCGTCGACGAGGTCGGCCATGCCGAACATCTGGATGCGGACGTCGCCCCGGCCCAGGACCGGGAAGTTGCGGCGCTCCTCGGCCCATTCGAAGAGCATCGAGAAGAGGCCCATGCGGCCGGGCCCGAGGAAGGTCTTGGGGCGCAGCACCGGCAGGCACATCCCGCGCGCCCGGAACTCCTCGCAGACCTCCTCGGCCTCGGCCTTCGCCCTGCTGTACGGGTCGACGGGCTGGCGGGGGTGCTCCTCCGGGGTCGGCACCTGCTTGGGCAGTCCGTAGACGGCGGTGGAGGAGATGTGCACGACCCGGTCGACCCGGGCCCGGTGCGCGGCGGTCAGGACGGTACGGGTGCCGTCGACGGTGATGGAGCGGATCTGGTCGACGGGGTAGCTGGGCAGGGCGGCGGCGCAGTGCACCAGCGCGTGGGCCCCGTCGAAGGCGCGGGCGAGCGCCGCCGCGTCCCGGATGTCGGCGACGATGTGCCGGGCCCCGGCGGGCGGGTGGGGGTCGTCGCGCAGGTCGACGCCGACGACGTCGTGGCCGTCGGCGGCGAGCCGGGCCACCAGGTGGGAGCCGAGCATGCCGGCGGCTCCGGTCACGGCGATGGTCAGGCCGCCCATCGGGACACCGCCTTGTCCTTGAGGAAGGCGGTGAGGAGCCGGTTCATGCCCTTGGCCAGGGTCTTGTCGAAGGCGTCGAGGAAGATCTCCACCTCGTCGGGTCCTGCGACCAGACAGGGCGCGGCCACCAGGGGGCTGCGGCCGTTGAGCGTGTAGTACATGTACACGTCGTGGTCGTGGTACATCGCGTTGACGACCGCGCAGGTGATGACCTTGGTGCGAAGCAGCGGGTCGCGGGCCAGCCCGCCGGGGGCGATCTTCGCGGCGAGGTCCAGGAGGCGGGGGCCGCCGTCGAGGAAGATCCCGTACAGCGCTCCGGCGCCCCGGACGTCCGCGATGATGTCGGGGTACTGCTTGCGCAGCCGCTCCAGGCCCGGGGCGAGGACGCGTTCGATGGCGCGGGCGCGGGCCGGGTAGTCGTCCTCGACCGCGATGTTGACGGCCTCCAGCGCGGTGGCGGTCTCCTCGCCGAAGCCGTAGTACGTGGTGCTGGTGGACTGGAGCATGGCGTCGCCGAGGCTGTCGTAGGCCTTGCGGAAGACGGGTTCGCGGGCGACGAAGGCGGAGACGGAGGACTTGCCGCCGCCGAAGGACTTCGAGGTGGTCACCACGTCCGGGACGAGTCCGGGGTAGCGCATGAAGTGGAAGAGGCTGCCGGTCTTGCCCCAGCCGGTGTAGATCTCGTCGAAGATCAGCACGATCTTCTCCTCGGTGCACAGCTCCCGCAGTCCGCGCAGGAACTCCTCGGAGCACTCCGTCATCGTGGAGGCGGAGAAGGGCTCGATGAGGATCGCGTACACGTCGCAGCGGCCCTTGGCGTCCCGGGCCGCGGCGACCGCTTCCCGTACGGAGTCGAGGTCGCCGTAGCGGAAGGCGGAGACGCCGGGGATGCCGGGGAAGGCGAAGGCGTTCTGGGCGCTGCCGGTGAGGCTGCCGGAGCCCAGCAGCTTGCCGTGGAAGCTGATGTCGGCGTGCAGGATCCGCTGCCGGCGGCCGCCGTGGTACTTGTACGCGAGTTTCACCGCGCCCTCGACGGCCTCGGCCCCCGAGTTGGGGAAGAACGAGAGGTTCAGGTCGCCGGGGAGGAGCTGGGCGAGGTTGTGGCCGAGGGCGGCGATGTAGGGCGAGAAGTAGGTCTTGTGGACCTCCATCCGGCGCTGTTCCTGGAAGCGGCGGCGGGCGGCGAGGATCCGCGGGTGGTTGTGCCCGTGGTTGAGGACGCCGACGCCGCCGGTGAAGTCGAGGATGCGGCGGCCGTCGCGGGTGTGGATCCAGGATCCCTCGGCGTGGTCGACGAGTTCGCGGCCGAAGCCGAAGGAGGTCATCAGGGAGACCTGGCTCTTGTTGACGTGGGACCGGTACAGCTCGTGCACCTGGCTCGTCGACAGTTGTTCGCAGTCGTCCACGGTGAGCAGGGGGGTGGCGTCGGGGGTCATGCGGCTCCTTCCTGGAGCGCGGGTCGGGGGGTGGGCAGGGGTCCGGCGGCGCGGGCCCAGGCGAGTGCGGCGCCGGTGGCGGCCACTTCGCTGAGCACGCAGACCAGCCGGCTGGCGATGACGGCCGCGGTGGCGGCGGACAGCGGCATGACCGCGCCGAGGGGCGCGAGGAGGACGAGTTCGCGGGCTCCCCAGCCGTCGGGCAGGACGAAGGCGAGGCTTCCGGCGACGGTGGCCAGGGCGAAGCCGCCGACGCAGACCGGCAGGGAGAGCAGCGGCGGGGCGCCGAGGAGGACGACGATCGCCCACAGGTGGAGTCCGGAGACGGCCCAGGAGGCGCAGGCCCAGCCGATGGAGAGCCGCAGGGCCCGGGGCGAGCCCTCGGCGGCTCCGTCCGGGCGGCGGGCCAGCCGCATCGTCCACGCGACGAGGCGGCCCACCCAGCCGGGCCGGGCCACGGCGGCGGCGGCGAGCAGGACGAGCGGGGCGAAGACCCAGGCGCCCGTGCCGAACACGGCCGGTGCGACGAGGAGTCCGGCGGCGGCCCCCGTGGTCATCCCGATGACGAGGCCGAGGCCGAAGGCGGCGATCATCCGCTCGGGAGCGATGCCGACGGCCTTGCCGAGCTGGATGTGGGCGAGGACGCCCCAGATACGGCCGGGGACGAACTTGCTGATGACGCCGATGAAGAAGATCCGGGCCGTGTCGCTGGTGCGGGCCGTGGAACCGCCGTCCACGACGAGGACCCGCCAGGACAGCATCGACAGGACGAGCCCGGCCGCGTTGACGAGGAGCGCGGCGATGAGCAGGAGCACTCCCCCGGGCCGTGCGGCGGCCTCGGCCATCTCCGTACCGGCTCCGCGCAGCGAACCGCCCACGGCGAAGGCGGTCGCCGCGATGAGCACGAGGACGGCGGCCGTGCGCAGCAGCCGGGCGCGGCGGGAGGGGCGGGAGGGGCGAGCGGCGGCTTCGGGCGCCGGGGGCTCCGGCACACCGGGCGGAGGGGCGGCGGCATCGGGCACCGCGGGCCCTGGTACCCCCGCTGGGGCCTCGGGCACCGCGGCCCCCGTTCCTGACCCGGCCCCGGGCACCCTGGCCCCGGGCGACCCGGTCCCGGCCTCGGGCACCCCGGCCCCGGGCACCCCGGGCCGGGGTGCCCGGGGCACCCCCACCCCGGCGCCCACGCGCCCCTGGTCCACTCCGGCGCTCACGGGGCGGCCACCGGGGCGGGCCGGTCGCGGCGGCCCCGGACGGAGGGGCCGAAGCGGGGGTCGACCAGCCAGCGCAGCCCGCCGACCACCGCGCCGAGGACGAGCGCCAGGTGCACCGCGAAGTGCAGCGCGGTGAAGCGGAGCAGGAAGGGCCACCCCTTGCGGCGGGCCACGAAACGCGACAGCCCGGGGTCCGCCAGCGCGAAGGCCACGGCGCAGGCCAGCGGCACGGCGAGCAGCCAGGGGGTGAGCAGGGCGAGCGGGAGGGTGAGCGGGACCAGACCGGCGGCCAGGACGCCGCCGGTGCGGTTGGCGCGCAGGCCACCGCCGCGCCGGCGCTCGACGGCGGCGACGGGGACGAGCAGTTGGGAGCGGCGGTACTGCTCGGCGAGCATCGGCAGCAGCCGGTCCACGTCGTCGTGGCGGCCGGTCACCCGCTCGCTGAGGCGGATGCGGTGGGTGGCGGCGAGGCGGTCGCTGTACTCGACGTCCTCGGAGTCGCGGAGGTTCTCGTCGAAGGGCCCGGTCGCCTCGAAGACGCGGCGCTCGATCGCGGCCAGCGCGAAGAAGGCGGTGCCGACGACTCCGGCGCTGCGGTGTCGCCAGAAGTGGGCGTGCAGGCAGTGGTAGACCTCCACCGGGCCGTCGTCGAAGAGCGGTTCGGGGTCCAGGACGCCGTGGACGCAGCCGGTCTCCGGGTCGTCCATGAGCAGGTCGACGGCGTTCTCGATCGCGTCGGGGGCCAGTGCGATGTCGGAGTCGAGGAAGAACAGCACCTGGCCGGCGGAGGCGGCGACGCCGAGGTTGCGGGCGGCGGAGACCCCCGCGTTGTCCGGGCGGGCGACGAGCACACAGGGGAACTCCCGGGCGATGTCGCGCGAGCGGTCGGTGCTGGCGTCGTCCACGACGACCACGTCCCGAGGGCGCAGGGTCTGGGCGTAGACGGATTCCAGGCAGGCCCGCAGGGTCTTCTCGTAGTTGTGGTTGGGGATGATCACTGACACGGTGGGGCGCTGCCGTGGCATGGCGGGTCCGGTCCTCTCGGTTCGGGGGGTCGGTGCGGATCCGGGCCTCCCAGGGCCGCGGGCCGCCAGCCGAGGGAGGCGGGGCGCGCGGCGCTCAGGAGGGTCAGGAGGAAGTCCAGCGCGGCCAGTTCGGCATGCACGAAGTCGGGGCTCTCCATGTAGAGCGCGGCGCGCACCGAGCCGTCCGGGCTCTCGGAGACGTACACATGGACCGGGCCCCCGGGGTGCGGTCCGGCGCGTTGGACGCGGGCGCCGACGCGGTGGGCGCGCAGCCGCCCGGCCAGGTCCCGTGCCGTCCACCGGTCGGGGTGCGGGGGTTCGGTACGCACCAGGAGCGCGGTCACCAGGAACACGGAGGCGTCCCGTCCTCCCGGAGTCACCCCCAGGAGAAGCCCTCCCGGACCGTGGCGGCGAGTGCGGCCGGCGAGGTGCGGCGGGTCGGGGAACGGAACGCACGCATCGGGAGCTCCTCGGAGATGTAGCGGTATGTGAATGGCTTGTGACGGCCTGATCCTGTCGCCATCGCCTCCCCGGAAGCCACGGTCTCCGGGTGGCCGGGAGTTACGGGGCAGCAGGGTGCCAGCTCCGCGGCCGGCCGTACGGGGCCCACCGCCTGGGACGATGCGCTGGTGGCAGGCGACTGCCAGACACCTAGCGGCCATTCACGCCACCACCGGCACCCGTCGCGGCCACTCGCCCGCCCCGGCCTTTCCGGCCACGGGCGGCCTCTCGGGGCCCATCCATCCCGTGGACCTGGTCTATACCTTCACAACAAGTCGGCCCTACACTCGCGCCCGGTGCTGAAGTGGCGTCCCGCACGGGAGTGCGGGGACGGCGTGACATCTGCGGGGGAGCCAGAGATGTTAGAGGTACTGGGGCTGGACGCGCGGACGGAGCTGGTGTACCGGCTCGTTCTGGAGGAGCCGGAGCTGCGGCTGGACGAGATCGTGGCGCGGCTCGGGCGGAGCGAGGAAGATGTGCGCCGAGCCCTGGACCAGCTGGCCGAACTCTGTCTGCTGGATGACGGCCCGCGCGGTACGGAGCAGGGCCCGCCGGTCTTCCGCGCGCTGGACCCGGCCGCCAGCCTGCCGTTCCTCCTCTCCCGCCGGGAGGCCGAACTGGCCCGGCAGCAACGAGGACTCGAGGTCGCGCGGGACGCGATGTCGGCCCTCACGACGGACCGGGGGCGGCGGGCGGGCGGCGGCTTCGACGTCGTCAAACGGCTGGAGGGGCTCGACGCGGTGCGCGAGCGGCTGACCGAACTGGCCGAGCTGGCCAGGACGGAGTGCCTCTCGCTGCTGCCCGGCGGCGCGCAGTCCCCGGACACGCTGGAGGCCAGCGGGCCGCTGGACCGGCGGGCGTTGGAGCGTGGCGTACGGCTCCGCAGCATCTATCAGGACAGCTTCCGCAACGATCCTTCGACCCTGCGCTATGTGAACCGGCTGGGCCTGCTCGGCGCGGAGAGCCGTACGCTGCCCACCCTGCCGCTGGTCATGGTCGTGGTCGACGGGGAGGTGGCCCTGGTGCCGCTGGACCCCGACGACGGCCGGGCGGGCGCGCTGGAGTTGCGGAGCAAGGGAGCCGTCGCGGTGGTCCGGCTCCTGTTCGAGCAGCTGTGGGCCACCGCCACCCCGCTCGGCCCCGCTCCCCGCCGCGACGGCAACGGGCTGACCCCGCAGGAGGACGAGTTGCTGTCCCTGCTGGCGAAGGGGCACACGGACGCGACGGCCGCCCGCAGGCTGGGGGTGTCCCTGCGCACGGTGCGCCGGATGAACGCGGAGCTGACGGCCAGGATGCAGGCCCGCAGCAGGTTCCAGGCGGGCGCGGAGGCGGCGCGCCGGGGCTGGATCTGACCGGCCGGAAAGCAGGCGTATCCCGAATGAACCGAAACGCGTCGGCAGCCGTGTCCCCGTGCGATACATCACCGTTGCCGGACCGCAATGCGGACGGGGGGTGACGCTGGGCGGACGCGTCCCCTAGATTTCCTGCCCATTGCACCGGTGATCAGCGAGGGGACGGAGTCACCACATGGCGAAAACGCCCACACCAGCACCATCGGCACCGCAGGTGCCGGGGAAACGGGGCATCTCCCCCAGGGCCGTAGTGGTCTGGAGCCTGGTCGCCCTGGTCGGGGCCGCCGGCTGGGCCACCCTCGCGCTCTCGCGGGGTGAGGAGGTCTCCGCCGCCTGGATGCTGGCAGCGGCCCTCGGCTCGTACGCCATCGCGTACCGCTTCTACTCCCGGTTCATCGCCAACCGGGTCCTGAAGGCCGACAGGAACCGCGCGACCCCCGCCGAACGGCTGGACAACGGCGTCGACTTCCACCCCACCGACCGCCGGGTCCTGTTCGGCCACCATTTCGCCGCCATCGCCGGGGCGGGGCCGCTGGTCGGCCCGGTGCTCGCCGCGCAGATGGGTTACCTGCCCGGCACGATCTGGCTCGTCGTCGGCGTCATCTTCGCGGGCGCCGTCCAGGACATGGTGACGCTCTTCTTCTCCACCCGCCGCAACGGCCGTTCGCTCGGCCAGATGGCGCGCGACGAGATCGGTCCGGTGGGCGGGATCGCCGCCCTGGTCGCGGTCTTCATGATCATGATCATCCTGCTCGCGGTCCTCGCGCTGGTCATCGTGAACGCGCTCGCGCACTCGCCGTGGGGCGTCTTCTCCATCGGCATGACGATCCCGATCGCCCTCTTCATGGGCGTCTATCTGCGCACCCTGCGGCCCGGCAAGGTCAGCGAGGTCTCCTTCATCGGCGTCGCGCTGCTGCTCCTCGCGATCGTCTCGGGCGGCTGGGTCGCCGAGTCGTCGTGGGCGGACTTCTTCACGCTGGAGCCGGGCACGCTGGTCATCTGGATGATCGTGTACGGGTTCTTCGCCTCCGTGCTCCCCGTCTGGCTGCTGCTGGCCCCGCGGGACTACCTCTCCACCTTCATGAAGGTCGGCACGATCGGGCTGCTGGCCCTGGGCGTGGTCGTCGCCCTGCCGACCCTGAAGATGCCCGCGGTCACCGACTTCGCCTCCAGTGGCTCGGGCCCGGTCTTCGCCGGCTCGATGTTCCCGTTCGTCTTCATCACCATCGCCTGCGGCGCGCTCTCCGGCTTCCACTCCCTGGTCTCCTCCGGCACCACGCCGAAGATGGTCCAGAAGGAGACGCAGATCCGGATGATCGGCTACGGCGCCATGCTGGTCGAGTCGTTCGTGGCGATCATGGCGATGATCGCCGCCTGCATCATCGACCCCGGCCTCTACTTCGCCATCAACGCGCCCGCCGGCGTGATCGGCGACAGCGTCCAGTCGGCCTCGCAGGCCGTGGCCAACTTCGGCTTCACCATCACCCCGGACGCCCTGGCCCAGGCCGCCAAGGACGTCGAGGAGGCGAGTCTGCTCTCCCGGACCGGTGGCGCGCCCACGTTCGCGCTCGGCATGGCGGAGATCTTCTCCGCGGTCGTCGGCGGGACCGCGATGAAGGCGTTCTGGTACCACTTCGCCATCATGTTCGAGGCGCTCTTCATCCTCACCACCGTGGACGCCGGCACCCGGGTCGGGCGCTTCATGCTCCAGGACATGCTGGGCAACGTCTACAAGCCGTTCCGTGAGGTCAGCTGGAAGCCGGGCGTCTGGTTCGCCAGCGCCGTCGTGGTCGGCGGCTGGGGGTACTTCCTCTGGGTCGGCGTGCACGACCCGCTGGGCGGCATCAACCAGCTGTTCCCGCTCTTCGGCATCGCCAACCAGTTGCTGGCGGCCGTCGCACTGGCCGTCTGCACCACCCTGCTCGTCAAGTCCGGCCGCCTCAAGTGGGCGTGGGTCACCGCGGTCCCGCTCGCCTGGGACGTGGCGGTCACCCTCACCGCGAGCTGGCAGAAGATCTTCTCCGACGACGTCAAGATCGGGTTCTTCGCCCAGCGCGACAAGTACCAGGCGGGCATCGACGCGGGCGAGGTGCTGGCCCCCGCGAAGAGCATGGACGACATGCGGACCGTCGTCACCAACTCCACCGTCGACGGGGTGCTGAGCGCGCTCTTCGCACTCCTCATCATCGTGGTGCTCGTGGACGCCGGGCGGGTCTGTTACCAGGCGATCCGCGACCCGGAGAGCGTCAAACTGCACGAGACGCCGTACGTCGAGTCCAAGCTCGTCGCCCCGGCCTCGCTCTTCGCGACCAAGGAGGAGAAGGCCGAACTGGCCGCCGCCGGAGTCGGCCCCGAGGGCGGCATCCGCAAGGAGGCGGCGGAGACGGGGAGCCGGACATGACGGTCGCGGACGTGCGACGGGTGGCCGGACGGATCCGCTGGTACGTCCGTGAGCTGACCGGCGAGTCGACGTACGACCGCTATGTGGCGCACGCGAGGGCCCACGATCCGGACACGCCGGTGATGAGCCGTCGCGCCTTCGAACGCGGCCGCATGGACGCCCGCGAGGCGGATCCGCGCGAGGGCTTCCGCTGCTGCTGAGCACCCACCGGCCGGAGATCGGGCCGCCGCACCCCTTCCACGGGTGCGGCGGTCCCTTTTCGCACCCTCGAACGGACTTCGGCGCCGCTCGATTTCCCGGTGCACGGAACCCTCACCGTACGAAAGGATGTGCCCATGACATCGCATCCCCGGCCGCCCCGGCTCCGTCCCGTACTCACGACCTTGGCGCTGGCGCTGAGCCTGGCGGCGGCGACGGGCTGCGGCACCCAGGTGGCGACCGGCACGGAGACGGCGGACCGGAGCGCCTCGGCGGACCCCGCGCCCGACCGGGCGGAGCTGGAGGCGCGGGCGCTGGCCGCGCAGACCGTCGCGGAGCACGTGTGGGTGACCGAAGTCCCGGGGTACGCCCTGGCCCGCCAGTCGGTCGGGGTGATCGGCGACGACGGGTTCGGCAGCGTCTACACCACGCCCGACGGCGGGCAGATCCAGCTGCGGGTGGAGCGCCGGGCGCACGCCGGGGCCGACTGTACGAAGGACCCCGCGCCCGCCGGCGGCCAGGAGCCCCTGAAGACGTGCGAGCGGGACGGTGACCAGTGGTACCGGGCCACGGATTCGGGCCACGCGTACGCACGGGAGCAGGGCGGACTCGTGGTCACCGTGAGCGGGGCGCCCGACGAGGTGGACCGGGCTACGCTGCGGTCGGCGGCACGGGCCGCCCACCGCGCCGACGACCGCGAGCTGGACCAGGTGCTGCCGCCTGCCGACGGGGCCGGGGGGCGGCAGCCGGTCGAACGCGGCGACCTGCCGCCGGTGGGCGACGGCGCCCCGAACAACGACGTGGGAGCGAGCGGCTGACAGGGGAGCGAGCGGCTGACGTAGAAGCGAGTGGCCGACGTAGGAGCTGACTTGGGGACGAGTGGCTGATGGACCTGACGATCAGAGCGGCGGAGCCCGGCGAGTACGCGGTCCTCGGCGAGATCATCGCCCAGGCGTATCTCGGCGACGGTCTGCTGGACGGCCCGCGGGACCCGTATCTGCTCAAACTGCGGGCGGTGGAGCAGCGTGCGGCCGAGGCCGAGGTCCTCGTCGCGCTCGACGTGGACGGGTCGGTGCTCGGCGGCGTGACGTATGCCGCACCCGGCACCCCGTGGCGCGACATCGCCGGTCCGGACGAGGCCGAGTTCCGGATGCTGGCGGTGGCCCGCGAGGGGCGTGGGCGGGGCGTGGGAGAGGCTCTCGTGCGGGCGTGCGCCGAGCGCGCCCGGTCCGCCGACGACGTGCGGGCGCTGGTGCTGTCGACGCAGCCGGGCATGCTCGGAGCCCATAGGATCTACCGTCGGCTCGGCTTCGTACGGACCCCCGAACGGGACTGGGAACCGGTGCCGGGACTACGGCTCATGACCTTCCGGCTGGAGCTGGAGGCGCCCTCCTGAGGGGCGCGTTGAATCGTCGCGACACAACATGTGGGGGCCGCTTCATCCGACGGCCCCCACATGTATGCTCGACCTCGCTGTCGCCGCAGGGGAATCCGGTGCGAATCCGGAACTGTCCCGCAACGGTGTGATCGGTGTGCTTTTGCGCACCCGCAAGTCCGAAGACCTGTCGACAGCGCGTCCGGCTCGACCGAACCGGACGCCAGACGTCCGGGTCTCGCGGATAGGCCGGTGGACGCCGTCAGCTGTGCTGCCCTGCCCCGGGTTTCGCGCTGCCCGGCTTCCCCGCCTGCCGCCGGCCCCTGCCGAGCGAGGGAAAGCCCAGTGACCATCGCGCCCGCCGATCCGGTTTCAGCCACCGAATCCGCTGCCTCCACCCCGTCCGGAGCAGGCACGAACGACGGACCCGGGACCGCCCTGCTGCGGACCCTGACCGACCTCACCGTCGATCTTCCCGACACCGACCCCGGACGGGTCGCCGCCGCCGCGCTGCGCGGACGCAACGCCCGCTCCGACGAGGCCGAGCTGCGCTCGCTGGCCACCGAGGCCGCCGCGGGGCTCATCTCCGAGGACCCGGCGTACTCCCGGCTGGCAGCCAGGCTGCTGACCCGCTCGATCGCGGACGAGGCCGCGGGCCAGGGTGCGACGTCCTTCTCCGCCTCGGTCGCCGTGGGCCACCGTGAGGGCCTGATCGCGGAGCGCACCGCCGCGTTCGTCGCGCTCCACTCGGCCGCACTGGACAAGCTCGTCGAGCAGGCCCTGACGGACGGCGCCGACGACCGCTTCGGCTACTTCGGTCTGCGGACGCTGCACAGCCGCTACCTGCTGCGCCACCCGATCACCCGGCAGGTCATCGAGACCCCGCAGCACTTCATGCTGCGCGTGGCCGCGGGCCTCGCCGAGGACGAGTCGGTGCGGGCGCTGGACGAGGTCGCCGCGCTCTACGGGCTGATGAGCCGGCTGGACTACCTCCCCTCCTCCCCCACGCTCTTCAACTCCGGCACCCGGCACCCGCAGATGTCCTCCTGCTATCTGCTGGACTCGCCCAAGGACGAGCTGGACTCGATCTACGACCGCTACCACCAGGTGGCGCGGCTCTCCAAGCACGCGGGCGGCATCGGTCTTTCGTACTCCCGCATCCGCGCCCGGGGTTCGCTGATCCGGGGCACCAACGGGCACTCCAACGGCATCGTGCCGTTCCTGAAGACGCTGGACGCCTCCGTCGCGGCGGTGAACCAGGGCGGCCGGCGCAAGGGCGCGGCGGCGGTCTACCTGGAGACCTGGCACGCGGACATCGAGGAGTTCCTGGAGCTCCGCGACAACACGGGCGAGGACCAGCGGCGTACGCACAACCTGAACCTGGCGCACTGGATCCCGGACGAGTTCATGCGCCGGGTCGACGCGGACACCGAGTGGTCGCTGTTCTCCCCCGCCGACGTGCCCGAGCTGGTCGACCTGTGGGGCGACGCGTTCGACGCGGCCTACCGGGCGGCCGAGGCCAAGGGCCTGGCCCGCAGGACGATTCCGGCGCGTGAGCTGTACGGCAGGATGATGCGGACCCTCGCGCAGACCGGCCAGGGCTGGATGACGTTCAAGGACGCCTCCAACCGGACCGCGAACCAGACCGCCGAGCCGGGCCGGGTCGTGCACTCCTCCAACCTGTGCACGGAGATCCTCGAAGTCACGGACGACGGCGAGACGGCCGTCTGCAACCTGGGCTCGGTCAACCTCGGCGCGTTCGTGGCGGACGGCTCGATCGACTGGGACCGCCTGGACTCCACGGTCCGTACCGCGGTGACCTTCCTGGACCGGGTCGTCGACATCAACTTCTACCCGACCGAGCAGGCCGGGCGCTCCAACTCCCGCTGGCGGCCGGTGGGCCTGGGCGCGATGGGCCTCCAGGACGTCTTCTTCCAGCTGCGGCTGCCCTTCGACTCCCCCGAGGCCCGCGCGCTCTCCACGAAGATCTCCGAGCGGATCATGCTGGCCGCCTACGAGGCGTCCTGCGACCTGGCGGAGCGCTCCGGCCCGCTGCCGGCCTGGTCCGAGACCCGGGCGGCGCGCGGGGTGCTGCACCCCGACCACTACGCCACCGGGCTGAACTGGCCGGAGCGCTGGGACGCCCTGCGCGCCCGGATCGCGAAGACCGGGATGCGCAACTCGCTGCTGCTGGCCATCGCCCCGACCGCCACGATCGCCTCGATCGCCGGGGTGTACGAGTGCATCGAGCCGCAGGTCTCCAACCTGTTCAAGCGCGAGACGCTCAGCGGTGAGTTCCTCCAGGTCAACGCCTACCTGGTGGACGAGCTGAAGAAGCTCGGCGTGTGGGACGCCCGCACCCGTGAGGCGCTGCGCGAGGCGAGCGGCTCCGTGCAGGGCTTCGCCTGGATCCCCGACGACGTGCGGGCGCTGTACCGCACGGCGTGGGAGATCCCGCAGCGCGGCCTGATCGACATGGCGGCGGCCCGTACGCCGTTCCTCGACCAGAGCCAGTCGCTCAACCTGTTCCTGGAGACGCCGACGATCGGCAAGCTCTCCTCGATGTACGCGTACGCCTGGAAGCAGGGGCTGAAGACGACGTACTACCTGCGTTCGCGCCCGGCGACCCGGATCGCCCGTGCCGCGTCCGGCCAGGCGTCGGCCGCCGCCCCCATTCCCGTACAGCAGGCGTCGGCTCCCGACGCGGACGCCATCGCCTGCTCCCTGGAAAACCCCGAGTCCTGCGAGGCCTGCCAGTAATGAGCACCAACGACCACAAGAACCTGCTCGACCCGGGCTTCGAACTGACCCTGCGCCCCATGCGCTACCCGGACTTCTACGAGCGCTACCGGGACGCGATCAAGAACACCTGGACCGTGGAGGAGGTCGACCTCCACTCGGACGTCTCCGACCTCGCCAAGCTGTCGCCGGGCGAGCAGCACATGATCGGCCGGCTGGTGGCGTTCTTCGCGACCGGTGACTCGATCGTCTCCAACAACCTCGTGCTGACGCTGTACAAGCACATCAACTCCCCCGAGGCGCGGCTGTACCTGTCGCGGCAGCTCTTCGAGGAGGCCGTGCACGTCCAGTTCTATCTGACGCTGCTGGACACCTATCTGCCCGACCCGGACGACCGGGCGGCGGCGTTCGACGCGGTCGAGGAGATCCCCTCGATCCGTGAGAAGGCGCAGTTCTGCTTCAAGTGGATGGACTCGGTCGAGAAGATCGACCGGCTGGAGACGAAGGCCGACCGCCGCCGTTTCCTGCTGAACCTGATCTGCTTCGCGGCCTGCATCGAGGGGCTGTTCTTCTACGGCGCCTTCGCGTACGTGTACTGGTTCCGCTCGCGCGGTCTGCTGCACGGTCTCGCCACGGGCACCAACTGGGTGTTCCGTGACGAGACGATGCACATGAACTTCGCGTTCGAGGTCGTGGACACCGTCCGCAAGGAGGAGCCGGAGCTCTTCGACGACGCGCTGGAGCAGCAGGTCACCGACATGCTGCGGGAAGCGGTCGAGGCGGAGCTGCAGTTCGGCCGCGATCTGTGCGGCGAGGGCCTGCCGGGCATGAACACCGAGTCGATGCGCCAGTACCTGGAGTGCGTCGCCGACCAGCGGCTCGCCCGCCTCGGCTTCCCGACGGTGTACGGGTCGGAGAACCCGTTCTCCTTCATGGAGCTCCAGGGCGTCCAGGAGCTGACGAACTTCTTCGAGCGCCGCCCGTCCGCCTACCAGGTGGCGGTCGAGGGCTCGGTCGGGTTCGACGACGACTTCTAGACCCTCCGGTTCCAGACCCTCCGGGCCCAACGGGTCTCTCAGACCCTGGCCCAACTTCTGAGGTAGGAGCGCCGCGCAGCCGTCACCGGTCGCGCGGCGCTCCGCGTTTCCGGGGGCCCCGCCGCCCGCCGCCCGCGTTCCGCCTCCCGCAGCTGGCGGTCGATGCGGCGATCGCGGGCGACGCCGAGGGCCACGGGCGCGAGGACGAAGGCGAAAAGTGCCGCTACGACCAGGTAGTTCAGGAATGTGTTCATGCCTCTACTCTGGACCGCCGGAACGAGAATCATCAGTGGCAGGACTGCCATGAGGCATCAAATAGCTGCCACACTCACACCATGCTGACCAATGTCGCCGCCCTCCTCCTCGACGAGGTCCACCCCTTCGAACTCGGCGTCCTGTGCGAGGTGTTCGGACTGGACCGCAGCGAGGAGGGCCTGCCGGTGCACGACTTCGCGGTGGTCTCCGCCGAGGGGCCCGTCCTGAACACCCACGCGGGCTTCACCATCTCCACGCCGCACGGCCTGGAGCGGCTGGAGGAGGCCGACCTCATCGCCGTGCCGGCGGGCAGCCACTTCATACGGCGGGAGTATCCCGAGGAGGTGCTCGACGCCCTGCGCCGGGCCGTCGCGCGCGGCTCACGGGTGCTGAGCGTGTGTTCGGGGGCGTACGTGCTGGGCGCGGCCGGGCTGCTGGACGGCCGCCGCTGCACCACGCACTGGCGGCACGCGGCGGAGCTGTCGCGGCGCTTCCCGAAGGCGATCGTCGAGCCGGACGTGCTGTACGTGGACGAGGGCGCGGTGATCAGTTCGGCGGGCACCGCCGCCGGGATCGACGCGTGTCTGCATCTGATCCGGCAGGAGTACGGCCAGGAGGCGGCCAACACCCTCGCCCGGCGGATGGTGGTGCCGCCGCACCGGGACGGCGGGCAGGCGCAGTACATCAGCCGCCCGCTGCCCCGGAGCTCCTGCGACACGGTCGGCTCGACCCTGGTCTGGATGGAACAGCACCTCGACCAGGAAATGAGCGTGGAGCAGCTGGCGGCGCTGGCGCACATGTCGCCGCGCACCTTCGCCCGGCGGTTCCAGCAGGAGACCGGGACCACGCCCTACCGGTGGCTGCTGCGGCAGCGGGTGCTGCTGGCCCAGCACCTGCTGGAGACCTCCGACCTGACGATCGACACGATCGCGGGGCAGACGGGGTTCGGTACGGCGGCGACCCTGCGACACCAGTTCGTGCGGTCGCTGGGCACCACGCCGAACGCCTACCGCCGCACCTTCCGGGGCCCGGCGACCGCCTCCGTGCCCGACGTCGCCTGAGCGCGCCGGGCACGGAGGGGCCTGCGGGACGTGCGGGAAGGTGCGGGGGGGCAGGAGGGTCAGATACCGCAGCTGGGCGCCGACCAGAAGCGGCTGGGGCCCTGGTTGACGTGCACGTGGTCGTTGTGGCCGCTGTAGCCCGGGCCGAGGATGCCCCGGAAGCCGTGGTAGCGGGCCTGCTTGGCCAGCGTGCACAGCGAGTGCGGGGAGGCGCCGAGGTCGACCGCGTCGCCGTACATATGGCGGCTGTTGGAGGCTCCGCCCACGGCGGCGTTGCAGGAGACGGAGCGGAAGCCGCTGGTGACCCGGATGGACTGGTCGCCCAGCGCGTGGCGCAGTGCCTCCAGCTTCCACATGCTGCTCAGCGCGTTGGCCTTGGCCGTGCCCGCGGCGACCTTCCCGCCGGCCCAGGTGCTGTTGCACTTGTTGAGCTCGGGGTACGTGAAGTGGATCGGCGTGCAGTCGTTGTCCTGGAGCGCGTAGAGCTTGGACTGGGTGGCGGGGCCGGCGATCCCGTCGGCCGCCAGGCCGTAGGCCGCCTGGAACCGCTTGACGGCGGCGGTGGTGGCGGGGCCGTAGGAGCCGTCGATGGCGAGCACCGCGTTGTAGCCCGGGTAGCCGGCCACCCGGATCTGGAGCTGGGTGACATCGTTGCCGGTGGCCCCGGCCTTCAGGGTGCGGTTCCAGGTGTAGCAGCCGTCGGCCTGGGCGGTGCCGGCGGTCAGCACCGCACCCCCCAGAGCGAACGTAATGGTCATGACAAGTCCGAGCAGAACGCGTGCGGTGCGTCTCAGCACAGGGGTCTCCCTCTGAACGTCACGGTCGATGTGCAGGCGAGCCTGGCGCAGACAGCTACGCGCGTCAACTACGTCCGGGGAAACTGCAGTTATCTGCCAGGGGTGGAGCGGAAACCGACAGGGACCCGGCACCGGCGAACCGGTAACGGGTCCCTGCGGAGGCGTCCGTCCTCAGGCGTTCGGGACGACCTCGTAGCGCGGAGTGCCCTCGTCCATCTGCCGCAGCGCGTCCTTGCGCTCCCGCTTGGAGAGCCGGTCGATGTACAGGTAGCCGTACAGGTGGTCCGTCTCGTGCTGGAGGCACCGCGCGAAGTAGCCGCTGCCCCGCACCTTGACCGGATTGCCCTGCGCGTCCTGCCCGCGCACCACCGCGTAGTCCGGGCGGGCGAGCGAGGCGTACGCGGTCGGGACCGAGAGGCAGCCCTCGTTGGAGTCGTCCAGCACCCGTGCCTCGGGGGCCAGCTCCTCCAGGACCGGGTTGCAGATGACGCCGGTGTGGCGCACCCCGTCGTCGTCGGGGCAGTCGTAGACGAAGACCTTCAGGTCCACGCCGATCTGGTTGGCGGCCAGGCCGACGCCCTCGGCCGTCTTCTGGCTGGCGAACATGTCGTCGATCAGCCGCGCCAGCTCGTCGTCGAACGCGGTGACGTCCTTGCACTCCTTGTGCAGCACCGGGTTGCCCACGACCGTGATCGGACGGGAGGTGCCGCGCTCGCGGTAGGCCGCCTCGCGCTCCTCGCAGTCCTCCGTGTCGACGAGGAACCCCTCGTCGTCCACTCCGATCCGCCCGTCCGTCTCCTGCTGCGACATGTCCGCCGTACGCCTTCCTGCAAAACCTCAGACTCGGTGACCCGAGCGCCCGGGTACTCGGGGCGCTCGGAGGAACAGCACCGCGATCGGTGCGCCTACAGCCTACGGGCAGAGGTCAGCAGACTTCTTCGAGATCCCGCCACTCACGGCTGTCCGGGCTGTCGGCGACCCAGCCGTCCAGCAGCCCGCGCACCAGCCCGGCGGGGGCCGCGAGACCGCACTCGCGCTCCGGGACCCACAGGTCTCCGGCGCCCGCGGTGCGGTGGCCCAGCGGCCCGGGGTGGCCCGGCTCGCTGTGATCGTGCGGGTCCAGGTGCTCCCCGTCGCCCTCGTCGCTCTCCATCCGGCTCTCCGAGCACGCCCGGCACAGCAGCCGTACGGAGGAGGACCAGTCCTCGGCGGCGAACCCGGCGTCCGAGGCCAGCTTCTCCAGCGCGTCCCGGTCGTCCTCGGTCGCCGCCTCCAGCAGCACCACCCAGGTCGGCACCGGTGAGGGAGCCCACAGCTCGATCTCGTCGAACACCGGATACGAGGGCCCGGCCGCGGTGACCCGCTCGCCGTTGGGCACCCCGTCGTGCAGGACGACCTCGCCCCAGCGCCGCCCGGAGGACGGCAGGGGGATCGAGAGCACCTCGATCCGGGCCGGGTCGAGCCGGCGGCCCCAGACCACCTCGGCCTCGCCCTCCGGCGAGAGCCGCACGGCGGCGCTGCCCAGCTCCATACCGGTCGGCTCGGTGGTGGCCGCGCTGTGCTGACCGCCGCCGGGGACCTTCAGGCCGTACGCCTGCCAGGCCCGCCGCGCCAGCGGCCAGTCCTGGAGCGCGGTGGCCGCGATCCCGACGTTCCACCAGTCCGGGGCGCCCGACTCCCGGTCGAGCAGCGCGACGGCCCGCAGGCCCGCCGCCCTCGCCTGCTCCCAGTCGTGCCGGAACTTGTGCAGCAGCGCCAGATTGAACCAGGACTCCGAGAGCCAGGGCTCCAGATCCGCCGCGCGCGTCAGCAGCGCCCCCGCGTCCTCGTACCGGCCGTCGCCGATCAGCGTGAACGCGCGGTCCGTGGCCTGCCGCCAAGAGGCGGACGGCCGATGCCGTACCTTCCCGAAGATCCTCACGATTCCCGCCTGTCCCGACTGGACACCCTCGTCATCCGCTCTGCTTTCGCATCCAACCATGCCCGGCCGGACGCCCGCTCATTACCCATGGGTTACCCAGCTCCGGCCAAGTCAGACCGCCCGCGCGAGGGCGCGTCCCAGAGCCTGGGCCACCGGTTGCCGGTGGCCGCGCCCGGTGCCGGGGCCGAGCCGCTCCAGCGCTGCCCCGGACATGCGGGGGCCGCTGTGCCCGGGCGATCGGGGCACAGCGGCCGTCCCACCGGATCTCAGGGATCCGCCGGTGCGTCTGCGGGGGAACTACTCGGCGGCGGACGCCGACCGGTCGGTGTCCTGCACGGTCAGGTCCTGCTCGGGCACGGCCTCGCCGGCCCGGATCAGGTCGATCCGGCCCATCACCTTGGAGCGCAGGTCGGTGGGAACGTCGTCCTGCCCGCAGCAGCGCTTGACCAGCTTCTTCACGGCCTGTTCGAGGCCGTACTTCTCCAGGCACGGGGAGCACTCCTCGAAGTGCACCTCGAACTTGGTGCAGTCGCCCTCGGGCATCTCCCGGTCGAGAAACTCGTAGAGATGGTCGAGGACCTCCGAGCAATCCGTCTCGTGCGGCTCTCCGCAACTCATGAGGCCGAGCCCTTCCGATCGTCCGAGTCACCGGCGCCGGCCGCGACGAGCCCGCGCTCACGGGCGTAGTCCTCCAGCATGCCGCGCAGCTGGCGGCGGCCACGGTGCAGCCGGGACATCACCGTACCGATGGGAGTCCCCATGATGTCCGCGATCTCCTTGTAGGCAAAGCCCTCGACATCGGCGAGATACACGGCGATGCGGAACTCCTCGGGAATCGCCTGGAGCGCCGACTTCACGTCGGAGTCCGGGAGATGGTCGAGCGCCTGGGACTCCGCCGAACGCAGACCGGTCGACATGTGCGACTCGGCCCGTGCCAGCTGCCAGTCCTCGATCTCCTCGGCGGCACTGCGCTGGGGCTCCCGCTGCTTCTTGCGGTACGAGTTGATGAAGGTGTTGGTCAGAATGCGGTACATCCACGCCTTGAGGTTCGTACCCTCACGGAACTGGTGGAAGGAGCCGTACGCCTTGGCGTAGGTCTCCTGGACCAGGTCCTCGGCATCGGCCGGGTTACGCGTCATGCGCAGCGCGGCCGAGTACATCTGGTCGAGAAAACCGAGGGCGTCCCGCTCGAAGCGCGCGTTGCGCTCGGCGGACGTCTCCGGTGCACGGCCGTCGTCGGTCCCTGTGTCGGTCCCAGTGACCGGACCCACCTCCTCCAACGATGTGGCGGAGCCGAAACCGGACCCGCTCGCATCGGAGAATAGTCGACCTTGCTTCGAGACGGGCGCTCGATCAGCACCGCCCGGCGGCCGCTCGTGGCTGGTCCTCGCCGCGGGCAGCACGGTCCACTCCAGGTCAGCGGCGTTCGAGCGGCTGGGGCAGATGGTCGAACCCATGCGACGGACTCCCTCTCCACGTTGTTCGGCGTACCACGTGTCCGTACCCGTACCTGTACCGACGTCCCGAACAACAGCGCCCCCGGGCGGAGCATTCCCGGGGCCTGTGCCACGTGTGTGAGGCCCGGGTCACCCCGGGGCCGATCCGGTCAGCCGAGTGACGCGATCCACCCGGCCACCGCGTCGGTGAGGACGCGCATCGTCCGCTCCTCGGTCTGCCCGGACCTCTTCGGCACCGCGAACCCGTGGTCGCCGTGGGCCACTTCGGCCAGCTCGTACGGGCCGGGCGGGAACTCGTCGGGCCGGCCGAACGGATCGTTGCCGCCCTGCACCACCAGGGTGGGCACTCCGGCGCCGAGCAGTTCGCCGGCGCGGGACTTCTCGGGTCTGCCCGGGGGGTGCAGCGGGAAGCTGAGCGCGAGGACGGCGGCCGCGCCCAGCTCCGTCGCCGTACGGCAGGCGACCCGGGCCCCGGCGCTACGGCCCCCGGAGACGACGGGAAGCCCGGGGGCGGCCAGGGCGGGCCACAGACCGCGCCAGCCGGTGTCCAAGGTCTTCGGGGCGGGCGCGACCTTCTTTCCGGCCACCCGCCAGGGCTGCTCCACCAGGGCGACGGTGACGCCGTGCCCGGGCAGAGCCGCGGCCAGGGCCTTCAGGTCGCGGGCCTCGATGCCGCCGCCCGCCCCGTGGCTCACGGCCAGCACGAGGCGGGGCGCGGGCGCTCGGACCCAGGTGATCCGGGCCTCACCGGCGTCGGTGGTGACGTTCTGCGTACGTGGTTGACGGCTCACGCCGCCATCCTCTCCCGCGCGGCCACCCGGCTCCCGCGCGCCGTTCAAAACAGCTCCCGCGCGCCGCTCGGAACGGCTCCCGCGCGCCGCTCGGAACGGCTCCCGCGCGCCGCTCAGAACAGCGTGGACTCCTCCGGCGCGGCCAGCTCCTCCAGCAGTTCGGGTCCGTTGTTGCGCACGTTGCTGACGGTGGTGGCGACCGGGTAGGCACGCATCAGCCCGCCGGGCGGCGGCTCCAGCAGCGCGCGCAGCTCGTCGAGGCCCGTGTGCGTGGGGTCCAGCCAGGCGTCCCAGCGGTCGGGGGTGAGCATCAGCGGCATCCGGGGGTGGATGTCGGCCAGCGCACCGGGCCCCTCGGCGGGGGCGACGGCCAGCGGGGCGGTCTCCGCCTCGGTGGTGATCACCGAGCACGTCACCCACCAGGCGTGTCCGTGGTCGCCGGGCAGGGTCGCGTCGCGCCAGAACTCGTACAGTCCGGCCATGGCGAAGACCGACCCGTCGGCGGGGGTCACGAAGTACGGCTGCTTGCGGGCCCGCTTCTTGCCCTTCGTCTCCTCCAGCCGCCGTTCCTCCGAGCCGGTGACCCACTCGTAGTAGCCGTCGGCGGGCAGGATGCAGCGGCGCTGGGCGAAGGCGCGGCGGAAGGAGGGCTTCTCGTGCACGGTCTCCGCGCGGGCGTTGATCATCCGGGCGGCGCCCTCGGGGGACTTCGACCAGGACGGCACGAGCCCCCATCTCAGGGCGCGCAGCTGGCGAACCGGACGCTGGTCGTCGGCGTCCTTAACAGGACGCTCCAGAACCGCGTAGACCTCTTTGGTCGGCGCCACGTTCCAGTCCGGCTCCAGGGCCTCCGTGGGTTCCCACTTCTCGACGCCGAAGAGCCCGGTCAGGTCCTCGGGGTTCCGGCTCGCCGCATACCGTCCGCACATAAGTGCCAGACTGCCACGACCGCCCACCCCGACCGCAAGGAGCCGCCCGGCCGATGAACAGCACCGAATTGGGCGATCTGTGGGATCGCGTCACCGGAACCCAGTCCGCTCCCGAGCAGTGGCTGGTGGTGGTGACGGCCACCTTGGCGCTCATCGCCGTCGTGCCGAATCCGATATGGCGGCTCGCGCGCAACACCATCACCATCGCGCACGAGGGCGGCCACGGTCTGGTGGCGCTGCTCACCGGGCGGCAGCTCTCCGGCATCCGGCTGCACTCGGACACCAGCGGCCTGACCGTGAGCCGCGGCAAGCCGACGGGGATCGGCATGATCCTCACGGCGGCGGCGGGCTACACGGCCCCCTCGCTGCTGGGCCTGGGGGGTGCCTGGCTGCTGACCAACGGCAGGATCACCCTCCTGCTGTGGGTGGCGACGGCCCTGCTCGCGGTGATGCTGGTGATGATCCGCAATGTGTACGGGGCCCTCACCGTCATCCTGACCGGCACCGCGTTCCTGCTGGTGTCCTGGCTGGCCTCCTCGGACGTCCAGTCGGCGTTCGCGTACGCGGTGGTGTGGTTCCTGCTGCTGGGCGGCGTGCGGCCGCCGTTCGAGCTCCAGTCCAAGCGGCGCCACGGCGGCGCCCCGGACTCCGACGCGGACCAGCTGGCCCGGCTGACCCACGCCCCGGCGGTGCTGTGGCTGTTCCTCTTCCACGCGGTATCGCTGTGCTCGCTGATCGGCGGCGGGCGGTGGCTGCTGGGGTGGTGAGGGCGGGTTGGGCCGCAGCGGTCCGCACCGCTCCTTCGTTACGGGACGGTTTCCGCCCTTTTGGTGATGATCCGGGTTTGCGGGGAGCCACTAAAGTAAGGGCCATGACCGAGAGTTCCGTGCACCCCGCCCTCTGGCCCGCCCCCCACGCGAGCGGCGCCGTCGACGCGACCGTCACCGTGCCCGGATCCAAATCGGTCACCAACCGCGCGCTCGTGCTCGCCTCGCTGGCCGCCGAGCCGGGCTGGCTGCGCCGCCCGCTGCGCTCCCGCGACACCCTGCTCATGGCCGACGCGCTGCGCGCCATGGGCGTCGGGATCGAGGAGACCGTCTCCTCCTCGTCCGCCTCCAGCCCGTCCGCCGCGGCCTCCCCGGACAGTTCGGGCGAGGCCTGGCGGGTCATCCCGGCGGGGCTGCACGGCCCGGCGGCGGTCGACGTCGGCAACGCCGGCACGGTCATGCGCTTCCTGCCGCCCGTCGCCACACTCTCCGACGGCCCGGTCCGCTTCGACGGCGACCCCCGGTCCTACGAGCGCCCGCTGACCGGCGTGATCGAGGGGCTGCGGGCGCTCGGCGCGCGGATCGACGACGACGGGCGCGGGGCGCTGCCGCTGACCGTGCACGGCGGCGGGGCGCTGGAGGGCGGCCCGGTGGCGATCGACGCCTCGTCCTCCTCGCAGTTCGTCTCGGCGCTGCTGCTGTCGGGACCGCGCTTCAACCAGGGCGTGGAGGTCCGGCACACCGGGTCCACGCTCCCCTCGATGCCGCACATCCGGATGACCGTCGACATGCTGCGGGCCGTCGGCGCGCAGGTGGACGAACCGGAGACGGGCGGCGAGCGAGACGTGTGGCGGGTCTCCCCCTCCGCGCTGCTCGGCCGGGACCTGACGATCGAGCCGGACCTGTCCAACGCCCAGCCGTTCCTGGCCGCGGCCCTGGTGACCGGCGGCCGGGTCACGATCCCCGACTGGCCCGAGCGCACCACCCAGCCGGGCGACGCGCTGCGCGAGATCTTCACCGCGATGGGCGGCAGCTGCGAGCTGACCGAACGCGGGCTGACCTTCACCGGCACGGGCCGTGTCCACGGCATCGACGTGGACCTCGGCGAGGTCGGCGAGCTGACCCCGGGCATCGCGGCGGTCGCGGCGCTGGCCGACTCCCCCTCCACGCTGAGCGGCGTCGCCCATCTGCGGCTGCACGAGACGGACCGGCTGGCCGCGCTGACCAAGGAGATCAACGAACTGGGCGGCGACGTCACCGAGACGGCCGACGGGCTGCACATCCGCCCGCGCCCGCTGCACGGCGGCGTCTTCCACACGTACGACGACCACCGCATGGCCACCGCCGGGGCGATCATCGGCCTGGCGGTGAAGGGCGTGGAGATCGAGAACGTGGGCACGACCGCCAAGACCCTGCCGGACTTCCCGGACATGTGGACCGGAATGCTCGGAGCCTAGAACATGCGCCGTTACGGGAAGAACCCCGACGAGGACGACATCCGCGTCCGCCCCAACCGCAAGGGCAACCGGCCGCGTACGCACATCCGGCCCAAGCACGAGGACGCCGAGGACGGCATGGTCCTCACCGTCGACCGCGGCCGGCTCACCTGCCTCGTCGAGGGCCGGACCGTGGTGGCGATGAAGGCCCGCGAGCTGGGCCGCAAGGCCGCCGTGGTGGGCGACACCGTCTCCATCGTCGGCGACCTCTCCGGCGAGAAGGACACCCTGGCCCGGATCGTGCGCATCGCCCCGCGCCGCACGGTGCTGCGCCGCACGGCGGACGACGACGATCCGTACGAGCGCGTGGTCGTCGCCAACGCGGACCAGCTGGCGATCGTCACCGCGCTGGCCGACCCGGAACCCCGCCCGCGCATGATCGACCGCTGTCTGGTGGCGGCGTACGACGGCGGCCTCACCCCGCTCCTGGTACTGACCAAGTCGGACCTGGCGTCTCCGGACAAGCTGCTGGAGGCGTACACCCCGCTGGGCGTCCCGTACATCGTGACCAGCCGCGAGGAGCTGGAGAGCGGGGACGCGGCGGACCAGGTGCGCGAGTTCCTCAACGACCGCGTCACCGCCTTCGTCGGGCACTCCGGGGTCGGCAAGACGACGCTGGTCAACGCCCTGGTGCCGCCGGAGCGGCGACGGACCACCGGCATCGTCAACGCGGTCACCGGCCGGGGGCGGCACACCACCACCTCGGCCCTCGCGCTGCCGCTGCCCGGCGACCGGGGCTGGGTGGTCGACACCCCGGGCGTGCGCTCCTTCGGCCTGCACCACGTGGACCCGTCCCGGGTCATCAACGCCTTCCCGGACCTGCAACCGGGCACCGATAACTGCCCGCGCGGCTGCACCCACGACGAGAACCAGCCGGAGTGCGCGCTGGACGCCTGGGTGGCGGAGGGGCACGCCGACCCGGCACGCCTGGACTCCCTGCGCCGGCTGCTCGCGACCCGCGAACGGCGCGAGGGCGACTGACGGCTCGTCCGGCCGGATTCAGCCAGGGCGGCGCGGGCATGTTTGCGAGCTTCAACAAACGGTAAAGGCATAATCGCACCGAAGCCGTCACCTACGCGGGAGGCAACTGACGATGCCCTGGCTGCTGGTCGTGGTCGCAGGACTGCTGGAGACCGGCTTCGCCGTGTGTCTGAAGCTCTCCCACGGATTCACCCGGCTCTGGCCGACGATCGCGTTCGCCGCGTTCGCGCTGGGCAGTTTCGGTCTGCTGACCCTGGCGCTGAAGAAGCTCGACGTCGGTCCGGCGTACGCGGTGTGGACCGGGATCGGGGCGGCCGGGACGGCGATCTACGGCATGATCTTCCTCGGTGACGTGGTCTCCACGCTGAAGCTGGTGTCGATCTCGCTGGTGATCATCGGGGTGATCGGCCTCCAGCTGTCCGGCTCGGCCCACTGAGGCCCACCGGAACCGCGGCCTGCGCCCCTTCCCGTACGAGTCCGAGCGCACGGTTGTCCGCGGCGTCGTCGCCCGGCACCGGAACGATCACACAGGACAGCGCGAGGCGTAACGCGATCTCGCAGCGCCCGGCGGCGGCCCCGGGCGACACCGCCGCCATCCGGTCCCGTACGAGCGCGAGCAGCTCCCCGGGGGCCGGCGGCGGTCTCCCGCCCGTACCTCCCCCGGGGCCCGGCAGATGTTCCGGGGGGCAGCCCCTCCGCCCAGTACCCCGTGAGCAGCGCCTTGACCAGCACGTCCTGGCGGGCGGCCCGCACCGTCCAGAGCGCGACGGCGGCCGGACGGTCGGGGGCGGGGGCGGTCAGGGCACGGTCCACCCCGGCGAGATAGCCGTCGGCGGCCCGTCGCAGCAGGGCCCCGGCCAGTCCGCCCTTCGTGCCGAACTCGTTGTAGAGGGTCTGCCGTGAGACTCCTGCCAGGGCCGCGACGTCGACCATGCGCACCGTGCGCCAGGGCCCCTCGTCCAGCGCCCTGAGGGCGGCGTCCAGCAGTGCCTGCCGTGCTGTCGGCATCGTCGCCTCCCCGGCCCCGGGACCCTGCGGTTCAGAGTTGACGCGCTCCCGGGGGCTGTCAAGGGCCCCGGGAGGCACGGGGGCGCTGTAGCCCGCGCCCGGCGGCGCTGGATACTGTGACGGCATGCCCGACTACCACGATGATCTGCGCCTGGCCCACGTACTGGCGGACGCCGCCGACGCGGTGACGATGGACCGGTTCAAGGCTCTCGACCTGAAGGTGGAGACCAAGCCGGACATGACGCCGGTGAGCGAGGCCGACAAGGCCGCCGAGGAGCTGATCCGGGGCCACCTGCAGCGGGCCCGCCCGAGGGACGCGATCCTGGGCGAGGAGTACGGGATCGAGGGCAGCGGACCGCGGCGCTGGGTGATCGACCCGATCGACGGCACCAAGAACTACGTGCGCGGCGTACCGGTGTGGGCGACGCTGATCTCGCTGATGGAGGCGGGCGAGGAAGGCTTCCAGCCGGTGATGGGCGTGGTCTCCGCGCCGGCGCTGAACCGGCGCTGGTGGGCGGCGAAGGGCGCGGGCGCTTTCACCGGCCGCAGCCTCACCTCCGCGACCCGGATGCACGTGTCGAAGGTGGAGCGGATCGCCGACGCCTCGTTCGCGTTCTCCTCGCTGGCCGGCTGGGAGGCGCAGGGCCGGCTCGACGGCCTCCTGGACCTCACCCGGGCCTGCTGGCGGACCCGCGGCTACGGGGACTTCTGGCCGTACATGATGGTCGCCGAGGGTTCCGTGGACATCTGCGCGGAGCCGGAGCTCTCGCTGTGGGACATGGCGGCGACCGCGATCATCGTGCAGGAGGCGGGCGGCCGGTTCACCTCGCTGGACGGGGTGGACGGTCCGGGCGGCGGAAACGCGGCGGCCTCCAACGGGCCGCTCCACGACGAACTGCTGGGCTATCTGAACCAGCGGTACTGACCGCCCCTCTCGGGTTTCATCCCAGACCGTACGGTCCGCAAGACGTGCCGGGGCGCGTTATGTGCTTTTCGGGCGCCCTCCCCACGCTTCACCCACCCCTTGTCGACCCGCCCCAAGGGTGCGACTCTGAGAGTCCCCCCACTTGTGAACTTGTGAATCGACTCACGGAGTCGGCTCGCCGAGGAGGTGGCTCGTTACATGCTCGTCCGTGACGCCATGAGCACGGTGGTCCTCACCATCGGCCCCACGCATACGCTCCGCCAGGCGGCCCGGCTGATGTCGGCCCGCCGCATAGGGGCAGCTGTCGTCCACGATCCGGACACCTGCGGGCTCGGCATCATCACCGAGCGCGACATCCTCGACGCGCTCGGATCGGGGCTGGACCCCGACCGGGAGACCGCGTCCGCCCACACCACCACCGACGTGGTGTTCGCCGCCCCGGCCTGGACGCTGGAGGAGGCCGCGGAGGCCATGACGCACGGCGGGTTCCGGCATCTGATCGTGCTGGACGGCGACGGGCCGGTGGGCATCGTGTCGGTGCGCGACATCATCCGCTGCTGGGCGCCCGTCCGGCGTACGGTCGCGGCCGCCGGCTGACCGCTCGCCCGGCGTGCGGTCGGCGCGGGAACGACCGGTGGGCCGGACCCCGCGAGGGGATCCGGCCCACCGTCGACGGCAGGCGTCCGGTCAGCCGCGGAGGGCCTGGACCGCGGCTTCCAGCCGCTTGCCGAAGTCGCCGTCCGCCTGGCGGAAGTTGTTGATCGCGCGCTCGGCGATGTCGTCGCGCGAGACCTTGGCGATGAACCCGGCGAGGTTCTCGATCAGCCGGGTCTTCTCGTCCTCCGAGTAGAGCCGGTAGAGGTTGCCCGCCTGTACGAAGTCGTTGTCCTCGGCGTGGACGGCGGCCTCGGTGTTACCGGTGGCGCCGGTGACCGGGAGCGGCTGCCACAGCGGGCGGTCCGTCTGGGACGGGCCGCCGAAGCTGTTCGGCTCGTAGTTCTTGGCGCCCTGGTGACGGCCGTCGTAGAGGAAGCCGTCCCGGCTGTTGGTCCGCGCCTCGGTGGCGTGCGGGCGGTTCACCGGCAGGTGGTCGGCGTTGATGCCGACGCGGTAACGGTGGGCGTCGCCGTACGCGAAGAGCCGGCCCTGGAGCATCTTGTCCGGGGACGGGCCGATGCCCGGCACGAAGTGCGCGGGGCTGAAGATCGACTGCTCGACCTCGGCGAAGATGTTCTGCGGGTTGCGGTTGAGCTCCAGCTTGCCGATCTCGATCGGCGGGTAGTCCGCGTGCGGCCACACCTTGGTGAGGTCGAACGGGTTGAAGCGGTAGCCGGCCGCGTCCGCCGCGGGCATGATCTGGACCTGCACCGTCCAGGACGGGAAGTCACCGCGCTCGATCGACTCGCGCAGATCGCGCTGGTGGCTGTCGGGGTCGACACCGGAGAGCCGGACGGCCTCCTCCGTCGTGAGGTTCTTGATCCCCTGGTCGGTCTTGAAGTGGTACTTGACCCAGAAGACCTCGCCGGCCTCGTTGTTCCACTGGAACGTGTGCGAGCCGTACCCGTTCATGTGGCGCAGCGTGGCCGGGATGCCGCGGTCGCCGAAGAGCCAGGTCACCTGGTGCGTCGACTCGGGCGAAAGACCCCAGAAGTCCCAGACGTTGTCCGCCTCCTGCGAGCCGGTGTACGGGTCGCGCTTCTGGGTGTGGATGAAGTCGGGGAACTTGATGGCGTCCTTGATGAAGAACACCGGGGTGTTGTTGCCGACGAGGTCGTAGTTACCCTCTTCGGTGTAGAACTTCAGCGCGAAACCGCGGGGGTCGCGCACGGCGTCGGCCGAGCCGAGGTTGCCCGCGACGGTGGAGAAGCGCAGGAAGGTCTCGGTCTGCTTGCCGACCTCGGAGAGGAACTTCGCCCGGGTCCACTGCGAGACGTCGCGGGTCAGCGTGAAGGTGCCGTACGCGCCGGCGCCGCGGGCGTGCACGATCCGCTCCGGGATGCGCTCGCGGTTGAAGTGGGCGAGCTTCTCCAGCAGCGCCTGGTCCTGGACGAGAACCGGACCGCCGACGCCAGCGGTCTCGCTGTTCTGGTTGTCGGCTACCGGCGCGCCGGCCTCCGTAGTGAGCGGTCCCTGCGTCACGTGCGCCTCCTGCGTCATGTCCTGCACTCCAGTGATCGGCCGACCTCGATCGTCGGTCCGATGTTCCGCACAGCCTGTCCCTGGCGTATGCCGGTCTCGATCCTACAATGGACTTTGTCCAAGTCAAGCGAGCATCCAAAGTCACACCTGATCGGGACTCGGTTCCCCCACTGTTAGGCTGGGCCCCATGAGCGACCTGCTGGAACGACTTCGTGGACGCGGCTGGCGTATGACGGCACAGCGGCGCGTCGTGGCCGAGGTCCTCGACGGGGACCACGTGCACCTGACGGCGGACGAGGTCCACGCGAGGGCCGTTTCCCGGCTGCCCGAGATCTCGCGCGCCACCGTCTACAACACCCTCGGCGAGATGGTGTCCCTCGGTGAGGTGCTGGAGGTCTCCACCGACCGCCGGGCCAAGCGCTACGACCCGAACGCGCACCACCCGCACCATCACCTGGTGTGCGCCCGGTGCGGCGCCATCAGGGACGTGCACCCCGCGGGCAACCCGCTGGCGGACCTGCCGGCGGACGAGCGCTACGGCTTCATGGTCTCCGGCGTCGAGGTGACGTACCGCGGCATCTGCCCGAGTTGCGCCGCCACCGCCTGACCCGACCCCTTCTCCGGGCCCGCCTCCGGGCGGGCCCGGCTTCTCAGGTCGCCGGACATGACGAAGGCCCGGATCTCGATGAGATCCGGGCCTTCGTCTTTTCAGTAGCGGGGACAGGATTTGAACCTGCGACCTCTGGGTTATGAGCCCAGCGAGCTACCGAGCTGCTCCACCCCGCGTCGGTGAATGCAACATTACGTCAGCAGGTCGGGCGGCGCAAATTCATTCACGCCGGCCCGTGGGCCCGAAGGGGTTACGCCGTCAGCTCCTGGTGCAGCGCCTCGCGCAGCCGCGCGGCCCGCTCGGCCACCTCGGCCGGGCCCAGCTCCACCGCCCGGGCGCACCAGCGCTGCCCCTCGGTCAGCTCGCCCCGGCGAGCGGCGAGGAGCGCCAGGCGCAGTGCGGCACGGCCGTGCCCGGCGGCGGCCGCACGGCTCCACCACAGGGCGGCCTCGCGCTCGCTGCCCTCGCGGGCCAGCAGCAGCCCGAGGTTGAAGGCCCCGTTGCGGCTGCCCGCCTCGGCGGCCTCCCGGTACCAGTGGGCGGCGCTCTCCACGTCCCCGCGGGCGGCGGCGAGCATGCCGACCCGGACCTGGGCGCGTCGGTGACCCTGCTGGGCGGCCCGCTCGTACCACTCCTCGCACTCGGTCTTCTCCGGCATCGGCTCGCCCAGCGCGGGCGGTCCCGGCGGCGGCTGGCGTGCGTCCAGCACCCCGGCCAGCCGGAACGCCGCCTCGGCGCTGCCGCCGCCCGCGGCGCAGCGCAGGTGCCGCTCGGCCTCCCGGTCCTCGCCGTCGCGCAGCAGGGCCATGCCGACCTGGAGCGCGGCGTCGGTGTGCCCGGCCGCCGCGGCGCGCTCGTACCAGCCCAGCGCCGTACGGTCCTCGTCGCGTCCCGCGTGCAGGATGCCGAGGTTGAAGGCCGCGTCGACGCTGCCCGCCTCGGCCGCCTTGGAGAACCAGGGCTCGGCCCCGGTGTGGTCGCCGGCCTGGAGGAGGAGCACCGCGAGCGCGTTGGCGGCCTCGCGGTGCCCGGCGTACGCGGCGCGGCGGTACCACTGCTCGGCCTGCGGGGTACGGTCCTGGGCGGCGCAGAGCAGGCCGAGGTTGTACGCCCCGTTGACGTCGCCCGCGTCCATGGCGGCCCGGTACCAGCGCTCGGCGGTCTGCTGCTCACCGCGTGCGGCGTGCAGCGCGCCGAGCGCGTTGGCGGCGTTGCCGTCACCGTCCTGGGCGGCGCGCAGCCACCACACGGCGGCGCTCTCCTCGTCGCCCGCGTCGCGCAGCAGGAACCCGAGCGCACAGGCGGCGCGCGGCTCGCCGTCCTTGGCGGAGGTGAGGTACCAGCGTCCGGCCTCCTTGAGCTCGCCGCGCTGCTCCAGGATCGCGCCGAGGTGCAGGGCGGCGCGCCGGTGGCCCCGGGCGGCGGCCTGGCGGTACCACTGCTCGGCCTCGCCGACCCGGCCGGCGGCGGGTCCCGCCACCGGGCTGTCGCCGTCGGCCGCGCTCCTGACGCCCGCGGGGCCCGCCGCCCGGCCATGGGCGGGTGCGGGCGGGTCGCCCGGCAGGCCGAGGCCCGTTCCGGTTCGTCCGGAAGCGGGGCCTCGGCCCAGGCCGAAGGCCTCGTGCGGGTCCTTGACGGCCTTCCGCTCCAGGGCGCGGGCCAGCCGGTAGGCGGCCTCACGGTGCCCCTGTTCGGCGGCGGCGCGCAGCCAGCGCTCCGCGCCGACGTCGCCGCGGTGCTCCAGCAGGTCGGCCAGCGCGTACGCGCCCAGTGCGTGGCCCTGCTCGGCGGACTGGCGCAGCCAGTACTCCGCGCCGGGCTCGTCGCCGCGCTCGCGGAAGTGCCTGCCGAGCGCATGCGCGGCGGCGGCGGATCCGGCCACGGCGGCGATACGCCACCAGCCGGCGGCCTCGTCCGGGTAGCCGCGCTGGTGCAGCAGGACGCCCAGGTTGTTCGCGGCGGCGCGGTCCCCGTCGGCGGTGGCGGCGCGCAGATACCGCTCGGCGCCGTCCAGCTCGCCGCGGCGCAGCAGCAGCGCGCCCAGGACGCTCATGGACGCGGTGTCCCCCGCGTCGGCGGCGCGCCGGTGGCGCGCCTCGCTCTCGGCGCTGTCCGCGGCGTCGACCGCGTCCGTGGTGTCCTCGTCGGACGCGGTCGCGGTGGCGCTCGCGTCGATGGCGCCGGTCCGCTGGACCGGTGCGCCCGCCCCGACGATGGCAGCGGCGAAAGCCGCGTCTACCGCACTTTCCCCATCTTGGCCGCGCCGCTGCACAAACCGCCCTGTCTCCAACAGAGTTGCCCTGTCCCCCATAAATACCATCGTCGCACCACCTGTAACCCGCGTACACCTGGTATATCGCGGCCAGTGAGGTCACTACAGCGTTTTGTCGACATGCCCACAGAGAGACAAGTCAAACACGTCCGGAAGCAACTGCTGCCCAGCGAACCGCACTTCACGCCCACAGCTTGGGACCGACACGGCTGAACGCACAACAGGCACGACGAAGGCCCGGATCCCAATGGATCCGGGCCTTCGTCTTTTCAGTAGCGGGGACAGGATTTGAACCTGCGACCTCTGGGTTATGAGCCCAGCGAGCTACCGAGCTGCTCCACCCCGCGTCGTTGTGTTCAAACCGTACCACGACGCGGGGTGGACTCTGCTCAGCTGCCCTGGTCGGAGCCCTTCTCGGCCCCTTCGGCCGTATCCGGCTCCCTCGCCGGATGCGCCTTGTCCGCGTCCGCTGGTTTGTCGGCGCTCGCGGGTTCGGCCGAGCTGTCCGGCTTGGCGTCGCCCGCCGGCTTCTCGGCGCCGTCGGCCTTGTCCCCCTCACTGCCCGCCTTGGGCTGCGCGGCGGCTGCTCGCTCCAGAGCGTCCTGAAGAGCCTCCTGGGCCTTGCCGTAGGCCGGCCAGTCCTGCTCCTGCAGCGCCTTCTCACCGTCGGAGTACGCCTTCTGGGCGTCCGCGATGGCCTTCTTGAGCGCCGCGCTGCCGGTGGCCGGGGGCTCGTCGGTCTCGCCCGGCGGCACATCGGGGTCGGGCGGTGTCGTGGCCCCGTCGTCCTCGACCCCGAAGACGGCGTTGAGCGCCTCCCCGAGGCTGTTCTCGAAGACGATCTTCGAACCGTACGAGGCGGCCACCTTGCGCAGCAGCGGGTAGTTCTGGTTGCCACCGCGCGTGTAGACCGGCTCGATGTAGAGGAACCCGCCCTCCAGCGGAACCGTCAGCAGGTTGCCGTACTCGATGTCCGAGTCGGTGCCCTTGAGGTTCCTCACGAACTCGGCGACGTCGTCGTTGCCGTTGAGCTCACTCTGTACCTGGCCCGGGCCCTTCACGGTGGAGGTCACCCGCAGGAGCCGCATCTGGCCGTAGTCCTTGCTGGCCGCGTCCGCGTTCACCGCCATGAAGGCCCCCAGGTTGGGTCGCCCTCGGGGAGTGAACGTGGTGGTCAGCGAGAACTGCTGCTCGTCCTGGCCCGGCATCTTCATGCTCAGGTAGTACGGCGGGACGGAGCCGGGCTCCTTGTTGGTCGGGTCGTCCGGCACCTGCCACGCGTCACTGCCGCTGTAGAACTGCGCGGGGTCCTCGACGTGGTAGCGGGTGAGCAGCTCGCGCTGCACCTTGAAGAGGTCCTGCGGATACCGCAGGTGGTCCATGAGCTCCTGCGGAATCTCCCCGCGGGACTCGACCGTCCCCGGGAACGCCTTGCGCCAGGTCTTGAGGACCGGGTCCTTGGTGTCCCACTCGTAGAGCTTGACCTTGCCGTCATAGGCGTCGACGGTGGCCTTCACCGAGTTGCGGATGTAGTTGACCTGGTTCTGCTGGGCGACGACCGCGCGCTGGTTGGTGGTCAGCGAGTCGGCCGTGGTGTCGCCGAGCGTGGTCCGGGACGCGTACGGGTAGCCGTTGCTCGTGGTGTACGCGTCGACGATCCACTGGATCCGGCCGTCGACGACCGCCGGGTAGGCGTCGCCGTCGATGGTCAGCCACGGGGCGACCGCCTCGACGCGCTCCTTGGGCGTGCGGTTGTACAGGATCCGCGAGCCCTCACCGATGGCTCCCGAGTACATGATCTGCGGCTCGCTGAAGGAGACCGCGTACGCGGCACGGTTGAAGGTGTTGGAGAGACTGACCCCGCTGTCGCCCTTGTAGCTGGTGGTCTTCTCGCCGTCCTCCTCGTAGTCGAGCTCCTTCTGGGGCCCGCCGACGATGGAGTACTGCTGGGTGTTCTCGCCGTAGTAGATCCGCTGCTCGTACTTGCCGAGCTCACCGGTGGTGGGCAGCCCCGACTCGCTGAAGTCCGGGGACCCCGTCGGATTCGTCCCGGTGGTCGTGCCCCGGGCCGCGATGGCGCCGTAGCCGTGGGTGTACGTGAAGTGGTCGTTGATCCAGTTCCGCTTGGGCAGGCCCTGGATGTTCAGCTCACGCAGACCGATGACGGTGTCCTGCTCCTTGCCGTCCTTGTCCTTGTAGCGGTCGACGTCCAGCGTCTTGGGGAACTGGTAGTAGTTCCTCCGCTGCTGGAGCTGCTGGAAGGCCGGGGAGACGACGTTGGGGTCCATCACGCGGTAGCTGGCGGCGCTGTTGGCCGCGGCCCGCAACTTGGTGTCGTCCTTGGTGGTCGCCTGACCGTCGTAGTCGTCCACCTTGGCATCATCGATGTCATACGCGTCGCGTGTGGCATTGATGTTCTTCTGGATGAACTCGGCTTCCTTGGCCTGCTCGTTCGGCTGGACCTGGAACTTCTGCACGATCGCCGGGTAGAGCCCGCCGATCAGGATCGCCGAGAGCACCATCAGGCCGAAGCCGATGACCGGGAGCTGCCAGGTGCGGCGCCACAGCGTCGCGAAGAACAGCACGGCGCAGATGGCCGCGATGCAGAACAGGATGGTCTTCGCCGGGAGGTAGGCGTTGGCGTCGACGTACCGCAGGCCCGTCCAGTTGTCCGCGGCCTTGAAGTCACTGGACTTCACCGCCAGCCCGTACCGGTCGAGCCAGTACGCCACGGCCTTCAGGGAGACGAAGATGCCCAGCAGCACCGAGAGGTGGCCGGTGGCCGCCCCGGTGGCGCGGGCGCCGGGGCTGGTGATGCGCAGCCCGCCGTACAGATAGTGGGTCAGCGCGGCGGCGATCAGCGAGAGCACGGTCGCCGCGAAGCCGAAGCCCAGCAGGAAGCGGTACCACGGCAGGTCGAAAGCGAAGAAGGCGACGTCCAGCTGGAACTGGGGGTCCTTCTGCCCGAACGGCACGCCGTTGACGTACAGGAGCCACGTACGCCACTGACCGGAGGCGGAAGCTCCGCCGATCAGCGCGACGAGCGCCGTGACGGCGAGCAGCACCCACTTCTTGTAGGGGGCGATGCTCATCCGGTAGCGGTCCAGGCTCTGCTGCTCCAGGGACATCGCGCTCAGCGGCGGCCGGAGCCGGTGCGCGAGCCAGATGTTCACTCCGATGGCGATCGCCATCAGCAGTCCGAAGACGAGGAACAGCCCGATCTTGGTCCACAGGGTGGTGGTGAAGACGGATGAATACGCGACCGACCTGTACCAGAGCCAGTCCGTCCAGAACCCGGCGAACATGACGAAGGCCATGGCGAGAACCGCCAGGACACCCAAAGTCATGAGCAGGGTACGGGCGCGCCGGGACGGGCGGCCGACTCTGATCCGTGGCCCGGTCGGGCCTCCGCCGCGGTCCGGCATCTGGAAAGCCAACGTGCGCACCTCGTAGTTCGCGGTCGTGTGGACGGGCCCAGCGATCCTAGAGCCCACCTATGCAACTTACTGAGGCTTTACCTAGTTCCCGTTCCGGGGGCGGAAGGAGGCAGGATATTGCCCATGCCCAACGTTTCCCCCGCAGGACCCCCGATGGCCGCGAGTCCGCTCACCGTCGCCGTCCTCGAAATCGACGCCTATGCCTCCAACCTCGGCTGGGACCAGCCCGCCCGGCTGTTCGCCCTGGTCGACACCGCACAGCTGCGGGTCCAGGAGCCCGGCCTCGCCCGTCAGCTGGGCCTGGAGGACCCCAGCTCCTCCGTCGCCGCGCTCACCCCGATCGAGCAGGACGAACTCCCGCCGGGCACCGCGCTCGACGACTTCCTCGGCACGATCGCCTGGCCCGACGCCGTGGTCGGCTGCGCCATGACGGTGGAGCGGCTGATGCTGCCGCCGTCCGCCGAGACCTCCGTGCCGGACGGTCTGAACGACAAGCAGCTGACCCAGTGGGTCGCCAAGCACCCCGACCGGCAGGAGGTACGGATGACCGTGGCCGTCCTGCGGGACGGGGCCCGCGAGTCCGCCGTACGGCTGCGCGAGAAGGACTCCCCCACCGAGGTGCTGACCGGCGCCGGCCTGGTGCCCGGCCTCGCCGAGGCGCTGGCGGCGACGTTCGAGTCCTGATCGGGCCGCTGCCCGGGGCCGTCCCACGGTTCCCGGGCGGCGCGGCCGTCAGCCGGGCGAGCAGCTCGGCAGACCCGCGGTCTTCCCGTTGCGGATCTGCTCCATCGACTTCGTGGCGTCCTCGATGGTCTTGACCCGCACCAGGGTGAGCCCGTCGGGCGTGTCGGCGGCGGCCGACGCGCAGTTGTCGTCGGGCGTGAGGAAGTAGCGGGCGCCGGCGTTCCGGGCGCCGACCAGCTTCATGTTGATGCCGCCGATCGGGCCGACCGCGCCCGCTTCGTCGATGGTGCCGGTGCCCGCGACGAACCTGCCGCCGGTCAGGTCACCCGGGGTGAGCTTGTCGATGATGCCGAGGGAGAACATCAGGCCGGCGCTCGGCCCGCCGACGTCGGCGAGCTTGATGTCGATCTCGAACGGGAACGTGTGGTCCGTCCCGGCCCTGATGCCGACGATCGCCCGGTCCTTCCCGCCCGCCTCGCCGTCGCCCTCGGCGGCGGGGGCCTTCGCGGTCCTGATGGTGATCTCCTCGCCGCCCTCGGGGGCGCGCCCGGCCTTCTCGGCCGCGGCGGCGGTCTTCGCCGGGATGATGGTGAAGGTGACGTCTTCGCCGGGCTGGTGCTTGGTGACGAGCTTCGCGACGTCGCCGGGCTCCTTGACCGCGGTGCCGTCGACGGCCTTGATCACGTCGCCCGCGTGCAGCTTGTCCTCGGAGGGGCTGTCCTTGACCACCGTGGAGACCACGACCTGGGTGGCGACCGGGATTTCCAGCTCCTTCAGGGCGGCCACCTTGGCGCTCTCCTGGGACTGGCTGAACTCCTCGGCGTTCTCCTGAGTGGACTGCTCCTCGGTCTTGCCGTCCGGGTAGAGCGTGTCGTGCGGCACCACGACGCTGTCGTGGGCCAGCCAGCCGTAGACGGCCTCGAAGATGTTCATCCGGTAGTCCGCCCCGGTGACGCGGACCGTCGTCATGTTGAGGTGCCCGGATGCCGGGTACGTCTTGCGACCCGAGATCTGCAGGACGGGCTCGCCACGCGCGTCGCCCAGGGTGTTCACCGTCGGCCCGGGGGACATCTCCGAATACGGCACTTTGACCAGCACGCCTGCGCAGAGCAGCGCGATGAGGACGAGGGCGGAGGCGAGCATCGTCGCGGTGCTGCGTGGCATGGAACGACAGTACGGGAAGGGCCTGTCAGTGCACCGCCGGGGCCGGTCCGTACGGGGAGACCGGAACGCGGCGGAGGGTGGTCACGCGGCGTGCGTCGGTCCTCAGAGAGTCCCGGAACCGGAGTGCGATTTCTCCATCGCGTCACGGAACCTGGCGTAGCCGGCGAGTTCGGTGACATCGCCGGTCGTGCGGTTGCGGGCAGCCCAACTCGCCCATATCGCACCACCGACAGCAGCGAAAAGTGGAATCAACAGCCAAGCGAGTGCCGCCATCACGACCTCCCTACCCCATGAGCGACCGGATGCCCGATCAGCAGATTAACGATCCGGAAGACCAACGCTCATGGCGGGGGTGCCGTTACGCAAATCGGGGCGGATGCGCTCCGGTCCGGTTTGCGCTCAGCAGGCTCCGACCCACTCCTCCGTGCCGTCCGAGAAGCGCTGGTGCTTCCAGATCGGAACCTCGTGCTTGAGGTCGTCGATGAGCTTGCGGCAGGCGTCGAAGGCCTCGGCGCGGTGCGGGCAGGCGACGGCGACGACCACGGCCAGGTCGCCCACCTCCAGTTCACCCACTCGGTGGACGGCCGCCAGTGCGCGGACCGGGTGGTCGGCTACGACCTTCTCCGCCACTCGGCGCAGTTCGTCCTCGGCCGAGGGGTGACAGGAATAGCCGAGCGCGCCGACGTCCTGTCCCGCATCGTGGTTGCGCACGGTGCCGACGAAGAGCGCGAGGCCGCCCGCCGCGTCGTCGCCGACCGCGCGGAAGACCTCGTCGACGGAGAGCGGGGTGTCCCGGATCGCCAGCAGCCGGATGGGGTCGGCCGCCGCGTGCTCGCCGGGGTGGTCGTGGGTGGGTGCCATGCTCCCATCGTGCCGTACGGCTCCGACATCCCGGAATTGCCTGTTCTTCCGGCGGCCGGCCGGCCGGTTTGGAGCCTCCTACAGGGCCTCGGGCGCCGTTGAGCGGTCAGATGCGGCGGCGGGCCTTGCGGGCGCGGCGCACCACGGCGGCCGCGCCGAGCAGGGCGACCGTCGCTCCGGCGGCTCCGGCGGCGGTGGCGTCCTTGCGCCCGAGGCGGCGCCCGGCGAGCGTGTGGCGGCCCTCGACCTCTTCGAGGAGGGCTCCGAGCACCTCCTCGTTCGTCCACTTCGGCCGCCAGCCCACGTCGTGCAGCCTGCTGACGCTGACCACCCAGGGGTGCATCGTGTACGCCAGGTCGCCGGCCGGGGACGGGGTGAGGCCGATCCGGTGCAGCCGGGCGGCGGCCCCGAGCGCCACGGCGGAGGGCAGCTCCATCCGGCGCACACCGCTGAGCTCCTCAACCTCCTCCTGCTCCAGCCAGCCGTCGCAGCCGACCGCGAACTCGCCGTCGATCTTCTCCAGGGCGGCGTACTCCAGCGCCGTCACCAGGTCCTCGACGTGGCAGAACTGCCAGGTGGGGCGCGATCCGGCGACGACCAGGAGGCGCGGTGACTCGAAGTAGCGGGTCAGGGCGGTGTCGGTGCCGCCGACCAGGACGGTGGGGCGCACGACGGTGACATGGAGCCCGGGGTGAGCGCGCGGGGCCCGGCGGCCGAGCCGCTCGATCTCCAGGAGGTCGCCGACACCGGTGGCCTCGGCGGTGGCCCGCAGTTCGGCGTCCTCGGAGAGCGGCACATCGTTGTCGGCGAGCGCCCCGTAGACCATCGCCGAGGTGCACAGCACGACCCGGTGGACCCCGACGGCCGCCGCGGCGGTGAGCACGGTCTGGGTACCACGTACGTTGTACGCGGTGCGGGCCGCGGGGTCGGTCTCCAGGTCGAGGTCGAGGGCCAGGTGGACGACGACGTCCGCGCCGCGCAGCTTCTCGGCGATCGCCGGATCGCGTACGTCCAGGATGTGCCAGGTCGCCTCGGACGCCTCTCCCCGGCGCTCGTCGATCGCGATGACCTGCTTGATCGCGTCGGATGCGGCGAGGTGGGCGGTCAGCAGTTCGCCGATGCCGGTGGCGGCGCCGGTGACCGCGACGACGGGGCCCCGGTTTCTGGGGGGCCTGGGGCGTTTCGTCTCGGGCGTGCTCTCGGGCGAGGGGTCGGTCAGGTTTCGCGCTGCGCGAACCTGCGGATCTGGGGAACTCACCGGGCGTCTCCAGCGGTTGTCTTCAGTACGTACCCGAATGACGCGTACGTACCAGGTGGCGTCCATCCTGCCGCAGGCCGGGAGTCGGCGGAGCACTGAGGCCCGAAGCGGGCGTGGTGTCTACGCTGGATGGTGATGTCGGGCAGTCGCCGTCGGTTCGAGCCGGCGGCCCTACGAGCCGAGGAAACCCGTGAGTGACACCCCATTCGGATTCGGCCTTCCGCCGGAGGAGCCGGAGAACGGCGACGAGGGCAAGAAGAAGGACCCCACCGAAGGTGGGCAGGGCGCTGGCGGGCCCGGGGGCCCGTTCGGATTCGGGCCGGGAGCGGGCGGGGACAACCCGTTCGCCGCGATGTTCGGCTCGATGAATCCGAACGATCTCGGTGCGGCCTTCCAGCAGCTCGGTCAGATGCTGAGCTACGAGGGCGGTCCCGTGAACTGGGACATGGCCAAGCAGATCGCCCGCCAGACGGTCTCGCAGGGCGCCCCGGACGGCTCCAAGGACGCCAGTGTGGGCCCGTCCGAGCGCACGGCGGTCGACGAGGCGCTGCGGCTGGCGGACCTGTGGCTGGACGGCGTGACGTCGATGCCGTCCGGTTCGGTCTCCACCGTGGCGTGGAGCCGCGCGGAGTGGGTCGAGGCCTCGCTGCCGGCCTGGCAGCAACTGGTCGACCCGGTTGCCGAGCGGGTGGGCCTGGCGATGGGCGATGTGCTGCCCGAGGAGATGCAGGCCATGGCGGGCCCGCTGATCGGCATGATGCGGTCGATGGGCGGCGCCATGTTCGGCCAGCAGATCGGGCAGGCCGTGGGCGTGCTGGCCGGTGAGGTGGTCGGTTCCACCGACATCGGGCTGCCGCTGGGGCCGGCGGGCAAGGCCGCGCTGCTTCCTCTGAACGTGGAGAAGTTCGGCAAGGACCTCAGCGTCCCGCAGGACGAGGTGCGGCTGTATCTGGCCCTGCGCGAGGCCGCTCACCAGCGGCTCTTCGCCCATGTGCCGTGGCTGCGGTCGCATCTGTTCGGTGCCGTCGAGGCGTACGCCCGCGGCATCAAGGTCGACACCAGCAAGCTGGAGGACGTCGTCGGCCAGTTCGACCCCTCGCAGCCGGAGCAGTTGCAGGACGCCCTTCAGCAGGGCATGTTCCAGCCGGAGGACACGCCCGAGCAGAAGGCGTCCCTGGCCCGTCTGGAGACGGCTCTCGCGCTGGTGGAGGGCTGGGTGGACGCGGTGGTCCACGAGGCCGCGAAGTCCCGGCTGACCTCGTCCGACGCGCTGCGCGAGACGATGCGCCGGCGCCGTGCCTCCGGTGGACCGGCCGAGCAGACGTTCGCCACGCTCATCGGTCTCCAGCTGCGCCCGCGCCGGCTCCGGGACGCCTCGCGCCTGTGGGCCTCGCTCACGGACGCCCGGGGTCTGGAGGGCCGGGACGCGCTCTGGGCCCACCCGGACATGCTGCCGACGGCCCACGACCTGGACGACCCGGACGGCTTCGTCCATCACGAGCAGGCCGACTTCTCCGAGCTGGACAAGATGCTCGGCGAGGCGGCGAAGGGCTCACGGAAGTCCGCGGCGGAGGACGAGCCGAAGCCGAAGCCCGTCGAGGGCAAGGGCGACGGCAAGGGCGACGGCAAGGAAGACGGCGACGACGAGGGCACGAGCGAGGGCAAGGACGGCCGCGACCAGTGACCCTGCGCGACGACGCCGTTCTCGTGCTGAAGGGCTATGCCCCCGAGGACGAGGCCGGTGACCAGGCGGAGCTGCGTCAGGCCTACCTGGATCACCTCGCACAGCACGAGGACGGCATGTGGAAGGCGTGCGGGGCCGGGCATGTCACGGCCAGCGCCCTGGTGATCGATCCGGAGCGGGAGAGGGTTCTGCTGACCCTGCACCGGAAGCTGCGGATGTGGCTCCAGATGGGCGGCCACTGCGAGGAGCGGGACGTCGCCCTGGAGGCGGCGGCGCTCCGTGAGGCGACGGAGGAGTCCGGCATCACGGGGCTCACCCTGCTGCCCGGCGGACCGGTCCGGCTGGACCGGCACCCGATTCCGGCTCCCTGCAACTGGCACCTCGATGTGCAGTACGCCGCGCTGGCCCCGCCCGGAGCGGCGGAGCGGATCAGCGAGGAGTCCCTGGAGCTGCGCTGGTTCGGCTACGCGGACGTGCCGGGGGTGGCCGACGCCTCCGTGGTGCGCCTGCTGGAGGCGACGCGGTCCCGGTTGTAGCGGCAGGCCGCAGGGATGTGCGTAAGGGGCGGCCTCCGGGAGGCCGCCCCTTACCGCTGTGGCTTGCGGGTGCGGGTCAGTTCCAGGCGTTGTTCTGGTTCTGGCCCTGGGAGCCCTGCTGGCCCACGCCGAACTGGGCGCGGGCGCCCTGGCCGATCTGGGCGTTCTGCGGCGGCATGACCTCGCTCGGCTGGACCAGAGCGAAGCCCTGGCCGAGGAAGCTCAGCTCCCAGCCCTCTCCGGTGTTGCCACGACGCCTGAAGACACCCGAGGAGTGCGTCTGGGCCTGCATCTGCACACGCAGGGAGCTGGACCAGGCGACGATCGCGTCGGCGTCGACGTTGACGTACTTCTCGGGCGTGACCTGCATCATCAGGGGCTGGCCCGAGGTCATGAGGGCGACCTTGCCCGAGCCGGAGATGTTGAGCTGGTACTTGCCGCTGCCGGAGATCCCGTACTGGCTGTCCACCGCGATGACCTCGGTGTGCAGCGAGGAGTCGAGCGCGAGGACGTAGGAGCTGTCCACGGTCATCCCCTCGCGGTCGACGTCCACGACGTGGATGTACTGCGCGAGGTTGGCGAGGTAGACGGTGCCCTGGCCGGACACGCGCATCAGGTCGAGGCCCTCGCCGGTGTTCGCGCGGGCGCGGCGCTGGCCCTGGGACTGGTATTCCCCGTCGAAGTCCATCAGGCCCTGGTAGGCCACCATGGCGCCCTTGCGGGCGAGGACGTCGTCGTGGCCGGTCAGCGAGACCCGCAGGAGCTGCGGGTTCTGGATCGCGTAACGGTCCTGGGTCTGCTGCTCGGTGTGGCTGAAAAGCGGACTCTGCATGATGTGTTCTCCCTCCCCGTCAGTTCCGGATCCGCAGCCGGTCCGTGCTGTCCTCGCTCGGCTGGACGACGACGATGCCCTGGCCGGAGAAGGCCATCTGGTACGCCTCGCCGCTGCCGCGGCCGATCAGCGAGCCGGCCTTGAAGCTCCGCTTGCCCTTCACCTTGAGGTTCGGGGACCAGGCGACGAGCGCGTCCGGGTCGACGTACGTCTCGTCCTCACCGCGTCCGCAGTCGACGACGATCGGGGTGCCGCGCGAGGTGACGGCGACCCATCCGGTGCCCTGGACGACGACGTTCCACAGGCCCTGTCCAGCGAACTTGGCGAGCCCCTTGACCTTCTCGACGCCCCAGGTGAGGTGGGCGTCGAACGCGAGGAGGTTGGAGCCGTTGACGGAGATGGAGTCGTTGTCGAGGTTGATGACGACCACGTCGGCGCCGTAGTCGGCGAGGTAGAGCAGTCCGTCGCCGGAGCACTTCATGACGGGCGCGCCCTCGCCGGTGATCCACTGGGAGGCGATCTGCCGGGCGGCGGGCGGGTTGGGCTCGTACTGGATGAAGCCCTCGTACGCGACCATCGAGCCGGTGCGTGCGAAGAGGTCCTGCCCGGAGGCCATGGCGACCTTGAGCATGGTCTTGCCGTGGTTCTCCATACGGGCCGTGACAGGGGTCGGGGCGAAGCCCGCGAGTTGCTGGTTCATGACGGGCTCCCTCAGACCTCGTAGGGCTGGACGACGATGAAGTTGCCGGGGGCTCCCCGGAACTGGAGGTTCACGGTCTCCCCGCTGTGTCCGGGGTACGCGTTGCGGCGCAGCCGGACCTGGCTGGAGACGATCACCTGGGAGGCGGCCGACCAGGCGACCACCGCGTTGCAGTCGGCGAACGTGGTGGGCGTGACCGGCAGGACGACCGGGGTGCCGTGGGTCTTCACGATCACGGTGCCGGTGCCCTGGAACTGCATGGTGAACAGGGCGCCGCCGGGGATGCCGTGCCCTTCGACCCTGCGGACCTCGTACTGGAGGGACTCGTCGAAGGCGAGGACGCTCTCGGCGGAGACGCAGATGGCATCGCCCTGCAGCTCGATCGGGTGCAGGTGCGAGCCCTCCTCGGCGAGGAAGACCTGGCCGCGGCCGGTGCAGCGCATCAGCTGCATCTCCTGGCCCGTGGCGTTGCCCACGGCGCGGCCGACGAATCCGGCACTCTTGTACCCGAAGTCCACCTTGCCCTGGTACATCACCATGCTGCCCTGGCGCGCCAGGACCCCGGATCCGCCCATGGTCAGGTCGACCCGCATGAGCTGCTGGTTCTGCGGGGTCCAGCGCTGCCCGGTCGCGGTCTCCTTGTACGGCTGCAGAGCCGCCTGGAGACCCGCGCCCGTGGCCGGCACTCCCTGGGGCACGCCCTGCGGGACGCCCGGCGGCATACCGACGGCGGGCTGCTGGCCGTACGGGGCCGGTGCGGGCTGACCGTAGGGAGCTGGGGCCTGCTGGCCGAAGGGAGCCGGGGCCTGCTGGCCGAAGGGAGCGGCGGGCGGCGCGCCCTGGCCGGGGACCTGGCCCCACTGGGGCTGCTGCGGCTGCTGGGGTTGGTGGGGTTGGTGGGGCTGGTGGGGCTGGTGGGGCTGGTGGGGCTGGTGGGGCTGGTGGGGCTGGTGGGGCTGCTGGGGCTGCTGGGGTTGGCCGTACGGGGACGGAGCCTGAGGCGCCTGCGGCGTCTGGGGAACCGGCGGGGCCGCGATCGTCGGCGCCGCGTGCATCGGCTGCTGCGGTGCGGGCGGCGGCGTGGGCGCGGACGGGGCGCCGAAGGCCGGTGCGGG